>CAVXBQ010000009.1:0-306616 GCA_963760075.1 uncultured delta proteobacterium | reverse complement strand
TCGCTGCCGAACCTGAACCGGTACCGAAACGGCGCCCGCAAGGGAGATGGCCGTTTTATCGTGGTCTCCGATATGTATCCGACCAAGAGCACCGAAGTTGCCGATGTAATACTCCCCTCGGCCTCCTGGGTCGAGAAGGAAGGAGTTTTCGGCAATGCCGAACGGCGTACCCAGCAGTGGTTCAAACAGGTGGACCCGCCCGGCGAAGCCAGAAACGACCTGTGGCAAACCATTGAGCTGGCGAAACGGTTGGGACACGGCAACCTTTTCCCGTACCAGTATGTCGAAAAGGGTATCTGGGAAGAGTACCGCAAATTCGGCGAAGGACACGGGAAAGATCTGGCCCCCTACGAAACCTATGCCAAGGTGCGCGGCTTGCGCTGGCCGGTCGTGAACGGCAAGGAAACACCGTACCGCTACGTCGAGGGGATTGATCCGTACGTCAAGGCAGGAGAAGGAATCAAGTTTTACAAGAACAAGAAAGATGGCGGCAAGGCGGTCATCTGGGCCCGTCCCTATGAACCGGCTCCGGAGGTTCCCGACAACGTCTATCCCTTCTGGCTCTGCACCGGCCGTGTGCTGGAACACTGGCACACCGGCACCATGACCGGCCGGGTTCCCGAACTCAAACGGGCGTATCCATCCGCCGTCTGCGAGATGCATCCCGATGATGCCGGAAAACTCGGCATCAAGAATCTGGAGAAGGTCAAGATCAGCTCGCGGCGCGGCTCGATCACCCTGCCGGTTGAGCTGAACGGTCGCGGCAAGGCTGAAAAGGGCAACGTCTTCGTCGCATTCTTCGACGAGACCAAGCTGATCAACGAACTGTGCATCGATGCCTACTGCCCGATCTCGGGAGAGCCGGATTACAAAAAATGCGCCGTTAAAGTAGAAAAAGCCTAGACTGCTGAACCAGATTCGATCAATTCAGGAGGATTCCCATGAAAACAGTGCTCCGCCGGTGTGCCGTCGCGTCCCTTGTCGCGCTCCTTGCTCTCCCGGTTGTCGTCTCCGCAGAAGAGAGGGAGAACTATGACAAAGATGCCCAACAGGCCGAAAGCACCCCACCGTTGGTACCGCACCGCATCAAAGACACCTCCGATGGACACTACTGCCTCGGCTGCCATCGAACCGGCCTGAACGGGGCTCCCGAGACGCCGCACCCTGAGCGTTTGACCTGCACCCAGTGCCACGTGCCGGGAGAGATCAAGGATGTCAAGCAAGAGAAAAACGGAATGAAGAAACCATGAACATCAGCCGCAAGGATTTTTTCAAGAAGAGTCTGTTCTCGCTCGGAGAGGCCGTCTGTTCGGTGAGCGGTGTTCTGAAGAGTTCGCCGGAACCGGCCATGACCCTGCCGGATATGACAAATTTTGTCTCCACGCCCCATGAAGAGCTGTCGGCTGTTGCCCACAACGATACCTGCCTTGCCAAAAACAGCGGCTGTTTTGCCTGCATGGAACGCTGCGAACCTGAGGCCATCAAGCTCATTCCGGGAGTCGGCATCCGGATCAACCAGCAGCTCTGCACCGGCTGCGGCACCTGTGAATACGTCTGTCCGGTCACCCCCAAGGCGGTCAGGATGCAGCCTCGTCCCAAAACCTGTTGAAATACCTGCACTGAATGCAGACATCACCCATGAAAGGAGAATCACCATGCTGAAGAAGAACCTGGCCCTTGCGGCTGCGCTCGTCGGTACGGCAGGACTGCTACTGTCCCTCCCCGCCCTGACCACCGCTGTCAACAAGCCGGCCACCAAAGTGGCCAACGACGGCCGCGCCAAATGTTACGAGTGCCACGACGAGATCAAGGCGCTCAAGGAGGGCTCCAAGCATGCCAAGCTGGCCTGCACGGTCTGCCATGACAAGCTGGACGCCCACATGGAGGATCCGGAGAAGAACAAGCCGGTCACGCTCATCGACCAGGCCCTGTGCGGCAAGTGCCACAAGAGATCAGTACGAAAGCTTCTTCAAGGTCAATTACGACGGCGGCGCCCGCAAGGAGAAGGGCGTCCCGACCGGCCGTTCACCCATGCAGGACAAGCTGCTGGCGCCCTACGGCTTCACCTTTGAGCACAACGAACCGCGCGGTCACGCCTTCATGGTCATCGACCAGTTTGCCGTGGACCGTTTCCAGGGTGGCCGCTTCCAGTTCAAGGACGGCTGGAAAGGCATCGACAAAACCGGCAAGACCTGGGATGTGCTGGAAGACAAGGGGAAGGACTACAAGCTGAAGGAAACCGCCATGGCCGGCAATCCGACCTGCATCCAGTGCAAGACCTCCGACCATATCCTGAAATGGAAGTTCATGGGGGACAAGGATCCCAAGGCCAAGTGGGACCGTACCTCCAACATCGTTGATGTGGCCAAGGACACCAACAACCCGGTCGGCTGCATCCACTGCCATGACCCGCACGGCACCCAGCCGCGCGTGGTGCGTGACGGCCTGATCCAGGCCATCGAGCGGGATCCCAAGAACAATATCTTTGCCAAGGATGGCAAAACCGACCTGAAGGTCATCTCCTTCCGCGACGGCTTCCGCAAGATCGGCGTCATGGAAAAGACCGACTCCCGCATGATGTGCGCCCAGTGCCATGTCGAGTACAACTGCGGTGCCGGTACCCAGTGGAGCGACGGCAAGCGGTCAACTATGACGACCAGCGCACCAACCACTTCCCGCTCAAGAACGCCCTGCAACTGCTGAAACATTACAAGGAGCTCGATTTCTTCGACTTCAAGCACGCCGTTACCGGCGCCCGCCTGATCAAGTTCCAGCACCCCGAAGCCGAGACCTATGCCGGCAGCGTCCACGACAAGGCCGGCGTCCAGTGTCACCAGTGCCATATGCCGAAGCAGAAGGGCAAGGACGGCAAGATGTTCTCGACCCACGGCGTGGTCAAGCCCAAGCAGACACGTCAAGGCATCCTGCCTCGGCTGCCACCCGAACAGCACCGTTGAGCAGAAACAGTACGAAATCGACTCCATTCATCAACTACACCAAGGGCAAGATGCGCAAGGCCGAATACTGGCTGGGTCAGCTGATCGACACCTATGCCGCCGCCCAGCGCATCGGCGTGGTTGAAAGCGTCCTGGCCCAGGCCCGCGAAAAGCATGAAGAAGCCCATGTCCTCTGGGAATACTGGACCGCCGAGAACTCGGACGGTTTCCACAACCCGGGTCTGGCCCGCGAAAGCCTGACCGGCTCCATCGCCGCCTCCAAGGCCGGCGTCAAGATCCTGAATGATGCCATGAAGGTCGTCAAGAAGGATGAAGCGAAGAAGTAGTCACTCATGCTGCCTGTTGTTCAAAACAGCCCCGTGCAGAAATGCACGGGGCTGTTTTGTTTGCGGACAATGGTGTGGGGGTGGACTTCCGATGAAGTCATCAAAAGTTTGCCGCCAATCGTTCGAATTCATCCGGAAGCACAGGTTCACTTATCACATATCCCTGCAGTTGATCACAGCCGCTCTGCCTGATGACCGACAACTGCTCTTCCGTTTCAACCCCGTTTGCGACCACTTCCATTCTCAGATTGTGTGACATTGCGATGACGGCATTGATCACCGCCAGATCATCGGGTTCGGTCAACATATTCCGTATAAAACTTCTATCAATCTTTACCCTGTGAGTATGCATTTTTTTTATCCACTGTAGAGATGATGAACCACAGCCGAAATTATCTATGGCAAGGGTGACGCCCATTTCAGTTAACGCCTGCATGCTCCGGTACGAAAAATTTGGATCCGACATGATGGTCTTCTCCGTGATGTCAAACTCCAGATGCTGCGCCTTCAGACCCGTTTCCGCAAGTATCCGGGATGTCTTTTCAATGAAATCAGACTGGTGGAACTGGCGATTTGAGAGATTCACCGAAACGCTCAACGGATATCCTTTCTCATTCCAGATCCGCGCCTGTTCGCAGGCATTGCGGATAACCCACTCGCCGATCGACACGATGGCTCCGCTATCTTCCGCGACCTCAAGAAATTGATCGGGGGCCAACAGCCCCTGTTCAGGGTGTCGCCACCTCAGGAGCGCTTCTGCCCCGACAATGCCACGCGTATCGCTGTTCACCATGGGCTGGAACAGAAGTTCCAGCTCTCCCTTGCCCACTGCCTTACGCAGAAACCCCTCCATCTTCTGGCGCATAATGGTACGTGCGTTGATCTCGGCGTTGTAGAACTGATACGAATTCCGGCCTGTGCTTTTCGCGTCGTACATGGCTATATCCGCTTTTTTCATCAGTTCGTCACTATTTTCGCCGTCGTCCGGAAACATGCAGATTCCGACACTGGTGGTCGTGTCTACCGCAATATCTTCCAGCATAAATGGTCTCTCAAAGACCCCAAGGATCTTTTTAAGCACGATCCCGACATCATCCGTCTGGGTGAGGTCCGGCATCAGTACCGTGAATTCATCCCCGCCGAGGCGTGCCACGGTGTCGGACTCGCGGATGCTGGCCCTGAGCCTCCGGGCCACTTCCTGTAGCAGGCGGTCACCGCAGCTGTGCCCCAAAGTATCGTTAACCTGCTTGAAGCCGTTGAGATCCAGAAACAGCAGGGCCAGCCTGGTCTCGTTGCGCCGCGCCTGGGCCAGCTCAAGGGAAAGGAAATTCATAAAAAGCTGCCTGTTTGGCAAGTCGGTCAGGGGGTCGTGGTGTGCCTGATGCCTGATGATCTCTTCCATCTGTCTGTGTTCAGTTACGTCACGGGCAATTACCGAATTCCCGATAATGTTCCCGTCTGCATCCAGTATCGGCGAGGTTGTAATCGATACATAGATCCGGCTCCCATCTTTCCTGATGCGGGTTGTTTCAAAATGCCTGACCTGCTCGCCACTCAGGATCATCTGCAAGATCTGGGATCTTTCATCGCGACGTTCAGGCGGAATTATGGTAAAGATCTCACTGCCGATGATTTCACCGGCAGAATACCCGAAAACATTCTCCGCCCCCTTGTTCCAGCTCGTAATGAAACCGTCCAGAGATATGCTGAAAATCGCATCATTCGAGGATGCCACGATCATTGCCAGTCGGGCCCGCTCCTCTTCCATCTCCCTTCGCTCGGTCACATCATGAGAGGTGCCGATCACCGACACGAGTCTGCCGGTGTCATCGAAAACCACCTCTCCCTGGCCATGTACCGTGCGGACTGAGCCATCCGGACGTATGATGCGGCAGTAATGGCTGATAAAAGATTGCCGTTTTCTCAGGGCGTCCCGCACAATCCTTTTTACTACCTTTCGATCGTCCGGATGAACCCTCTCCAAAAACCCATAGTAGGATGCCGGAATTGAACCCGGCTCAAGGCCTAATATCCGATACAGCTCATCCGACCAACTCGCTTTGCCGGTGGCAACCTCCCATTCCCAGCAGCCGAGATGAGTTATTTTCTGGGCTCGCGCGAGTTGCTGTTCGCGCCTGCGGATTTGCCGTTCCTGCTCCCTGACCAGTCGTTTCAGGTTGATCTCTTCGATAGTGGTTTCGATCACGGCAAAGAGATTATCACTGATGACCGGTTTCAACACGTAGTGACGAATGCCGATTTCGATGGCGCTTTGTAGATATGCGGGATCATTATGCGCCGTCACAGCAATAATGACCGTCTCTGAATCAAGCGCTTTCATCTCTCTCGACATCTGGATCCCGTCCATGACCGGCATATTCAGGTCGGTCAGCACGATGTCCGGCCGATGTTTCCTGAACATCTCCAATCCTGCGGTACCGTCTTCCGAGATGAAAAGTTTCAGGTTGGGGAATTTCTTGGCAATAATTCCGCGGAGCAATTCGCGAGAACGTGCCTCGTCCTCCACATAGAGCAGCTTGTGCCCGCGCATATCGCTCAGTGATAATACCATGTCACACCTCGATGCTGCACTTTGCGTTGTCCGCTGATTGCATTGATTTTCGGGATCACGATCGCTCACTCTCGTGAAACCTGGCGCTCTCCTTGAAGCACCAAAGACTATATAAGCACATAGCGTGCCTGAACATAACCTGCCGGTATTACATACAAATCACCGGATGCCTGTTGTAAGCCGGGTGAGTACGGTGGTTTTTGTAAATGATTTCGACAGTTGATGGAGAAAAGATTACACTTTTGAGATGGAGCGGGGTGGGTATGACGGAAAAGGTGTTACAGTCGATGATGCACGCCGCCTTCAGGGTAAAGAGCTACCATCAGCGGCACACGTTAGACTACTTCAGAGGATACTCCGACATCTTGACAAACCGGAACCCGCGCTTTTTCAGCTCCGGCACGGCTGCGATGACCCCCGCGCCAGTTCCCGCTTCAGGGTGGTTCATATGCAGCAGGGCAATATCGCCGGGGGAAGCTTTCAATAGTGCCGCTTTGACCTGGGCAGCGCTCCAGGTTGCCCCGGCATCCCCCAACAGGGAGTAACCGGCAACCTCGTGCCCGAGCCCCTGCGATATCTGCACTGCAACCTCGTCATAATAGGCGGTGCCCGAGCGATACAGCTTTGGCCGCACCCCGCTGATCGCTTCGATCTTGCGGGCGTTCAGCTCGATCTCGTCGACCACCTCGGCAACACTCTGCGTCCCGGCGATGCCGTATACCGACCGGCCGTTGACCGAGGCGGGCTTGTGACGAATCCCGTGGTTGGCGATCTCAAAGAGCGGGTTGGCGGCCAGCGTCCTGAACAGTTCGGGGTTGGCGTCGATCCAGCGCCCATTGATAAAGAGCGTCGCCGGAATCCGCTCTCTGACCAGAAACTCCACCAGCCGGGAATCGACCCCGTTCCCCTTGGCACTGCCGCAGGCATCAAACGTCAGGGCGATCACCCTCTCATCGGTATCGAGCCGCGTGCGTACCCCCGGCACATGTTCACCCCACCGGACAGGCGTCACCCCGGCGTACCGGGCGGTGTTGAGTTGTTTCAGACCTTCTAATGTTAGCGGAGGAGAAGCGGCTAGAGACGTTGAAGCGGCTGTTAGGATGATGGCAAAAAGCGTTGCAAAAACTTTGTTCATAGAACACTTCCTAAGTCGGACAAGCCAGACTAAATAAATTTCACGCGGAGACGCGGAGAACGCGGAGCAAACCAGTATTAAAAACGTAACGTCCTTAAGTTAAGCCGTAATTCTTTTATTTTCGACGTTCTCCGCGACCTCCGCGTCTCCGCGTGAGGCGAATTGTCTGTTGCTTCTACATTCTTCTGCATATTGAGCACGGATGCAACCACAAAACATTCCCGCTTGACAGGAAAAAATATAGCGGTAGTCTGTCACGACACTGTACCTCAAGCAGCAATAGAAGACAAATTACGATGTACCAGGAGCACCACCGTGGCGCGACGTCTGCCCAAAATGCTGTATGCCGATCATAAAGGAAACATCTTCGACCACCCCGAACTCTGCATGGCCGGAATGAACGGCACGGTACCGACTCTGCCGGAGGATGTCGAACTGATACCGCTCCCCGAAGACAGCAGACTCTTCACGATGCCCGCCATGCCCCCTGTCGCCTGGGACCCGCGCAAGAAAGCCTTCATTACGGTCGATACCCTGCGGGAGGGGAAGCGGAGCCAGCGTATCCAGGCCGTTTCAGCCTTCATGGCCCCCGGCTATCTGCGTACCCTGCTGCCGGCCTGCGATTACTCACAGAAGACCGACCCTGCTGCCGCTCTGGTCGTATACCGCGGTCGGGTGGGATGAAGAGCGCGACTGTTTCGTCGTGGCCGCCAGCAAGGTGGACAACAACAGCAACTGGAATCCGGTCAATTATGACGACCGCACCCTTGACCCGCTGGTCAGGGAGATGCTGAAGCAGATGCCGGATAACCGACTGCTGGAGCAGTTGTCTCGCTGCGCCGTCGATTACCACTGTTTTGCCGCCAAGAACCTCTTCTATCGCCGCTGGGAAGCGCCGCTGCCGACCTCGCCGGTCTGCAATTCCGCCTGTCTGGGGTGCATCAGCCTGCAGGAGTCGGAATGCTGCCCATCCAATCACGAGCGGATCGGTTTTGTCCCGACTCCGGAAGAATTGTGCGAAATTGCCCTCCCCCATCTGGAGCAGGCCGAGCAGGCGATTGTGTCCTACGGTCAGGGGTGTGAGGGAGACCCGATTCTGCAGTCCGACACGATTGCCGAGGCGACCGTCCGCATGAAAAAAGGAACCTCGCGCGGGACGGTCAATTTCAACTCGAACGGTTCGATCCCCGAACGGGTGCAACTGCTCTGCGATGCCGGAATGGATTCGTTCCGCTTCTCGATGAACTCGGTGCGCGAAGATACCTACAACCGCTATTACCGCCCCAAGGGGTACCTGTTTAGCGACGTGCTCCGATCGGTGAATATCGCCAAGCAGGCCGGTCGTTTCACCTCGATCAACTATCTGGTTTCGCCCGGCGTATCAGATGCCCCGGAGGAGGTTGAAGCGCTGCTGAAGTTTGTCGCGGAGACGAATATCGATATGATTCAGATGCGCAACCTGTCGATCGATCCGGAGTACTACAACCGCGAGATGGGGGTACAGGGACGGGGAATCGGCATGTACCGGCTGCTGCAGCGCCTGAAAAAAGAGTTCCCGCGCCTGCAGTTCGGCTATTACAACCGCACGAAAGAAAATTTCTTTCCACCGGATTTCGAGACCGGCTGGCCGATCAGAGGATAGCCTTCCCACGCTGTTAGTGCGCCCTGCCACAAAATATTTCAGTTACCCCTTGATTTTTGCAAGGGCGCTGTTTATATTCCGTGAGTATTAGCACTCAGCAGCCTTGAGTGCTAATTGTCGACTTTACCACCACACCACACAACGGATAGAAAGGAGAAGTACAGATGAATTTAAGACCACTTCAGGACCGCATCATCGTCAAGAGGGTAGAAGAAGAGACCAAAACCGCCGGGGGGCTTTTCATCCCTGAAACCGCCAAAGAAAAACCGCAGCGCGGCGAGATCGTGGCTGTCGGTAACGGCAAGAAAACCGAAGACGGCAAAGTGCTGCCGCTGGATGTCAAAGTTGGCGATATCGTGCTGTTCGGCAAGTATGCCGGTACCGAAATCAAGGTTGACGGCGACGATTTCCTGATGATGCGTGAAGACGACATCCTGGCTGTTGTTGAATAAATCGATTTTTAGCGGGTCGCATCGTGTTTTCGCCCGCGTTGATCGGCAAATCAGGGCGAACAACGTTTCGCCCCTACAATACAAACAATAATTACATGGAGGAATACACAATGGGTGCAAAGATTATCAAGTTTGACCAGGAAGGCCGCAACGCCATCCTGAAGGGCGTAAATATCCTCGCCGACACCGTAAAAGTAACCCTCGGACCCAAAGGCCGCAACGTTGTTATCGACAAATCCTACGGTGCACCGCTGATCACCAAAGACGGCGTAACCGTTGCCAAAGAGATCGAACTGGAAGACAAGTTTGAAAACATGGGCGCACAGCTGGTCAAGGAAGTTGCTTCCAAGACTTCCGACGTTGCCGGTGACGGCACCACCACTGCAACCGTTCTGGCCCAGGCCATCTACAAGCAGGGTTCCAAGCTGGTTGCTGCCGGTCACAACCCGATGGAAATCAAGCGCGGCATCGACAAGGCTGTTGAAGCCATCGTTGCTGAACTGAAGAAAATCTCCAAGCCGATCAAGGACCACAAAGAAATCGCCCAGGTCGGCACCATCTCCGCCAACAACGACAAGACCATCGGCGACATCATTGCCGAGGCCATGGAAAAAGTCGGCAAGGAAGGCGTCATCACCGTTGAAGAAGCCAAAGTCCATGGAAACCAGCCTGGAGACCGTTGAAGGTATGCAGTTCGACCGCGGCTACCTCTCCCCCTACTTCGTGACCGATCCGGAGCGCATGGAAGCTACCCTTGAAAACGCCATGATCCTGATCCACGACAAGAAGATCTCCAACATGAAGGACCTGCTCCCGGTTCTGGAGCAGACCGCAAAATCCGGCCGTCCGCTGTTGATCATCGCTGAAGACATCGAAGGCGAAGCACTGGCAACCCTGGTTGTCAACAAACTGCGCGGCGTGCTGAACGTCTGTGCCGTCAAGGCTCCCGGCTTCGGCGATCGCCGCAAGGCCATGCTGGAAGACATCGCTATCCTGACCGGCGGCCAGGTGATCTCCGAAGAAGTCGGCTTCAAACTCGACCAGACCACCATCGATATGCTCGGCCAGGCCAAGCGCATCACCATCGACAAGGACAACACCACCATCATCGACGGCGACGGCAAGGAAGATGCTATCCAGGGCCGCGTCAAGATGATCCGTGCCCAGGTTGAAGAAACCTCCAGCGATTACGACAAGGAAAAACTCCAGGAGCGTCTTGCCAAACTGGTTGGCGGCGTTGCCGTTATCAAGGTCGGCGCAGCTACCGAAGTTGAAATGAAAGAGAAAAAAGCCCGCGTTGAAGATGCACTGCACGCAACCCGCGCAGCTGTTGACGAGGGCATCGTCCCTGGCGGCGGCGTTGCTTACATCCGCGCCCTGGTCGCACTGGACGGCCTCAAGCTGGACACCGAGCAGCAGTTCGGCGTCAACGTGGTCAAGGCTTCCCTTGAAGCTCCGATCCGTCAGATCGCAGAAAACGCCGGGATCGATGCTTCGATCGTAGTTGACAAGGTCAAGAACGGCAAGGATGCCTTTGGATACGATGCCGCCGATGATGAATATGTCGACATGATCAAGGCCGGCATCATCGACCCGACCAAGGTTTCCCGCTAGCGCCCTGCAGAACGCATCCTCCATCGCCGGTCTGATGCTGACCACCGAAGCGCTGATCGCCGAGAAGCCGAAGGATGATCGGCCGGCGGCATGGGCGGCGGTATGCCTGGTGGCATGGGCGGCATGGGTGGCATGGGCGGCGGAATGTACTAAGCAGTACGCCTGCACCCTGTAGAACCCGATAGATTGCATGTACGTTTGCAGCAATGGGCGGAAAACTTCGGTTTTCCGCCCTTGTTTTTTTCTGCCGATGCGATAGTATGGCTTCCGTTATAACAACCGTCTGATACGATCGGAGGATGTATGGAATTAATCGGAACGGCACTTGACATTGAGTGAGCTTGTGGCCTATCAGGACGGTTCGGTTGTCAGCAAGACACTGATCGACAAGAAGATCGGGACGGTGACGATGTTTTCGTTCGGCGCCGGACAGGGGTTGAGCGAGCATACCGTACCGTATGATGCGTTTGTCCAGGTTGTGGATGGTGAAGCGGAAGTGGTTATCAATGGTGAACCGCACACCGTAGCCGCCGGGCAGATGATCATCATGCCGGCCAACATCCCCCATGAACTGAAAGCGGTCAAGCCGTTCAAGATGCTGCTTGTCATGATAAGGGCCTAAAGAGATGTCTGAAAAAACCGCCGTGCTGCTGCTCCAGATGGGGGGGCCGGATTCGCTGGATGCCATCGAGCCGTTCCTGTTACAACCTCTTTTCCGACCGGGACATCATCCGGATCGGGCCGGCTTTTCTGCAGCCGTTCATCGCCCGCTTCATTGTCGCGCCGCCGCTCCAAGAAAGTGCATGGAATACTACCGAAAAATCGGCGGCAAATCGCCGATGCGCGAACTGACCGAGCAGCAGGCGGCGAGCTGGAAGCAGGTTCTGGGGACAGATTACCGCTGTTTCGTGGCCATGCGCTACTGGAAACCGTATCACCGGCTGAGGCGCTGGCCGCCATCGCGCGCGAAGGGATCACCACGCGTCATCGCCCTCTCGCTCTATCCGCATTATTCCCGCGCCACCTCGGTTCCAGCTTCAATGAACTGGAGCGCGGGCTGAAGAAATCCGCGGCACCGATCGACGCTCTCCTATATCCGCCAGTTCTATGATCACCCGCTCTATATCGCACGCGCTGGCGGAAAAGATCGAACAGGGGCTGGCCGGTTTTCCTGACCGGAGCCAGGTGCAGCTGGTCTTCTCGGCCCACGGCCTGCCGCAATCGTTCATCGATTCCGGAGATCCCTACCTTGAGCATATCCAGGCCACCGTGCGCCTGGTCATGGAACAGTTCGGCGGCATTTCCCACCACCTGGCCTTCCAGTCCCGCGCCGGTCCGGTCAAGTGGCTGGAACCGTCCACCGAGGGAAAAACTGCAGGAACTGGCCGCCGCCGGCTGCACACAGACTCCTGATGGTGCCGCTCTCGTTTGTGTCCGATCACATCGAGACCCTGCACGAGATTGACATCCAGTACCGGAAGAGGCGGCACGCTCTGGGTATCACCGATTTCCGGCGCACCGAGTCGCTCAACAGCTCTCCAGCCTTTATTTCCTGCCTGGCGGAACTGGTACGTGACTCTGTTGGCTGATATTGATTTTATGAGCTGCCTGTCGTATAGTTCGAACCGTTAGAAAAGAGATCCATACTCCGGAGGGTATCATGTGTAAAAAATTGTTGAGCGCCGTTGCGCTGGTCTGCCTCATTGCCGGAATTGCCTGTGCTGAAGGAAAGAAAAATCCGGTCGTCACGATGGAAACGAGCCTCGGAAACGTCAAGATCGAGCTTTTTGAAAAAGAGGCTCCCATCAGCGTCAAAAACTTTCTTGGTTATGCAAAAAGCGGTTTTTACAGCGGCACCATCTTTCACCGCGTCATTGCCAACTTCATGATCCAGGGCGGCGGCTTTACGTCGGATCTCAAACAGAAGCCAACGGGCGCCCCCATCAAGAACGAAGCCGACAACGGGCTTAAAAACCAGCGTGGTACCGTAGCGATGGCACGTACCGGTATTGTGGATTCAGCAACTGCTCAATTTTTTATAAATGTCGTCAACAACGGCTTTCTCGACCAACGCGACAAAACCCAGCAGGGGTACGGATATGCCGTATTCGGCAAGGTTATCGAAGGAATGGACGTGGTTGACAGAATTGCTGCGGTGAAGACGGTTAGGCGTGGTTTTCCTGACGTCCCTGAAACTCCTGTCATTATCAAGTCTGTCAAAGTTGTGAAGTAGGAGCCAGTATGGGAATGACGGAAGAGCTCAACAGCTGGACCCATGAGCAGAAGTGCCGGAAAGCGGTGGCGTCACTCGACAAGAACGGGTTCACCGCCCTGTACTGTGCCACCCCGCAGGATGCCGCAGAGTACATCATCAACGAGGCGGCCGATGCCGTTACGATCGGTTTCGGCGGTTCGATGTCGGTCGTTTCGCTGGGAGTGGAGCAACTGTTGCGTGAGCAGGGCAAAGAGATCCTCAACCACGGCAATCCGGCCCTGTCGCGTGATGAACGGCTGGAAATCATGCGCCGCCAGCTGACCTGCGACCTGTTTCTGTCCGGCAGCAACGCGCTGACCCTGAACGGTGAACTGGTCAATATCGATGCTACCGGAAACCGTGTCGGGGCGATGCTCTTCGGCCCGCGCAAGGTGATTGTCGTCGCCGGTCGAAACAAGCTGGTCGACGGCACCCCTCAGGATGCCATCGTACGGGTCAAAGCATGGGCGACGCCTCCCAATGCAAAACGCCTCAATTTCAAGACGCCCTGCTCCTCGACCGGCTTTTGCAGCAACTGCAACTCGCCGGACCGGCTCTGCCGGGCAACCACCATCATTGATCGCAAGCCGCGCTTTACCGACCTTCATGTCCTGGTAGTCAACGCCGAACTCGGATTTTAAATGGCCTCCGTCAAGCAGTTCTTCAATGCGCTGCTTGACGTCATTCTCCCGCCGATCTGTCACATCTGCCATTCCTTTATCCCGCAAGCCGGGAACCTCCATATCTGTCCATCCTGCCGTGATCGTCTGCCGCTCGTTTCGTCGCCGCTCTGCTCCCTCTGCGGGATTCCATTTGCCGGAACAGGCGGCGATCACCGCTGCGGCTCGTGCCTGACTCATCCGCCCCACTTTGACTCTGCCCGGGCACACTTTCTCTATGAAGGGGCCATCCGCGACCTGATCCACTCCTTCAAGTATAACCGGCTCACACACCTGCGGTATCCGCTGGCGCTGCTGACCCTGGAGGGGATGAGCGAATTCTGTGATCCGCACCTCATCGTACCGGTCCCGTTACATCGCTCCCGGCTTCGCCAGCGCGGCTTTAACCAAGCGGTACTCCTCGGAAGGGTACTGTCCCGCCGGCTCTCACTTCCGATGCTGCCGGATGCTCTCGTCAGAACCAGGCAGACTGAACCACAGATCGAGCTTTCGGCGGCAGAGCGCCGGGTAAATGTGAAGGGAGCTTTTTCAGTCAAGAGACCTGACCACGTTGCGGGTAAACGGATACTGCTGCTGGACGATGTCATGACAACCGGCAGCACGATGGATGAATGTGCCAAAGAGCTGAAAAAAGCCGGGGCAGAGGTGGTGATTGCAACAGCAATCGCCCGTACCGCCAGGTAACTCCACTGTCATATCCAGAGCCAACCCGCCAGTCCGACCTTACCCACCCACCAGTAGGACCATCGCAGCAGCCACGACTGGAAGCACTTCCAACGCAGGGTCCCATGTTTTTTTCGCAGCATTTCCGCTTCACCCTAAAAACGCTTGACACTTTTTCCGCCCTGCTGTAATGATATTGAAAATCAATTGCAGAAAATGGGCGGGTACATGGTTTTTCCACATAAGAGGTTCGTGAGAGCCGAATCATCTGCCCAGACCTTTCAACCCCGCATTCTTGAACGCTATAGTAATCCCCTGGACTGCCTGACTGCTCACCTGATGCTGGAGTGCTCCGAGGTGTTGGCCGGCATCAAGCCGGCCAACTTGATCTCCCTCGTTAACCGCACCCGCCCGTGCGGCCGGAACCTCTACCAGCTCTGGCAGCGCCACCACGAGGGGCTTTCAGCCCGCCTCGGCGATCTCACCATCAGGGTGCTGCAGACCAGGGAGCGGGCACTGCTGCTGCTTGTGTTACAACCACACCCATCTTGAGCGCCACCTGTCTCACGCCGGAATCCGCACCCTGTTGCACAAGGCCGGTTACGAAGCTGATGCTTCGTGTGAATCGCTGCTGGATGAACTGAATCGCCGCGTTGGCACGAATGATTCCTTCCCCCATGAGATCGGCCTCTTCATCGGCTATCCTGCCAAGGATGTTGCGGCATTCATGGGGCTGGTCAACCTGCCGTTTGCCTGTCAGGGGCCCTGGAAGATCTACGGCGATCCGGTACAGAGCCTCGGTTTAGCCGAACGATACCGCTGCTGCCGCCAGAGGATGAGCGCCATCCTGGCATCAGGCGATCACAAACTGCTTGAACTGCACACCCCCGGTCACCCTTTTTTTTGTCATTTTATTGATATTGATTGTTAATATCGCACCAGCAGGTCTATGTACATATAACGGTAAAGGAGAAGACGTTGAACAATATGAACATGGTAACAACAGCAGCGACAATAGTTGTAGTGGCATGCAGTTCGGCAATGGCTGGACCATCGGGGCAGATAAACATTCCTTCTACCGATGCCAAAAGCCTGAAAGAAGTAACCGTCAGCATCAACACCAATGTCAGATTCTCTTCGGCACCCGACGCCGGCCCGAATCTCTACAATGTCGGCGTTGTTACGGGCGCACTGCCATATGAACAGTTGAAACTGGAAATCGGCGCTGACTACAGCACTAGCGGCGGGACGACGCCATATCCGTTTACCTTCAACGCTAAACTGGCTACCGTCGAAGATGCGCTCGTTAAAGGACTGCCGGCTTTTGCCGTCGGCGGATACAACCTCGGGACTGTTGAAGCTTCACAGCCACAAAACATAGTCTATGCTTTGGCGGCAAAAACATTGCCAGTCGTCGGTCGTTTGTCGTTCGGAGGGTACAATGGCTCCGAAAAGGGGCTCGGCAAAAAATGCAACCAGGGTCTGCTTGCTTCCTGGGACCGCACCATCTCTGAAGTATCCGACAAACTCTGGCTGGGCATTGACTACATGAGTGGCAACAATGCCAATGGCGAGGTGAGCTTCGGTGGTTCATGGGCATTCTCGAAACAGGTCACGCTGCTGACCGGCGTGACATTCTACAATCCCTTTTACAAAGTATCAGCCTCCGACAATGGCACCATCCCTGGTGGAAAAACTGCGTTTACAACGCAACTCTCGATCAATCTTCCCTAGCTGTCAGACGGCGGAGACGTATGGGGGGTACCCTTTATTCCTTGACAATATTGGTCTGCTTCCGTAATCATTTGCCCATATTACGTAACTCACCGGAGTAACCATATGCGCCTCTCAACGAAAAGCAGATATGGCCTGCGAGCCATGTTAGATATCGCCTACAACTGCGGTCCCGAACCTGCCCAGATTCAGGATATCTCCCGGCGGCAGCAGATTTCCCCGCGTTATCTCGAACAGATCTTCCAGAACCTGAAACGTGCCGGTCTCCTGAAAAGCAAGCGCGGACCGCAGGGCGGCTATGCGCTGTCACGCAAACCGGATGAAATTACGGTCCTTGAGATTCTGAACGCAACCGAGCAGGATGTGTTGCTGGTTGACTGCGTCGGAGCCACGCCAAAGAAACGCCGCCGCACGTCGGAATGCCCGTTCGAAGGGAAGTGTGTCACCCAGACCGTCTGGGCAGAAGCAAACGCGCTGCTTGACACCCTGTTTAGCGGTATGACCCTGCAAACCCTCTGTCAGCGCGCCCATGACATGGGCATTGAAAATGAGGTTGACCATCGCGTCATGTACTACATCTGATACCGGTTTCAGTTTTCCATGGTGATGTGGCACCGCACAATTGCCGGACACACAAACGAGAAAGGGCGGCTCTTATGCCGCCCTTTCTCGTTTCAAAGGTCCAGTATCATGGCATTTTCGTCACAATCCGGAAATTTCGGGCATTTAATACAATCACCCCAGACCTTGTGCGGCAATTCGGCTTTATCCACCAGACGAAAGCCATGCTTGCCGAAAAAATCAGGTTTGTAGGTCAGGCAGAATATCCGCTTCAGTCCGATTTCGCGAGCTTCGGCGATGCAGGCCTGCACCAGGCGACTGCCGATCCCCTTGCGGCCGGCATCTTCAATCACAGCGACAGAGCGCACCTCGGCCAGATCATCCCACACGATATGCAGTGCCGCGGCGCCCAGAAGAACCCCATCCTCTTCCACGACGTAAAAATCGCGCAGCGACTCGTACAGTTCCGACAGCGAGCGGGAAAGCATGTCACCCCGACTGGCAAAGGTCATCAGCAGTTTCTGGATGTCTCTTACATCTGCAATCTGTGCTTTTCTGATCATGAAAATCCCCTTTATACAGGCATCTATCGGACGCCTACCGTCACCAGATGCGGCTTCAGCACCCTGATCAGCTCTGCCGGCGCCATCCCGACCAGGTAGCCGCGTTTACCGCCGTTGATGTAGATCGTCGGCAGGGTGGCGATGCTCTCTTCCATATACACCGGCATCGGGCGACGGGTCCCGAACGGCGAGGTGCCGCCGACCAGATAGCCGCTCTGCTTCTGGGCCGTATCCGCAGTGCAGGGTGAAACCTGCTTTACGCCGATCAGACGGGCCAGCTCCTTGGTTGAAACCTGCAGATCGCCATGCATCAGGACGATCAGCGGCTTGCGGCAATCATCCTCCATCACCAGTGTTTTGATGACGGCGTGCTCGTCAACGCCGAGTTCACGGGAAGATACCGCTGTGCCACCCTTTTCTTCATAGGCGTAGAGGTGGTCGCTGAATGCGACCTTTTCGGCGCGCAGCAGACGTACTGCGGCGGTTACCGGTGTCTTTTCCTTTGCCATCTCAACAGATCCTCGGCAGCTGTTCCCCGGAGAGCATCTCTACCGACCGCATGCCGCCGATAACGGTCTCCATCTGCACCCGGCCGGCCGAACCGGCCTCAACCGTGCCGATTACAGCGGCGTGGGTTCCGAGCGGATGTTTCCTGATGACGGCCAGAGCGGCATCAGCGGCGTCAGCCGACACAAATGCCAACAGTTTCCCCTCGTTTGCCACAAACAGCGGATCAAGCCCCAGAATCGAGCAGACCCCCCGCACGGCCGGCTTTGACCGGCAGCGCCTCCTCGCGCAGGGTGATCGAAACGCCGGACTGCTGGGCGATCTCCTTGATGGTGGTTGCGACGCCGCCCCGGGTCGGATCGCGCAGCACATGCAGGGCCGGCGCCGACCTCGGCCAGAAGATCCGCGACCAGACCGTTCAGTGCCGCTGAATCGCTCTGTATCTCGGTATCCGACCTCAAGCCCTTCACGACCCGCCATGACGGCAATGCCATGATCGCCGATCGTACCGTTGATGATGACGACATCTCCCGGCTGGGCGTTGGCGCCATGAATCGGAAGGGTATGTTCGACCGCGCCGATGCCGGAGGTCGTGATAAAAATCTTGTCGGCCTTGCCGCGCGGCACGACCTTGGTATCTCCGGTAACGATTGTCACGCCGGCAGCATCGGCAGCCGAGCGCATATCCTCCAGAATGGTCTTCAAATCCGCTTTGCTGAAACCCTCTTCAATGATCAGCCCGACACTCAGCCAGAGCGGCCGGGCCCCCATCATGGCCAGATCGTTGACGGTGCCATGCACGGCCAGGCTGCCGATGGTTCCGCCCGGGAAAAAGATCGGATCGACGACAAAAGAGTCGGTCGTATAGGCCATCCGTCCGGGGACGGTATCCAGCAGGGCGGCATCATTTTGTCCCGACGAGGGGATCCCGCTGACAATCGGTATGATCAGTTCATCGAGCAGCTGGTGCGAAAGGCGGCCGCCACTGCCGTGGCCGAGAAGAATCAGGTCATTATTCACGTGATAGGGTCTCCTGAAATAGTGTTGCATTCTAGCACAAATTGGCCCTCTGTCACAGCAGCTTTTTATGTTCGGGCATGGTGTCGGTCAATTAATGGTTACTCGTACTGGAAAAACATGTAGAGCAAATAAGCCTCTGGAATCGATCTGCATTCAAGTAACAGCTATTTGGCAATAGTTGATGAGACCGGGAAGCGCGTGTTGGCCTGGAACCGAAGGTTTTCTGGTCCGCAAAATGCGGAAAGGGCTGTTTTACTTACACCACCTCAACAACAAGCCTTGATCCTGATGGGTGACTGGTGCAGCAAAAACTGACACCGAAAAGAAAGAAATAACGGTAATGGCAACGATGTCAGTGACTTAAAAAGCAAAGCTTGAAACCTTTTTTCTTGCATAGTGAACGTTCGCGCCGTTGACAACAACCGTTTAATGGGTGACCCCTTCTGCTCTATGTTCAGAAGTTGCCTTGCTTTACGTGCCCATCCGTCACAATCCATAATATGCTCAGGTTGACGGGATCAAAAGCGTAGACGTTAAACAAACTATCCTTTACATTATACACACTCCCTGGTAGTATATTTATGTACTACTAATAAGGAGGATATATGCACCTCGTAAAAACTTCAATTACCCTACCCGACGATCTCCTTCAGGAAGCAAAAACGATGTCAAAAAACGTAAGCAGCTTCATCACTGAGGCCCTGCGGGAACACATCCGCCAGCGAAAAGTGCAGAAGGCGATGGAATCCTTTGGCAGTTGGAAAGATAGAGAAGACACAAGCGTAGACATTGTGAACGACCTGAGAAAAGAGGGGGATCGCGACTATGCCGGGCGTTCTCATTGATACTGATATTGCCATTGACTTTCTGCGGGGAGCTGCCTACACACAACCCCTGATGGGTGGTTTGTGGAGCGATGGCCAGGCGATGATAAGTGTGTTGACTGTGTATGAGTTAACAGCTGGTATGCGTGATGCGGAGAAGGTTGTGACGCATAATTTCATAGAGGCCTGCGCTGTTGAACCAATTACTCCAGAGATTGCATTTAAGGGTGGGGAATTGTATCGAAAGTATCGCGCTAAAGGAGTTACGCTTACTTCACTTGACTGCCTGATCGCAGCAACGGCACTTGTTAAGGGATATAAGGTAGCTACCAGAAACGTGAAACATTATCCGGAAAAGGGATTATTGTTTTCCATTTAACCATAGCCCCCGGAGTCGTCAGCCCTAGACAAGAGACAAAAACACAGTGCGTAGGTCCAAACAGGCAGAAACACCAGACACAGCCGTTATAGTCCAACGAAAGCCCTCTTCATCAAGGCAATCCAGCCCCAATATCCGCCCTACTTGACATCCGCACAAGATCTCATCCGCCAACGGATCCGGTTTGCATATGATACCGACAGCTTTTTATGTTCACATGACAGGGCGATTTATGCTAAACAGATAGCTTATTTTATTGAATCTGGGGGATTGCATGACGGAATACAGACCACTAACGCAGCTGCCTGAACCGGCCGGATACAAAGCCGGCGACGTGCTGGTGTTGATAGGGGAACTATTTGGACGGGGCTATGCCAACGGCCTGGTCGACGAAGCCAAACGAATCGGTATGACCGTGATCGGCACCACGGTTGGACGCAGGGATAGTGAAGGGGTGCTCCGGCCGTTGAATGCCGATGAGCTGGCTGATAGCGGAAGCTCTTTTGGGCGGATCGATCATCAATATTCCGCTTGAAGCCGGCTTTGATATGGAGAGTGTCGACGGCATCCCGTCCGTGGCTGAACAGCTGAAAAAAGCCCGGCCCGATGATTTTGCCACTATCAGCTTTATCGACGGTAGCGTTGAAAAAGCGTGCGCCGCAGGAACCGCGCGGCTTCGTTCACATCTTGCACAGGTGCAGGCCGAACTGATCAAGCGCATACCGGCAGACGCCAACATCCTCCTCGCCCACTCCATGGCAGGCGGAATCCCGCGCGCCCGGGTGTTCATGCCGCTCTTGAACCGGATATTCAAAGGCACCGGCGAAAAATTTCTGGCATCGGAACTGTTCTGGAACAGCCCGCTTGGCCAACTCTGCAACACCAGCTTCAACGAAGTCACCGCAGACACCTTTCGCTATCTGATCGAAGAAACCGCGGCCCTTCGCGAGCGGAGTGCACAGGCCGGAAGCCGTGTCTGCTACTCGGCGTACGGCTACCACGGCACCGAAGTGCTGATTAACGGCCAGTATCGCTGGCAGTCCTACACGCCGTATGTACAGGGTTTCGCAAAGATGCGGCTCGAAGACATCGCCTCGCAGGCTGCCGCCAAAGGGATCTCGGCGGCCGTTTACAACTGTCCGGAAATTCAGACCAACTCCAGCGCACTGTTTCTTGGGGTCGAAATATCGCTCTACCCGCTTCTGAGCGCCATTCGCCGTGAAGCCGGAGAGCAGATTGCCGCTCCGCTTGAGGCCTGCTGCCAGGCCATGCTGAAGGAGGGGGAAACCATAGCCACCATGCTGGCGTGTGCCGACCGCTACCTGTCATCCCCGATTCTGAAGCAGATCGTGGACTTTTCAACCTGGCCGCAGCACAACAGCCGCGAACAGGCAGAGCTGATGTTGGCCTGCTCCGCCGAACTGATGGAGATGCACGCCGATCAGAAACAGCTCATCTGCGCTGAATTATCCAGGATAGTGTTCCTTGCCACCGGGCGACTGATACTGCAGAGCTCCTGGAACCCTGCTTCAGCGGTGGTGTGGCTCAATCATGATATAATCGGCCGATTACTCGCTGACCAACGCGGTACAGGAATCGTATAATGCTATCGTTTCAAAGAGGATACCTATGAAAACAGCTACAAACCTGATCGCCGTTCTTATTCTTGCATCTGCGCTTGTGCAGGGATGCGCCACCACGCAGGCTAACAAGCCGGCCGATGTCCTCTATCAAGACGGGGAGCGGTTCTTCAAAGAGGGGAGATATGAAGATGCCATCGCCCAGTGGAAAAAGGTGAAGGAAACGTATCAGTCCCAGGAACTGACCACAAGAACCGAGCTTAACATCGCAAACGCTTACTTCCTGAATAAGGATTACATCGAAGCGGCTGCCGGTTATGATGATTTCCGGAAACTGCACCCCAAGCACCCGCAGGCCGACTTTGCGCTGTATCGACAGGGAATGAGCTACTACAACCAGATCCACGGCATCGATACAGACCAGACGCCGGTGAAAAACGCGCAAATGACGTTTGCTTCCTATCTGAAACTCTATCCTGCCGGGCCCCAGTTGGCAGAGGTGCAGGAGAAAAATCGTGATTGCCGCGACAAGGAGATGCAGTACGAACTGTACGTCAGCACGTTTCTACCTGAAGACAGACGCCTATAAAGCCGCAATCGCCCGTTTTGAAGAATCCCTCAAAATGTTCCCCGACACGACACGTCGCGATGAAGTGCTGTATTATCTGGGCAAAGCGTATCTGGAAGATGGCCAGAAAGCAAAAGGGCGCGAGATATTCGGCCAGCTCATCCGCGAATTTCCCGGCAGCGCATTTATCGCCGATGCCAAAAAGGCCGTGGCCTCCTCATTGTAATTCGGCACAGTTATGTAGCACTGCTGCGTGCATCGGGCGGCAGCAATTCAGACCGGAGACGCCGGGAGAAGGAGAAATCATTGCGGGGATACAGACCATGACTGGAGACCAGACAACTTTAGTGGCGCAGGTTATTGTTATCGGCGCAGCCTACTTGATTGGATCGATCCCCACCGGGCTTCTACTCGGCAAGGCGTATGGAATAGATGTCCGCAAGGAGGGGAGCGGAAATATCGGCGCGACCAACCTGTATCGGACGGTCGGTCGCAAGGTCGGCATTATTACGCTGATCAGTGACTGCCTGAAGGGGCTGCTTCCCGTGCTGCTCGTTACATACAGCGCACTTCCGCCTGAAACCGCCGCCTGGGTTGGGCTGGCCGCTTTTTGCGGTCACGTTTTTTCCGTTTTTCTTAAATTCAAGGGGGGCAAGGGGGTCGCTACCGCGTTGGGAGTGTTTCTCGCACTGGCTCCTCTGGCGGTTGTAATTGCGATAGCGTTGTTTGCCGTATGTATGCTTATCTGGCGTTACGTTTCTCTCGGATCGATTGCCGCCGCGATCGCCATGCCGCTGGCGGTATATCTTCTGGGAGGGAGCAGGAATGTGGCTGTCGTGACGCTCGTGATTGCCGCGATTATCATAATCCGCCACCGCGAGAACATCAAGCGCCTGATCTCCGGCACCGAAAACAAATTCAAAGCGTAACATCCCGGAATACCACGTAGTACTTACGCCTGCCCTCTCCCCGTGAGCGACGCCTCACGCATCATGACAGCTCGTTACCCTGTGGCAGGAAATGTTCCAGCACCTTCGCTAATTCCTGCACCCGCAGCGGCTTTGCAAGATAATCATTCATTCCTGAGGCGAGGCAGCGTTCTCGATCATCCTTCATGACATTTGCGGTGTAGGCGATAATCGGAACGGCATGGTTTTTTACTCCGGAATCCGGATTACGAATGCTGGCTGTCGTTTCATATCCATCCATCCCCGGCAACCGACAATCCATGAACACCAGGTCGAAATGGTCCTGCTGTAACCTGGTGAGCGCCTCCGACCCGGTTGCGACGACCTCGGCGTGATGCCCGTACGCTGTCAGGTGTTCCTTAAGCAGCAACTGATTCACTGCACCATCATCAACTATCAGGATCTGTGCATGGTACCGTGCGCTTTTAGCTGTGTCGGTTGCTGCTGCAGGCGACACCACGCGTTCCGCTTGCGGGGGGACGCCGAACTGCGCGGTAAACCAAAACGTTGAGCCGACTCCTACCGAACTTTCAACGTCGAGCACCCCACCCATCAGTTCCGACAATTGTTTGCAAATGGCCAGACCAAGCCCCGTACCGCCGAAACGGCGGGTGGTTGTACTGTCTGCCTGGGTGAACGGGTTAAAGATCAGCCTGGTTTTATCTGCCGGGATGCCGATGCCGGTATCGGTGACGGATGTACGGAGCATCATCGCAGCTTCGCCGCTCTGCTCTATGCAAACGTGGATGGATATTGCGCCGCTGTCCGTAAACTTGACCGCATTACCAACCAAGTTGACAAGCACCTGCCTGAGCCGTTTGGGATCGCCGGTCAGCACTTTCGGAATATCCGCCGCAATCTCCAGCTTCAGCTCAAGCCCTTTTTCGCAGGTGCTCAGATGCATCATCGAATAGACATCGTCATAGATGGACCGTATGTCAAAATCCAGCTGTTCCAGTTCCATGTAGCACGCTTCGATTTTGGAAAAATCGAGAATATCGTTGATCAGATCAAGCAGCGTATCACCACTCATCTTTACTATCTCGGCGTATTCGCGTTGCCTTTTGTCAAGTTCCGTCTCGAGCAGCAAATCAGTCATGCCGATGACTCCGTTCATAGGGGTCCTGATTTCATGGCTCATGGTGGCCAGAAATTCACTTTTGGCTTTATTAGCCAAATCAGCGGCATTGCGCGCATCATTAAGATCAGCAACCATATGCTGCATAACGTGCAGAAGCCGGCGCGTATCATCGTTGCCAACCGACTTGAACTGGTGTGTATCACCGACATGGTTGGCTAATTGAGAAGCCAGTTGCAGCGTTTCCCGCAGGGGCTGGTTAATCCGCCGGGCGGCATAGAGTGAATAGGTCAGGATCAGCCCGAAGAACAGAAACCCCGTTGCGGCGACCTGACGCCGCACCACTACCGCCTTGGCATAGACATCATCGGCATAAATACCGGTTCCGACCACCCACCCCCACGGTTCAAACAGTTGAACTCGCGACAGCTTTTCAAGCGGCATCCGGCTGTCAGGGCGTGGCCAGCGGTAGCTGACAAACCCCTTTCCGGACCCCTGAACGACCTGGTTCATTTTTACAAACAACTTAGTGCCGCCAGCGTCCTGATAATCGGCAATATTTTTATTGTCGAGTTCCGGTTGGCTCGGATGCATTACCATCCGCAACTCGAGGTTGTGCACCCAGAAATAATCATTATTCCCGTATCTCAAGGTCCGAAGCTCGTCCAGCGAGACCTTTTGAGCCGCTTTTTTTTGCATCACGCCCTGCTGGACCAGTGTTTCATTGCGTTGCAAAATGGACATTGCGACATCTACCAGACGGCTTGCTGCTTCCATTCGTTCATTCAGGAGTTGCTTTTCATAGAGAGGGATCAGCAAAAAATATACCGACGTGAAACAACTGACGATGCTGACAAGCGATATGCCAAAGACCTTCGCAAATATGCTCCAGTTGCGCAGGTAGATATATTTTTTTATAGTCATGGAGCCGCTCCGCTCACGTGCACAAGGAGATGGAATCTGGGTTTCATTAAACCAGGAAGGTATACCGTATACACCATGATCCTGCAATTACATTATCCGATGGACTACAGCGGAATCTGAAGCAGACCGGAGACAGGATTCTTTTGCTGTGTCATGGAGCACATTCATAAAAAAAGGCGAACATCAGGTCGCCTTTAGGTTCGTACCGGCAGATTCTAATGCCCCTGCACCGCACCCCGCATGACCCCGGACGGTCTGATGAACGCCAGAAATCGTTCCTGCAGCCGGGCCGCCTCGGCATCGTTCCCGGAGAGACGCAGGACCTCGATGACACATTCGGCCGTACACAAACCGGACTCCTTCTGATTTTTCCTAAGGTTATACACCGACCTTTCACCGGTATTCAGGCAGATTCGGCGGATATTCTGCAGATAGGGACTTCGCTGGTGAATCTTGCGGGCCTCATGCCAGGTGCCATCAATCAGGATGACCTGATGTATCCCCGTCAAATCGTCTCCCGTTTCGTCCATGGATCCGGGATAAATAAGCGCAACACCTCCCGCCTCGATCTCCTTGACCAGTCCGGCAGGCGGGTTTACGCGATCCCAACGGACCTGCTCGGCGGCACTTCCCAGGACGTCGACCACCAGGCGTCCGGTATTGGATCGTTTGTCAAACTCTTTGAAATGGGTCAGCAGTGTGATTTTCATGCCATGGAGTTCCTGCCCTGTGAGTAATACACCGCTATGCTGCCCAACTGACAATACCGGCGGTACGTGAAGATGTCAGCAGACCGCGATAATGGTAAACGGCATCGCCGTGGCGCCGTCACCGGACTTCACCTCATCGCCGGTTCGCAGCCCCAGCAGAGAGCGCCCCAACGGAGAACCGGGGGTAATGACTACGATCTCTCCATCACCATCGGCAATCTTCATGCCGCCGGCCTGAGGGCCGATGAAAAGCCGCCGCACGTTCCCCTCACCATCTTCCAGAGTAACCAGGGCCGTCAGCCGGATCGGGGTGTCGTCGTCAAAGCCGGACAGGGTCAGGGTACGGTAGCTTTCCAACGCGGCCCGGATTTCCTGGGCACGGTTGGCCTGCCCCTGGGCGATGTAGGAGGCCTCCAACGCGGTGGTGTCATATTTGTTGTCGGGGAGACACTCCACGTGGGTGGCAGCTTCGTGGGCCGCCTTTGCAGCAGCCGAGAACAGTGCCAGGTCTGCAGAAAGCGCCACGATGATTTCCTGAATTATTCGTTCTTTGGTCATGTGGTTCATAGACTCTTTTGGAAACGGTTGGTTCACACCGGGGTAAAGCCAGAACGGGCAGGAAATCTAGCAGAACCGGACGGAATCGTCAATCGCTCTCAGGGGGGTGGCAGCAGATTAGGAGCCACTGCAAAAAAAACGAAACTATGGGGAGTATCATGTGATAGATTACCGACATAATCCATGGCACCGGGCCTGATGGGATGTTCGTAACATAATTACAGGTATGAAGAGCCGCTGCGGGTTTGCTTCACACCATAATACTGGAGGGGAAATGACGGGAGCAGACATAAGGAAAAAAGCGATCAGAATAGTGGTACTGCTGGTTGTGGTCGTAGTTGTTCTCTGTACAGGGTATGTCATGGCGGTAATTAACTGGAGCTATTCCAAAGGCGAAAGAATCGGGTACGTCCAAAAATTTTCAGAAAAAGGGTGGCTCTGTAAAACGTATGAAGGGGAGCTGCAGATGCTTCCGGTACCAGGTGCCGTGCCGGAAAAATTCCTTTTTTCAGTACGAGACACGGGGGTGGTCGACAAGATCAATTCGACCTTGGGTAAAAAGGTTTCACTCACCTACGAACAGCACATAGGCATCCCCACAAACTGCTTTGGCGACTCGGAATATTTTGTAGTCAACGCCAAGGCGCTGGAATAAAGGTATGGCGCTGATCGATTCAACGGGAGGCCGTTGCCGATCAGCGCCATAAACGAACGTGGCTGCCCGTTTTGCGGGGCCTACTGCGCCATCCTCTTCAGAACCTGCTCCAGCTTGCGCAACTCCTCGCCGTAACCGGCCCAGTTACCCTGACGCTGCAGATTGATCGCCTTCTCATAGATGCTCATCGCTTCCTTGGCCAGTGTGGCTGGTGATCCTTTCGCAGCTGCCGTGACCGCCGTGGCGGCAGCGGTAGCAGCCTTTTTGCCGCCGAAGAGCCGTTGCAGGGCCAGTTCCAGGTTTTCCTCCATGACGACCTCATCCCCGAAGGCGACAATCACCCGTTTCAGTTCGGGCAGACCGGCCTTGTCGGCCGCAAGAAAGAGCGGCTGGACGTAGAGCAGCGACTTCTCGATCGGGATCACGAGCAGGCTGCCGCGGATAACCTCGGAGCCGCGCTGGTTCCAGAGTGTCAGCTGCTGGGAGATGAAGGAATCCTGGTTGATGCGGGCGTCGATCTGCTTCGGGCCATAGATCAACCGGTCGCGCGGGAAGGTGTAGGCCCGGATTTTCCCGTAATTTGCCCCGTCACAACGTGCCGTCAGCCAGGCGGCCAGGTTGTCCCGTTTGGAAGGGGTAAACGGCAGCAGCAGGATGTACTCCTCCTCCTTTTCACCCGGCAGCTTCATGATCGTGTAGTACGGCTCCATCGGTTTTTCGCCCAGGACCGGAATCTGCCAGAGGTTCTCCTTGTTGTAGAAGACCTTCGGGTCGGTCATGTGGTAGGCGGCAAACATGGCGGCCTGCAGCTGGAGGAACTGGTGCGGGTAGCGGACGTGCTTGCGCAGATCATCCGGCATGGCGGACATCGGCTTGAAGAGCGCCGGAAACATCCGGGCATAGACCTTTGCCAGAACATCATGCGGATCGCTGATGTAGAAGCTGAGGGTGCCGTCATAGGCATCGACAACCGCCTTGACCGAATTCCGCATGTAGTTGATGCCCCCCTGGAGCGGCTTTGAATAGGGGAGACGATCCGAATAGGTGTAGGCATCGATGATCCATTTGAGCCTTCCCTTTCTCGTCCACCACCATATAGGGGTCGCCATCGAAACGGAGGAAAGGCGCCACCGCCCTGACCCGTTCGTTGATGTTGCGATAGTAGAGTGATCCGGCTCTCCGCGGTGATATCGGATGAAAGCAGAATCTTTTCTGTCCTGAATTCGGCGGCAAACAGCGCCTTTTTGAGGAGTGAGTCGATCCTCACCCCACCTGTGCCGGCGTAGGTCGTATTGATATTACCGGTGGCGGTCGGATAGCTGAATTCCGGCACCCTGGTCTTGACGACCACATAGTCGTTGGAGAGCTCGCCGATAATAGATTTCCGGCCTGGTCACCTTGATGTCGGCCAGACTGACGGGGGGGATATCCTTGACGAAAAACTCCGGCAACCCCTCCTTGCTGATCCGGCTGACCGGGCCGAAGGTGATGCCGTTGCCGTGGGTGAAAATCAGGCGTTCGTTGATCCAGTTTTTGCTCGGGAGATCGGCATAGGAAAGTTCGCGCGGCGAGAGCATGACCTGGGTGTATTGCCCGTTCACCAGGTAGCGATCGTTATCGACATCGAAAAACTTGTAATAGGTCCTGATCTGCTGCAGCTGGCTGTACGTCTTCAGCAACGGGGCATGATCCCAGAGCCGGATGTTTTTGATGGTGGCTTCATTGTTGGCAATATCGGCGGCGGAGAGTTTCGTATCGACATCGAAGGGTACGGTTTCAATCTTTTCCAGATCGTAGCCGTAGCGGGTAAATTTGATGTTATTCTCAATATAGGGCGTCTCAAGGGCCAGCTCGTTGGGTGCAACCTTGAACTTCTGGAGCAGTCCCGGATAGACCCGGATGCCGAGTCCGTACAGGGCAATCACGATAATCGGCGGCACAAGCGCCAGGCGCCAGGCCCCTTTCCAGAGCCCGACGGCAAGCAGAATTCCTGACAGAGGCGTCAGGAACATCAGAACCCTGTATGTCGGCAGCCGAGCGTGTATGTCGGTATAGCCGGCGCCATAAAAGGAACCGTTATTGGAAAGCAGCAGTCCGAAACTGTCGAGATAAAAACCGGCCGCAACGCTGAATGAGAAGATCCCGACCAGAACCGCCAGATGCCGCCGCACCTTCTCATCAATCAGTGCACCACGCTCCGTCAGCACTATGCCGCCACGCACAACGTACACCGCTCCAACCATGAGTATGGTTACCAGCAGCATGGAGCTGCAGAACCCCTTGAGCAGCTCCAACAGCGGCAGAGTGAACAGGTAGAAACCGATGTCCCTGCCGATGACCGGGTCAACCGTCCCTACAGTCACCCTGTTCGCAAAGAGCAGCACCTCCTGCCACTGCATGGCGCCCCAGTTGCCCGCAAGGAGCGCCAAGAGCCCACTGCAAAGTATGCCCAACGGCCTGACAAACCGGGCCAGTTCGTCCCCCTTCAGGCGAAAGCTTCCGGATCCAACGATAAAAACCGCCTTTTGAGGAAACACCCCCCTGTTCGCAATAAACACATTGATCAGGGTGAAGCCGAACAGGATCAGGCCAAAGAACAGCCCGGCACCGGTCTTGGCATAGAGTGTCGTGGTGAATACCGACGAGAACCCGGTCTCAACAAAAAAAAGCCACTCCGTGAAGAACGCAACCAGCGACGACATGAAGGTCAGCAGCACGACTGCAACGACGAGAAAAAGAATGATCCTGTTTTTCCTTAGCACGATAGGGCCCCTTATTGTTGTTCCGTTGCACTGTCCACTCGTTCGGCCAGCTCTTTTGCCAGCCGGCACAGATCCGCCGACTCCTCCAGTCCGTCGATAAACCGTTGCGGAATCCGCGACAGACCGACCTGTGCACCGACCAATGCGCCGGTCAGTGTGGCGCGGGCCTGGTTCTGCCCTCCGCCGTTGACAGCATGCAGAAGGGCCGACTCAAAATCGTCATGAAAGCGCGCCGCAAGATAGTAGACCGCCGGCAACTGGTGATAGATCGCGCACGGCATGCCGTAGACGATCGACACCTTCCAGGCCGGTTCGATGCGGATATCCGGATCGACAGCCGCGGCAGCCATATAGGACGGGGTCAGCAGGGCATCCGGGAGAGGCAAACAACCCGGCACGGGGCGGATCAGGGTCGCCGGGGCGGGGAGGCTGCAGATTGTCGCTGGTAATGTGATGGAAGGGGAGTTCCCCTTTATTGACCAGCCGCATCAGCTTGCCCGACAGGTGCGTGTTCAGCGCATGCCCCTGCACCAGCATCCCGAGCACCGCGCCGTAAGCCACGGTCATGGAAACGATGCTCGTGTCGTTCTGGGTCAGGATCGTGTTGCTGGTGATGGCGGCCGCGAGCCGGGCGGGATTGCGGGCATAGCGCACCGCCAGAGCCAGCGTGCGTTCGATCGCTTCGGTGTCGTCGGCATGACCGCCGGTCTCCCCCCAGGGGAGCTTCTGCTCCACCCGCCGCCGCCAGGTCTCGCGGATCGACTGGCTGGTATACCCTCCCGGCCCGCTGACCGGAGTGCCGTCCAGGAGCGGCAGCAGTTCTTCATCCATCCTGCGGCAGAAGTCGGTCTCGTCATAGCGTCCGCACGCCACCAGCGAGCGAAGCGTCAGCTTGAGGATGAAACCGGCCTGTGAGAGTTGGCCCGCCTTGAGTCCGGCGTGGTAGCGCCCCGGTTTGGGATCGGTATAATCGGTGATCCACTCGCCGTAGTCGCGGTGCAATTCATCGAGATCGTAGTACCAATGCGGCCCCAGTGCCAGGGCATCACCGATAAAGGCGCCCATGATGGCGCCTGCGGCACGATCCTGAATGGTTGTGTCCGGCATGGTGAGCCCCCTTTATTCGCCGCGGGCAGCAGCGGAGCTGCAACGATACGGAGAGCGAAGCGAACCTAGTCATACGTTTTCCTGAGTAAATGCAGTACCACGGCGATCAGCAGCATGAACGACACGACAACCGCTCCGGCGATTGTGCGCTTCCGATGTTCATCATCCAGCGTGGCAAGCGCGTCCTGAATTTTCTTCAGATCGGCCTGAATCTGGGCCGACTCCTTTTTGACCAGCTCGACATTCACGTTGTGAAACAGGGTATGGAAACGATTCCGCACGGCAAACAGCTCTTTTTCCAGTTTTTCGGTATCGGTACCGGTCTTTTTGAAGGCGCTGATGCGGCCATCGATGGCCACGATCATCGTCTCGGTTTCCTGCATGGCGGCACGGATCACTCTGGCACGCTCAAAGCTGTGGCAGCGGCTGCAGCTCTTTTCGTTGATCAGCTCGAGCGATGCCTTTACCACCTGATGGTTGCCGTGACAGGTGACGCAGGTCGGTCCCCCTTTCCCGAGCATACGACCATGGGCGCTGGCCAGGTAATCGTTCATCACGCCGACATGACAGCGGCCGCAGAACGCGGGGATGGCGGTCTCCTTGGGAGCGCCGAGGAACCCGCGCGCCGGGTTCATGGCATTGGCGGCGTCCTTCGGATCCCCCCCGTGGCAGCCGTTGCAGAAGATGCCGTTTTCGGCATGGATGCTCCCCCGCCAGAGCGTGACCGGCTGGCTGTACTTTTCCGGCAGCGTGGAGTGGCACTGGATGCAGACCGGTTCGGCCGCTTCCTGTGCGAACGCCGCCGACGGCAGGAGACAACTGATGAGCGTTGGCAACAGAATGGCATACAGCTGTACACGAAGATTCATGGCAGTTTCCCGGTATCTCATGATAAATGCCCCCAGATGCTGAGTCCGATCCAGAGCAGCAGTCCGCCGATGGAGCAGGCCATGAACAGCGGCCGCTTCAGGGGATGGCGCTCTCTGCCGCGGTCGATGAAGGGGAGCAGCGCCAGGAACGTCATGGCAGCCGCCTGCAGCGACAGCCCGATCAACTCATTCGGGAAGATTTTCAAGGTCTGGTAGTTGGCCAGAAAATACCACTCCGGCTTGATGTGGGCCGGGGTCACAAAGGGATTGGCCGGAATGAAGGCATCCCTGGGGAAAAACAGGTACGGGTCGAAAAAAACCACCGCCAGAAAACAGGCCATGTAGATTGCAATCGATCTCATATCTTCAAGAGCAAAATTCGGGAAAAAAGGGATCCCGCCCGGATGCTTCTCATAGCCGTAACTGTCGCCTTGCCACTGGTTGGTAGTGTCCTGTCTGCCCGAAAGGGGGCGTCGACACCCCGGTACGCTTGAGGAAGAAGAGATGGGCGCCGATCAGGGCCGCGATACCGGCCGGAATGACCGCTACATGCAGCGCGAAGAAGCGCCCCAGCGTCGGAGGACCGACCAGCGGACTGCCGCGCAGGAACTCCACCAGATACGGTCCCACCACCGGTATGGCGTTGGCGCTGTTGGTGGCCACGGTGGTGGCCCAGAAGGAGAGCTGGCTCCAGGGGAGCAGATAACCGGTCAGCGAGATCCCCTGCACCATGGTGAGCAGAATGAAGCCGGTCACCCAGTTCAGCTCGCGCGGTTTCTTGTAACTCCCCATGAACAGCACCGAAATCATGTGGAACAGCAGCACCAGCACCATCATGTTGGAACCGACGGCGTGGCACATCCGGATCAGCCAGCCATAAGGGACATCGTTCATGATGGCGGTGACGCTTTTGAACGCCTTGTCCGCATCCGGCACGTAGTAGATCAGCAGCAGCATGCCGGTCACCACCTGCAGAGCAAAGGCGAACAGCAGAACACTCCCCATCGAGTACCAGACGTTTATGTTGCGCGGCAGGAGATAACCGGTCAGCTCTTTCTCCGCCACCTCGCGAATTCCGACTCGAACATCGATCCAGTCAACCACCTTTTTTATGAGTGACATGCAGACCCCTTTAGCACGTTAGTTCATCCTACCCTACGGTAATATTCCCGCCTGCCACAGTGAACGGAAGCTTCTTCAACGGCTTGGGAGGAGGGCCGGCCGTCACGACACCATCGGCTGAATAATGGCCGCCATGGCAGGGACAGAGAAAATCCTGTTTATCCTTCTCCCACTGCACGATGCATCCCAGATGTGTGCAGACCGCCGACAATGCGACAAGATCTCCACCCCGCTTGCGAACCAGAACCGCCGATGACCCGGCAAACTCGAAGAATTTTGCCTCACCTTCACGAACATCCGCATCCGGTATCACAACTTTTCCGGCCGTCCCGCTGCCGGATCGAGGTGCCAGATACCGGAACAACGGCCAGGAGACTGCCGCAGCCGCGATTACTCCGAGGCCGCCAAGGCATGCTCCGAGAAACGTCCTCCTGCTGCTGTTATCATCCATACGACCTCCAGAACATGTAATGGTGCTAACTATATCGATGTTGTCGGCGATTGCAAGCAAATGCTGCGATGCGAAGACGACGACTATCGTCGGAACAGAGGCCGGGGATTGCGGGTACGGCACGGGCAAAGCGGCCGGCAGAAGCTATTTGTCTATGTTAGCCACCGTGAGGCGTGAGATACAGACCAGCTTCTCCTCTTCGTTGTAAATCCTGATCTCCCATATCTGGGTCGTATTACCCACGTGGATCGGGGTTGTTATGCCGGTGACCCATCCACCGGATACCGGGCGGATGTGATTCGCGTTTATCTCGAGCCCGACGATGCGCTTCTTCTCCCTGTCTACGCACATACCCGCTGCGATGCTTCCCAGGGTTTCCGCCAGCGCAGCAGAAGCGCCGCCATGGAGAATTCCTGCCGTCTGTTTCGTTCTCGCATCAACCGGCAGCCTCCCCTTCAGGTAGTCGTCGCCGATCTCCAGATACTCGATGCCCAGATGTTCCATCAAGGTATCTTTCGATCTGTCCCTGAGCTGATCCAGTGTTATCGGGCTCTTCCAAATGGCCATATCGAATATCCCTTCTCTCGTTGTTGGCACATGGCTAAAAACACGACCTGACTACGCCCCCGTCAACCCGCACGGCGGCGCCGTTGGTCGCGGATGAAAGCGGACTGCAGAGGTAGGCGACCAGGCTCGCCACCTCTTCAGGAGTGGCAAAGCGCTGCAGAAGCGAGCTCGGTCGGACGTTTCGGAAAAACTCCTGCTCAAACTCCGCAAAAGACCTGCCGCCACTCAATGTTGTCACGAACGCCTCCACCCCTTCGGAGCGTGTCGGCCCGGGAAGAACCGCGTTTACCGTAACCCCGGTGCCGGCGCACGTTTCCGCCAGTCCGCGTGAAATGGCGAGTTGCGCGGTCTTGGTCATGCCATAATGGATCATCTCGGTGGGGATCTGAACGCCGCTTTCACTGCTGATAAAGACGATGCGCCCCCAGTTGCGTTCCTTCATCTGCGGCAGATAGGCCCGGGCAAGACGGATGCCGCTCATGACATTGATCTCGAAGAAACGCAGCCAGTCTTCGTCAGGAATATCCTCGAACGGTTTCGGCTCGTAGATGCCGAGGTTGTTGACCAGGATATCCACCGTCGGAAAGCGGGCAACCAGCTCCTTGATCGCGGCGGCATCGGCGAGGTCGCCGGCAAAACCGTCGAGCCCGGCCTCGGGAACATGCCGCCTGATTTCCGCCTGGGCTGCGGCAACAGACTCCCCGGTACGGCCGGTGACGATGACCCTGGCCCCCTCGGCGGCCAGTGCCATGGCGATTGCCCGGCCGATCCCCTTGGCAGATCCGGAGACGAGTGCACGTTTATTTTTCAGTTTGAGGTCCATTCCTGTTCTCCTTTGGCTTGTCCGCCGGTTCGGGACACCGGTGTTGATGGGCTCCTTATCCCCCCTTACCGTCACCGCACACGGAATTATACCACCAATACCCTCTGTGACAACTTCAGCCCGGTTGTCACAGGTATGGCCATACAAACAATAAACATCACTCAGAGTACTTGCTGAAAAGGTTATACGCTCTATACTTGGTAATATCTGAAGGGTCGAGAAAACACCATAAACAATCAAAGGAGAAATACCATGGATAAAATGGATGCCTATCGGGAGAAGCTGGAAACGCAATTGAAAGAGTGGAAGACAAAGATCGAAATGCTGGAAGACAAGGCTGCCAAGGCCACCGGGGAGACTAAAAACGATTTGATTAAGGCAATCGGGGAATTGCGCCAAAAAAAAGATGTCGTAAAGGAAAAATGGAACGAACTTCAAAAAGGAAGCAGTTCTGCGTGGGATACGACGAAGGAAGGGTTGGAAAAAGCGGCCTCCGAATTAAAAAATGCATTCGACAAGGTGGTATCCCGGTTCAAATAGTAGAAAACATATTTTCGCCGCAAATTTTTCCAGACGCCTCCGGCGTCGCGTGTGCTGCTCGTCTGCAGGCCTTCGGGCTGCCTTCCTTCTTGAATTATTTTACCCTTGCATCGGCAAGCTCACGAAACCGCCGCGCCAGTTCGGGCCCTTTGGCCTCTTCCTCGTGTTTGAAAAACACGAACGCCCGCTCCCATTTCTGCGCCAGGATGCGATCGAGCCATCGTGACAGATCGGCTTCCGTGTAATCGGAACGGCGCAGGCGCAGATACCCCCAGGACGCCGTGCTGACGATCTCGTCTGCCGGCTTCTCGTCGGTATCAGCGGTGCACAGGCTGCACCCCTTTGCACGAAGCAGGTCCAGAATTTCATCCTTGAACCAGCTCTTGCTGCGGAACTCGAAGGCGCAGTGCATATCTGCGGGAATCAGGGCGAGAAATTCCTCCAGCGCCGGGAGGTTCGCGCGAAAACTCCCGGGAAACTGAAACAGGGCCGGCCCCAGCTTCTTCCCCAGGAGCGCCAGCGTCTTGAAAAAGTATGTGGTCTCCTCGCCGACATTTTTCAACAGCTTCAGATGGGTTATGACCTGGGGCGCTTTGAGCGCGAAGGCAAAATCGTCGGGGACCTGTTCCGCCCAGGATGTGACGCCCGCCACCGTGGGCATGTGATAGAATGTATAATTGATCTCTACCGTGTTGAAGCGTTCCCCATAGAAGTGCAGCATCTCCTGGGGCGAGATCTTTTCAGGATAGAATATGCCTTTCCATTCCTTGTACCCGTATCCGCTTGTACCGACGAAAATGTTCATAGTTTTTGCTCCTTCACCGCTCAGCTCTCCCGCACCACGTCGCGGGCGGTTTTGTCTTCACGCAGCCGCAGAAACACGGGATGCCTCATGACGCCGTCTTCGGTCCAGCCGGTCAACCCGATCTCGCAGACCAGCTCCGGCTTCACCCAGGTGACCGGGGTATTGGTCTCCGGCTTCACGTTAAAAGGGCATCCCTTCTGAATCAGAGGATCCAGTTTTGCGCGAATTTCCTTGAGATCGTTCGCCCCGAATCCGCCTCCCGAATGACCGATGTATGTCAACTCACCCCCTTTGAACACCCCCAGAACAAGGGTGCCGAAATATTTTCTTCCCCCTCTCGGTTCCGTGAATCCCGCGATCACCGCCTCTTGCGTGAGCCGCGTCTTCACCTTCAGCCACTGCCTGCTCCTTTTGCCCGGTTCGTACACGCTCCCGGCATGTTTGGCGATGATCCCCTCCAGTCCCTTTTCTTTGGAGACCTGGTAAAACAAGACCCCATCTGTTCCATACGTGATCGCTGAAGCGTATTCTCGGGAGAGAGGGGAGAATTTTTTTCAGGAGCTCTTTCCTCCTGAGCAGGGGGAGGCCGGTCAGATCATGTCCCTGGAAGTACAGCAGATCAAAGACGTAGTAGAGCAGATGACCGTTTCCCGACCCCTGGTAATGCTGCAGCAGCTGGAAATCAGGGCGTCCCTGGTCGTCCACGACCACAATTTCACCGTCCAGGACGGCCTCGCATCCTAATTTTCGCAACGACTCCACAACAGGAAAAAACTTTTTCTCGAACGAGATCCCGTTGCGGGAATAGAGCGAAACGTTGCCGTCCCGGATCTCGGCGATGGCCCGGTACCCGTCCCATTTCACTTCAAAAACCCACTCCGGATGGTCAAACGGTTCTTTAACCAGGGTCGCGAGCATCGGCGGTATGTTGTGCGGCATCGGTGTAACCGGTGCATCCTTCAGCTCTTCGCGTTCCATGGTTTCGTGAAGCCGGATCTGGTGTACCTTTTTTTGTCGGAACGATTTCTGCGCGCCGGCTTCGAGCATCTCCTCCAGCGTTTTGTTTGACACGACCGAACGGTTCTCCGTGAGAATGTCAACTGTGGCCGCAGTGCGATCTTTTTTCTTCAGGAGCAGCCACGATTTTTCGTCCTTGCCGGTCTTGACCAGTGCAAATTCACCGTGCAGCTTTTCTCCTTCGAGGACAAACTTCAGATCCCCTTTCCGTAATCCGTCCAGAAGACGCTGCTCGTTTTCGTTCTCATCTCGGGCAGAAGGGTGGTGATAAAAGCCCCTGTCCCAGATGATGACACTCCCAGCGCCGTAATTCCCCTCCGGGATCACCCCCTCGAAGTCCTTGTAATCGAGCGGGTGGTCTTCAACCATAACGGCCAGCCGTTTTATGGCAGGGTCCAGCGAAGGCCCCTTCGGCACGGCCCAGCTCTTCAGGACTCCGTCCAGCTCCAGCCTGAGATCGTAATGAAGGGCCCGGGCCGCATGTTTATGAACAACAAACATGAGACGGTGCCCTGCATGAGGAGCGCCCGGTTCCGGTTCGGGCGTTTTCTCGAATTTCCGTTTGGCTGTGTATTCAGTCAGTCCCATGGTGGATAAGTCCATTCGCTGAGTAGAACATCCTTCTCCCTAAGGGAGAAGGTGGCCGAAGGCCGGATGAGGGGGCCAGCAGTGCCGCAATAAACGACGTTCTCCCTCACCCTCGGCCCTCTCCCTCAGGGAGAGGGGATTGTATAAATCACAGATGAGGCAGCTTCTGCTTTTTCACCAGCACCTCTCGGAAAAGGTCACCCGCTTTTTCGGCCCTGCTTACAGCCTCTGAATGTATGACGTGAAACCTTTCCGGGTCACCCAGCCCGGCCAGATGTTCCAGCTCCTGCCATTCGAGCGGACACGAAACAAACGGTTTTTCCCGGGCCCGCAGGGAATACACGCAGATCATCGTCTTTGACGCATCGTTTTGAGACCAGTTGATGAACACCTTTCCCGTGCGCTGTTCCTTCGCCATCTTTGCGGTCACCAGGTCCGGGTAATTCTTCTGCATGATCATTGCCACGGTTCTTGAAAACTGCTTGGTGTCCTCAAAGGTTGCCTCCCGGTAGTTCAAGGGGACAAAGACATGGAGTCCCTTCTGGCCCGAGGTTTTCGGATAACTTGCCAGTTGCAGCCGGGAGAGCAGTTCCCGCAGGATCAGTGCCACCCGGGCACAATCCAGAATGTCGGCCTGCTCGCCCGGGTCCAGATCGAAGACCATGGCATCGGGCGTTTCCGGGGAACCTGCCCTGGCCAGGGGCACATGGAGTTCGAGCGATGCGAGATTCGCCACCCAGAGCAGCGTTTCCTGATTGTTGACCAGGCAGACCGTCATCCGTTCGCCATCCCGGCTGATCTCGGCCGTTTCCGCCCAGGCCGGATGGTGGGACGGACAGCGCTTCTCGAAAAAGAAATCCTTGTCCACCCCGTCGGGATAGCGTTTCAAGGTCAAGGCCCGGTCTTTGAGATGGGGCAGGATGAACCCGGCAATCCGGCCGTAGTATTCCAGGACGTGGGCCTTGGTGAAACCACAGGCGGGGTAGAGCTCCTTCTCAAGGTTCGAGAGGGAGAGTCTCTTCCCGGCGATGTCGACAACATTGCGGCTCACCGGCCCTTCTTCACGTCACTCATGATTTTCTCCAGCGCCGCGACCAGATCGGGCGGACCTTCTCCCTCTTCTTCCTCTACTGCAGGAGCTTCCACCGGGGGATGTTCCTTCATCTTCATCTTCAGGAGTTCCACAACCTTTTCCCGGCGTTTGTCCGCATACTTGCCCGGATCAAAGTCTGTCATCATGTTCATGATGCTTTTTTTTATCCGGGTTTTTCCTGAGGTTTCGATCTTTCCTTCCTTCGGAGCGATGCCTTCATCGGGCAGCACTTCCTCGCTGTAATGGAGGGTGATCATGGTCAGCGCTCCCCCCGTACTTTTGACCGCCACGAGATACTCACGCTCAACCATCACGAATTTTGCGAGCCCGGCCCTGTTTGTCCGGTGCATTACCTCGGCCAGCAGCCGGTACGCTTTTTCGCCCCCTTTCGAAGGGACGAGATAATACGGGTGATCAAAATAGATCGGATCCACTTCATTCATGTCGATGAACTCGACGATCTCGATCGTGCGGCTCCTCTCGGGCGACACGGACTCCAATTCCTCGTCCGTTATCGGTATGTATCTGTCGGGTCCGATTTCGTATCCCCTGACAATCTCATCCGGGGGGACTATCTTTTCCTGTTTCGGACAGAACATCCGTCTCTCAAGGGGAGAGTAATCCGTGCTGTGAAGCGTGCGAAACGAGATGCGGCCTGGCTTGACGGCCTTGACCACCTGTACCGGAATTGCCACCAGACTGAAACTGATCGTCCCGCTCCATATTCCCTGCACAGCCATTTTCGTTCTCCCTTCAGACGGCTTTCTTCAGGCTCGCTTCAGGGCCCTGAAGCAACTTGATGGCACCCCGGCGGTCTCTATCACGACGTAATACGTCTTATCGATCGCCAGATCCGGCTTTGTCGACGACAGGGCGGTCCAGCGGCAGGGGGCGGTTTCCGTCGTCAGCAAGCAAAGACAGGATCCCTCTGATATGGTAGGAGGTCCGCTCGGGACATTTAACCAGATCCCTCCCCAATTCGTACACCGCCCGGTCAATGAGGAAGACATCAAGCAGGCTCTTCAGCTCTTCTCTATCAACAGGAAAGAATGCCGCCTCCTCGACCGTCGTCAGATAGGTGCCAAGAAAACAGCCGGCCGCATGCCGGCACCAGTAATTTGCCCATGGCTCCAGAAAGGAGATATCCTCATGCCTGATCTGGCCATCGTCTCCGGTAAGCAGACTGAACGCGGCGCCGTGGAACGAGCGGATCATTGCAGCCACATCACACAGGGGGGAACGCTTGATCCGGCGCTCGCTCATGCTCCGGTTCGGATCTCCTTCAAAGTCGGTAACAATGAAATCCTTGCCGGTATAGAGAAGCTTGGAAAGGTGGTAATCGCCATGGATTCTGATTTTCTTGGCAGAAAAAACCTTCTCGTTGAGGACATGCAGAGCTGTCAAAATATCGCGCTCCACCGCGAGCAGTGCCACTGCCATCTCCCTGGTACCGGCGTCAAGCCCGGGCATGGCAGCGCCAAGCTGGAAAAAGACCCTTCGAGCCGCTGCTCGCATCGACTGGTAGACTGACCGCTGGTAGAGCGTGCTGAATCGTTCCGGCGCGAAATCGGCTTTATCCGTTCGTGAAGCGAGTATCAGGTGCAGTTCGCCGGTTCTCCTGCCGATAAGTTCCGCCATCCCCTGGTAGAACCCTCCGATCAAATCGAGCATATCTTCCGACACAGTCTCCCGGCAGGCATCCAGAAGTTGTTGCGGTGGCGGGGGGGTAACATCCCTCCCCCGTGCCTCCAGGACCCGCTCGAAATAGCGGCCAACTTCGTCGACAGTGGCAGACCAGGCATCGTTATGACTCGGCATGTACCACTGGAGGGCGCCGAGCGTAACCGGACCTTTCCCGACGCCACGGTATTCGATGCTCCCGGCGAACGCGGCTACTCCGTGAAAATCTGCCTCGTCGGTGAGGAAATGGCCGATCTCGACTTCGGGATTAACTCCTTCTTCCACCCTCCGGCAGAATTTGAAGAAGAAGCTGTCGTCATATCGCACCGAAGTGGCATTCCAGTCGCTCTTGAGCACCTCCGATTTCGGCGCTTCGCGGACCCCCGCCAGCAGGATCTTCATGGCACGTCCCGCCACTCCGGCCAGGACCCCGTTGTAGGGCCTGATCCTTTTGCTGCGGGCTATCATGGTGAACAGCATATCCCGCACGTGAGCACTGTAGATGCCGTCGCAAAGAACACCTTCACCGTGCCGGCTATTGAGGGTGGCTATGATGGCCTGAGGGGACTCTTCCTGCAGATGCCTCGCTTCTTCATTCACTGCGCAATAGAGCGGCAGAAGCACTGTTTCCGATGCCCCATCCACATGATTCACATCGACAAACGCCAGCAGGCAGACCGTATCGCCGTTGCCTATCTGCACTGTCGTTGCCACGCGCAGACGTGAGATGCTGCGGGCGGTGCCTTCAAACCAGTCACAACCTTCCAGATAGTCCGGCAGGACCTGTTCAAGACGGCCTGCCCCCTCTCCCCTGAGGATATCTTCCCAGCGGACGTCGAGGCTGGCTGGAGCTGGAACTTCATGCCCCGCAGAGGCGGGGTGTTCCGCTTCCTGCAACAGGAGCAGGTGGGTGTCGTACGGCCCGAGGATGATTACATAGGGGCTATCCTTAATGGTCGGGAAGCGGTTCTTGCTGAAGAGGTCAACGGGAACGTACCCGGTGTACAGGGGATGACCGATTTCCACCATCTGGGCGAAGCGGGAGAGGTTGACCAGCACCAGGATAGTCTCATCTTCGAACGTGCGGGCATATGACAGGACCTTGGGGTTTGCAAGCAGCCGCAGCTCGAAACTCCCCCTGCCGAACGCCTTATGGCGCTTGCGTACTTCGATCATGCGCCGCATCCACCAGAGCAGTGAAGATGAGTTTGACTCCTGGTTCTCCACGTTGACCGCTTCATAATGGAATTCGGGGTCGATGACTGCAGGGAGAAAAAGCCTCTGCGGGTTGCAGCGGGAGAAACCCGCGTTGCGGTCCGGGCTCCACTGCATAGGGGTTCTCACACCATCACGGTCACCCAGATAGTAGTTGTCTCCCATGCCGATCTCGTCGCCATAGTAGATGATCGGAGTTCCCGGCAGGGTAAAGAGGAGCAGGTACATGAGTTCTATTTTGCGCCGGTTGTTCCCCATCAAGGGCGCCAGACGGCGACGAATACCCAGATTGATGCGAGCACTGGGATCGCGGGCATAGACGTTGTACATGTAATCCCGCTCCTCGTCAGTCACCATCTCGAGGGTCAGTTCGTCGTGGTTGCGGACAAAGAGCGCCCATTGGCAGGTGTCGGGGATCACGGGAGTCTGCTCCAGAATATCGACGATGGGAAATCGGTCTTCCATCTGAGTCGCTGTGAACATGCGCGGCATGAGGGGAAAGTGATAGGCCATATGGCACAGGTCGCCAGAACCGAAATAGGCCACGGCGTCCTCAGGCCACTGGTTGGCCTCCGCCAGCAAGAGACGATCGGGGTAGCGACCGGTTACGTGCTCGCGCAGCTTCTTCAGGAAAGCGAAGGTCTCGGGAAGGTTCTCGCAGTTGGTTCCTTCCCGTTCGTAGAGATATGGCACCGCGTCCAGCCGCAGGCCGTCCACCCCCATGCCGAACCAGAAATCGACGACCTTTAACAAGGCGCTGTGTACCTTGGGGTTGTCGAAATTGAGGTCCGGCTGGTGTGAATAGAAGCGGTGCCAGTAGTAGGATTTGGCCACCGGGTCCCATGCCCAGTTTGAGTTCTCGTAGTCTTTGAAGATAATCCGGGCACCCTGGTACTTGTCAGGGGTGTCGCTCCAGACATAGAAATCACGCTGCCAGGAACCGCGCTTGGCACGACGGGCCCGCTGGAACCAGGCATGCTGATCCGAGGTATGGTTCAGCACCAGCTCGGTGATAACCCGTATGCCGCGGCCATGGGCCTCCTTCAGAAACTCGCGTAAATCGGTCAGGGTGCCGTAGGATGGATTGATTCTGTGGTAATCGGCGATGTCGTATCCGTCGTCGCGCAGCGGCGACGGATAGAAAGGGAGAAGCCAGAGAGCGGTGACTCCCAGATTGACCAGATACGGAAGTTTCGTGATCAGGCCGCGAAAATCCCCGATGCCATCGTTATTGTCGTCAAAAAAACTCTTTACGTGCAGTTCGTAGATGACAGCGTCCTTGTACCACTGGGGATCGCTTTTTTTCAGGTTCGTGGACATGGATCACCCCTCGTGTTCATGCTCAACGCCGGATCCGCCGTTGGGCAGCAGCTCCAAAAGTGCCACGGCAAAGGAAGCCGTAACATCGGCAAGATGAAGTACCGTCTTGCCATCATGCTGTGATGCGACCAACTCTTCATCCGTGAAAATATTGCGATACCTGGTGCCCGGAGAATCGAATGGGAGGACCAGGTAGGTAAAGCCCCAGACGGCACCACCACAGGGCACGGAGTCCGGCTCGGCAATCAACCGGGTAAAAAAGCGAGGCGCCACGATGATGGCAACTGAATGTTCCTGTTGTCGGGCAAAGGCACAGACATTCTCCGCCTTTGCCCCTTCTGCCGTTAGAGGCAGATACGTCCCGTTTTCGAACAGGCTGCTGTATCGCTGCCGGTGGTGCAACGCAGTCCTGATCAGATACATTTTGATCCTGCCGTCTCGCCGGTCGGCCAACAGCTCCCTGGCCAGCAGCCCCCGTCCCATGGCCGTCTCGGCGCTCATCAGTTCCCGGAGCGCACGCTCTCTGAGCTGAAAGTCCACTGGTCGGCGGTTGTCGGGATCGACAAGACTTAAGTCCCACAACTCGTTTCCCTGATAGAAATCCGGCACACCGGGCGAAGCGATCTTCAACAGCGTCTGGGAGAGGGAATTGAACACTCCGCAGGCGGAGATCATGGCCTGGAACTGTTCCATTTCTCTCAGGAATGTGTTGGCTTTACCCTTTTTCAGAATGGCGGTGACAAACACGCCTACCGCCTCCTCCCAGGCCGGATTGGGGGTGATCCAGCTGCTATTGACCTTGGCTTCACGCAGCGACTTGAGCATGTACTCCCCAATACGCTGTCTGAAACGGGCGAATCCTGAATCTTCCATTCCGTCCATGGGCCAGACACCGATCAGGGTCTGGTAAAGCAGGTACTCCTCGTTTCGGTCGGGAGCCAGTTGTCCCTCCACCAAACGCTTGTGCTTTCGATTCAATCTGCTCCAGCGTCCGAGAGCTTCACGCCATGCCAGCGGCATTTCGGAGAGCACGTTGATTCGTGCCCGTACGTCTTCGCTCCGTTTGGAGTCATGGGTAGATGTGGCCAGCATGGCGTGGGGGCACGTCGTCTGACGCTCCTGATTCTGCTTGTGAAAGTCCGCCAGGGAGAGCCCGAAACGCTCGGGGGCTCCCCCAACCTCGTTGAGGGAAACAAGGCGATTAAAGAAATAGAAGGCTGTATCCTCCGCCCCTTTTGCCATCACCGGCCCGGTGATCTGTTGGAAGCGCATGGTGAAATCGAGCCAGATGCAGCGATTTCCTCCTTCAATGCTGTCACGAAAATCAAGGCGCAGCACATCCCTGACGAAATCGAAGACTGCTGCGGTCATGGCGGGATTTTTCCGTTTTGCCCGGCTTACGGCAAAATCGATATATTGGAGATCCCGTTCGGATACCTCGAAAGTGGCTGTGTAGGTACGGTAGACCGGAAAAAATGCGATTACCTCCACCACGGCCTTTACCAGGCTCTCCAGGGTAAAATCCAGCGTATGACGGTCGACGCCGGCGATTACGTCGAGGTAATGGCCTAGTGTGTTGATCTCGCTCGACATGGCGGCCTGCATGACCAGCTTCTTCTTCTCGTAGACGACCTCCGGGAAATTCGGCGCAGTTCTGATGAAACGGCGGTAGATCTTGTCGATGGCCCTGGCGTTTTCCGTGGCGACAAAAATTCCGTTCAGATCGTTTCCGAAGGAATAGCCGGTCTCGCCGAACACCGGCCAGTCAACCGGAAGATGTTCCTCCCGCGAAAGGATCTTTTCGCAGACGATGTAGAAGGGGCGAAACTTCGGATTGTCGGCACTGAGCTTTTTGAACAGGCGGCCATAGCGTTCCTCACGTTTCTGGATTTCCTTGTCGTCAAGCGGTGTGCCGGTTCGCTCACCCATACGGGTGTGGGCGAAACATCCGGCCTGAAGTCTGCCGAGGTATTCGGCCGGGTTATAGAGACCATCGGCGTGATCAACGCGCAGGCCGGTTACCTGCCCCGCACGGATCAAGGAGAATATCAGGCGGTGAACGGCGGCAAACACCTCGGGTTTTTCCACCCGGATCGCTCCGAGAGCGTTGATATCGAAGAAACGGCGGTAGTTGATCTCTTCCGTGGCCACACGCCAATAGGCAAGCCGGTAGACCTGCTCGCGCAGCATCCTGTCAAGGTGATCGAAACTGGCGGGAACCCCTTTCTCGCCGTTGAACAGCTGCAGGTTGGCCGTAATGAAATTGTGAACCGCGCCGCTGTTGTCGCAGAGTTTGGCGAGCCGGCGTTTGATGACCTCCTTTTCCCGGTACCGTTCGGCCACCATGGCCGGCTCTTGTTCAGTATAATGGGGGAGGTGCTCCAGGGCGGTCATGATGCTCAGAAGCTCCTGGCAGTGGGGGTGTTCGTTCCCCAGCTCCTGTTCCAACTCTTCCAGGCGATGGGAAAGAATCGTGCCGTAGGTCTTGGGCATGATGGGAAAGCGATGATCGTAATACCGAAGGGCGAAAGCCCCCTCGGCGAAGACGAGCTGCAATTCCCCGTTCTCCAGCACGGTTCCGTACTGGTCCCCGAGAACGGGGAGGAGTACCCTGTTGCGCATCGCCTGCTTGACCGGGGTCCAGTTGATGTCAAAGAACAAGGAAAAGGGGGAACTTGGCCCGTTTTCCAGCACATCCATCCACCACTCGTTTTCGCTGCTTTCCACGCACATGTGGTTTGGCACGATATCCATAATCTGCCCCATGCCGTGCCTCTGAAGGAGCGCGGTCATCACCGCATATTCCTCCATACTCCCTACTTCGACGTTGATGGTGTTGTGGTCGATGATGTCGTAGCCGTGCGTGCTTCCCTTCCTGGCTTTTAAATAGGGGGAGGCGTAGATATCGCTAATGCCCAGATCGTGGAGGTAGGGAATGATTTCAGCGGCATCGTTGAACCTGAAGTCCCCGTTAAACTGGAGGCGGTAGGTGGCAATGGGGATCCGTGCCTGGGGCAGGCTGTCGCTTTTCACGGTCACCCCTCCTTCCGGTAGACGGCCAGGCTTCTTCCGTTCATGACGACATCCCGGCCGGCAGCGGCTTTTCCCGGCAGGAGGGATCCGGGGCCACCCCAGCAGGCGTCGGCGCTGTCAAAAAGCGTACGCCAACTTCCGCCGTCAGCTGGAAACGGAAAATGCGTCTCTTTCTCGGCTAGACTGAACAGACAAAGGAGCCGTTCCTCATCGTTCCATCGTTCCATGAAGAGCAGGCACTGTTCTTCAAGAGCACGGACCGCCAGTTTTTTCCTGTCCAGGACGACCAGGGCCGGTGAGCTCTTTCTCAGGTTGATCAGGGTGCGGTACAGGGCATGGAGCACCCGGTGATGACCTCTGTTTTGCAGGTTCCAGTCGAGCTTGGAGCGAATGAATGTCTCCACATCTGCCGGATCGGGAGGATCCCCTGCATGGCCGGTCGCCCGGAATTCTTCCTTCCGGCCCATCCGTACCGCCTCCACAAGGGCCGGGTCGGAGTGGTCGATGAAGTAAAGAAACGGAGCGATCTCCCCGTATTCCTCCCCCATGAACATCAGCGGGATGCACGGAGAGAGGAGCGTCACACCTGCAGCGAGCTTCAGCGATTCGAAGGAGACCAAGGAGGTCAGACGTTCCCCGTTCATGCGGTTGCCTACCTGATCATGGTTCTGGGCACTGACCACGAACTGGCGGGCCGGCCTCCGCCCGGAGGGACTGCCGTGCCGCCGCCTGCGGTAGGAGGAATAGCACCCGTCGTAGACAAACCCATCGGTGATGGCCTTGGCCAACGGTGCGACCCCGCCGAAGTCCCGGTAGTAGCCGTCCCGTTCTCCGGTCAGCAGTGCATGAAGGCTGTGGTGGAAGTCGTCACTCCATTGTGCATCCAGGTTGTACCCCCCCCAACGGCACGGCTTGAGAATCCGCACGTCATTCAGGTCGCTTTCAGCGATTACGTGTACGACTCTGCCCAGCTGCCGAGCCTGGCTGCGGACCGCCGTGGCGAGCTCTTCCAGGATATGGCGGGCACCAAAATCGAAGATGCCGTGGATGGCATCCAGACGCAAGGCATCGACATGATATTCGGTGATCCAGTACAGGGCATTGCTGACAATGAAATGTCGAACATGGTCGCTGTCGGGTCCGTCGAAATTGACCGCGTCACCCCAGAGGGTGCGGTACCGTTCGGTGCTGTAATGGCCGAAACATCCGGAGTAGTTCCCCTCCGGACCCTGATGGTTGTAGACCACGTCGAAGATGACGGCCAGCCTGCGGCGGTGGCACGCGTCGACGAGCCGCTTCAGGCCGTCCGGTCCGCCATAGCTGTTCTGGGGAGCAAAGGGGTAGACGCCGTCGTAGCCCCAGTTCCTCTCTCCGGAAAACTGCGACACCGGCATGAGTTCCACGGCGGTGACACCAAGCTCCACAAGGTAGTCGAGCCGGGGGATAATCGACTCGAAGGTACCCTCACCGGAGAAGGCCCCGACATGCAGCTCATATATGACATAGTCTTCGAGGGGTATTCCCTTCCATCCGTTATCGCTCCAGAGGAATCCGGCAGGATTCACCACCTGCGAAGGGCCGTGCACCCCTTTTGGCTGGAAACGCGAGGCGGGATCAGGGCGTTCGCTGCCGTCGTCCAGCAGGTACATGTAGCACGTACCATCTCTGATGCCCGTCACCGTTCCGGAGAAGTATCCCTCACCCTCTGCTTCGAGTGGTTCGACCCGGGGTGCTGCCGGATCCAGAATCTTCACAGATATTCGCCGCGATTTGGGTGCCCATACCCTGAAGCAGACCGTGCTGTCTCCGATAAATGTAGCCCCCAGATCAGCCATTTCCGTCTCCCTTCAGGCAGCTTTCTTCAAACTCGCTTCAAGAACCTGAAGCAGTGTGTCCGGTGCCGTTGGTTGCAAGAGCCTGGGGCGCAGGAGCACAACTTTGTCTCCGCGGGCTTTTTTCTCAATCAGCTTTTGCAGCCTTTTCTGGTGTTCGTTCTCGAATTTCTGCGGCTGGAAAGGAGCGGTCAACTGACTGATCAAATCGCTTCCGATTTTCAGTTCCTTTTCGGATACGGGGATTTCCTGCAGTTCAAGAGATGTTACCGAAATTACTTCGTCAGCATACCGCAGGGTATTCAGGCGCAGAATCTTTCCGCTTGCCTGCAAGGCCCCGAGATAGGAGCGCTTTCTCATGGTCCAGGTGCAGATACCTTCCACAGCCATCTCCTGCAAGGCTCCGACAAGCTCGTTATACCCTTCTGCGTATATGTCTGAATCCGGCTCCAGATAATAGACGTGATCGAGAAAGATGGGGTCGATCTGTTCGGTCTTGACGAATTCATGAACTTCGATCATCCGACTGCTTTCAGGGGTCGTTTGTTCCAGTTCAGCGGGATCGATTATGATATATTTCCCCTCCTCCACTTCAAATCCTTTGGTCTGAGCTTCCGGCGGCACCGTTTTTTTTTCATACGCACAGATCATCTGCTGGTGCAATCTCACATTATCTCGCCGGTGAAGGAGATGAAACTGAATCCGCTCTTCCTTGACCGCCGCATGCAGCTTCACTGGCACATCCGTATCTCCGAAGTGGATATTTCCTTTCCAGATTGTTCCTCCTGCCATGGAAATGCCTCCTTCCATCAGCCGGGGTAGCGCCCCCCGTTGATGTTGATGGTCTGTCCCGTTATATAGCCGTTGCAGGCGAGCATGACCGCCACGGCGGCAATCTCTTCGGCGGTGCCGAAACGCCCCACGGGGATCTGTTCCGGCCGCAGCTGTGGCAGAGCGGCGACCATATCGGTGGTGACCGGGCCGGGAGCGATCGCGTTGGCAGTGATCCCCTCCCTGGCAAGATGGGCGGCATAATAGTGCATGAGCCCTATGACCCCTCCCTTCGAAGCCGCGTAATGGGGGCCGACAATCCCTCCCATCTGAGCGGCGGCTGACGAAAGGCTGATGATGCGACCCCACCGGGCAGAGCGCATATCCGGTATGACCGCCTGGGTAACGAGGAAGGGAGACTTGAGATTGACCGCCAGCATCTCATCCCAATCATGCTCGGTTATATCTTCGATCGACCGCCGCAGGCCGATACCGGCATTATTCACCAGAACCGTGATCGGTCCGAGCTCCTGACGGACCACCTTCACAATCCTGGCCACATCGGAATTACGGGCTACATCACCCTGTACCGGAATCGAGCGATGCCCCATCTTCCTGATCAGGGCACATACGTCCAGCGCGGCGCTCTCATTACCGTGGAAGTTCACCGCAACGTCGGCACCCGCGTCCGCAAGTGCCACGGCAATCGCCCGGCCGATGCCACGGCTTGCCCCGGTGACAAGGGCGATTCTGCCATTCAGATTGCTGTCCATGAGCTTGTCCTCCTTGAGGGATGTCATGCTCTCCCATGCTGTCCTGCCATTCTACTTACGATTGCCAATCATCCCGAACCCTCAGCGATAAGGTGACAGTGCGGGTTATCTGCGGGTACGCAGAAAATCGACCAGTTCCCAGCGTTCCGGAGGTTCCAGCTTGTCCTTGAAGGGGGGCATGCGGCCGAAGCCGAAGGTGATGACTTTGAAAATGTGGGCGTCGGTCCGGTCCCGCACCACGGCTTGTTCCAACCCCGGGGGGGGCGGCCTGAGCTTCTTGCCGACCGGTCCGCGCTCGGCTGAGGTCTGACCGTGGCACATGGCGCAGTTTGTGGCGAAGAGCGCCTTGCCCTGAGCCAGTGCTGCCGCCGTCGCCGGAAGCGGATTTTTCACTTCGGTATCCTGCGAGATGATCTCCGTGCCGGTTACCGGCACGGAGCCGGTGGGCGGAACCAGAACCGGCGCCTGGTAGGGCTTGGGGGATGGTTGTTTGTCCATCCACAGGGCCGCCATCAGCAGAGGGGCGACGGCCAGAACTACCAGTCGCGCAATCAGATTCATGGCGTCTCCCCTCCGATGACCCGCAGTGCGCCCGCCGCCATCATGATCTCATCCGCCCGGTTTCTCTGCTCCGGGGCGGAGAGCGCGGCGATGCCACCGATACACTGGTCCGGCTCTTCATCCGGCGCGCAGAGTACAGTCTCCCCTCCGGCATGGATCGCGACGCAGATTCCAATGCAGCCCTCGGCTGATGGCCGGGTCGTAGAGGCGCTTTTTCAGGGCGGGCAGCCTCATCTCCAGGAACATCCCCACCATGGTGCCGACCAGGGCAAAGAGCATGGTCATCTCGTAGGTGACGATGCCGGTCGGGTAGAGGGCGATGATCGGCTTGTCGCCGGTCTGCACCGGGTAGACCCAGGCGGTGCCGGCCGCCAGGCAGAAATCCGGCGACGGCGCCGGCACATGCCGCCGGCCAGGGTCAGCCAGCGGAACCAGGTGCGCCGCCTGCTCCTGACCAGCACGCCGCCGGGATAGGGAACGGAGGAAAGCGAGTCGATCTGCGCCTCGGTAAACCCTGCCCTGACCAGGCTCATCCACCGCAGCGGCGGCGGCATTCTATATCCCTGAAGATCCCCAGAGTTTCCATCGAATTATTCCTCTCCCGCGATTGCCGGCAGCCTGGCACGCCCCATGTGTACATCGGCCTGGCGGGCCTCCAGTTCACGCACGTCGGTGAGCGCCACCATCGGGAACAGCTTGGCAAAGAGGGTGTAGAGCAGGGCAAAACCGGCAAAGGCGCCGGCTGTGACCGAGATTTCCACCCAGGAGGGGGAGTAGGTCCCCCAGACAAACGGCATGTTCTTGTGGGAGAGCGACGGCACGATGATCAGGAAGCGCTCGATGAACATGCCGACATTGACCAGCAGCGAAACCACCAGCATCACCCCGATGGAGCGCCGCAGCCGCTTGAAGCAGAGGGCCGCGATCGGCAGCAACGAATTGCCGAGCAGCATCAGGAGCAGTGGCCGGGGTATACTTGCCCGCCATGAAGCTGAACACCTCCCATTCGATCGGCTCATGGGCGTACCAGGTGGTCTGGACCTCGACGAAATAGGCGTAGGACCAGAGCAGCGAGATCACCAGCAGCAGCTTGCCCATGTTGTCGAAGTGCAGCGGGGTCAGGTACTCCTCCAGCTGGAAGGCCTTGCGGATAATGATCATCAGGGTGATCACGGCCGCCACTCCGGAGAGGATGGCGCCGATCACGAAATAGGGGGGGAAGATGGTGCTGTGCCAGCCGGGTACCACGGTCACGGCGAAGTCCCAGGCCACGATCGAGTGCACCGAGACCGCCACCGGGATGATCAGGGCCGCCATCAGGGTCGAGGCCTTGCTGGTAGATCAGCCACTCGCGGGCCGTACCGCGCCACCCCATGGCCAGGATCCCGTACAGTGTCCGACGCCAGCCGCTGGAACGGTCGCGGGCCACAGCCAGGTCGGGGAGCATTCCCAGGTAGAGAAAGAGGGTGCTGCCGATGATATAGGTCATGATCGCCGTTGCGTCCCACAGGAGCGGCGAGCGGAAGTTGGGCCAGAGTCCGCGCTGGTTGGGATAGGGGATCAGGTAGAAGAAGACCCAGTTGCGCCCCAGGTGGATCAGGGGGAACAGGCCGCCCACGGTGATAGCAGAAGACGGTCATCGCCTCGGCGGCAGCGCAGGATCGGGCGGCGCCAGTTGGCCTGGGAGAGGCGCAGGATGGCTGAGACCATGGTGCCGGAATGGGAGAGGCCGACCCAGAAGACGAAGTTGACGATGTAGATTCCCCACATGACCGGCCGGTCCAGGCCGGTGACAGCTCATGTCGGTAGTCACCTGGTAGGTGAAGGCTGCCAGTCCCCAGGCCACCACCGCCCCGAGGAAGAAGGCCAGGCCGTACCAGCGGAGGGTCGGGGGGCGCAGCGAAGAGAGCATCTCGTCGTTGATGCTGCGCGTGCGCTTTTGGCGGCGAATGCGGTCGGCTCAGACATGTTCGCGTCCTCCTCCCTTGAGATAGTAGACCGAGGGGTGGGTGCCGAGGTTCTCCAGAAGCCGAAAGCGCCGCGGGCTGCGGGCCAGATATCGCCACCCGGCTGCGGGGTTCGGCCAGGTTTCCGAAGACCATCGCCTCGGCCGGGCAGGTCTGGACGCAGGCCGGCTGGACTTCGCCGTCGCGGATCAGCCTCCCTTCCCCCTTGGCGTCCTCCTTGGCGCGGCGGATGCGCTGGATGCAGAAGCTGCACTTCTCCATCACCCCCCGGGGGCGCACGGTGATGTCCGGGGAGAGCTGGCTGTCCAGCGGTTTGGGCCAGTCGTGGTTGTAGAAGTTGAAAACCCGCACGGCGTAGGGGCAGTTGTTGCCGCAGTAGCGGGTGCCGACGCAGCGGTTGTAGACCTGTCCGTTCAGGCCATCCGGGTTGTGGTAGCTGGCGTAGACCGGGCAGACCGGCTCGCAGGGGGCGTCGTGGCAGTGCTGGCACATGACCGGCAGGAAGCGGACCCTGACGTCGGGATACTCACCGACCCAGAACCGCTCGATGCGCAGCCAGTGCATGTTGCGCCCCTCGGCGATCTCCTTCTTGTCACAGATGCCCACGTTGTTCTCGGCCTGGCAGGCCACCACGCAGGCACCGCAGCCGGTGCAGCGGTCCAGGTCGATCACCATCCCCCACTTGTATGGACTGGTCATTTTTTCCATGAGTGACAACTTTCCGACCGGCGTACGTTTCCCCACCTTCGAACGATGTGGATATCATCTGCCCGGTATAGATAAATGGTAGCACGAGAAACGGGTGTGGCAACCCCGGATGGTTTCACCATCACAGGTCTTCATTTGCTTTCATGCCCTGTCAGCCGTTTTTTTGCCGCTTCAGAACGACATGATGCTTGGCGCGCTTTCCCGCCATTCGGTGTGGGAGGTAGCAGATCAACTCCCACCCCTCGCTTCCCAGCTCGTTCAACAGGTGAACGCCATCGTGCAGACGTTTTTCGTATTCATCTTCGTCCTCCGATTCCGTACCGATAAACATGATTTTGTATTCCCAGAGCATACGTACCTCCTTTCGGGTGATCGTACTTATTTCTTATCCGGATCAAACGCTGCAGCCGTACGTCCCTCTCTACAGCCAGGTGTTGGTCTTCATCATGCGGCCTGGCTTCGAGGCATTGGTTCAGGTTGAGCCTCCATTCGCTGAAAGGGTGAAATAGAACGTCGCCCCTTTGCCCGGTTCCCCCTCCGCCCACACCCTGCCGCCGTGGCGCCGGATGATCCGCTCCACCGTGGCCAGACCGATGCCGAAGCCTCTGCATGTTTCAGCGCCGGCAAGGCGCTGGAAGGGGGCAAAAAGCTTGTCCGCGTCCGCCTTGTCAAAACCTTCACCATTATCCCGGACAAAATACGTCGGTACTCCGCCGACATCCGTCACGCAAAACTCAATGACCGCCTTCTCTCGCATGCCGGTATACTTCCAGGCGTTGCCGATGAGGTTGTCAAGGACCACCCTCAGCAGGCTTGCATCACCGTTGGCCACAATCGCATCGGCGATTCGAAAATCAACCTGCCGCTCGGGATCGGCCGATGTCAGCACCCTGGCCACCTCATGCACCAGCGCAGACATATCAACCATCTCCCGGACCGGTTCGACGTGCCCCATGCGCGAGAAATCGAGGAGGGCATCAATAAGCCGGCTCATGTGCAAGGTGCCTTCGTAGCTCTCATGGACATAGCCCCTGCATTCCCCCTGGAGTTGGTCGCCGCACAGCATATTGATCGCCTGGCAGTAGCTGCTGATAACGTTCAACGGCTGGCGCAGGTCATGGGCAACCGTGTAATTGAAGGCCTCCAGTTCCCGATTGACGTCTTCCAGTTCGGCAGCCCGCGTCGTCAGGTCGGTATTCAGCCTCTTGATTTCCTCCTCCGCCCGCTTGCGCTCGGTGATGTCAAAGCATGAACCGATGTAGCCCGCAAAATCGCCATTCGGCATAAAACGCGGGACCCCGGCATCGAGGACCCAGCGATACTCACCATCGGCGCGCCGCAGGCGGTATTCCACCTGGAAATCGAGGCGGGCGTTGAAGGCGGAGACGTACATTTCTACGATCCGCTGCAGGTCGTCGGGATGCACTCCCTCGGCCCACCCTCGGCCCTGTTCCTGCTCCAGAGTACGGCCGGTAAATTTCAGCCACGGCTTGTTAAAGAACGTGCAGAGGGTGTCGGTGCCCGACATCCAGATAAGGACGGGTGCGGTGTCTGCCATGAGGTGGAAGAGCTCTTCGCTCTCCCGCAGCGCCTCCTCCGCCTGCTTGCGCTTGGTGATGTCCTGGCACACAACCAGGAGGTTAAGCGCACCGTTTAAGTCATAGACCGCCTGCGCTGTTTCCTCCACCCAGAGCGGAGCGCCGTCTTTGCGGATCTTGCGAAACTGCCAGCGATAGACCTGATCGGTGTTCTGCAGACACATCTGCAATTGCTTGATCACGGCAGGGTGGTCGTTTTCATGGAACAATCTCAGCACCGACTGGCCTACCAGTTCGTCAACCGAGTAGCCCAGTTGACTGGCACAAACCGGATTGACCGAAAGCATCGTCAAGTCGGCATCGAGGGTAACGATCATGGTCGGGTTGTCGCGAAACAAGGCCCGATACCGTTCTTCGCTGAAGCGCAGGGTTTCTTCCACCTTTTTTCGCCCGGTGATGTCGCGGGTCACCTTTGAGAACCCCCGCAAGCTTTCCGCTGTCATCGTGTAGTGCCGTAATTATCACATCGGCCCAAAACCGGCTCCCATCCTTGCGGAGCCGCCACCCCTCGTCTTCAAGCCGCCCCTCGGCCGCGGCTATCCTGAGCTCTTCTTCGGGCCTGCCGGCATTCCGCTCCTCTTCGGGATAAAAACAGGAGAAATGTTTGCCGATGATCTCCTCGGCCCGATACCCTTTCAAACGCTCGACTCCCGCATTCCAGTTCAGGACATTTCCCTGCGTATCGAGCATGAAAATCGCGTAGTCCTTCACCTCTTCCACCTGTATGTTAAACAGATCCTCCTTTTCCCGAAGCAGCATCTCGAACTGCTTGCGCAGCGTCATGTCGCTGACCAGAGCCATAACGAGAACGCCGTTTATGGTTTCGATAAAGCCCAGACTGATTTCCACCGGGAACTCGCTGCCGTCCCGGCGGCGCCCGGAAAGGTCCAGGAGCTGGCCCATCGGCCTGATCCTGGGCTCCTGGAAAAAATGTGCCTCATGCTCGTCATGGACTTTACGGGAGCGTTCGTGGATGAGAACGGCATGGGGCTTGCCTATGAGCTCCTTTTCCGGATACCCGAACATCTGCTCGGCGCGGGTATTAACAAGCAGAATGATCCCGGAGTTGTCGATGATGACCACACCTTCGGCGAGCGACTCCAGCAGAGTGCGTATCGTGACATCGCCCTGGAAAATTCCGGACGCAAACGCTATTTGCTGCTGAATTTTTGATTCCAGCACCTGGAGTGCCTTTTTCTTTTCAGAGTCGGATGTGGCCATGCGGTTCTCCACTGTGCGGCACAGGTAAGGTATATTTGTCGTGCTCTGCTTAAATCTCGATCAGGTCGCTCCGGTAGCTCCCTTGCGGATGTCCGGCCGTCACCAGGTCCCCCTTCTTCGAAACCCGGGTAATCCGCACCCTGGTGGCGTTCCAGGCCGGTTGCTGTTCACTCCCCTCTAGAAGTGCCAGCAGCGCCAGCGGGTTCACCCCCCGGTTCCTGGCGTAGCGTCCTCCCCCTGATGTCCCTGCCCCAGCGGCATCGCCACCAGGTCGGGACGGATGCCGGGGTAGATCACCGCCGGCAGGCGCAGCGAGCCCTGGGGAGAGGCCACCTCCACCAGGTCGCCGTGGCTTATCCCGAGCGAAGCGGCAGTTGCGGGATTGATCTCGATCCAGCTGTCCCAGACTACCGTGCTCATCGGATCGGGGAGCTGTTGAAGCCAGGGGAGCGAGGCGCTCCGGCCGTCGTGAAATGCGGTGGTGGGATAGACCTGCAGATGCAACGGGAACTGTGTCTTGTCCCCGGCGAAGCGGGGCGGGGCGGGGTTGGGGAGAGCTGCAGCCGGGCCCCAGCGATACCCCTTGCCCGGTTTCTTGGCCGCATCATAATGTCCCCCGCGCCGGAGCAGATCGACCCACAACGGTGTGAAATCGCCGCCTGTTGCAGGTGCAACAAGGCCGCGGGCTGTATCCTTGATCAGCTCCAGGAAGGAATCATGGGGAAAGGCGGCGGCCATCGCCCCCCCCAGTTCGGAGGCCGCGGCCAGCAGCAGATCGCCGAACTGGCGAGTGTCATGGAGCGGCGTCACAACCGGCTGCATCAGCCCGTACACCGGTTGGCGGGAACCGGCCAACGGGATCACGTCCCCCCAGCTCTCCAGGCCTGCACAGTCGGGAAGGATCAGGTCGGCCTGCAGGGCGGTGTCATCGATCAGCGTAGCGAAACTGACGGTGAACGGCACCTTGTCCAGCGCTTCCTGGAAGCCGGTGGCCGGGGGAATACCGTACCGCGGATCGCCCTTGATCAGGGCCACCCTGATCTGCCCCGCCCGCATGCTTTTGATCAATGCGACCAGTTCGGGGAAGGAGTTTTCCGGACCGGTCAGAGAACCACCCATTGCACCGGCCTGGTAGACCCCGCCGGGACGGTTCAGATTTCCGGTCAGCATGTTCAGCAGATGCACGGCACGGACCGATTCGGGGCCGTTGCTCTGGAACGCGACATGTTCTCCGACCATGGCGAGTGAAGGACGGGTACCGGCGAACTCCCGGGCCACCTCGGCGATGGATTCTTTCGTCAATCCGCTCAACTCGGCGACTCTCGGCAAATCGTAGACCTTTCAGACGCTCCAGAAGCTCGTTCGCCCTGAAACCATTGGCTGCCAGAGCTTCCTGGTCGAAGAGGGATTCTGACAGAATCAGCCGGGCCATGCCGAGTGCCAGCACTCCTTCGCTTCCCGTCCGGGCAGGCATCCAGCGGTCCGCCGAAGCGCCGGTCAGCGACATGCGGCCTCCGACGTAGGTGAAATGTCCGCGGACCGTGTCCCGCCCCTGGCGCATGCGGCCGAAGGCGTTGCCGTACTGAACCGGCGAGAGATGGCTCTCTACAAAGTCGGCACCGAAGCTGAGCAGGTAGCGGGTTTCGGCAACGTCGTAGAAGGGAAGGCCCGGCTGGCCGAATGATGTTCGGCCGGCCTGCCGCAGCCAGTCGTAGGCCAGCAGCTCGTAAGAGATATGACGAGGCGAGCCGAAGGAACGCATGAATCCGCCGGCAAGGGCAGCCAGGGAGCCGGTGAGCTGTGGCGTCAGCATGGCCAGGCTGTCGGTGGCCTTATCCCGCTGCAGCTCCTTTAGCGCGGTGGTAAGGAGGGTGAGCCCCTCTCCCCAGGATATCTTCTGGAATTCTCCGGACCCGCGGGGGCCACTCCGCTTGAGAGGCTGCTGCACACGGTCGGGGTGGTAGAGTTCCTGCAGGATGGCCTGCCCCCGGGCACAGAGCCTCCCCCGGTTGACCGGATGATCGGGGTTCCCTTCGACTTTTTTGGCCCGCCCTTCCGAAACCCGCACCAGGATGCCGCATCCGGCCGGACAGAGAGTGCAGGAACTGGCGTAATAATTGGCCTTGCCGGGGGTGACTCCCTCGTCCGGCGGGATCAGGTAGGGGATCAGTTTCTCGTTCTTGGACTGGCACCCTGCCAGAAGCGCGCTGGCAGCCGTCATCCCGCTGAGCTGTAAAAAGGTTCTGCGCTTCATCCGTAGCTCCCTCTCCCTACATATGACAGGTCCAGCAATCGATGCTGGCCTTATGGTGCCGGTGACACCCCAGACACCACCCCATCTTGAGGCTGGCCGTGCGGCTGATTCGCTCCATTGAGGCCACATCACCGTGGCAAACGGTGCAGTCGATCCCGGCGCGGATATGCATCATGTGCGAAAAATAGACAAAATCAGGCAGATTGTTGACCCTGACCCACGCAATCGGCTCCCGCCTGTTCCAGTACTCCATCAGTGCCTTGATCTGGGGGGCTTCCGGGGCGATATAGAGATGACAGGCCCGGCAGTCCGCCACCGACGGAATACCGGCGAGCCGCGACTTTTCGGCGTAACGGTGACAGTAGAGGCACGGGATGCCATTTGAGCCGGCATGCAGCTTGTGGCTGAAGATAATTGGCTGGACCGGAGAGCGCTCCTTGAAATCCAGCGGCAGAATGTACATGACAACCACGACCGCAACAGCACCCCCCAACGCGCAAACCAGCCCCCCTATCAGCCATGATCGTTTCATGCCGGTCGCCCGTGAAGAGAAGCGTCGGCTACTCTTTTTTCCAGAAACGCCCGGAGCGCCACGGCATTGTTGTGTTCAATGTCATGCGCACTGAAGAGCAGGGTGATGTCCTGCTTTCGCGCCATCTCCAGGAGCGGCAGCCAGGCAGCGGAGTTGTCCGTCAACTCGGCATCATAGCGATGACGGAATTCCGCCCACCTGGCCGGATCATGCCCAAACCATTGGCGCAACGCATCGCTGGGGGCCGCATCTTTCAGCCATCCTTCCAACTGGAGGTTTTCCTTCTTCATGCCACGAGGCCAGAGCCGATCAACAAGGAAGCAGGGTCCGTCTTCCGGTTCATGCCGGTCATATACGCGTTTGATCCGAATCATGATTTCGGTCACACCTCCTTGATCGCCTTGTTCGCTGCAATGAGAAGCGGGTCCCAGACCGGCGCATAGAGCGGCGAGTAACTCAGGTCGAGTTCGGCAATCTCGAACACCGTCATCTGTTTGTAGAGAGCCGTTGCGAGCACGTCGAGCCGTTTTGCCACCACATCCTGCCCAATCATCTGCCCGCCGAGCAGCAATCCGGTCTTCTTTTCACACAGGAGCAGCACCCGCATTGTGCCGCCTCCCGGGAACGCCCCCCTGGTCGGCGTATCCACGAATACTTTCACGTACTCCGCGCCGATTTCCTGAAGCTGCCGTTCACTGAGACCGGTAGTGGCCACAGTCAGATCGAAGAATTTGAATACCGCAGTCTGGTCGATGCCGTAAAACATCTTCATGGCGTGATTGTTGACGATATTGCTGCCGACAAGCCGTCCCTGCTTGTTGGCCACCGGTCCGAGCGGCATGTAGCCGTTTCTGCCGAGCTGGCGGACGTAGTGCTCGGCGCAGTCCCCGGCAGCGAAAATATCGGGGAGGTTCGTCCGCAAACAGCGGTCGACCTTTACCGCCCCGGCAACCCCCAATTCGCCTCCGACAGCCGCAAAGAGCTCCGAGTTCGGTCTTACCCCGATGGAGACGACGACCATGGCAGCCTCGAAGTCTCCGGTCGTGGTCCTGACGGCGGCACCTTTCTTCTCAATGATATCGACGCCGGTATGGAGCATGATCCCCTTCTCCACAAGCTTCTCCAGCACCTTGGCCCGGATTTCTTCGGCAAACGAGGGGAGAATTGTGGCCGACTTCTCGAGGATGACCGGAGTGATCTTCATGTTGTAGAGGACATCGACCAGCTCAAGATTTGTATACCCGGAGCCTATCAGAACGGCATTGGCAGGGGCTTTATTGTAGATGACGTTTTTGACCAGCCGTGTGTCGTCCAGTGTCTTGAAATAAAAGACGTCACCATCTTCAAATCCGGGAAGCGACAACCTGGTCGGTTTGTTTCCTGCGGCATACACGAGGAAATCGTACCGTTCACGATACTCCCGGAGGAGCTCGTGATCGACAACCATCACCTCCTTCCGAACCGGGTCAATACCGACGACTTCATGCTGCAGCCGGTAATCGATCCCGCGTTCCGTACGGATCGCAGCAAGATTCAGGGCATAAAGATCCTCGACAGGCTTATCCTTGTAGAACAGGTTGTAGGGCATGCCGCAGGCGGCGTAAGAAACATCACCGGACTTTTCCAGGACGATCACCTGCGCGCTCTGCTCTTCGCGCTTGATCTGGCTGGCGGCCGACAGTCCACCTGCGACTCCGCCAATAATAACCGTTTTCATCAGATCCCCCCCGCTGTCCGGCCATTCATCAGCAGCACCGATGCCGAGCAGATGAACGCCCGTTTATATAAGCGTATCAAAAATTATGCACAGTGCAACGTGCCGCATCGACGATCAGGTATTTTAATTGAGATCATCGACTGCAAAGTGCGTGTGATGGCGCAGGAAAGCACCACCGGGCCGGACCTATAAACCGTATCCCGGCATGGGAAATATGGTATAATTTACCTGTTGGAAAGGGCGTAATGCCTTTGATGTACGAGCGTAGAGGAGAGGAGATGAGTGTCATGCTGGAAAAATTCGATGTCACCGCCGATGCGGTGAAGAAGTGTATGAATCATGGAGATCCGCTGCTGTTTGTCGAACTGCGCCATCATCACAAGTACGACTGGAGCCTGTTCAAGGTACGCGGCGCGTTTCGCACTGAAAATGACGCGCTGGAACAGCATCTGGCGGAAATCCCTCACGACCGGCCGATCGTAGTGTTATCGGATTGCCCGGGGGAGGAAAACAGTGACCGGGCTGCAGATCTGTTGCTCAAGCGTGGCTGGAACGATGTCCATAAACTGGTCGGCGGATTCGATGCATATCTTGAGGCTGGCCTGCCGGTGGAACCGGTCTCAAAGGCGGTCCCCGCCACGAGGATCATGCTGCTCTGAGGGGTGAGGGGCCGCGTTATTCTATCCAGGCCACTTCATCAACGTTCGGTTGCAGGAAGAGCGTCATGCTTTCCAGCTCCAGCGCTGCCAGGCTGCCCATCCCGGGCCGACCGACGAAGACGCAGCCGTTGTCGAGCATGATCTTGCTGCTGTTCAGCGACGCTTCGAGCCGGGTGCGCGTAACCGGTGTATGGCCGCAGATCAGCCGCCGGCCGCCGATACGCTGCCGTTCCACGGTGGAGGAGCGCGTCCAGAGCATGGCCTCGGTGTCATCGAACGGATGCGGCACGTCGAAATTGAGCCCGGCATGGACGATGACGAAGTCGTCCAGCAGGATGTAGAGCGGGAGAGCATCCAGAAAGTCCCGGTATTTCCGGGGGATGTCGCCGGGACCGTCGGCCGGAAACTGGCCAGGGTGGCCAGCCCGCCGTTGGCGTTCCATAGTTCCAGATAGAAAGGATCCTCCCTCGGCCTGCAGATACATCTCTTCGTGGTTGCCGCGAATGCCGCTGACAGCCAGACCGCGCTCCCGGAGTTCGAAGATAAAATCCAGCACCCCCTTGCTGTCCGGACCCCGGTCGATCAGGTCGCCCAGCAGGTAGATGCGGTCAACGGGCCAGGGACGGAGCGTGTCGTCGACCAGCCGCCGCAGGGTGGCGGCACAGCCGTGGATGTCACCGATGACGATCGTTCGTGACGGCATGGGCATCCGGCCGGTCATAGGAAGAACGGACCTTCGCAGATGGTCTGCATCAGCGGTCTCCGGTCGTTGGGAGCTTCCCGCGCCTGCAGCGGTTCCGGCAGTTCTTCGATCCGGCCGGGAAGGCCGATGGCGGCCATGGCTTCCACCGTGAAGCCATCCGGGATGTTCAGCTGGGAACGGGCCCGTTCGTAGTCGAATCCCTCCATGCCGTGTACCGCATACCCTTTCATGCTCCCTTGCAGCGCCAGGCTCATCCAGGCTGCCCCGCAGTCGTAGGAGTGGGTGCGGCAGGGTTTTCCGCTGGGAAAGGTGGTGCAGGAGACCAACAGTACCAATACCGCAGCACGGGCACACCAGATCTTGTTGGAGTCGGTCAGCAGGCCGTAGAAGAGCGGCCACTGCTCGCTGGAACGGCGGGCGTACAGGATGCGCCAGGGCTGGTTATTGCCGGATGAGGGTGCCCAGCGGGCAGCCTCGAACAGCGTCAGCAACTCTTCAAGCGGAATATCCTCGCCGGACATGGAGCGGGGCGACCAACGATCCGGGAAGATGTGGTCAATGGTGTGATCGGTATGCCGGATTTCGCTGCCTTTGATCATGACAGACCTTTCGAAAACTGTAGTGACGCTTCATTATACCATGACGTAAATCAAGAGCCGCCTCTCGTTTGTCCGTCACCGCGATTGCGCCCTTTCAGGGAACCGAAACTTACCATTTTGCGCTGTTGTTCATCATACAGATGCAAGCGGAGCGACCTCAGACTCGTACGGATCGTGATCGGCTTGATCTGCTGCAGTTCAGGTATCGCCTCGTAACACTCCTGCAGCCGGTAGTTGGGAATGCCGGGACGCATATGGTGAACGTGATGAAAACCGATGTTGCCCGTAACCCATTGCAGCAGCTTCGGCAACTTGTAATACGAAGCCCCTTCCATGGCAACCCGCCAGGGGTCCCACTCCTTGTGGCGCGACCAGTAGACCCCCTCGAACTGATGCTGGATATAGAACAGCCAGACGCCGAGTGTCGCAGCCAGAAGCAGAACCGGAAACTGGACCAGGAAATAGGTCCTGAAACCGACTGTCAGGCTTGCCGTCACGATTATGGCGACAATTGCCAGGTTGGTGGCGATCACGCTGATAAAGTCGATCTTTTTGCCTCCCGGCACCGGATAGCGGTTGCGCAGCAGGAAGTAGTAGAGCGGACCGATGCCGAACATGATCAGGGGATGCCGGTACAACCGGTAGGAAAGCCGCTGCAATGGCGGCGCCGTCAGGTACTCCTCCACGGTCATGGTCGTGATCTCTCCGATACCGCGCCGATCCAGGTCACCGGCAGTGATGTGATGCCGGGCATGGCTGCGGCGCCAGTCGTGAAACGCGGTGAACGTCAGGATGCCACAGAGATACCCGACGTTCCTGTTCCACCGGGGCGAGTGGAAGAATGAGCCATGGGTGCAGTCGTGGAAGAAGATGAAGATCCTGGAGAACAGGGCGGCCGCTGCCACTCCGATGGCAAGGGTGATTGCGTAGGGGTAGCCGTTGCGAACTGTCCAGGCCATCAGGGCCATCAGAAAAAAATACGGAACGAGGGTGGCCAAGAGTTGCAGGATTGAGGTGGAGTCATCCTGCAGAGCGAATTGCGCGGTGGCCTTGTACCACTCCGGCTTTTCGACTTTCGCAACGATAAGCACGGGGTTGAAGGTCATCTGGAGATTCCTCACTTTCTACTCAATGTCTCCCGATTTCTAAGCGTAGCACAGAATGCCGGCTATTCAACCGGTGCGTTCATCCTCTTCCATCGGGGCAAATCCCCGCCGCATCGTATTCTCGGTCACAACCCGCGGATCCATGAAGTGCAGCAGATAATCGGGACCGCCGGCCTTGGTGCCGACGCCGGACATGCGTGCCCCGCCGAACGGCTGCCGCTCCACCAGGGCACCGGTGATGTTGCGGTTGATATAGAGGTTGCCGACCCGGAATTCGTGCCGCGCCCGGGCCAGATGTTCCGGCGAGCGGCTGAAGATGCCGCCGGTCAGGGCAAAACGGGTTGAATTGGCCCACTCGATAGCCTGGTCGAAATCCCTGGCCCGCATGACCGCCAGCACCGGTCCGAAGACCTCCTCCTGGGCCATGCGGTGTTCGGGGAGTGATGCCGCCGATGATCGTCAGCGGCACCCAGTAGCCCCTCGTCCTTGGGAATCGGGCTCTCGTAGAGCAGCTGTCCCTTCGTGCCTTCCGATTCGATATGTACTCCAGAATCTTCTTCTGCGCCGCGGCATCGGCCACCGCTCCCATGGCGTAGGCCGGATCTTCGGCCGGGCCGATCCGAAAGGCACGGGCCGCCTTGACCAGACGCTCCACAAACCGGTCGTAGACCGCATCCAGCACGATCACCCGCGAACAGGCCGAGCATTTCTGCCCCTGGAAGCCGAAGGCCGAATAGAGGACCTGCGGCACCGCCTCGTCCAGATCGGCATCGTCGTCGATGATGATGGCATTCTTGCCCCCCATCTCGCAGACGACCTTCTTGACGTTGAGTCTGGCCGGGGTGGACCTTGGCCGCCCGCTCGATGATGCGCAGCCCGACCTCCATCGAACCGGTAAAGGCGATCAGGGCGATATCGGGGTGATCCACCAGGAAATCGCCGATCACGTCGCCACGGCCGGGCACGAAGTTGAATACGCCCGCCGGCAGACCGGCCTCACGGAAGATCTCCACCAGTTGACAGCCGATGATGCCGGTCAGGTTGGATGGCTTGAAAACGACCGGATTGCCGGTGACGATGGCGGCCGAGGCCATGCCGAGGCTGATTGCCAGCGGGAAGTTCCAGGGGGCGATGACCGCCGCCACCCCTTTGGGTTCGTAGAAGTAGTGGTTCTGCTCGCCGGGCGCGCTGCCGAGTCGCTGGGGAGCGCCCAGACGGATCATCTCCCGGGCGTAATATTCAAGAAAATCGATCGCCTCGGCAGACATCGGCATAGGCCTGGTCCCACTGTTTGCCGATCTCCAGCACCTGCCAGGCGGCACAGTTCGAAGATCCGGCCGCGGGCTATGTCCGCCGCCTTGAGCAGGTATGCCGCCCGTTCGCGGGGCGGGGTATCGCGCCAGGCCGGAAATGCGGCCGTGGCGGCTGCTATGGCACGGGTAACCTCGGGAATGCCCGCCTGACAGACCTGACCCAGTACCTCCGACGGCCGGGCCGGGTTGACTGCTCGAAATCAGTTCATCGGTTAACACCTCCGTACCGCCGATAAAGAGCGGATAGGTCCGGCCGGGTTGCGCCCGCAACCGGGCGATGGCCGCCGGAAAGGCGGCGCGGTGATCGGCACGGGTGAAATCCACCATCGGCTCGTTGGTGAAGCGGGGCAGACCATCGGCGCCGGACCGGTTCGATTCCGGCTTCCTTGCCTGCCCGGCCTGTTCCTGCGCTGCGGTGACGCCCGGATCTTCCAGCAGACGGTCGATCTGGGCGTCCTCGGCAAACTCTGCCGCAGGAATGATTCGTTGGAGGTGTTTTCCAGCAGCCGCCGCACCAGATACCCCATGCCGGGCACCATATCGCCGTAGGGTGCAGTAGAGACGGACGCGGCCCGTCTCCCTGAGGATGCCCCGGCGCACCGGTTCGGCCATGCCGTACAGCATCTGGAACTCGTAGCGCGCTGCCGGCACCTGCAGTTCTCTGGCGATCTCGATCACGGCCGAGATGCTCCGGATGTTGTGAGAGGCGCAGGCGAAATGGCAGATCTGATGCTGTTCGAGAATCATGCGCGCCTGGCGTTCGAAGGCCGCATCGGTTTCAGCCTTGATCGTCCAGACCGGCACCTCCCATCCCATCTGGCTCGGCCTTGACCGTCTCATACTCCCAGTAGGCCCCCTTGACGAGGCGCACGGAAATCTGGGTATTCTCTTCCGAAGCCCATGACAACAGGTCGGACAGGTCCCTGTCCGTGTCCTTCAGATAGGCCTGCAGCACGATCCCGATATGGGGATACGTCCGGTATTCCAGCTTCAGGCGCCGGTACACCTCCAGGGTGATCTCCTTGAAGCGGTACGATTCCATGTCGATGCAGAGAAAACCGTTCACAGCAACGACCTTGGCGCAGATCCGGCGCATCCCGTTCAGAATGCCCTGAACCGACCCTTCGAAATCCTGCGGATTGGCCAGGCAGAACAGCGCCGTCGGCTTGACCGATACACTGACCTTCGGGCTGTCTCCCCAGTCCATATCCGGATTGCCCCCCTCCCCCGGCAGGCTCACCCATCGCTGCTGCTCTCTATCCAGTACGTCCAGCAGCTTGCAGATAGGTTCCGATGTACGCCTCAGCCTCATCGTCCGAGAGTGTCGCCTCCCCCAGCACGTCCACTACGGCGGCAAAACCCTCTCCGCGCATGTTCTTGAGTTGTGTGACCGCCTCTCCGGCATGCTCTCCGATGATGAACTGACGGGCCATCTCGCTGGATGTTGGCGGAAATCATCTTGCCCAGCAGCGCACCGCCCAGCGAGCCGAACATCCCCGCCATCCTGGCGCCGGAAGAGAGCACCTGCGGCAGATCCTTCTCTTCGCCGAAATATTCGCGGATATGGTCAGTCAGCTGTCGGGGGGTGGTCAGGGAAGGAAAGACATCGACGAAACGGAACAGCTGGATCTTGAACTGCTCGTTCTGCATGCTCCAATCCATGACCTTGCCGGTCCAGGACGAGGTATCGAACAGGGACGGTTTTTCACCCGAGATGGCGGAGAAAAGCGACCTGCCGCGTGCGACGATCCGTGCATTGAGTTCCGCTGGCTGCATCTAGCGCTCCTTTGGTCAGAGTATCCGCTTGCCGAACAGCGAGGCGGCCAGATCAACCGCCAGCCGGGCGGTCCGGTTGTGCCGGTCGAGAATCGGGTTGATCTCGACGATATCGAGCGCGCAGCAGCGCCCGGTGTCGGCGATGATCTCCATCAACAGCTCTGCTTCGCGACAGGTGAGTCCCCCCGGAGATGTGGTACCGACCCCCGGCCCGGCCTGGGGATCAAGGGCGTCCATATCAAGGCTTACGTGCAGCCGGTCGCGGTGTTCGAGGCGAGCAACTGCCTCGCGGGTAACCGCTCCGATCCCCCGTTCGTCGATATCCCGCATCGTGTACACCGTTATGCCGCTCTCCCGCAGGCGAACCCGCTCTTCCGGGTCCAGATCGCGGATGCCGATCATCACCACGTCCTCAGGGCGAAGTACGGGGCCGGGACGGCCGACGTCGATCAGTTCGGGATAGCCGGCGCCCAGGAGCAGAGCCAGCGTCATACCATGGATATTGCCGGTGAGGGTCGTCCGGGGGGTGTTGAAGTCGCCATGGGCGTCGACCCAGATCAGTCCGGCAGGCGCTGCGTGGGTGTTCCCGCCGATGCTGCCGATTGCAAGCGTATGGTCACCACCCAGGAGCAGCGGAATATGCCCCTGCTCTACGGCTCTCCGCACGATCTCGTAGGTGGCCTGACAGGTTCTGCGGATCGCAGGGAGGTAATGCTGCGGCTGCTGATCAGCCAGAGTTTCGCGGATCGGCACCTCGATATTTCCGGCATCGTGGATCCGGTACCCGAGAGCTGTCAGGCTGGACGACAGACCGGCATAGCGCATCGCAGCAGGCCCCATATCGACCCCGCGCTGGGTCTGCCCCAGATCGATCGGAACACCGATGATTTGAATGGTCCTGTCCATGCTTCCTCCATCCATCCCCATCATCCGAGATTATGGCGGAGATTGACCATGAAATCCTGGGCATTAGTCAGGATCGGCACCGCCTGCACCGATCCGCGGTTGGCCAGTTTATCGACGCTGAATTCGGTCATATCGACGACGTAGAAGAAGACCTGACGCAGCGTGCCATCCGGCGCAACCTGGTAACCCGGCACCATGTTGCCAAAGGCGATCGTATGGAGCTGGGTGGCCAGGGCGATCACGGTGGTAGACCTGCGGGCATGAACGCGCATGGCATCCTGAGCCAGGGAAGAATCGACGATCACGCCGGGAAGTGGACCGTCATCCCGGATGGAGCCGGCCAGCACGTAGGGGATCTTCTGCCGCTCACAGGCTGCGATGATGCCGTCCCCCAGCCGCAGCCCCGCAATCGCCTTCGGGATCGAGCCGTACCGCAGCACCTTGTTGATAATGTCCAGATGGTTGTAATGGCCGAGTGGTTGGAGCTCCTGAGTATAGATATCCTGGCCGAGCCCGGTGCGGAAGAGGGCTGCCTCCAGGTCGTGGGTGGCCAGGGCATTGCCGGCCATCAGGGCGTGGCAGTACCCCTCCTCGACCATGAACTGCATCGCATCGCGGCTGTCCTTGTCAAAGGCAACCGCCGGTCCGAGCACCCAGACGATATAGCCATGCTCCCGGTCATGACGCAGGACGCTGTACAGCTCGTCGTAAGAGCGGGAAAAGGGGGTTTCCCTGGTGCCGCGGGTACGGAAGGCGAACGTGCCTCCGGCCTGGCCCGTGGAGGAGAATCCGGTCGTGTGCACGTAGATACCCTCTTCCCCGGTTTCGCTCCTGCCGATAACCACCGGGTCACCCTGTTTGACCCTACGGGGTTCGACCACATCGAGATCCCCGCCGCGCAACACCAGGACGGCATCCATCCGGCTTTCCCGGGCAATCAGCCAGCGGCCGTCTTCCAGACGGACATATTCGGGGTGGTTGGAGGTAGCATGAAAGTTTTCAGGAAGCACACCGTCTGCAGGGGCGGGCTCAGAACGAGCCGCCGGGGCGGCCGCCAGGAGGGCACCGTTGAAATCGGGCGGGCTGTATGACGGCAAGACAGACATGGATGTTCTCCTGACTGCGGTATGTGCGAAAGACATATCTTCCTCATAAAGTAGACCGCCTTACGTGACGATTGTCAAGGAGCCCTCTTTCGTTTGTTGACAAACCGCCCGGCTCTACGCGAAAATCGGATTCGCCCGCATTGACACGAAGCGATACACAGTTCATAGAACGGTCAGACACCACGTTTTTGACAAGGAAATACCATGAATCTCAACAACCTCACCTGCATCGACCTGGACCAGCCGACCCTGGAAGGGTTTCGCCATTTCATCAGTTCCTGGCTCTACCGGGGTGACGGCTTCACCCTGCTGGTCGATCCCGGTCCCCTCTCCACTATCCCCCGGCTTATCGACACGCTGCGCGGCCATGGGGTGGAGCGGCTCGACTACGTGCTGCTGACCCACATCCACATCGACCATGCCGGCGGAACCGGGGCGCTCCTGCAGGAGTTTCCCGAAGCGGTCGTCATCTGCCATCCTGACGGAATACGTCACATGATTGCGCCGGAGAAACTCTGGGAGGGCTCCCGCACGGTGCTCGGCACGCTGGCGGAGACCTACGGCAAAATCGTGCCGATACCGGCGGAGCGGATACGTTTTGAGGATACCATCGGCCGAACCGGCGTGCGCACCTTCCTCACCCCCGGCCATGCCCAGCACCACTGCTCGTATCTCCTGGACGACCTGCTCTTTGCCGGCGAGGTGGCGGGTGTCCGCTGCGGTGTGCCGGACGGCATCTTCATGCGCCCCGCCACCCCCCCACGCTTCATCCTGAAGGTCGCACTCGACTCCATCGACCGGATGATCGCCCTGGCCCCGCGCCGGATGGTCTTCGCTCACTACGGGCTGGCGGAGAATGCTACCGGCCATCTGCGGATCGCCCGCAGCCAGCTCCTGCTCTGGGTCAGGGGGGTGGCGGCAACCGCGACTGTTGAAGAATCAAAGCGAGAAGCGGCACTGGTCGCCTGGCTCCTGGAGCATGACGAGCAGTATCGCAACGTCAAACAACTCCCTCCGGATATCCAGGCCCGTGAACGCTATTTCCTTGGCAACACTCTGCGCGGCATGTCGGAGTATGTGGATGGTCTTTCGGTTGATGAACGGCAGAAGCTGGTGGAGGGGTAGGATACTGCGCCGGTCGGCACTGTCGCCTTTCCAGTGTGGTTGTTCATTCAGGTCACATAAAAAGGGGCTGCATCGTCTGCAGCCCCCTTTTCATACCTTGCTGAAGTTATAGTCAATGATCCGGCTCAAGCGGTTCCGGCACACAGACGCTCTCTCTGTCGTGTGCCTTGGCGCCGCATCTCGCACAGCTGAACTCGGCCTCGCTGGTCAGTGTATTGAGTAACCGGGAGTCGGTCACAGCGCACACCTTTGAATATTCCGGTGCCATACCATTCACCCCCTTATTGTGAAATACTTCTGTCTCTTACCAATAATACTACACGTATTCAGCCAAAATCAACAGATGTGATCGGCCGTGAAGACCTGAAAACTCCGTTTTTCCATGGCTTCATCCTTGACATTCATCCTTGACGTTCCTCGGTTACTGCTTTTTTTCAAGCTCCCGCAGTTTTTCTGGTTTGGCCGGGATTTCAGGTATCAGGGTTTTGGGAGGTTCCACCACTACCGGAGCAGTCTTGCCGCTTTTGTGACGATCCATCGTTTTTTTGCCGTGGAGGCATTTCTCCAGGCACGTGTCATACCTTGAATCGCAATCGGGAAGGCTCCCTTCCTTGCAGACTCCGTATACCTCTTTGCAGCAAGATCGACAGGTGTCCTTGTCTTGAGACCGTGCCAGCGCCGCCGTCATGATAATCAGGGCCATGCTGCAACCGCTAATAAATCTGATCATGGATTTTCTCCGTTTTTTCATATGCGTACAATGTGAGATCGGGTCTCAACCTTCGACAATTTCAGTTTTTTCACCGGAGATTGATTCTATCGCAAGAGGACATGCATCAACGCTCCCGTCCCTATCCCGATAACCGTTGCCAGGATAAACAGGGACATGATCTCCGTTCTTACGCTCATATAACCGGAAATCGACTCCCTGGCGGATGTGGCGACGTTTAGTACGATCTTTCCCACAGCCATCTGAACGAACAATCCCGACTGATTATTCCCCGCCGCATACCCCTGTAACCGTCCGCCCGGCCGATGATCTGCACTCGCCCCCTCCAGATCCTCCCTGAAGACCTGCTGTGCCGTGCGGTAGATCTTTTCAAATTCCGCCCAGGTACCGACGTATGTGCGAGTCTTCGTCCTCACGGCAGGTAGAGTGTTCATGGCGCGACGACGAATCGATTCATCGTTTTCGGAAAGCAGCCGGTCATAGTGTCTTCGCAGTATTGGATCGGACAATGTTTTCCACGCTTCTGTTATCTGGACCATCGCCTCCGTACTCCCGCCCTTGTCGGGATGACAACTGCGCGCCTGTTGCCAGTAAGCCTTGTGTATCCTGCCTTTCTCGGCAGACCTGGGAACCTTCAGCAGACCATAGTAATCAATCATACCTTTAGTGCTCATAACAGATCCCTCACCCGTCGTTATACTGCATGCGACGAAACCCGGAGATGCGCGTTGGCCCTATTCGGCAACATATATTATGAGTACAGCATAATACATGCCATGTTGCAACAGTGTGTTATGTTTGAATTTTTTATGAGGACGGGAGCGATAGTGTAAGTTTTTCAGAAAGAATCGGTGAAACCGGCAGAAACATTGAATCCCGGACGGTACAAACGGGTCAGCAGTTAAAAGACCGTCGTCAGGGGTACTAACTTCAGGGAAGAGAAAATGCCTGAGACTGGATAGGTATCAGACAACGATTCCAGCAGCCATTCAGGCATTTCTCTATCCGGGCAACAGAGCATGTCCCGCTATATTTATGGTTTGGACGGGTCATGCTTCGACGATGATATGGCAGAAATGAAGGCTTACTTACAACATGTAAACTTTTTTGACGTTCTGTCGGATATGTTTACAGCGTATCCGTTATGACGGGTGAATGACAAATAATGTTCAACTATTACCGATGATTATGTCTTGGCATGTTTTATGATGGGTATCACGGCACCACATGTTTTTATTCGTATCATAACGATGAGGTGTGTCATGGACCAAAAAAGAAATGATCCGCGCGTCAATTATATTTCTAGATGTCTTTTGGATATCAAAGGCGTACGTTATTTCGGGTTGCTTGAAAACATATCCACTACCGGAGCCTCGATAAAAATGATCGACGCCGTCCCGAAAACCATTCGCTGCGGCAGTGTTTGCATCATGTCCGCACTGCTTTTAACCCCTGTCACATGTCCGGGTAAGATTCTCCGCATCGATTCAACTCAGATCGCCCTGCAGTTTCTTGAACAATAGCCGACGGTGAGCCGAAAATTCAAAGTTCCGGTTCAGGGTGTCACAGAATGTATGATCATATAGGTGTGGCGAGTATCCAGATCTACTTCGAGAATATCTCCGTGAGAAACTTTTTTGCTTGCGCCCAGGAGTCGTGGTCCGCCTTCCTGTCGTAAGCCATGGGGAGATTGAACTTTTTGGCATAGCTGTCAGCATCAGGATTGGTGAAGCTGTGCTTAACCCCCGGATAGCCAACGAAGCGGAATGAAGCGCCGGCTTTGGTCATCTCCTCTTTGAAGGCGGCGACCTGTTCAGGCGGTACCATCTTGTCCGCATCACCGCTGAAGACCAGCACCCTGGCCTTTACTGCTCCCGCTTTGGCCGGAGCGTCGGTTGCCAGGCTCCCGTGAAAACTGACCACCCCTTTCAGATCGGCGCCCTGACGCGCCATGTGCAGGACCACCCCGCCGCCGAAGCAGTAACCGATTGCGGCAATCCGCGCCGGATCAACCGACGGCTGCTGTTTAACAAAGTCAAGGGCGGCATTGAAACGGGCCTCTTCGATCGCCTTGTTCTTTGTGACCGCTGCGGCAAACGCGCCCGCCTCATCCGGGTGCTGGGCGGTCTTGCCGTCGCCGTACATATCCACAGCAAGGGCAACATATCCCAGCTTGGCCAGCATCCATGCCCGTTTGCGGGCGTACTCGTTATGTCCCCACCACTCATGCACCACCAGCACGGCCGGGCGCTTTCCTTTCAACGCGGTATCCTGAACCAGATACCCCTTGAGGACCGTATCGCCGGTCCGGTATTCCACCTCGCGGCCGGATACTTTAGCCGATGCGGACGAGGCTGCAAACAGTGTCATTGCCAGACAAAGCACCACCCAGAAACGTGAAGTCATGATTATTCTCCTTCCGGAACAGCTTTTTCACAAGTGTAGCAGGCTTGCGGGAATTTTCCACCGGCGGCATGAATAAACAGAGCACGGCGCTGAAACGCACGGTGTTCAGGTCGTCTATCTGCTATTTAATCTGTTGTTTAACATATAGATATTCAACCGAGTACCAGGCGGCAGAGCCGGCTCGCTGAAGAGATCGGCCGGCGGGTCGACCGATGCTTGGCTGTCGCCATAGGCATATTCAGCGACGCTGTGACGCCCATTGTCGTCCAGCCAGACACTTCTGTTATACTCAACCCCTGTCGCTTCACCGACAGAGTATGTTTTTGTCGCGTTGTCACGGCATTCAAGCGGGTCGTTCACCCGGATGATCGAATCGAGACAACGTTCAATACGCGCGGCACGTGCCGTAATATCACGGCCGGCTTTTTCAAGCGCTTTCCTGTTGGCAACCTCGTAAAAGCCCATGGCGGCTGAAAACGACACCCTCACCCAGCCGCTTTCGGAGCTGCCGATTTTCCATGTCGTGACAAATATCCCGGTCGGCCGTTTCTCCACATTGATGCCGACCAAACAACCCTTCGGCGCTTTGCCTGACCATTCCTGGGTTTGGTTAATGCCCCTGAAAACCTTTATCGAACAGTCGGCTAATGGCTGCAGCTCAGACGCCTGGACAGGAATGCAGATGGTAGGGACAAACAGTGCTGTCAGCCAGAACAGGTATCGCATAAGTATCTCCCGAGACAACGCAGCAGCCGCTCTCGTGCCGGCCAGCGTTCTCCGCCATAGTCAGAAACTGGATGTGCAGGCAACATACAGTGGAACCGACAGAACAGATATCCGTCCACGATCATCTTTGTGGCTATTATACTCCCTGATGGGAGAAACGACAGTGCTTATTCGATAACATAGTACGTTTGAAATGCGCAGCGGGGAAAAATCCAACATATACGTACCGGACATGCTCCCCGCACTGCGGACTGAAGAGCCGTGACGTCCGCCCGTCAGACCAAACGTGATGGCGATTACGACAGCCGGAGTTTCACGCCCGGCTTGTTACCGCCAAGCCATCGATTGGACATTTCCAACAACCATGATATTCTTTCCTTGAGCTTCATTGGCATTCTCCTGATTCTTGTGTAGGCGCGAAGTGAACGCATTGCAAGGAGCAACAGATGAGAAAAATAATCTTTCAGATGATGATAACGGTTGACGGTTTTTTTGAAGGACCAGACAGAGAACTGGATTGGCATGTCCTGGATAAAGATTTCATCGACTATGCCATCGATCTGCTCAATGCAGTAGACACCATTCTGTTCGGCCGGGTAACCTACCAGATGATGGCTGCGTACTGGTCGACTCCGGCCGCAATGGAGGACGACCCGATCATTGCCGAACGGATGAACAATTTACCCAAGATAATTTTTTCACCAACGCTTGAAACGGTTGAATGGCAGAATTCGAGGCTCGTGAAGGGAAATATTGCCGAAGAAGTCACGAAGCTGAAACAACAGGCCGGCAAGGATATGGTGATTTTCGGCAGTTCCGACCTGGCAGTGGCGTTGACCAAACTCGGCTTGATTGACGAGTATCGAATTATCGTAAATCCGATGATCTTGGGAAGCGGCAATACGTTATTGCACGGCCTAAACGAACGGCTTAATCTGAAACTCATTGAAGTAAAGCCGTTTTCTTCGGGCACCGTTTTACTGTCTTACCGGCCACTCGAAAAGGAGAACGCTCCATGAAACCATTCATGTCGGCCTACAATTCACAGGGATACGCGGTGATGCGAATCGTCGTCGGATTCCTTTTTCTCTGTCACGGGTCCCAGAAGCTGTTCGGCTTTCCCCCCGGCATGCCAGGGGGTGTCCCTCCATTCATTACCTACGTCGCCGGTCCAATCGAGTTAATCGGCGGCATTCTGGTCATGATCGGGTTATTCACGCACTGGGCAGCCTTCATTACGAGCGGACATATGGCTGTGGCCTATTGGATGGTGCACGGGTTGAAAGCGCCGCTGCCGATCCAGAACAATGGAGAACTTGCAGTATTGTACTGCTTTGTCTTTCTGTTCATATGCACGCAGGGGGGCGGGGCCTGGAGTGTCGACGCGCTCAGAAAAAACGAGTAGACGCCGGCTTTCGATGACCATTATTCTCACCCTGTCATGACGGCAACCACCAGGGTTCACAGCGGCGGGGTGCCGATGATCTTCACCCCGGGGCCATAAATTACATGCAGTGCCCCCATGGACGCCGACTGCAGACATAAAAAGGCGACCAACCGGTCGCCTTTTTATGGAATGTTACCCCCGGCATTCACCCCCGGAGAATCAACAACTCCCCCGCCTTCGGAAGAGTTCCGTTAATGTTTAATGGTGGCAAGCGTTTCGCACCACCGGTGCTGCGTTTCCCTGAGCCCAAACGTAAAGCATCCTATTTCGTACAGCGCAGCTATACCCACAACAGCGTAGATGAGCCGACTCATAACTCCTGCTTCACCGAAAATGGCGGCAACAAGGTTGAATCCGAAAAAACCTACCAAGCCCCAGTTAAGGGCTCCGATAAGAAGTAATACCGTTACAATAATGTCCAATACTTTCATGATGTGCCTCCCGTCCCGTTCCGAAGGCGGCGGGTTCTCTTTGACCCTGTATCCATTATACATGAGTATCGAGAACCATTACATCATAAAAAGGAACGGCAAATGGGCAGCATATCCTGACGCTACAGGGTTCTATGCTGATTCAGCAGGGTACGCACCCGGATGTAATCTTCGGGGGTATCCATGTCAATCAGGATGCCGGGATCATCGACCGCAACATCGAACACACGAGCGGGATCCCGCCGCATCACGCCCCGCAGTGTCATGCCTTCGCCGAGTTCATTCAGGATGACCCGGGCGAACAGAAGCGGATGCCCCCGGGAATCCTGATGCCGCGGCGTAATGATGCCGTCGGGGAACATCGCATGCGTCCCGATCAGATATTCAACCGTGGCGGGGGTTACCAACGGGTAATCGCAGAGTGCCACGATCACCCCGCTGAGACCGTCATCCAGGGCATCCCGTCCGGCACGGATGGAAGAAGCCATATCACCGTCATGTTCACGGTTGACAACCACCCGCACTCCAAACGACTCGGCGGCCATGGCAACCTCCTGACCATCTTCCGACACAACCACCACGATGTCATTAACCCCGCCGCTCCGAAGGGTCTTGAGGCAGCGAGCGATCACCGAGCATTCACCCAGCGGCAGAAGCTGCTTGCAGCTCCCCATGCGGCTGGACTTGCCGGCTGCCAGCAGTATGGCGGCAACACGCCGACTCACACCCGCCTCTTCAGCTTGATCAACTGGGCAACGATGCTGACGGCGATCTCCTCGGGAGTCTGCGCGCCGATATCGATGCCGACCGGGGTAACGACCCGCTCCCGCTGGGCGGCATCAAACCCCTCATCCGTCAGGGTATGTCAGCAGAGCTTCACGTTTGCGGCGGCTCCCCAGCAGTCCGATGAATCCGGCGTCTGTCGCCAGGCAGCCCCGTACCGCAGCGAAGTCGTACAGATGCCCCGGAGTGGCGATGATCACGAAGCTATCCCGATCCAGCACCAGACGATCGAAGGCGGCCGTGACCGGGCAGCAGATGATCTCGTCGGCCCCGGGAAGCAGTTCATCCGGACGGTACATTCCGGGCGTTCGTCCACCACCACGACCCGGAAACCGCAGTCGTGGGCCAGACGCGTTACCGCCCGGCCGACGTGACCGGCACCGAACATGACCAGCAGCGGCCGCCTTCCCTGAGGCTCCACAAAGACCGACATGCTCCCGCCGCAGGCGAAGCCGTTCTCCTCGGTCAGGATAAATTCGAGAGTTCGCGGTTCACCGGTCAGACAAGGCATGGAGCGAGGCCGCGATCGTTTCGTTTTCGACCCGGCCGCCCCCGACAGTGCCGAGTGAGCTGCCGTCGCCGCGCACCAGCATCTTGGCCCCGGACTTGCGGGGCGATGAACCGCCATGCGCCACCACGGTAGCCAGTGCAAACGGCTCCCCCCTGCGGGTGAGCCGTACCATTTCCTCGTACAATTCCAGATCGGTCATCAATCAACCCTCTTCTCTGTTATCAGCGCACGGCCAATCGTCATCCCCTCTTCAGTGCCGCCTTGATCCTTTCCGGGGTCATCGGCAGCGACCGCACCCTGGCGCCGCAGACGGCAAACAGGGCATTGGCCACCGCCGGAGCGATGGGCGGCACGCCCGGTTCGCCGACACCCCCGGGAGCCTCGCTGCTGGCGACGATATGCACCTCTATCTTTGGCGTGGCGGCCATGCGTACCAGCGGATAGTCGTATCGAAGTTCCCCTGCTCGACCCGGCCGTTCTTAAGAGTGATCGCCCCATAGAGGGCGGCCGAAAGCCCGAAGATGATGCCGGACTCCATCTGGGCCTTGATGGTATCCGGATTGACGATACGCCCGCAGTCCACGGCGCAGACCACCCGGTGCACCCTGATGGTGCCTTTCTTGTCCAGCGACACCTCGGCCACCTGGGCAATGAAACTGCCGAAGGATTCATGCACGGCAATGCCGCGGCCGCGACCTTTCGGCAGCGGCTTACCCCAGCCGGCTTTTTCGGCGGCAGTCTCCAGCACCTTCAGGTTGCGCGGATGCTTGGCCAGCAGGGTGCGGCGGTACTGGTAGGGATCCTTGCCGGCTTTGTGGGCCAGTTCATCCATGAAGCTTTCCATGACGAAGGCGGTGTGGGAATGGCCGACCGAGCGCCACCAGAGCACCGGCACCCCGTTTTTGGGGCTGTGCAGTTCCACCTGCAGGTTGGGAATGGCATAGGGGGTATCCGCAGCGCCTTCGACCGAGGTGTTGTCGATGCCGTCCTTGACCATGGCCGATTCGAAGGGGGTGCCGGCAATGATCGACTGCCCGACGATGCGATGGTGCCAGGCCAGCGGCATACCCCTTCTTGTCCAGGCAGGCCGCCACCCGGTCGTACCACATGGGGCGATAATAGCCGGCCCGCATGTCGTCCTCGCGGGTACGGATCACCTTGACCGGCTGCCTGACCGCCTTGGCCACCTGCACCGCCTCGATCACGAAATCGGAACCGGGACAGGCCCGCCGGCCGAAGCCGCCGCCCAGGAAGGTGGTCTCAAGGGTGACCTGTTCCGGCTTGAGCCCGGCCACCCTGGCGGCGCCGCATTGCGGTCGACGGTCTGGAACTGGCTGCCGGTGCGGATCAGGCAGCTGTCGCTTTTCAGATCCACGAAACAGTTGAGCGGTTCCATCGGGGCATGGGCCAGATAGGGCACTTCATAGACCGCTTCGACCTTGTCGTGACTCGCGGCCAGCACGGCCGGCGCATCGCCATCCTTGCGGGCGATCAGGCCGGGAGTCGCGGCCAGCCGGGCATACTCCTCGTGCATGGCCGGGGTCGAGATGCCGCTCCACATCCCTTCGTCCCAGATGATCTCCAGCAGGTCGCGCCCCTTCATGGCCGGCCAGAAATCATCGGCCACCACCGCCACACCGGCCTCCACGGCAACCACGCCGCGCACGCCGGGGCACGCCTTGGCCTTAGCGGCATCGAAGCTTGCCACTTTCCCGCCAAAGACCGGCGGACGGGCGATGACGGCGGTCAGCATGCCGGGCACCTGCACGTCGATGCCGAACACAGCCGTGCCATTGATCTTGGCCGGGCTGTCCAGACGTTTGACCGGCGTGCCGAGCAGGCTTTTCTTTCCCGACTTCAGCTTCGGCTCCTTCGGCACCGGCAGTTGCGCGGCTCTGGCCGCCAATTTGCCGAAGCTGAGCTGTCTCCCGCCAGGGCCGATGCACAATGCCGTTTTCGGCCCGGCAGGCGGCCGGATCGACCTTCCACTGCTGTGCAGCCGCGGCAATCAGCATCTCGCGGGCCGCAGCCCCGGCCAAGGAAAGCCGGTCCCATTCGGAACGCACGCTGGTGCTGCCGCCGGTGACCATGATCGGGCCGAACTGGGCATGGTTGTACTCCGGGGCCACCGGTGACGGCTTGAAAGTCACCTTCTTCCAGTCGCAGCAGAGCTCCTCGGCCACCAGCATGGGGAGCGAGGTATAGACCCCCTGCCCCATCTCGGACTTGTTGACGATGACCGTCACGCTGTCATCCCTCCCGATGCGCAGAAAGGCATTGGGGGCGAAGGCATCTTTCCGGCCGCGGCCGCATCACGCCGCCGAACGGAAGATGGCAGGCCAGCAGCAGCCCGCCTCCGGCCAGGGCGCTGGTCTTGATGAACTGTCGCCGGCTCATTTTCGGGTGCCTTGCTCATGGTGTTCTCCCTCCCTTTGACAGTTTCTTGCCGCTGGCGGCATGGATCGCCCGACGGATGCGGCCATAGGTGCCGCAGCGGCAGAGGTTGCCGCTCATGGCGCTGTCGATATCCGCATCGGTCGGTTTCGGCTTCTTCTGCCAGCAGCGCCACGGCGGACATGATCTGTCCCGGCTGGCAGTAGCCGCACTGGGAAACCTCCTCGGCCAGCCAGGCCTTCTTGACCGGATGGTTCTCCGGGATCCCCTCGATGGTGATGATCTTTTTCCCCTGCACGTCTCCCACCGGGGTGATGCAGGAGCGCTGCGGCGCGCCGTCGATCTGGACCGTACAGGCGCCGCACAGCCCCTCGCCGCAGCCGAACTTGGTGCCGGTCAGCCCCAGCTTCTCCCGCAGCACCCACAGCAGCGGCGTGTCTGTGCCGACATCCGTTTGAAGTTTTGTGCCGTTCACCTTTAGAACTATCATCGTGTACCTCCCTTCCAGATGCTTGTGAAGCAATGCAGAAAGTATAGCCGACTTTTTCCGATTGTGAAGGTACGACAACTGAATAAAGATTTATTGCATGACGGGACGTATAGTGTCCGTTTCACGGGCCATCAAGGCGGCAATAACAAAACAGGCAACCGACTCGAGAGCGGTTGCCTGCTTTGTATTGTAGTGCGGAAGACCGGTGTGCCGTCGCGACCGGATGTAAACGTTTGCTATTCCCCCGCCTCCAGATACACACTGACCATGAAATGATCTTCTCCGGATTCGAACATGAGGGTCAGCGTATCCGGAATCGAACCGACGCTCATGACGTATTCAGCGCCCGACATCACGGAGGGGGTCGAGAGCCTGACTTCACGGCCATCCCTCACGAAATGATGTTTGAAGGAGCCGCCGATCATATTCGCGATCTCTCCGATCGCGTCACGCACGTCGTCATCGCACTCCGTTATATCCATTCCAAGCATGTGAGACGCAAGGGTCATCGCCAGCTTTTGCGGGACGTTGATGCTTACCATCCCGCTGTAGCTCCCGACAAAACCTACCATGGCGGTGACGCACTCCTTGAACCTCGTTACCGTGACCACTGTTTGGGATGGAGAAACATCCGCTCCGACCATGGTGGAGAAAATCTCCCGGACATCCCCGTCAAGAAGCTCGATAAGCTGCTCTTCCGTCGTCTTGAGTTGTCCAAGTATTGCCGCTTTTATCATGCCTTCCCCCTATGCGACCTGCCTATCGCGGTCTTGTTCATTATCATTTCTTTTCGGGCGTGGTATTAGGTTCTGTCGAAGCCGAGACCAGAAGGGGTCATGCAGCCAACTGGATTGCCGCCAGACATTCTCCCAGAATGTCGACAAGCCTCGGCAGGTCCGGTTTCGTCAAGACACCGTTAATGTCAAGTTTCTCCCATTTTTTAATATTGTCGTCCGATGCCAGGGAACTGAACACATAGACCGGCAACCGGGCCAATGCCTCTTTCCCCCTGATAAGCGTCACCAGGTGAAGGCCATCCATTTTCGGCATTTCGATATCCGTAATAACGGCATCGATATCGAACGTACCATCAGCAAGGGCTCTGTCAATGTAATGCCATGCTTCTTCGCCGTTAGTCGCCTCTTCCACCGTGTATCCGGCCCCGCGAAGCGACAGGCAGATCTGCAAACGAATAAAGGAGGAGTCGTCGGCAACCAGAACTTTCTTCCCCGTGCCGTCATGGGCGAGAAGTTCGTGAGAGGCAAGCGCCTTTACGGCGCCTTCCTGATACATCTCCGCGATGATCCGTTCGAAATCCAGAATCAGGATGATGCGATCATCCATCTTCACAAGGCCGGTGATATAGGAGCCGGCGGCGACTGACTGGGGAGCCTCGATCTGTTCCCACGACAGGCGATAGATACGGGACACCGAATTGACCAGTACCCCGATCACAACCCTGTTAAACTCAAGCACCACGATCCGGTCAGCCGCTTTCGTAGGGCATTGTTCGAGTATCTGCGCCAGATCTATCACCGGCAGCACCTTGCTGCGTAACGTTATCATCCCGGCCACTGACCGCGGGGCGGCGACTATGGATCTCATCTTCGGCTTATGTATGATCTCACGGACCTTTGCCACGTTGACCCCGTAATACATGGGGGTATCGCCATCATCGATGCAGAACTCGACGATCTCAAGCTCATTGGTCCCGCTTTCCAGAAGGATACCGTTTTTCTCCGCCATCACATTCTCCCTTGTCCGATAATTACCCGTGCCTCGTCGTCTGTTGCTGAAAAGGCGTTTTTTTAAGATGCATACTCTCTAATATCGGCAGGTCAGGCTCTGCAGTGCAGCATTCTGTCGGCATTCTTACTCACAAATCATCCTTCTCGAGCGGGACGTCCGGAGACAATGACTTCTGGTCAACTCCGCCATGTTTGGGGCAGTACTCGGTCGGCTCGGTCCCGGCGATATAGAATTCATCCCGTTTTTTCGGACAGTCAGGAGTCGCCAGATAGCCTGTCTGAGGGTCGATGGTAACGGAAACGACCGTATCCGGTCTGGAGAAATCAACGACCGGTTTCGCTGCCACGGCCTTGCGCATGAACCGCTCCCAGATCGGGGCGGCGACAGCGCCGCCGGTAAAACCTTTCCCGCCGGGCTGGGGTTTGTCATATCCGACCCAGACGCCGGTTATGATCTGCGGGGTATAGCCGACGAACCAGGCATCCCGATAATCATCGGTGGTGCCGGTCTTGCCGGCGGATGGATGCGCCTGGCTGAATTTCTTCAGACCCTTGGCGGTGCCGTAGGTCATGACGTCCTTCAGCATCTGGGTGGTGACAAAGGCGGTGGCCGGGGAAAGGACCGGGGTGACCGCCGGAGGATTTTCGGTCCAGGTGCGACGTTTGCGGTCATAGATCCGGATGATGGTTCTCGCTTCGGGGCGCACGCCTCCGTTGGCCAGCGGGGTATAGGCCTGCACCAGGTCATTCAGGGTGACTTCATCCGTTCCCAGGGCCAGGGAGAGACCGTTCTCAGCCCGTAGCGGCAGCCCCATCTTCCCGGCAAAATCGACAAAATACGGGACCCCGATGGTATCCAGCAGCTTTACCGTGATGACATTGTTGGAATAGGCCAGGGCCTGCCGGAGGGAAAGTTCCCCGATACTGTTCCCGGCCATAGTTCAGCGGTTTCCAGGTTTCACCATTGCCCCGGTTGTAGGCTACCGGCGTATCATCCCAGATACTGCCGGCGGTAATCCCCTTTTCCAGGGCCGCGGCATAGATCAGCGGCTTGATGGCCGAGCCGGGCTGGCGTTTGGCAGAAAAGGCGCGGTTATAGGAGCTCTGGGTGCCGTCGACGCCCCCGACGGCCGCCAGAACATCCCCGGTGGCAGGATCCAGGCAGACCAATGCCCCCTGCAGCTCGGGGGAAATCCGTTTGACCCCTTCGCGCAAGCATCTGCTCGGCCTGTTTCTGCAGGTTCAGATCCAGGGCGGCAGTCACTTCCAGCCCCCCCTGTTCGATGATCTCCGCTCCGTAGCGTTCGATCAGCTTGCTCCGGATATGGGCCAGATACTGCGGGGCCTGCCCCGGTTTGACGACTGCCGGCGGATGGGCCCGCAACTGCCTGTCTCTGCCGGGGAGTGATCATGTTCAGGTCCACCATCCGCTTGAGGACCACGTCCCGCCGCCCGGTGACGTTGGCCGGCTTTCCCGAGCGGATTGTAGCGGGACGGATTTTTCTGCACGCCGGCCAGCATGGCGCACTCGGCGTCGGTCAACTCCTCCGGGTTTTTGTCGAAATAGAGCCGGGCCGCCTGGGCAATGCCCCAGGCCCCGTTGCCGTAATAGATCTCGTTGAAATACATCTCCAGGATCTGCTGTTTGCTGTATTTCTGTTCAAACTCCATGGCCATGCGGGCTTCCTCGAACTTCCGTTCGATGGTTTTCTCGCCGGACAGATACCTGTTCTTGATCAGCTGCTGGGTGATGGTCGAGCCCCCTTCGGCCAATCTCCCCTTGACCACATCCTTCACCAGGGCCCGGGCGATCCCGCGCACATCGATCCCGCCATGTTCGTAAAAGCGGGCGTCTTCAACGGCCACCACCGCCTTTTGCAGAAACGGCGGGGATGCGGTCGATGGAGACCCAGTACCGTTTCTCCGGCAGAATCCGGCCGACAAACCGCCTCTGGTTGTCAAAAACCTTGATGGAGGTATAGCCGGACGGCAGGGGGGGAAATGTGGCAAAATTGTCCTGGCCCCTGGCAGTTGAGACCAGGGTCGAGAGCAGAAGAATGCCGGCTGTGAAAGAATGTCGTATCGTTTTTTGCAGCGAGTATTGATGACAAGCCAAAATTGTTGATTACTCCTTTTGTGAGACGGGCGTTTCCGTGCTGATTCTGACTCAGGTGAGGGGTAATGTCAATCGCAGGTTTGAATCCCGATAATCACTTTCCAGCCACAACCCCGGTATGATAAAATGAGAAGCGTAGGAAGAGCAGTATATGGTGCAACTGCTGAAGGAATGTGGAGAAATAAGAACTGTGAAAGGTATTGTCAGCAGGAAGGAGATCTATCATGAAATCAAGCACAAGGTTCCAGGCGAAGGGTATGATTCGCATCGTAAAGGGCACTGTTAAGGTGATCGCAGGCAGGGTCAGTTCGAACACCACACTAGGTGTCAGGGGTAAGATCGAACGCTTTGCCGGTACTGTTCAGAGGAAGATCGGCAAGGTTGAGGGGTCACTCGGGTTTTAGTGGTTGAGGACCGGGGGCTTAAACTTCGACTGTTTCGCCGCATTCGAGAGTAGTAAGGCATGAAAGAAGGTGACAAAAGTGGTAGCCACAAAAGGTGCAAAAACAACTGCTGGAACAGGCGCAGTAGCCGCCAGCGTTAAAGTCTGTCATCCCAGTGTGTGCGTTGGGGAAGCGAAACCTTCCAGTTGCGTATGCCCCGTCACACCTAAAAAGTAACTGTGCGGGGGAAGAGCTTCGCGCTGTGGTCGGCAACTCTCCGTTTGCTGAGAGTGCCTCGCGTTAGAACCCTACCCTCAGGCCAAGAACGGCACTGTGGCTGAGATAATCCATTTTGAATGTGCGTCCGTTGGCCTCGGTGAATGCGGGTCGCATGCTGTTGAAAAAGCGATAGCCGAGATCGAGATTCAGGTGGTCGGTCAAGGCAACATCGATGCCTGCTCCCAACTGGTAGGCAAAAACCACGTCCGAGCCGCTGCCCATGGGCTGGCCGGTCACAGTCAAGTCAGATGCCTCGATACGGGCGGCACCTATGCCGGCTCCGGCATAAGGTGACCAGCGGCCGGTGTCGTGGATGACGGCGAAAAAGTTGATCAGCAGACTGTCTGCCGTCACATTCCCTCCTCCCTTGAAGCTTCCATCGGCAAATTTTACCTTGTCAAGCGGGTTGCTGCGCCGGGTGTATTCAAGCTCGACCCGCCCCTCTCCTACAGGATTGCCCGGCTCAAAGTCCCACCCGACGACGGCGCTCCCCTGCAGAGCCGGATTGAACGTGAGCTGAACTCCCCTTGGTCGTCGGAGCTTTTGGCGTTCATTAACGCGTTTCCTCCAAGGAACGCCCCCACATAGGGGCCAGAGTGCTGTGCCTGTACCTGCCCGCAGAGCAGGAGCGGCAGACAGAGGGCAATTATCGTTTGGCAGGCTCGTTTCATGTAATCCCTTCCTGATATCGATTGAAATCAACGCACCCTAGGGTCCTGTGACGGTGACCAACGCGGTCTGGTTCGGGGTTTTGCCGCCGAACGTAACCGTAAGATTCGCCGAACCGCTATCGACCCCCACAACCTGTCCCGGCTCGTTCGCACTGTCGGACAGAATGGCAACGTTCGGTTTGTCAGTCACCCACGCCCAGGTTGCATCCTTGGTCACATCAACGGTGGTGCCGTCACCGTAACTTGCCGTCGCCGTGAACGAAGCCTGATTGCCGGCCTGCACGGTGGCGTTTATCGGCGAAATGGTCAGGCCCACGAGGGTCCGTGGAGTAACCATTACGGTTGCCGGAATCAGAACCGTTCTGCCGTCAAACGTGGCGGTAATGGTGGTGGAACCGGCAGCGACGCCGGTGACGCGTTCCGTTCCAAGCCCGCCGGCAGCAACCGTGGCTTTCGTAGTGTCGTTGGATGTCCAGACGCAGAGGGTAGTCACATCCTGGGTCGTGCCGTCACTGAAGGTGGCGTTCACGGTTAGAGGGGTGCTGGTTCCGGCGGTCAGAGCGAGGTTTGTCGTGGAAAATGCAATGGACATGAGCTGCGCTGCGGTGACCGTCAGAGTGGCTGTGGCTGGAATCAGTGAGCCGGAAGCGGCCGTAATTATGATTCCTGATGTCACCGCGAGGGGAGTCACCACCGCCAGATGACCTCCCTGAGCGGTCACCGTTGCAAGAGATGAATTGGTCACGTTCCATGTAACCACCCCCGTAATGTCCCGTGTGCTGCCATTACTAAAGGTTCCTGTGGCGCTTATGAGGCTGGTCGTAGCGACGGCAGCATTCTTTACCAGCGTAACGATGGTCGGAGAGATGGATATAGAGCTTAGAGTGCCCCCCGTCGCCTTGAGGGTCGTTGTGGCGCTGACGCTCCCCAGCGTGGCGCTGATCGTAGTCGTGCCCTGCGTGAGCGCAGTTACCGTGCCGTCGCTGGCGATTGTGGCTACGGCGGTATTGGATGAGCCCCAGGTAACCTGAGAGGTGAGATCAGGAGACGTGCCATCGGAATAGGAGCCCTTAGCCGTGAAAGGCATGGTGGACAGGGTCAGGAGCGATGGATTGGTCTGTGAAAGCGTAATCGATTGCAGGACCGGCACGGTGACGGTCATCACGGTACTGCCGCTGACACCGTCAAACGTCGCACTGATCGTCGCCGTACCGACGGCGATGGCTTGAGCGAACCCCTTGCTGACAGTGGTGTCGATTGTTGCCACGCTGGCTGCACTCGAATCCCAGGCAACGTCGAAGGTCAAGTCTTGGGTCGTAGCATCCGAAAACGTGCCGGTTACGGCAAACTGCTGACTTTTTCCCAAGGCGACCGATGGGTTGGCGGGGGTTATTGTCATGGTAGCGACGGTCGCCGAGCTTACCGTTATCGGGAAAGACGCAGAAATGCTCCCCACGGCTGCGGTCAGGGTGGCGCTCCCCGGACCGACGCCTTTCACCCGGCTCGGAAACGCCGCTATAACGAACCCGGCCACGGTCGGCGTATCGCTCGACCAGGTCACCTGATCGGTGATGTCCCGGGTGAACAGCCCCGAGAAGTTCCCCGTTGCCTTGAGTTTAATGGAGGTGTCCTTGGCAATGGCCGAAAAATCCGCACTGATGGTAATCGACGTCAGCGGAGTAAAGTCATTTTCCCGGGTCGGCGTGCCGTTCCAACCGCAGCCGGACACCAGCAACAGCGCAAAAACACCTGACCATAGCAGCTTAATCATGTACACCCTCCATAAAGTGAGAAAACAGAGCTATTTACCACTACCGGCGGGGCGCATTCAGCAACGGCAGAATAAATTTTTCGAAGATGACCCTTTGTTTTGCGGACAACAGATCGGAGTCCCCTTCGTTATCGAGTAAAAAGGTCCCGACGCCGATAACTGTCCGTGCCAGATAGCCGGTCCCGGCAACACTCTTTTCAATCTCATCACTCCGTTTATGTATCAGGTTTTTCAGCACGTCCAGGTCTACGTTCATATGGTGTACTCCGACAGGGTTAATGTACGCTTCCCGCGTTGAGATTCGTTCCTTGGATTAAAGGGATTTGACGCAATTGTATACACCATCATGCACAGAACATCTACCACCAATCGGCCGGCTGCGGATCGTTCAGCCCGTAATTGCTGATGTGGATGAAGGAATATGCAGAACATATACCCCCTGTTTGACCGGAGTCAAGTCTGAGGGAGGGTACCCGTGCTACGGTGACAGCATCACCACTCTGATCCAGGCGGGAGCCATATCATGATCACCACAAGCGAACGAGCAGTTACCATCACCATCTGGGTATTGACCCTGGCCGGAGCCTTCTTCGGCGGAAGAGCCGCCTGGCGGCGCCGACGGCAGAAACGTGCGGATGAAAAGAAGCAATGATGGTCGCCGCCGCCCGTACCCCTCACGGTTTTTTTTCGTTTTGAGCGTGCGGTCCCCGGATGTGCGACGCGATGCCGTGCAGTGGCAGCCCTTGCTTTCACCCATTTTCCCGATACACTTCCTGTATGCGCCCGATCGAACCCCATGGACATCCCGACTATGCGGAACTGCGCCGGCTCCAGGAAATCCTTGCCCGACGCGTACGCCTTGAGCCGCTGCAACGGCAGACCGAAACCGCAGCCGGGGTAGACGCTGCCTTTGCGGGCGGGGAGACCATTGCCGTCGCCGTCCTCTTCGATCTCGTCACCCTCACCCCTGTCGAATATTCCTTCATCATCGCCCGCACGGAGATCCCCTATATTCCTGGCTTGCTCTCGTTTCGCGAAGGTCCCCACATGGCCGAAGCGGTCCGCAGGCTCTCGCGGCGCCCCGATCTCCTCATCGTAGATGGCCAGGGGGTTGCCCATCCCAAGCGATTCGGCCTTGCCTGCCACCTCGGGGTGGAGCTGGGGGTCCCTGCGATCGGCTGTGCCAAGTCCCGCCTCGTGGGAGAGTTTGTCGAGCCTGCTGCAGAGCGTGGCTCGCACACCCCGCTCCTCGACCAGAAGGAGGCAGTCGGTGCCGTTGTCAGGACCCGCAGCGGCGTAAAACCGCTCTTCGTCTCCCCCGGCCATCTCATCACCATCGACGAAGCTGTGGCGATGGTGCTCCGGACCACGGCGGGCTTCCGCCTCCCCGAACCCCAGCGGGAGGCAGACCGCTTTGCGGCCGAGGTCAAGCGGAGACATCTGTCGGGGGACGTGTAAGAAATTACCGGCACCAGCAAGAGGGGGGAGGCCATGAAACAACGTCCACGCAAACCTGCCGTGCCGCGCCCTGCCGGGGAGACGCTCCGCCGCGCCATCTGCGAACTCATCTTCGGCCAGCCGCTCTCCGCCCGGGAGATATCTGTCCGGGCGCATATCATGGAAAAGGACGTCTACGGCCACCTGGAGCATATCCGCCACAGCCTCCACGCCGGCGACAGCCACCTCGAGGTGACCCCGGCCGAATGCCGCTCCTGCGGTTTCGTTTTTAGCAAGCGCGACCGGCTCACACCGCCCGGCAAATGTCCCATCTGCCACTGTGAGACGATCTTCGAGCCGCTCTTCGCCATCAGGCAGAACGTATGACGCCCCAGTTCCATCCACGCCTGGTAAACGGCCCCTTCGACGACCCGGCGCTCTACGTCGATTTCCTCTACGAGCGGCGGGCGCTCCTCTTCGACCTGGGAGACATCCGGGCGCTACCGCCCCGCAAGATCCTTCGGCTTTCCCACATCTTCATCTCCCACACCCACATCGACCACTTCATCGGCTTTGACCATCTGATCCGGCTCTGCCTTGGGCGCGAAAAACGTATCCACCTCTTCGGCCCTCCCGGTTTCACCGCCCGGGTTGAGCACCGCCTCGCCTCCTATACCTGGAACCTGGTGGATAGCTATCCCACCGACTTCACCGTGGTAGCCGCCGAACTCCATCCGGACGGCAGGAGCATTTCCGCCGAGTTCCACTGCCGGCGCGGCTTCAGGCGGGAGTGCGAACGGACGGAACATCTGCGGGAGGGCATCCTGCTGGACGAGGAGACGTTCCGCATCCGGACCGCCTTCCTCGATCACAAGACCGTCTCTCTGGCCTACGCCCTGGAGGAAAAGAGCCATGTGAACATCATGAAGAACCGGCTGCTTGAGCTGGGTCTGCCGACCGGACCCTGGCTGGCGGAGCTGAAACGGGATATCGTGCGGGGAGAGAGTGACGACAAGCGGTTCCGGGCCTGGTGGCACGGTGCGGGAGGTGTGGTCGAGCGCCACTTCACCCTTGGGGAGTTGAAAAACATGATCCTGCAGATCGTTCCCGGACAGAAGATCGCCTACGTCACCGACGCCGCCTACACCCCGGAAAACGCGGCGAAGATCGTCGATCTCGCCCGTGGGGCCGACTACCTCTTTATCGAGGCGACGTTTCTCGATGCGGAGCGTGAACGGGCCGGAGAGCGGTACCATCTGACCGCCCTTCAGGCCGGGCTGCTCGCCCGTCAGGCGGGAGCAGCCCGGGCGATCCCGTTTCATTTTTCACCGCGCTACCAGGGGATGGAGGATACGGTGCGGGAGGAGTTCGGACTGTGAGATGCATGGCGGGTCATGCGAGCCATGCTGCAGATGGTCAAAATCGACATCGCCGCCTTACAAAAAGCGTATGAGCAGCAGTAATGATGTGTCTGGAACCTCCTTTTGAATTAGGTATACCGTCCCCGAAATTCCGAATGCCGGAGCCGGGTAGAAGATTCAGAATTTTGTGATAAATATATTAATGCAGCCTGTGGCTCAACGTGGATAAGCATAAAATCTTTCTGCTAAGGAGGTAGGACAATGATGAAAAAAGGTGGTATTGGCTGTCTTATGTTGCTGGCGCTGGGGCTGGGGGCGTTTCCGGCCTCGGGAAATGACGATACGCTGAAGCGCGCCAAGGAACTGTTCAAACCGATCCCGATCAAACCCTTGGCCCAAAAGGGGAATCCAGTCTCCCCTGCCAAGGTGGAACTGGGTAAGATGCTCTATTTCGAGCCGAGGCTTTCCGCCTCATACCTGATCAGCTGTAACACCTGCCATAACGTGGGACTGGGGGGGATGGACATGCAGGAGACCTCCATCGGCCACGGCTGGCAGAAGGGGCCGCGCAATGCCCCGACAGTCTTGAATTCGGTCTATAACATCGCCCAGTTCTGGGACGGAAGGGCCAAGGATCTGGCCGAACAGGCCAAGGGACCGGTACAGGCATCGGTGGAGATGAACAACAATCCGGAGCGGGTGGTGGCGACCCTGAAGAGCATCTCCGCCTACCCGGCGCTGTTCAAAAAAGCCTTCCCCGGCGAGGCCGAGCCGGTAAGCTTCGACAACATGGCCAAGGCGATCGAGGTCTTCGAGGCGACCCTCATCACTCCCGATGCCCCCTTCGACCGATTCCTGCGCGGCAACACGAAGACACTTTCCGCCAAAGAGCAGGCCGGTCTCAGGCTCTTCATGGATAATGGGTGTGCGTCTTGTCACGGCGGAGTCAATCTGGGGGGGACCGGCTACTTCCCCTTCGGGGTGGTCACGGCCCCCAACACCGACCTGCGGCCGGAGAACGATTTAGGGCGCTTCAAAATATCCCATGCGGACAACGAAAAATTCGCCTTCAAGTCGCCGTCGCTGCGCAACATCGTCCTGACCCCTCCGTACTTCCACTCCGGCAAGGTCTGGAAGCTGGAGGAGGCGGTGGCGGTCATGGGGAAAGTCCAATTGGGAAAGGTTCTCTCGCCTGAAGATACGTTTCAGATCGTCGCCTTTCTCGGCAGCCTGACGGGCAAGCAGCCGAAGGTGGTCTACCCGATTCTCCCCCCCAATGGCCCGACCACACCGACGCCGATCATCCGTTAAACATGACACCGGCTGCAAAAACTCAAAAGGCCACCCTCCGATGGAGAGTGGCCTTTTCCGATCCGACGTGCCTTTCTTAGACCAATTCACATGCCATGGAACGGCAAAGGCGGCCGATTGGCCGACTTTGCCAAAAAAACTAAACAACGCTGCTGACTGCGTGCTGATGCCGTGCCGTACCGAAACTTGCAACCTCCCAATTGCCTGCTAGAATATCACCATGACCATGCGAAAGGAGAATGCATGAACTCTCAAGAGATCAGCCGCAGGGACTTCATCAAGGCCGTTGGCGTAACCACTGCGCTGGCAGGCAACAGTCGCCACGATGATTAAAGCCTTTGGCGCCCCGATCTCCGAGGATACCGCCCGAATTATCACCGACTATACGCCACCCGTTACGGAACGGGGGGATGACATACATCATACAACCACCAGGATTTTTTCGGGTTCTCTGAACGAAGAAATCAATTGCACGGCCGGAGGTGTACCATGAAATCACCGATAATATTTCTCTGCACGCTGATCATGACAGCCTACCTGGCAGCGGCTGTCGATCTCCCCTCCATCGAGCGGGGCAAGGAGCTGTTCAACAGCACTTCCCTGGGGACAAACGGCAAGAGTTGCGCCAGCTGTCATCGTGGGGGCCGCTATCTGACCCATGTGGCGGACAAGGATGAGACCGCTCTTGCCGGCATCGTCAACCAGTGCATTCTCGGATCGCTCGACGGCAAGGAGTTCGCCGGCGACTCAAGCGACCTGAAGTCACTCGTCATGTACGTACAGACACTCGGCAGCGCCAGAAAATGAGGCAGTGAGCACCAGTGCATCAAACGTGACCCGTCACAACGGTGCGTCGAACGTCCCGAAACGCGGGATGTGATCGTATCCGGCGTAGCCTCCGACAGCGGGCGGTTCTTCGACCAGGTTGTAGGTGTAGTTAAAGCGAAGCCGTACCGGCGTCCTCCCGTCCGGAAGGGTGAGATTCATGTTGAAAGACTCGGACTTTCCGGATGGTATGTAGGCAGGGAAATCAGCGATTGTTTCCCTGGCCAGAGTTTTACCCTCTGCGTCGAGAATCCGGGCTTTCAGTTCCAGGTCCCGCATAAAGCCGAAACGGTTGTTGGTCACCGTTCCCGAAAGCCGGACATCCTGCCCTGCCCGTTCCGCCTGCCAGGCTACCGCAACGTCGAAGCTTCGATAGTGATGGGACGAAAAGGGCGGATTGGAGTCTAGCTCCCTGCGGTAGGCACTGCATGCGGCCGTCGCCAGCATAAGCAGAATAACGATGATTGATCTGATTCTCATGTTGCACCTCACATAGCTGAATCTTGCTCCATCAGTCATATTCTAGCAGATAATGCAGGGAGCGGCTGGGGATTTCGCGGCAGGAGCGATCCCTGATTCCACGTACAAATAAGCGAGACAGACGACAAAGGGGACAGGCTCCACTTCCAAAAAACAGCCTCTCTCCCTTATGATTTCAGGTAGTTTTTTTGTCTTTATAAGGGCTATAATCAAATCAAAAGAGCGTGTCAGCTTCGGGTAGAGCCGACGTGACGAATGGAGGTGTTCACCATGGCAACGAATATTCTGATTCTTGTCGTCGTACTGCTTACAATTACCCTCTTACCGTGGCTTGGTAATATAGGCCATACCAGAGTGCACCATACTGACCTGATGGCGGGTGATGAAGGGGAAGATTAAGATACCTCATCAATCACCATGCAGACAGCGTAAAAAAAGGCGACCATTTCGGTCGCCTTTTGCATTGCTATACACAGGCGTGGATTCCTGCTACCGCTGGAACTGCAGCCGGCTACTCCGCAGTCCAGACCTCCGGCACCGGCACACCCGCATTCGCCAGCTCAATCAGGTAGGGGGTCACGACCACCACGCCGTAGTTCGGATCATCGGGGCCGCTGAAATAATCGGCCAGCATCTCGCTCCAGAACCCGTGGCGCTCCGCCGCCTCGGTGGAAAAGCGTGCCCGACCCTGGATCTGCAGGTACGGCTTCATCATGGCCGGATCGTTGACCCCCAGCGTCACGTGAACCTCGGGGTTAGCAGCGATCTGGGCCACCTTGCGGGACTGGGCGTAGGTCGCAAAACGCACGCTCAGGTCGTCACGACCGGCCGTCATCACATAGCGGACCCACGGTTTCCCCCCATCGGCGATGGTGGCCACCGCCGAGAGTTGTAACGGGGTGATGATCGCGGCTATCTCTTTTTTCAGTTTCGACATGGTGCGTCTCCTTTCGTTGGGGCCCGGTAAAGCGAAAAGTAAGGTGCCCGGCACGCGCCTCCCGGGAAAAACGGATTAATTGGCGTCCAGATGGTAATCATACCACCATTGCGGCGGTCGGCAACAAAAGCAAAAAAAGAGGGAGGTAAAAAAGTGGACAAGTCCTTACTACTTTATACCATATTTACAGGGAGTTGTGTTCAAACCAGTCAGGTTCGACGGGCCGAATACGGCACAAGGGGGCGCTGTTTCTTTGATCCGCCGCCGACTCTGTCGCGAATAATATCTCCCTGTGTCATTTGCTGATTGACTTCTCGTGCATAGAAGCGCCTAATCATAAGACGTCTGAAATACATCAGACAAAATTGAACAGCAGGATCAGGAGAAAGTACACATGGTAAACGGAACAGTTAAATGGTTTAACGACAGCAAAGGTTTTGGTTTTCTTGAGCAGGAAAATGGCGATGATGTATTTTGCCATTTCTCGGCTATCGCAGGCGACGGCTTCAAATCGCTTGCTGAAGGTGATAGTGTAACGTTTGAAGTAACCAAGGGTCCGAAAGGGCTTCAGGCCGCAAACGTAGTTAGAGCCTAAACAGCGACTCCAGCAGAAACAAAAAGCCCCGGGGAAACCCGGGGCTTTTTCTATGGGTAACGCTCAAGGGATGGAGTGACACATCAGGGGGGCAAGCTGCTCATTTCATAATGGGGCCTGTCCCCTTATTCTTGCAAACCAAACTACTATACGCCGGTAAAAAAAATAAAAACAGACTGTTTCTTCGGGTTCGAAACGGTTATAGTGAAGTCAAGGTAGCGCTACCTGATTCAAGAACAACGCAGCAAAAGGAGTAATCAGTAGAGCAGGAGAAGTTGCAGTATTCAGATTCTGTTACCAATGGAGGATCAGATGACTGAGGACACGCCGCCAGACTGTTTACAAAAATAGGAAGTTGCCTACAGGCTGGTTGATGCAGCCTGAATCCCGATAAAAAGGGAAGAGTTTCAAAGGCCCGCGAACATCATCGCGGGCCTTTCATTTTGTACCAGGTAATACGGTTGTTCGGCACAGCTACCCCTTCAACTCAAAAGCCACCTTGAGAACCACCTGATATTCAGCCACTTTGCCATCCGGGCCGATGTGTCCGCGGATATCCCCCACCTCGAACCATGACAGCTTGTCCAGCGAGCTCTTCGCCTTGGCCAGGCCCGTCTCGATTGCCGCTTCGATGCTCCCGGCGGCAACACCGACTATCTCCACTTTCTTATAAATCCTGTCCTTACCGTACATAGCACCCTCCCTTAAGCGGTTGTAGGCCTCATGTTTCAAGCATAGCAGAATCTGTTCCGTCCGCAACAGCCGCCCCCATACTTTCAGCGGCGGCAGCGCTGATCGCTTAATTGAGAATGTTGTCCCCTGAATTCAGCTGCAAAACCACAATAGTGGACAGGCTGTATTTCTTAAAAACTGCCTGTCCACTATTTCCTGCCCGGTGGTACAATAGAACCATGAAGGGTGGTATGACCATGACAACAAACGAAGTGGAACAGAATGCGAACATGACGGATGGGCCGGAGACCGAGCGGCAGATCGCCCTCTTGAAGGCCATTATCATGATCTTTCGTGAAGCCCCGGAGTGCGACAGCGAGGAGACCATGGCCCGCACCTGCCTGAAGGCGGCGGAGGAGCTTACCGGCAGCGCCTACAGCTTCATCGGAGAATTAAACGCGGAAGGGCGCTTCGATACGACCACCGTCAGCGAGGCGGGATGGCAGGCCTGCCGGATCCCCGTCGAGGAGGCCGTGCACCTCCTGAAAAACATGCCGGCCCGCGGCATCAACCGCGTCGGCCTCAGGGAGGGGCGATCCTGGATCATCAACGATCCGGCCTCCCACCCCGATGCCGTTGAAAAACCGCCCGGTCATCCGCCGATCACCTCCTTCATGGGGGTGCCGTTGCGCTACATGGGGGGCATCACCGGCATGATCGCCCTGGCCGGCAAACAGAGCGGCTATACCGAGAGAGATCAGGACGCCGTTGAAGCGCTCACGGCGGCCTTCATGGAATCCCTGAACCGGCGGCGTGCCGAAACGGTGATCAACGAATTGAACGCGAAGCTGCAACGGCATGTGGCACAGATCGAGACCGCCAATCAGGAATTGGAAGCCTTCAGCTATTCCGTGTCTCACGATCTGCGCGCCCCTCTCAGGCACATCACCGGCTTCGTGGAGCTGCTCAACAAGCGGGGCCAGGAGATGAAGGATGAGAAGAGCCAGCACTACCTGCAGGTCATCTCGGACGCGTCCCGCAAGATGGGGGTACTGATCGACGACCTGCTGTCCTTCTCCCGCATGAGCCGTGCTGAGATCCAAAATGGAAGGATCGATTTCAACGCCTTGGTCCGCGAGGTCCGCGACGAACTGTCGGCGGATGCGGGGGGCCGTGCCATCGAGTGGGAAATCGCGGATCTGCCGGTCGGTGAGGGGGATGTGGCCATGCTGCGCCAGGTGTTTACCAACCTGATGGCCAATGCCGTCAAGTTCACCAGGCAGCAGCCCCTGGCGCGGGTCGAGATCGGAGCCGTCACCGACCATCCGGACGAGATCATCTTCTTTGTTCGGGACAACGGGGTCGGCTTCGACATGAAGTACGGCGACAAACTGCGAGCGGTATCCCGAGACGCCATTCGTGTTTGTCTCCGGGAGGCTTGGCGAAGAAGCGGCCATAGAATCCCTGAAGAGCGGAGCCACGGATTATGTCCTGAAAAACAGGTTGTCGCGGCTGGCTCCGGCGGTCCGGCGCGCCCTGGACGAGGCCGCGGAACGGGCCGAGCTCAAACGGGCCGAAGCGGCCCTGCGCGAGAGCGAGCTGAAGAACTACCGGCTGGAGGTGGAGTTGCGCTATGCGGCCGAGATCCAGGCCCGACTGCTGCCGCGCGGCTATCCCGTCATCCCCGGATTCGACCTGGCGGCCCGCTGCCTGCCCGCCAAGCAGGTGGGCGGGGACTTCTTCGACTGGCAGGAGGTCTGTACCGGTGTGTGGTCCCTTACCCTGGGTGATGTGATGGGCAAAGGGCTGGCCGCAGCCATGCTGATGGCCACGGTGAGGGCCTCGATCAGGTCACTGGGGCACCACCATCCGGCCGAGGCGATCAGGCTGGCGGAGGCGGCGTTGAAGTCGGACCTGGACAATTCGGAAAGCTTCGTGACCCTCTTTCTGGGGCAACTCAACACCGAAAACCGTCTGCTGAAATTTGTGGACTGCGGCCACGGCCTCGTCTTCCTGCGGCGCAGGGACGGGACGGTCGAGGAACTGACACCGCGCGGCTTGCCTCTGGGAGTTCCGGGAGACAAGGATTGCCAGGAAGGGATGCTGCATTTTTCGGTCGGAGATACCCTGGTGCTCTATAGCGACGGACTTATCGACGCCCGCCCCGAACTGGAATTGTCCAGCACCCGTCTGGCCGAATATGTCGCCGGCGCCGGCACTGCCCGGGAGATGGTGGACCGGCTGGTCGATCTGACCCGTCAGCAGGAGCCGCAGCCGGATGACGTAACGGTGCTGGTGGCGCACTGCACCGGGTGACCCCGGGGAGGCCATCAGCGCTTCGCCACAGTTTGCTATGAAAGGCACCCATCTCCGCGACACAACATGCGAAGGGAAAACACCATGACTACCGATAGCTGCGCCCCGGAAATCTTGCGCTCAAAGGAACATTCCGATGCGATGCTGGAATGGTTACGGGGCAAGGGAAAGACACTTATCATCCTCCATGACAATCCGGACCCGGATTGTCTGGCCTCGGCCATGGCGCTGCGCCACCTGCTTGCCATGAAACTGAGCAGGGATGCGGTCATCGCCTTTTCCGGCATGATCGGGCGCAGTGAGAACATCGCCATGGCGAAGGAGCTGGAGATTACGCTCATCCCTCTCGAAATGGTCGATCCGGATGAGTTCAGCGCGGTCTGCATGCTTGATACCCAGCCGGGCACGGGCAACAACTCCCTGCCACCGGATTACCGGGTGGATATCGTCATAGATCACCACCCTCTGCGCGAAGCCACCAAAAAATGCCGCTGGGTGGATATCCGCGATGATTACGGCGTGACCGCCACCATTCTGTACGAATACCTGATGGCGCAACATATCCATATCGGTACGAAACTGGCTACCGCCCTGTTCTACGCGATCAAATCCGAGACCCAGGATCTGGGCCGGGAGGCGAACCAGCCTGACCGGGACGCGTATCTTCGCCTCTTCCCCGTGGCGAACAAGCGGCTTTTGTATGAAATTACCCATCCCAAACTGCCGGTGGAACACTTCCGGACGATCCACAGCGGGGTTGAAAACGCGACGATATACGGGAAACTGCTGGTGGTGAACCTGCAGGCGATCTGCTTTCCCGAAGTGGTGTCGGAGATCGCCGACTACCTGATCAGGCTGGAGGGGATCGAGACCGTGCTGAGCATGGGGCATTACAACGATGCGATGATACTCTCCATCCGCACGACAAGCACGCTCCTCAATGCGGGAGAGATCAATCAAAAGGCTGGTGGCCGACAGGGGGGCGGGCGGCGGGCACGGCATGATGGCGGGAGGCAAGCTGGACAATGTGCCGTTCAACCCCGCCGCGCTGCAAGAGGTCGAAGAGTTCCTGACCAGGAGGCTGCTGGACGAACTGTCCATCGGGGATGTTATTCCGGAGAGGCTGATCACGTCTCACTAGTTAACGATAGCTTGCTGCCGGACAGTCTGTTTATTGCCAACGCAGCCTGAACATAACCGTGGCCTGAGCAGCAGACAGAAACGCATGCAGAAAAGGGGACAGGCTACTTTTTGGAAAAGTAGCCTGTCCCCTTATTCTCTCGGGGATGTAACGGTTGTTGTGCCGGATTACGGGGATATGGAAAAACTGTTTGCGGACGTTAACATGTAAGTCCCACCATCTACGCTGACAGTTATCAGTCCGCTTGTCGCGCCAGCGGGAACAGTAGTGACAACCTGGGTGGATGAACTACTGGTTACTACTGCGGGCATTCCGTTAAAAGCCACTACATTATTGGCCGGCGTTGCTGAGTCGAAACCAGCCCCGGTTATGGTTATGATTGTACCGACTGAACCACTTGCGGGATAAAAAGTCGGTTGGGGGAACACCGTGAAACCGGTTGGAGACGTTACTTCGGGCCCCCCATCCGTACTGGTCATTATCACCCCGGTTGTTGCGCCTGCAGGGACAGTAACGCTGATCATGGTGGCTAAGCTGCTGGTTGCTGCTACGGGCTGCGCCCCCGTAAAAGCCACCATATTATCGGACGCATTTGAGCCAAAGCCGGTCCCATAGATGGTTATCTGTGTGCCGGCTGAAGCGCCTGCAGGAGAGACGCTGGTTATTGTATGGTTTGGAGAGTTCCCACACCCGGAGAGGGTAATAAGAAAACAAGAGAGTGCGCCGAGAACGCTGAAATACCTGAGCATGGATGCATCCTTTCATTGCGGGTTTATTTTTGCGCACCATACCCCGACAATGTGCAGGAAATATGGATTAAAAAAGGATTTTTGGCACCTCCTTATCTCTTATCCGGTAGCCTGCCCTTATAGGTTCCCGGCGCGCTGACAAATCGTGTGGATTTATGTACAATGTAGGTGATGAAACATACATGTTCCTGTAGCCGTCTCGTTGGGATCGCGATATATCCCGCAAGCGCGGCAAAGGAGGTTCGTGATGAGAAGAGTGATATCGTTACTAGTGCAGCGGTATGTTTATTCCTTGCCGGAATGGTCGTTGCCCACGCAGGAGAATACCGTCGTCCGCTCCGTACAAAGGATCGCCGGAGTTTGAACGTGTGAAGCAGCTTGTCGGTGCATGGGAAGGGACTTCCACCATGGGGAAAGCGGGAGAAAAAGTCAGGGTGGAATATCGCCTCACGGCCGGAGGCAGCGCGCTGGTCGAGACGCTTTTCCCGGGAAGCAGCGAGGAGATGGTGTCCGTCTACCATGACCAGAACGGGAAGCTGGCTATGACCCATTACTGCATGCTTCGCAACCAGCCGAAGATGGCCTTGGCGAAAGCCGATGCTCAGTCGGTCGAGTTGATGTTCGCCCCAATTGGAAACGATATCAATCTTGTGAACGAGAAACACATGCATGCGGTGAACATATCCTTTACGGACAAGGATCACATCGTCCAGAAATGGACCCTGTTCGACAAGGGGAAGGATGCAGGAGGGGTGACGTTTACGCTCACGCGGGTGCGTTGAACCGTAGAGTGCGGCGCGAACAAACAGAGAAGGCGGCCATTATGGCCGCCTTCCTAATTGTACCGGAATAAATACGTCCCGCATTATTGCTGGAAGCGTAGATTGGTATGGAATCGATCAGACGAAATGCGTCAGTCGTTATACCTATCTCCCTTGTGGTTCTTGCGTTCCTCCTTTTCCTCACGTTTGGATTCCTTCCGTTCTTCCTTTTCCTCACGTTTCATATCCTTGCGCCGCTCCTCCCCTTGCGCTGTTCTTTCCACTCCTCTTTGGCGGAACGGAAATGCTTGCCGCGATAGCGCTCCTGGTCACGCCGATACACGGTGTACTCCTGGTCGCGATATTGGTGAATCCGTTCTATCTTATTCCTGCGGAGACCAGGCGGGAGACCTCGACGATCCACAAAGACCCAGGGACCCTGGCTGCGGGACGCCCTGCTCCATCGGCCGTCACGGTAGAGGTAGTAGTTGTTCTGCACGTAGAAGAGATCGTAGGGCAGACCAACCGCAACGTAAAAACCGAGCCGCCCGGGGTAAATGAACTGCACGTCCTCATCCACCTGGATCTGCTGCACCGGCGGTTGATACGACGGTTGATACACCGGTTCACGAACGATTACCTGCCGGGGTGGTTCGCCGAGGTTGATGTTCACATCAACTCCGACGTTTCCGGCGTAAGAAGCTGAAGCGCTGAACATGAGGATGGTGACAAGCTGCCATTTGATGAGTTGTTTCATGATAACCCTCTTTCCCGTTTTATTATGCTGAGTTACAGATATGACGTTCTTCGTGGCACCGCTGCGGATGCGAATACCGTTTTTCGAAAACAGGCAAAAAAAAGCCGGAGTGCAGAATATCATCAGATATTTCGGCATCCCGGCTGTCTCGGTGAGACCCTATAGGCTTTCCGCCCCATCCTTGCGAATGGTTTAGTATTATCGTCTATCACGTTACTACAATGTGGGTCTATTGATACTCCTGCCCGGCAACCATGTCAAAGCAAAACATTCTCATGGTGTGGCGCTATGCGCTCTGTACGGTTTAGCATCATGAGCTGTTCTGGACAAAAAAAACAGACTACAGACGACATCCCTAACGAGTGGCCATCCACGTTTCATCCCGACGTGCCAGAAACTCCAGGTGCCAGCAGCCGTGCTGGGCCAGAAAGTAGAGCCACTGGTACATATCCAGCATCCCAAGGCTGTATACCGACATCCGGAAACTGCAGAGCCTTCCTTCACCTCCGCCCAGCCGCTCCAGCAACTCCCGGCACCGTTCGTGCTGGGCGCCCAGCAGTGTCCGCACCTCGTCAACCGGCCTGATGCCGGTGGGAATCATGTGGGCTGGCGGTTCCCAGGGAAAGGCAGCCGGGTCGGCGATGGGAGCCAGACGGGCCATTTCGCTCTCACCGGGCGGGATCGATTGAGTGCGGGCACGGCGCAGGGCGGCTGCCACCCCTTTGCCGATGGTCAGCAGGAGGAAGTGATTGACCAGGGAGACGTGCTCCAGGTGTTCGGCAACCGTCCAGGCTTCGGGATAGGAAGGGCGACGATGCAGATACTCGGCAGGACGGGTGCACAGTTCAATCAGGCGCGTAAAGGTCCCGTCGATGGCACTGGCCACGAAGGTAGAGGTGGCCTCGGAGCCAGAGTGCATGGACGCTTCGCTCACGCCCCGGCCTCCCCCAGTACCCGTTCGATACGGCGGTCCGGCACCAGCCAGATCAGCGCCACCAGCACGTAGATGGCACCCGAAAGCCAGCCCCGGTAATAGGCCAGAGGAATGGCCACGGCGTACAGGATCGGAGAGATCTTCCCCTTGATGTCCCGGCCGACCGCCCTTCGCAAGAGCGATTCGCTCCCCTGGCTGGCGATGATCGTCTGCTGCAAGATGAAGTAGGCGATGGCCGCCAGCAGGAGCACTACCCCGTAGAGCGCCATGGGGGCGGAGGCGAAGTGGTTGTGGCCGACCCACCCGGTGACGAAGGGGAAGAGCGACAGCCAGAAAAGCAGATGCAGGTTGGCCCAGAGCATCCCGCCGGTCACCCGGTGGAGGGTGTGGAGCATATGGTGATGATTGTTCCAGTAAATACCGATGTAGACGAAGCTGAGCAGATAGCTGAGAAACACCGGCAGGATCGGCTGCAGGGCGCTGAGATCGCTCCCCGGCGGCACCTTCATCTCCAGTACCATGATGGTAATGATAATGGCCAGCACACCGTCACTGAAGGCTTCCAAACGACTTTTACCCATACTGTACTCCCCGCTTCACATCTGCCATAGCTGGTGGAACAAAATCCGGGGTCGGCTTGACTTTTTGTTATTATATCAAGTTCTGCACGTACTGCAGAAAGTTTTCCTTTTCATTCAAAGCTTATTGAAAACTGTTTTCAATAAGCTTTGATCCTGTTACAATAGGTTCAAAGAGTGGAAGGAGGGATGAGATATGAGAGCCAGAAACATTACCAAGGGTAAGCCGCAGAATGAGGAATGCATCCCCGTAGAACTTCATCGAATCACTGAAGAAGAATTCGAGATGTGGGATCAGGAACCTTGCCGTGCAAGTGCCGACTGAAAGACCTTACTAATGGCCGATTCCCATAAGAATCGGCCATTGTTGTTTTTGAAGGGAACTGTTGCCTAAAAATAAATCACCCGCATCTTCCACTGCATAGTGGGCAGGCACCGGAAACGGCATCCCGTCATCGCACCAACATTCAAGCCCCGTAGCTGCTGCATTCACACGCTTTTAATTTTGGTATTGTTTATGCTGCGCACCAATCAAAGGCTTTTTGTTCCGTGTAACGTCTTCAGATTGGAGGTCACCATGGACACGTTAACCATCAACATCGAACTTGAGCACTATGTTGGAGACCGGCTGACGACCAACAACCGTGAAGCCTTCCGCCGGTTGTACCTTCGCTGCGTTGCCCGCTGCAGCGGGCCTGCCCTGGCCGACTGTCTGGAGCAACTCGGGCACCGTGCCATGGTGTATGCAGCCATCAGCCACATACTCAAATCACCCTTCCGCCACATCGAGACCCCGCTCTTTTTGTCCAGCCTTACCCTCTTCGTGGCAGGCATCGTCATGATCGTATCCGGTGCGTTTTCGGTCGTGGTTGCCGGCGGCACCTCTGCCGGCATCGTCGGCATGATCCACTGCGGCGGGCGGGTTATAGAACTATGGATGCAGCACGGGGTAGAGGAGGCGATATTCCGGGAGCTGGCGGAAACCCTGCTGAACGAAACAACCGGGCTGGGGTATCCGGCTTGACAGTCGATCGCCGCCTGTTGAATCAGACACGGTGTCCCGGAAATTTCACAAAAGTCAGAAAATCAAGTCGGACCCCGGAGGCGGCCCCTACCGGATTCAAACCTCACCATAAACAAAAGGCTGCGCGGCACCTTGGCCGCACAGCCTTCTTCTGTGGTACGACTTCTATGTAATTCCGGGATCAGAGCGATACCGGCGGAAAATGGTTCTCATTGATCTGCTGCAGTCTGGAAACGCCTTCCAACTCGCGTTTAAGCTGGTTCAACTCCTCATTGGAATAGACAGCAGAACCCTTCGAAATTTCCTGCTCTATCCTCTTCACCCTGGCATTAAGGGTATCAGAACTGCAATCCCTTGCCACCAGCAGGCATTCATCCTTCTGTGCCTCTAAACCTCGTCCCGTGTTCTGTCCCGTCCCTTCACCGGCCAAGACCGGCATGGAATTTATCAGCAACATGACGGCCAGAACCGAAACTGTTCTTGTCAAAGACTTCATGGCCGACCTCCATTATTTTTGGTTGCCTTCTTTTATCCCTAATATATACGCCTCTCGCTAATATTGCAAATGGAATTCAATATCATTTACCTCGGCACTACAATCATTATTAACCTGACGGCAACCGCGTACCGTAAGGTGGCAGGCTACTTTTAACAATGTAGCCTGCCACCTTTTAATTTATTGCTCATCGATTATTTTTTTCAAGTGACTGAAGCCGGAGGCTGCAGTGGGCCACCCGGCGTAAAAAGCGATATGCGTAATCGCAGCCACAAGTTCTTCCTTTGAGAGCCCGTTCTCAAAAGCCTTTTTCAGATGAAAATCGACTTGTTCGATACGATTCAGCGCAACCAGGCATGTCACGGTAATCAAGCTTTTATCGCGCTGCGAGAGTCCGGGACGTTCCCAGATATCTCCGAAAAGAAACTCTTTCGTAAGTTTCGCAAAGTCCGGTGCTAAAGCCTCTAAGTCATCCATCGTTTTTTGGACGTTACCGTTTGTCATATGCATCTCCTTTTTCGTTTACTCGGATCTTGAGCGACGCCATATCGATGGAGAAGCGGTACTTCACATCGGACTTGAGCAGCCGCTCGTAGGCTTCGTTGACCTTCTGGATCGGGATGACTTCGACATCGGCGGTGATGTTGTGCTGCGCCGCAGAAGTCGAGCATCTCCTGGGTCTCGGCGATGCCGCCGATGAGCGAGCCGGAGAGGCTGCGGCGGCCGAACGATCAGGGCGAAGGCAGAGACGGCGAGCGGCTTCTCCGGCGCGCCGACGAGGGTGAGGTTGCCGTCGCGGCCGAGCAGGTTGATGTAGGCGTTGATGTCGTGCTCGGCGGCGATGGTGTCGAGGATGAAGTCGAAGCTGCCGGCGTGCTTCTTCATCTCGTCGGCGTTGCGTGGAGATGATGACCTCGTCGGCGCCGAGGCGGAGCGCGTCCTCCTTCTTGCCGGGCGAGGTGGTGAAGACCACGACGTGGGCGCCGAAGGCATGGGCGAACTTCACCCCCATGTGGCCCAGCCCGCCGAGGCCGACCACGCCGACCTTCTTGCCCTTGGTGATCGCCCCAGCGGCGCATGGGCGAGTAGGTGGTGATCCCGGCGCAGAGCAGCGGCGCGACCCCGGCGAGATCGAGGTTGGCGGGGACGCGCAGGACGAAGTGCTCATCGACGACGATGCTCTCGGAGTAGCCGCCGTAGGTGACGCCGCCGAGGTGTTTGTCCGGGGAGTTGTAGGTGAGGGTCTGGTTCGGGCAGAACTGCTCCAGGCCGGCCTGGCAATTGGGGCAGGTGTGGTCCGAATCGACCAGGCAGCCGACGCCGGCCAGGTCGCCCGGCTTGAACTTCGTGACGGCGGAACCGACCTTGGTGACCCGGCCGACGATCTCGTGGCCGGGAACGATCGGGTAGACGGTGGGCATGATGCTGCTCCACTCGTTGCGGACCGTGTGGAGGTCGGAGTGGCAGATGCCGCAGAAGAGGATTTCGATCTGCACGTCGCGTTCGGTCGGATCGCGGCGCGGGATCGTGGTGGAGGCCAGCGGCGATGTCGCACTGGCAGCGGAATAGGCTTTTGCGTTGTACATGGATTTATCCTCCTGTTTGGTTATGTGTAATACTCAGCGACCGGTCAATTGCTCCAGTTTTTCGGGGTACCGTGCCCCTTGCACCGTGATCTGTGCGGCGGCGCTGTCGATCTCGCGGAGATCGTCGGCCGTAAGTTCGACTGCAACCGCGCCGATGTTCTCGTCCAGGCGATCCAGCTTCGTGGTGCCCGGGATCGGCACGATCCACGGCTTCTGGGCCAGCAGCCAGGCCAGTGCGATCTGGGCCGGTGTCGCCTTCTTCTGTGCTGCGATCTTGCCAAGCAGATCGACCAGGGCCTGATTCGCCTTCAGCGCCTCCGGCGTAAAGCGCGGCAGGGTGCTGCGGAAGTCGGTACTGTCGAAGGTCGTGTTTTCGTCGATCTTGCCGGTGAGGAATCCCTTGCCCAGCGGGCTGTAGGGGACGAGGCCGATCCCCAGTTCTTCGAGGGTCGGCAGCACTTCCTCTTCAGGGCGTCGCCACCAGAGCGAGTATTCGCTCTGGAGTGCCGTCACCGGCTGGACGGCGTGGGCGCGACGAATCGTCTGTACTCCGGCCTCGGAAAGGCCGAAGTGCTTGACCTTGCCTTCCTGGATCAGCTCCTTCACCGCTCCGGCCACGTCCTCGATCGGCACGTCCGGATCGACGCGGTGCTGATAGAACAGGTCGATGACATCGGTCCTGAGCCGCTTGAGCGAGGCCTCGGCCACCTGCTTGATGTGCTCCGGCCGGCTGTTCAGGACCGGTCCGCTGCCCTTCATCGCCCGGGGATCGACGCTGGTATCGAAACCGAACTTGGTGGCGATCACCACCTGGTCGCGCAGCGGCGCGAGCGCCTCACCGACCAGTTCCTCGTTGGTGAACGGGCCATAGACCTCTGCCGTATCGAAGAAGGTGACGCCGCGTTCCACGGCTGTCCGGAGGAGCGAAATCATCTCCTGCTTGTCTTTGGGTGGGCCGTACGAAAAGCTCATCCCCATGCAGCCGAGCCCGAGAGCCGAAACTTCCAGACCGCTTTTTCCCAATATACGTTTTTGCATTGTTTTCTCCTTTCACCTGTTTCGAGACTGTCGATGATTGTATCGTACTTCAGAACTCAGATCGTCAGTATAGTATTCAAAGGCAGGTAGACCAATCCTGTTCATTTATTGCCTAATCGTCCGAAGCTGGATAATAGTTGTAACGCAAGTGGGGACAGGTAGTATTTAGCAGGAGGATCATGCGAAAGAGGCCGTTATGCAGGATATTGAGAATAACAGCATGGAAGTTGCGATTGAAGCTTTGGGAAGAGCATTGCCCGATGGACCGAAAAAGGCGAGCTGCACACAACCGCAGTCCCGGGCTTGTCACTGTTTCGGCGGAAGAACCGACCGAGCCGATCACCGGCATGTACGAACCGAGCATCTGCCTGGTCGCCCAAGGGGCCAAGCGCGTGCTGCTCGGAGATGACACCTATGTGTATGACGCGCACCATTATCTGATCACGTCCGTGCATCTCCCCACGGTTGTGCAGATTATCGAAGCGAGCCCGGAGAAGCCGTACCTGGGGCTCAGGTTGAAACTTGATCAGCGCGAGATTTCGCAACTGATGGTGGACAGCAATCTTCCCCCGCCGCGTGCGCAGCAATCAAGCCGTGGCATGGCGACCGGCGAGGTGACGCTGCCGCTGCTCACCGCCTTTCAGCGGTTGATCGACCTGCTTGCCGAACAGCAGGACATTCCGATCCTGGCGCCGATCATCCAGCGGGAAATCATCTACCGTCTGCTGGTGGGCGATCAGGGTGAGCGTTTGCGCCAGATAGCGTCGGCGGGGAGTCAGAGTCATCAGATAGCGCGGGCAATCGATTGGTTGAAGGGCAACTTCTCACAGCCGTTGAGTATCGATGACCTTGCCGCGCAGGTCCGCATGAGCAGTTCCACGTTTCATCACCACTTCCGGTCGATGACCGCTCTAAGCCCGTTGCAGTTCCAGAAGCAGCTCCGCCTGCAGGAAGCCAGGCGCCTGATGCTGGCAGAACGCATGGATGCCGCAACCGCAGCGTTTCAGGTCGGCTACGAGAGCCCTTCCCAGTTCAGCCGTGAATACAACCGGCTGTTCGGGGCACCGCCGTTACGGGACATCACAAACTTGCGACAAATGGCTGCTGGTGAGAGCGGGTAGAAGGAAATAGCAGGTCGATGCGGTCGCAATACAGCAGTGGACTGAAAAGGCGGCCGATTGGCCGCCTTTTGAATTAAATATACCGTCCCCGGAAACTAAAGCAGTGACTCTTTTTCAAACATTTCTTGCTCGGCTGCTACAAAACGGACAAGTGTCGGACCTGCGGTGAATGAACAGGTCGCCTCCACAATTTTCAACCCGACGCTCTCCAGCCCAAGATTGAGTTCTGCAACAAGCGGCTTAAGATACTCCTGTATGGCTTCTTCGTTTTGCAAGGAGACTGGCGGACATACCAAGCAAGCCAAGCTTTTCAAAAGCAGTCTGCTAACTTCAAATTTCAGCCAATCCTGATGTAGGATTATACTGTCATATGCACGCTGTAATGCAGTTAGTTCGGTATCATATCCAAGCTGAAGTGACAGGCGGCAGGCGTACAACCCCTCTTTATCGTCCGGAGAGAATTTCTCCAGCTTGTATGGATGATCCAGCAAGCTGTAATGCGGCAATGTGAAAATGGTTTGCCCTCTCGATACAAAATCAAACCGGTTCCTGACACTCTTCTCAGGGATTAGGAAGACCACCTTGCCTTCCCGTAGTACAAGAGAATTTGCTGGAATACTGATACACACCACTCCCTTGTGGAAGACGATCATAAACAGGACAAATAACATCAGAGCTGCCAGAGAATGCTCATGTGAAAGCGAATATATCACTGAAGCCAGAAGGAGGAAAATCAGCAGATAATAAAATACACGTTCCAAAATCCAGGTTAATCGATCAATCGTCATCAGTTACCCCCATATATCCAAAACAAGATTCCGTATTACAAGGAAAGCTGAAATTAATAAAACCCACTCTTCAATTCTACACCAATTCCGGCAAAGTAAAAATGAAAGTCATAATTTCGAGTCGTGCCCCCAAGAGGTTTTTCCTGTTAGGGGACATCACAAATTTGCGACACATGGCTGCTGATGAAAGGGGTAGTTTGCAGTTACAGTTCAAGTACAGAAAAAGCAAAGGCGGCCGATTGGCCGCCCAGTAAATCAAGAATCACATCCTACTTACGGAAAAGGGAAGCCAACTGGCTTCCCTTTGATCATTAATAAATTTCCTTTATGAATTCGGCGAATTCATTGCCTTCGTCCTGCGCCTGCACAATAAAGGCTCTCGTCATGTTGTGGCTCCCGAGGGTGTTACCTTCTCCGCCAGAACGGACATCCTTGATTTTCACCAACACTGTTCCAGTTGCTGCATCAACTAATTCTGCATCAATTGAAATGTTAGTCTTGGTGCTCTTTGGGGCAGCAAAGCCAAGAAACCATTTGGCCGCCCCCACTCCACCGTTAAACTTAGTGATTTTCCCCCTCAGAATAACCGCTTTATTCTTAAGTGAACTATTGGCTTCAACTCTCTTGAAGATATTCAGTTGTTTAAGGTGTTTTACCGTACTTTCTGTAAGCGCCTTGACGATCTCTTTTTCAGCATCTTTCAGCATCTTCTTTTCTTCATCGTCGATGTTAGCAATTTCCGCACCCTTGGTTGAGTAATCCTTAACAACGATCGTATCGTATTTTGTTCCGAGTCGCTCGCTAGTCAATATTTCCTCTTCATCAAATTTACCTGGCTTGGAAAGGGTATCCGCTGCCATTAGATAGTTCGATGACATGGCGAGGACAAGAATCAAAACCAGCAGAGTGGATATCCGTTGCATGTGTACCTCCGACTGTGAGTTGTGAATTGCTATGCTGAAATTATTAAGGCAGGTTATATACCAAGTCTTATTAAAATAAAAGAGGGATTCGAAGGCAGGTGTAACTCAGGGCAGGTTCAACGCAGCGTCAGATCAAGTTTTGCAACTACAAACGACTACGTCCCATCATGTCTTTCATGGCCTTATCTCAACGATCGTGCCATTTGGCGCTAACTTGTCAATTTCCTCTATTTCTTCGTCTGTAACGGCAATACACCCTTTCGTCCAGTCAACCTCTGTGTGAAGATCACCAACCCACGAGAATCCATTCTTAATGCCGTGGATCATGATGTCTCCGCCCGGAGAAACACCAAGTTGTTTTGCCCGCTTTTTGTCTTTCTCGTTTGGATAGGAAATATGAAGAGACAGGTGATAACGGCTGTCCTTGTTTCTTGAATCGATAACGTAGGTTCCCTCCGGGGTTTTGTTATCGCCTTGCCTTTCTTTTGGACCATTCGGGTTTCCCCCCAAGGCTATTTTGTAGGTCTTGAGCACCTTGCCCTTTGAGAGCAACGTCAATCGTCGTTCTTTCTTTTCTATCAGAATCTTGTCTGCCGGTCCCTTCTGGATTGCAAAAACCTCTTTTTGCAGTGTAATAATCTCATTCTCTTTGCTCTTAACCTCTTGTTCAAGCGCTTCAATCTTTTTTTGCAGGGTAATAATCTCATTCCCCCTGCTTTGAACCTCTTGCTCGGAGCGCCTCAATCTGTGCCTGCTGCGTAGCAATCGTCTTATCTTTGACAATGACATTATTGATATTAAATATCATCAACTCACTGTCCTTCCTGTACCCACTCCCCGGGTAATCCTTTATGAGTTTCTGAAAACATTCCAGAGATTTCTGATAATCTTTTTGCTCATTCCCGGGATACGCATAAATAATACCCATCTCGAAAAGAACCCTGTCTCCCGCCGTGGGATATTTTTCAATAATCTGCTGATATTTGCCCAGAGAGGCCTTGTAGTTTCCCTGGCTGAAAAAATCATTCGCTTCTTTGAAGGTTGACTTGGCCTGAAATCCCTCATTAAAGTGACTGCATCCGCATATCAGCATTGGTGCCATTATGATGCAGACAAAGAATAAGTTTAGATGTTTACCCATCCTGCTTTGCTTTTTACCCATATACGACTTCGTGTTCGTTAGTAATATGTTTGATGATCGCAGAACCATTCCTCTTCCTCTTCCTGATATATCCAAAACATGTTCCGAACGGTGGAAGCATAAGGAAGTGGCAGAGTATCAAAACCCTGCCACTTCCTTTCCGGAGCACTAACAGCAAAGTTAACAGCTTCCCATAAAACCGACTTACTTCTTCATTGATTTGCGGAAAACGTCGTCAGCCTTCTTCGCCTTTTCATCTGCGATCTTCGCCTTTTCATCTGCGATCTTCGCCTTTTCATCTGCGATCTTCGCCCTTTCCTCTGCCATCTTCAGAGCATTTTCTGCCCGGGTTGCGGCAGCCTCTGCCTTTAACGTGGCCGCATCAGCTGCCGCCTTGGCAGCCTGCGCATCCTGCGCTGCCTGATCAGCTTTCGCACCAGTCATCATCTGCTGCGACTGAACTTTCTCAAGGTCACCTGTTGTTGCACAACCACCCAAAGTAACAGCAAGAACAAGCATCATTGAGATCACCAAAAGATTCTTCTTCATCGTTTATCACCTCCTCTCTCGCTTATCTCTTCTTGACAGGTTCAATCAATCTGCCATCTATTTCCAAATCAATTTTCAAGCGTTTGATTGCATCTTTGGCCTCTCTGATATCATTGAAAGGGCCGGCGATAACACGGTAGCTATCGTTCTTTGCTATCACCCTTGCCGGGATTTGCGGACCCTGGTGGTTGATAATGGCGGCAAGCCTCACCGCATCAATCTCGTCACGCACGTCAGCAGCCAAAACAGACCACGCATCTGTTTTCAGTTCCGGTATTTCCGGTCTGCCATATAATTCGCCTGGGTGCTTGACCTCTATGGGTTCCGCAACCCCTTTTCCACTTCCTTGCCTGATCTCGAATATGGGGACAGGAATCCCGCGGGCCTCGGCCAATACTTTCTTAACTTTACTCCAGTCAAGCGTGCGCCCTGATTCCTTTTCAATAGTTCTCAATTTTGTATATATCTTATCAAACTCAGCAGCGTCCAAGTCTTCCGTGGACGCATGAACTTCCATGTAAACTACTCCATTGCTTTGACCCAGGAGATATGGCTGGTTAACGATGCTTACAGGTGTTTTAACCGGAGTGTTCTCATAGAGTTTTTTCACGTCTTCCGGATAGAGTCTTATGCAGCCATTGGTTGCCCTAAGACCAATGCTGGCCGGTTTATTAGTGCCATGGATCAAATAACTCGGCGCACTTAAATAGAGCGCGTATTCTCCCAAGGGATTTTGAGGTCCCGGCGGAACTGCAGCGGGCAGAGGATCTCCTTTTTTCAGATGATCCTTGGCAATTGAGGCGGGCACATGCCAGGTCGGCCGGTTTACCTTGCGCTCCACACGCATGTGACCTCTGGGCGAGGGTCGCTCTTCGGTACCGACACCGACCGGGTAGGTCAACACCGCCAGTGACTCACTATTTCCTTTAAATTGAAAAAGCCTCATTGCGGCCAGGTTGATCACGATGCCTTTTCTGGGAGCGTCCGGCAGGATAAAACTCAGAGGCAACATGATACGTTCTCCGGCCTCAGGCACCCATATATCCACCCCTGGATTAGCTGCACTGACTCCATTGAGTCCCAGGCTGAAGTGCCGTGCAATATCCGGCAGCGTATCCCCCTTTTCAAGACGTGATGAATCTCAACCGGCCAATGACATCATCTCCTTTTGCAACAGAAAACTCATTTCGTTCGACATTTTCTTCCAAATGCCTTGGAACAAGCTGGTATTCCTCATGAGCTCCTTGTCATTGCAGCACAGCCATTGAGAGATAAGATAACGACAAAAAGAGCTATAAGACGAAGCGTATTGGATAAGGGTAACAGCTCAATGATTCGGCGCATGGGTCAAATAAGGTCCTTTCAATGATGTATACTGCCTGTGTCGAAGTTCGACCCGGATCGTGACGCCGGGCCTCACCCGCAGATACGAATGTGATGGCACAAAAAAAGCCGGGCGCCGAATATCTGCTGGATATTTCGGCGACCCGGCTGTCTCTATGAGACCCTGTAGGCTTTCCGTCCCATTCTCGCGAATGGTTTAGTATTATCGTTTAACCAATGTATTGAACTGTGCTTTGTCCGCGAACATGTGCCCCTGCCGAAGGGGAAATCATCATTGCCGCAGGTACGAATGTGGCACAAAAAAACCGGGTCGCCGAATATCTGCTGGATATTTCGGCGACCCGGCTATCTCAATGAGACCCTGTAGGCTTTCCGTCCCATTCTCGCGAATGGTTTAGTATTATCGTTTAACCAATGTATTGAACTGTGCTTTGTTCGCGAGCATCTTACCTCAACGGGGAAGCTTGTCAAGAAAAATAGAACACCTTGCGGGGTCAGGCTTCCAAGCAGATCAAGCTGACAAGGCACGTCACCAGTGCCAGCGGACGTAAAAAGGGGACCGGCTTCATTTCTGAAAAGCAGCCTGTCCCCCTGTTAATCCCGTAAAGAAACATAGTGACCGATATGGTGTTCCTTCTAAGGCTGGTTATTTTTTCACGGATTTTAAGTATGCTACCAGATCTTTCATCTCTGCTGATTTTGGGTCTATCGCCTTCCCCTTGTTGGCCAATATGATGCACACGTTGACTGCATCCTCAAGAGATAGCCATGTGCCGCCCGGATTCTTCCACTCCTTTTTGCCGTGCATGGCTGCTTTCCACCCCCTTGCCATCAGGGTGACATGAACTGCACGAAACGCTTCCGCCGGCAAAGTTCGCATCATCGAAAAGCATCTTCCCTTTTTTTGCGTCCCCGGCAGCGAATGCCGAAGTGCTGAGGACAAGCGCCGTACCAATTACTACTGCCGTTGTTTCGAAAATTCGCATCTTGCCTTACCTCCGAAGTTGAATTTGAGTGCTTTTAAATTCTAGCAGCCGGTTTCGGACTGTCAATCCGCTCAGGTGAAATAATAAAAAGGGGACAGGCTGCATTTCTGAAAAGCAGCCTGTCCCCTTTTGATCTTCAAAGTCAGGCCATGAAAGGCCTGATTCCGACAAAAGTATCGGAAAATCTTACAACTTTCCCGGCAGAGCCACAGACAGCAGCCAGGTATCTTGCCGTAACAGCCTGGATTTCCTAAACGTTCGACGTTTGGCCTCACTATTGCTCATGATACCTGAAGAAGGGCTGGCGGTAACTGACAGGAGAATCTATATGATCATGCAAATGCCGAAAATAACATCATGTGAAGCAAAAGAGTGTTCATACAACCAGAACATGCAGTGCCATGCCATTGCTATTACCGTAGGAGGACCGGATGCATGCCCCTCATGCGATACCTACCTTCACGCAGACAAGAAGGGAGGAGTCTCCGACATGACCGGCGGTGTGGGCGCATGCAAGCTGGATAGCTGCTCGCACAACACCGCATTCGAGTGCTCGGCCCCGGCCATCAAAATGGGAATGTTTCGTAACCATGTGGACTGCTCAACCTTCAAGGCCAGTTAATTCCCGCTGGTGAACAGCCCGCACACAAAAAGCCCGCCATCCCTTCCCTTCCCGCATGGCACCAGCAGTCAGATACACGCAGGTCTGACAGAATACCCTCAATCAGCATGCAAAAAGGGGGACAGGCTACTTTATTAAAAAGCAGCCTGTCCCCTTTTCTTCCAGAAACGGCAAAGGCGGCCGATTGTTGGCGATGTAACGGTCGGCACATGCGGTGCCAAACACCGCACAACGAACATTATCCCAAACAAACTTCCAGAGAGATGTTGCGCCGCGCCGGTCGAAAATGCTACATAGATATGCAACCCTCTTCACGTTGCCCTGAAGGGATCGGGGAATGCGGGCTCATATCAAATTTGTGAGGTTGAAAGCATGACAATGAAACACTTTGGTCCGACCAAACTGGACGCAACGCTCATCCCGAAAATAGCTCAGCAGTGGGGAACACCGGTATATCTGCATGATCAGGAATACATAGAAAACAGCTGTGAACAGTTGCTGAACATGCCGAATGCCTACGGCCTGCATGTACGCTACGCCATGAAGGCAAACTCGGATCGTACCGTACTGCGGGTCGTCACCAATAAAGGACTGGATCTGGATTGCTCGTCACTCAATGAAGCGGCCCGTGCCTTTGCCGCCGGGGTTCCCTATGCCCGGATGATGCTGACGACCCAGGAGGTTCCGTCCGGTGAGGAGCGCGCCGAACTGGAGGAGATGATCCGTGCCGGCCTGAAGTACAACGTCTGCTCCATGACGCAGTTTCAGCTGATTGCCGACTTTGCCAAAAGCAACAACCTGGACCTGTCCATGAGGGTCCATCCGGGAGCCGCCGGCGGCGGTGAAAGCGCCACCCGCGATACCGGCAGCGAATATTCCTGCTTCGGCGTACACCTGAACGATGTCCCCACGGTAAAGGCCATGGCTGACAAGCTGGGGCTGCGCTTTACCCAGGTTCATGTCCATATCGGTTCCGGGGGCGACCCGGAAAAATGGCGCCAGAACATCGACCGTGAACTGGGCTTTGTGAAGACCTATTTCCCGGATGCCACCACCGTCAGCTTCGGCGGCGGGCTCAAGGTCGCCAGGATGCCGGGGGAAAAACAGGCCGACATCGCGTCGCTGGGTGCCTATGCCAAGCAGCGGATAGAGGAGTTCAAGGAGGCAACCGGACGCGAACTGCAGATGGAGATCGAGCCGGGAACCTTTGTGGTGGCCAACTCGGGCCATATCATCACCCGGATTATCGACAAGAAGCTGACCAACGAGCTGAACTTCCTGATCGTTGACGGCGGCATGGAACTGCTGACGCGCCCGCTGCTGTACGGCTCCGAGCATCCCATTGCCATCGTGCGCCAGGACGGCACGCTGCTCTCCAGCGAGTATGACAGCAAGCCGACGGCCGGGCTGAAATCGTTCGGGATCGTGGGGCGCTGCTGCGAAAGCGGCGATTCGGTGCGTCTGGACAACGACGGCAACATCGTGCCGGTGCTGATTGCCGAACCGGAAATCGGTGACTATGTCGTCATCGGCGGCACGGGAGCCTATTCCGAGAGCATGTCGCCGGAAAACTACAACTCGCACCGCAAGCCGCCGGCCGTCATGAGAACGCGCAGTTCCGAACTGGTTCTGATCAGGAAGAAGCAGGCTCGTGAGCAGATTTTCCAGAATGAGCTGGATGTGAAACTGTAATTGATCAATCAGTTATAGACAGTAAGAGGCCAAGGGGTATGCGTCCCTTGGCCTCTTTTTATATGAGACAGGCTGATAAAACTCTCCGAATAATTCGCCGAATCGTGTGAACGGAAAGGGCTCACCGGGGTTCTGACTCAGCACCACATCCGGAGACCAGTCGACTTGGTCAACCGGCTGTTTTATGGTATAATTCTATCGAAAATGCAGAATGCTGCAGTGCCGGTGCCAGGCAATCCAGAGGCAGCCGGCAGCAGGTATCCTGTCAAAAAGGAACATGCCATGGAAAAGTCAATGATCAAAGGCATTACAATCGGAATAGCAACGGCGGCACTCGCGGTTGCCGGAGTCACAGGCTACAAGTCAGCGAACCCGAAGTCTGCCGATGTTGTCGCTGTGACGGAGGTCACAAAGACGATCGAGACCCCGCACAAGGAATGCAAGGTCGTGCAGGTGCGGCGGCAGGCGCCGACTTCTGATCCCAATCGTATCGCCGGAACGGTGATTGGCGGCGTTGCCGGTGGCGTGCTGGGTAACCAGATCGGCAGAGGCGCGGGCAATACCGTGGCCACGATCGTCGGGGCCGGGGGCGGAGCGTATGTCGGAAACCAGGTGCAGGGCAGCATGCAGAAGAACGATGTTGTCACAACGGCGAAACGCCGGTGCACGACGGTCTATGAAAAATCGCAGCAAGTGGTAGCCTATGACGTCACGTATCGCTCTTAAAGGCAAAGAAGAGATGGTAAGGACAGCCTTCCGGCCGGGTGCCACGCTGCCTGTGGAGAACGGGCAGGTGGTCGTGACTCAACCTGAGCAACGCAGTAACAGGTTGGTCTCAGTAAACGTGAGCGGCTTGCGGCAGGGAGCTACTGGCATGCGTTAAAAGGGGACAGGCTAGCATTTCTAAAATCAGCCTGTCCCCTTTCTAATTACGCTTGTTTTTGCCAAACGTTATGTGGTCAGGCAGCAAGGCGCGGTGCCGCCCCCCGGTAGACTTCGGCGAACAGACCAGCGAACATCTCGATGGAGGTCGGCGTCGTGCTGTCGGCGATCCGCGGCCGGTTGACCGCGAACAGCCCCCGGTTCAAGGCATCGCTCATCTCGATGAACAGCTGGCTCATATTCCGGCTCATCCCCATGTCGACCAGCGCCTGGCCGAACTCGTCGAAGGGAATCTGCCGATAGGCGAGGTCGGAGATACCGATCCGCCGGCCAATGATGGTGAACGCCTCCTTCAGGGACAGATCGCGCTCACCGAGCAGGTCCCGAATGGAAGTGCCGGTGAAATCCCGCGTCAGCAGGTGTCCTGCCGCACGGTCGGCGATATCGGCCGTGGCGATCATGGCGAATTTCAGGTCGCCACGCACCGCCGAACCGGCAAAGCCGTGCTCATGGATGAGCGGCACACTCGCCAGCAGGTTCTCCATGAAGTAGGTGGGGCGCAGATGGAGCACATTCACCCCGCGCAAGGCATTGAGCCGTTCTTCCTGATCGTGCAGCCCCACGATCGGTCCGGTCCCCCGGGGCAGATCCGCCCCCTGGCTGCTCAGGTTCACCACATGGGTGACGCCGGCATTGCCGATGGCCGTGGCGATGCTTATGCCGACGACATCCTGATAGGCGCGGACATTGGGCGCGCCGTAATTGGGGGGAATCATGGCGAAGACGGCCTTCGCCCCCTTAAAGGCACCTGTCAGGAACGACGTATCCTGCAGATCCCCCATCAAAGCCTCGGCTCCCCGGTTCATGAACTGTTGCAACCGGCCGGAATCTCTACCGATGACCCGTACCTTTTCACCTTTTTTGAGCAGGATATCCGTCACCCTGCTACCTATATGCCCTGTAGCTCCGGTAATCGCGTACATGAGTGACTCCTTTCGGCCCGCTTCTGCCGGGCCAGTATTAACGTTGTAACGTGTGTCAGCAGTACTTCTCCTTTTACTCACTTTATTATACGCCTGTTGCGGCAGACGGGATGCGGGAAACTTGAGCGGGGGTCAGATCTTTCGTAGAACAACAAAGGCGGCCAATTGGCCGCCTTTGAATTACGTATGATGTCCCTGGAACTCAGCTTATCAGCAGAGCCCGTGCAGAGCAGCTTCGAACGCCCGCACGGTTTTGGCCCGCCGCAGTCTCCTTGAGCGGTTTTGCCAGTTCCGGTTCATCCAGGTACGCGATGATCTCCTTGATCTTGTTCAGCACCTGCGTATCGCCGCAGAACAGCCGGCCATAGCGGATCAGCATCTCCCGCAGATAGCGGTCAAGCTCCGTTCTCCGCTCTTCCCGGCCCGGCTCGGGGTTCACCACTCCCCGCAGGCGCAGGAACAGCGGCGGATCGGCAATCGCCCCCCGCCCCAGCATCAGCCCGGCAGCGCCGGTCTCGCCCAGCACCCGTCCGCCATCGGCAGCGCTCCGGATATCCCCGTTGGCAATCACCGGCAGCCGGGTCTCCCGCATCACCCGGGCGGTCACCCCATGGTCGGCAACTCCGTCGTACTTCTGGACCACGGTACGGGGATGCAGCACCAGGAAATCCACCCCGCTCGACTCGAAGAGCGGCAGCAGCGACAGGATCTGGTCCGGATCGTCGTACCCGGCCCGGATCTTGACGGAGAAGGAGCCGTCGACGGCCTCCCGCAGGGCGGGGATGACCTCCGCAAGATTGTCCGGACAGCGGAGCATCCCCCCGCCGGTCAGGCCGCCGCCCATCCGGCCATAGGGGCACCCCATGTTGAGGTTGATATGTGCGGCACCGGCCTCCTGCGCGACCCGGGCCGCCGAGACCAGCGCCTCCCGCCCATGCCCCACCAGCTGCACCACCAGCGGCACCCCCTCCTGCTCAGAGGCGACATCCCGCAGGTCAACAGCGGTGAGCCACGCTCCCGCCGGTGCAGTATTGACGCGCATGAACTCGGTAAAGATGACGTCGGGCCGGACATGCTCGATGAAATAGGCGCGCAAGGCCCGGTTGGTCAGCCCCTGCATCGGTGCCAGCATCAGCGGTGTGGTTCCGGGTTGCCACGGGAGCACCGTCATGCCGTGGTCACCGTTTCCGGCGTTTTCTGAACGGCGCAGCGGACGGTCGTGTCGTTATGGGAGGAAAGGATGTGCATGTGCCTATTGTTGCTCAGCTGGCAGGGAAATTACAAGCATGGAAATAGCACCCCGAAATACATAAGGTCTGTCTCTGTATTTCGAGGTCTAACTTCGAAAGTCTCCAATACCGTGTATAATAACTATACCTGGACACGGGCGACCCGGACAGCCTGGACTACAGGTACACCGGCCATATCGATCCGTTGAAGATTCTGAACCTGGGACGGGAGATTAACATAGATGACCTCAAGTTCCCTTTTCGCCACACCGTAAGGACGGAAACAGGAAAAGGCATCACAATAACGCTCAGCCCGGGTAATCCGGATTTCATACCGTACAGAGACATCCCCAGATCTCTCATAAGCGCAGTGATGGCGGCAGAAGATGCGCGTTTCTTTTCACACAGGGGGTTCAGCGCGAAACATATCAGGGGCTCGCTGATAGAAAACATGAAGGCCGGCAGGGTGGTACGCGGAGCCAGTACCATCTCGATGCAACTGGCAAAGAATCTTTACCTGTCGCCTGAAAGGACGTTAAGTCGGAAACTGGAGGAGGCGTTTATCACCGTAGCACTCGAGCAGAACCTTAACAAAAAGCGAATAATGGAAATATACCTGAACATTATTGAATGGGGGAACGGCATTTACGGCATAGGCCCTGCGGCGCAACACTACTTCGGCAAGAGACCGGAAGAACTGAAACCGATAGAGTCAGCGTTTCTCGCATCCATAATAGCCTGTCCCAGAAGAAACTGGCCCCCTGATCCCCTTTCGAAGATAGGCCAGGGCTGGCTGGAATACCTGCAGGTAATTCTTTGCAAGATGTATGAAAGGGGTGCGGCTGACGATGAAGACCTGCGTGAGGCGGGCGTTTCTGAATCGACAATTGATACACTAAGGCAGAAAAGTACCGGGCACTAAAAGGGGACATCCCGCAGGTCAGCAACGGTGAGTCCCGCGACGCACCACCAGGAGGAAGAGGACATGACCACGAAATCGTACGAAAACGACCAGTCTCCGGTCCATCTGCGCGGGCTGTTGCGGCATTTTGCCGACTTGCGTGACGGCACCCATGGCGACGGAGCAATCAGTCGTAGCGACAAGGAGCAACTCTTCGCCGCTGCCGTCGACTACCTCGACCCCTTCTCCCGCCAGACCCTGACCGAGATGAACGAAACCCTGCTGCTGGGGAGTGGCACGATCACTTCTAACGTCATCATCAGGTCGCCAAACGGCGACAGCACCGCAATCTGGACTCTGGGCTGGCCGGAGCAGGCGCAGGCGGGCATCCCTCCCATCACTCTGGAAGCATTCTTCGGGCACGGCTTCCACCATCCGCACCTGCGCGGCGGGACCGTGGGGGTCTGGCCCCTCAACGTCTTCAGCGCAGCAGACGCCGCCGCCGAGTTGCCAACGCTGCGGGCGATTGCGAGCGCCGACCTGCATAACCTGGTTTTCCAGAGCGACTACCGTATTGTCCCGGTGATAACCCATTCTTCTATTGGCACCCCTACCCCCAAAGTTCGCGGGGGAGCCTCCCCCCGGAGATATACAGGGTCTTGAATTCCGGGTTTTGAGCAAACGCCAGGATGCCGACGCCAAGCTCAATGCTCCGGTCGTCCAGGCCATGATTGACGAGAGACCTCCCGAGCGCCATAAAGGCCTGATCATAGACGGATCGCCGCACCAGATCGGCCGGGACAGAGCGATCACGCTCATCATCGATGATCGGGTCGAATGCGCTTCGGCAACAGCTGCTGTCCAGTGAGGCTACCCCGCGGCAAGCCAGGGGGCGCACCGGATGAATCGAACACTCACCCTCGGTGCCGAGCAGCGGACAGAATGCGCCGCGCATCACCCGTTCATCGTCGTCCATCCAGCGCTCCCAGTTGCCGTGGAGCTCCAGCCGTTTCTGCAGAGCGCTCCATGCCGTTGCGGGCCACAAGGTCTTGATTGTTTCTGCAATGCGCATCGCCTCAGGCAGCAGAACCGCCACATTCAGCACACAGCAGTGGCGGCAGCCGCGGGCACAGGCCATCTCCCTGCCGACGCAGTGCGTTTCCGCCCTGTCCGCACAGAGAGTCAGCCCCTGCACCAATCCCGCTTCGACGTTCCCATTTTCCAGGGCATCCGACAGAATTGCCGCCAATTCGTCATCAAGCAGGTACAAATCGCTCTGTGCCATAAAAACTCCTTATCCGGGGTCAGGCTTGACTAAAACCGCCAGTCGGGTCTTCTTCCGGTCCGCCGGGTGCCTGCATGATACCGTCGAGTGACACAAACGTTGAAGCGATGAGCCTTCTCATGGGAACACTCCTGTAGTTATTAAGAGGCGTTGGTTGGTCATGCACGCCTCGAAAATTGCACCTTCAACCGCGGCGCGCCGCTTCTATTGCAGCGATGTCGATCTTTTTCATCTGCATCATCGCATCGAACGCCCGCTTGGCGGCGGCGGGGTCGGGATCGGTTATCGCCTCGGTCAGGGCGATCGGCGTAATCTGCCACGACAGGCCCCATTTGTCCTGGCACCAGCCGCAGTCATTCTCTTCGCCGCCGTTGCCGACAATGGCGTTCCAGTAACGATCCGTTTCGGCCTGGTCAGCGGTTGCGACCTGAAACGAGAATGCCCAGTTGTGCTTGACCTCGGGGCCGCCATTGAGCCCGAGGCAGGGAATTCCCATCACGGTAAACTCGACCGTCAACACATCCCCTTTCTTTCCGGACGGATAGTCCCCCGGTGCGAGGTGTACTGCGCCAACGGATGAATCAGGAAAGGTCTTGGCGTAAAAGCGCGCCGCCTCCTCGGCGTCGCGGTCGTACCAAAGGCAAATTGTGTTCTTTGCATGCGTTTTCATGTCATTTCTCCTTCGTGATGCGCCGCTCTGCGACATAAAGTCGGTATTGAGCGGTCAGCTCGTAGCATCAAATACTAGATGCTTGTTTATAATAGTGCATGCCATGCAGATATATAACAGTAGATGCTTTTAAGTTTTTTTCAACTTATCCGATCAAGCGGGCTCACATGGGGGAAGGGTTATTTGAATTCTATTTTGAACAGAATGCCGACAAGAGCAGGCAGCGCAAGGAAAAGTACGAGGAGTATTCCCTGGCCTTTGCCCTGTCGCAGATGTTTTCGTCGAAGCAGAAGGAGTTGTTTAAGAAGAGGCTGCGGAAATACTATAATTAGCAAAGGCGGCCGATTGGCCGCCTTTTGAATTAAATAAACTGTCCCCGGAATTCATCGCGGCGCAGTGGACGGTCGTGTCGTTATGGGAGGAAAGGATGTGCATGTGCGTATTGTTGCTCAGCTGGTAGAGAAATTACAAGCCTGGAAATAGCATAGGCGCCCGAAGGGAATGCCGTACAGCGAGATAGCCCCCGCGCATTGTTATTCTTCCGTGTCTTTTAGTGGATCGTAAATGGGAATATTTTCTTTCCTTAAAACTGCCTTTAAGCCCCTGTCCGATGTTGCTACTCTGGTTATTACTCCTTTGTCCAATGCAATTTTTGCAGTGGCAGCAATAATGGCATCCTGCGAGCCAAAGGTGTGGTCGGTGGCATGTGCCATCAAAATTCTGTTGCCTTCGACTATGACTGCGTTGTCAAGGGCAAGCACATGTGCCCGTGTGTTACCAGTTGCACTCTCAATTTGTTTTACAAGTTTTCTTATATCAATTAAGAGCGTTCTATTAATCCGAGGCGTACCGGGGGTGACCCATTTATGTGGACATCTAACTAAAGTGTCCCCATGGTCAATTCTATCGCATGGTATAACTTGAGACGGTATCCCTCTATATACCTTGCCTATTACAGAATGAATTTCTAGTGAAGTCAGCATCGAAATGAAGAAATCATTTTTACCGTTAAACTCTGTTCTCGCTTTTAATCGTGCATATGGCTCATCATATGGTCTTTTGTAAAACAAATAATAAGCGTTAGTATCAAGAAGATAATACATTAAGCTACCTCTCTTTATTAAAAGCAGCAGAAGGTATGTTTTTAAGAACAGCCTCCGCCTCATCATCACTTAATGGGTTTAGGAATGCCTCTATAGTATTTACTGTTTCCCATAAGTCCGCTTCAGAGCCCTTACGGATATACTTATCAACACCAAGATTTATTAATTTTTTCATAACAGGGGTTTCTTCATAGTTAGAATAGATAATGGTAGTAACATATTTATCGATTTCTCTTACTTTTTCTAAAATTTCATCACCTGTCATTCCTGGTAGTTTCAGGTCTAAAACAATCAAATCATATTTACTTGCTTCCAAATCTTTAAGCGCATCGAGGCCATTGTCGAACCAATCCACCTCGATCCCCCTTGTTTTTAATGCTTTTACTAGCATCTCAGCCGTTTTTACCTCGTCCTCAACCAGTAATACTTTATTCTCCATGTCTATCCCCCCCTTCTTGTGAATGCTTAGGAAATACAATAACGAAACTGGTTCCATGCTTGTATTTAACATCGAGGTGAATTACTCCGCCCATCGATTTTATCAAATTCCATACGATAAACAATCCAAGGCCCTCACCTTTACCAGTAGGTTTTGTGCTGAAAAAAGGCTCGAAAATCTTGGCACGATTTTCTATTGGAATGCCTGTGCCTGTATCAGTAAAAAATATTTTAACAAATTGGTCATCATCATCAATAGATATATAAATCTGTCTTTTGTGGTTCTGCTTGTTAATTTTAGTATTAGAATCAATAGCATCTATTGCGTTAAGTAAAAGGTTGGATATGATTTGATCAAACTTTATTGGGTCAATGAATAAGTGAATCGGAATTGTTTCCTTAATATTGACATTAATTCTATATTTTCTAATTTTTACCATTTCTGCTGCAACGCGCTTCTTAATTTTTTCTATAATGTCAATATATTCTATTGTGTTTCTGCTTGAGGTTATCGGAGAGAGCCGTTTTATTAATCCTCCCATTCTTTCTGTTTCTTCCAATATTGAAGAGAATATTTCTAAAACCTCTGTCTTACTGAGTTGCTCATTGAAAACCTTGCTATAAAACTGGATGGTGTAACGAATATTAGTTAGTGGCTGACCCAACTCATGCGAAATGCCTCTAGTTAAATCTGCAATCGCAGTAATCTGCTGTTCGTGCTCAAGCTTAGTAGACAGGTCTTTAATAGTAGACCATATAAAAGCCTGGCTTTCTTCTACAGCGTCTTGGTTTTTTGTACTAGCTTGGCTTTTATCCGTTTTTGAATACAGTGAAGTTATATATGCATCAACTCTGTCTGCATCTTCAAGATAACCGAAGCGTAAATAGAAGTTTTTAGCTGTTTTTTGTATCGCTAAACTGTGAATTCCGTTTTTTTCAATTGATTGGAGAGTGCCATAAACCTGATCAATATTCTTTTGCCACTCATAAAAATACACTAATTCATATAACACATTAAAATCGCTACTTTTGATAATGTTTGGATATTTGATAATGAGTGAATATACTTTGTCGTAATCATTTATTGTTCTACATATTCTAAAATATGTTCTTGTAACGATAGAATCAAAATTTATTTCTAATAACCTGTCTCCTAACTTTAATGCTTTCAAGTATTTGGTCTGCTTCTCATAAAAAGACATACAATGTCTAAAAAAAGAATAATTCCAAAGTTCTTTTGAATCGCTAAATACCAATCTATCGATAACACGCTCAAGCTCAACGATATCGTTAGCTTCAAGTTTCTTGTAACGTTCCATTACCTCCCAAGACAGTTTGTTTTCAATGGCACCTATGAGTGCTTTACCATCTTCTGTGAAGTAATTACCTATCTCAATATCTTCAATTATAAGTTCTTCAACTTTTTGATTTATGTATGTAGAAACATTATTAGATGACACTTCGCTATGTATTCTAGCTGCCAGTGACGTTATTTCAACTTGATCAACAACCTTTTTAAGCCTGTTGTATCTGCTAGCAAAATCAGAAAAGGAAAGGTTATTGTCAGGTATACGTAGTAAAAATTGAATGTACTCTTCTGAAGCTTCGCTATACATTCCATTTTGATATAAAATATCCCCCTTGATTTTGTAAAAGAAAAATTCTAAAGGGAATGTGGTAATTGCCTCATCACAGCATCTTAGAGCCTCATCATACTTAATGCCGCTACGAAGTTGCAGTATTTTGTCCTTATACTCTCTAATTTCATTGTTAATCATTATCGCCACCTATCCATCTGGAATTCCGGGGACAGCTTACTTAATTCACCCCCACGGATTACAAACCCGCACCCTGCATCTCTCAATATCCCTAACATTCCGCGTAACCACAATCAAGCCATGCGCTACAGCGGTAGCCGCGATAAGCGAATCCATTACCGGCAGTTTCTCGCCCGCCTGTTCCGCCTCTCCCTGGAGCCTTCCCCAACAGAGCGCTGTTTCCAGATCTATCTCAAGAATCCGGCCGGTAAACCGTTCAACCAGATCAAGCGCAACCCACGCCTGCAGTTCGTCTTTTTCTCGTGCCATCCGGGAGCTTGCTGATCCCCTTCTGCAACTCACCCAGATTCAGGACACTCAAGAAACAGTTTCTGCTCATCCTGTTCGTCCAGCCAACTCACCACCGCCGGATTCGGTTCCTTTTTTACCAGTTCGGAAATCAGACAGGTGTCGAGCAGATACTTCACAACTCCACCTCGCGGGAGAGATCGGCACTGCGACTGAGATCGAGTTCAACCTCACGCAGAGGAGATTGCCTGAAAAACTGCGATAAACCGGTGCGCGGCTGGGTCAGCCGCCGGTATTCATCGAAAGAAACAACCACCGCCGAAGGCTTGCCCCGCAGGGTTATGGTCTGGGGACCGTCATGCAGGGCCAGATCAACCACCTGGCTCAAACGGTTCTTGGCCTCCTGAAGCTGCCATTCCCGGTCATGAGCTAACCGAACAATTTTATTGGTCTTCATACAAACCTCCTTTATCTAGCTAGACAGTCTAGCTATCAAAGAATAGCACGGTACCGATATAAATCAAATATAAATTATGACACCAAAACAAAGGGCGCCTCAATGGGCGCCCTAGTCGTTACTTCAAATTCTTCTTGCCAACAAGAATAGCCCCGCAATGCCGCTGATCGCACCACCGATGTAGCGGTACATCACCGCGTCGGGGAGTGACCCGGTAAACGCCCGTGAGATATTCGAGACAAACGAGTGGGACATCTGGTAGCCCCAGTACGCGAGGCCGGCGCCACCGACCAGCAGCACCAGGCCGATCAACCTGATCATCGTATTGTCACTATTTTCTGCCATAACCTTGCTCCTAATTGGCGATCCCCGTCACTTTAATTTCGAGCTTCTCCACGGGGGTTTTACCCTTCAGATTGAGGATGTATACTTTGCCGTTCTTCCACTCCTTTTCGAAGTGGAGGCGCACTGCATCGTGGCCCCGTTCGGGAGTTCCGTCGATAAAGAGCTCGCCTTTACTGTAAGACAACGAGATAATGCTGTTTTCACGACCGGCCTTCACCGTAAGCTGCCTGCTTTCGCCATCTGCCATGCGGAGCGAAACTTTCTCCAGCCGCTGTTTCTGGCCGCGCACACTGATCTCACCCGAAAGAAGGATGATTTCCACGCTGCGCGGGGGACGCTCTGCTGCAGGCGGTGCAGGTGCAATGGGACGCGGGGGACGTTCTACTGCAGGCGGTGCAGGTGCAGTGGGACGTGGAGGGCGTTCTGCTGCAGGCGGTGCGGCGGGACGCACAGGCGGCTCATAATCCCGGGAGACGACGAGACGTTGCTGCTCCCGCTCAAAACGGGAAGAGCGATCGCGAATTTCGATGAAGACATCAACATCCCGCAACTCATGTGCCCCTGAGATGCCGGTGCGGGCGTAGAGTCTGCCGCGCCCCCAGCTATGATCGTAGGGAAAGCGCCCCCCTTCAAGAAAAAAGGCGCCGTTGGCGTAGGTGGCGGTAAGATCCGCCGCTCTCCCCTGGGAACCCGCCACGTCAAAGCGCCTGGTTTCGCCGTCAGCAATGGTAAAGGTCAATGGTTCATAACGGTGATAATGCTCACCGATCCTGATCATCCCACCTTGCAGGCGGACCCGGATCAACTCCCCACGTGCCCCCTGACCCCGGTGGATCGCTTCGATGCGTTCATGCCGCTCCCTCTCCAGTGCGGCCTGTCGAGCCTGCGCCCGCTCCCGTTCCACTGCCTCATACCGTGCCCGTTCTTCAGCGGCCTGACGACGAGCCTGCTGCTCGATCGCCTCTCGTTGCGCCCGCTGTTCTGCAGCTTGGCGACGAGCCTGCTGCTCCCGTTCGTACACCTGCATGGCCTGTATCCGTTCCGGTTCGCTCATCCGGTCCCATGACTCCTGGGGTACACCATACATGTAGGGCGTACATGCCACGAGAAAGATCAGCAGGGCGAGCAAGCACATGGGCATTTTTTTCATTGTCGTATCTCCTGGAATCCTTGCAAGGCAATAAAAAAGGGCACCGCAACGGGCGCCCTTCTCATCTACTTGAGGTTTTTCTTGATGCGTTCAACCGCCTCAATCACATTATCCCGATTCCCGAAGGCCGACAACCGGAAGTACCCTTCCCCGCTCGGACCGAAACCCGAACCCGGCGTGCCGACCACGTTGCATTCGGTCAGCAGCTTGTCGAAGAAGTCCCAGCTGGTCATGACCGGCCGGTGTCTTGAGCCAGATATACGGGGCGTTGACGCCGCCGAAGATCTTTACGCCGACTTCCGTGAGACCTTCACGGATGATGCGGGCGTTCTCCATGTAATAATCGATGATCTCCTTGGTCTGCTTCCACCCTTCGTCACTGTAAACCGCAGCAGCGGCCTTCTGCACCGGATAGGAGGCGCCGTTGAACTTGGTGGTGGTGCGGCGCAGCCAGAGCTTGTTGAAGCTGTACTTCTCGCCGCTGGCGGTGGTGCCCATGACCTCTTCCGGCACGACCACCAGGCCGCAGCGGACGCCGGTGAAGCCGGCGGTCTTGGAGAACGAACGGAACTCGATGGCGCACTTCTTGGCCCCTTCGATCTCGTAGATGGAATGCGGGATGGACGGGTCGGTGATGAACGCCTCGTAGGCGGCGTCGAAGAAGATCACCGCGTCGTTGGCGTTGGCGTAATCGACCCACTTCTTCAGCTCGGCCTTGCTGGCCACCACGCCGGTCGGGTTGTTGGGGAAGCAGAGATAGATGATGTCCACCTTCCCGGTCGGCAGCGCCGGGATGAAGCCGTTGGCCTCGTTGCACGGCATGTAGACGACGCCCTTGTAATACCCCTTGTCGTCGGCATCGCCGGTGCGGCCGATCATGACGTTGGTGTCGTTGTAGACCGGATAGACCGGGTCGCCGATGGCAACGATGTTGTCCATGGCAAAGATGTCGAGGATGTTGGCGCAGTCGCACTTGGAACCGTCGGAGATGAACATCTCTTCGGTCTTGAGGCTGACGCCCAGCGGCTTGTAGGATTTCTCGATGATGGCGTTGATCAGCCAGTCATACCCCTGCTCCGGGCCGTACCCGGCAAAGTTTTCCACCGTACCCAGATCATCCACGGCGTCGTGGAATGCCTTCAATACGGCAGGTGCCAGCGGGCGGGTAACGTCGCCGATGCCCAGACGGATGACCTTGGCGGTCGGGTTGGCTTCGGCAAAGGCGCGCACGCGGCGGCCGATCTCGGGGAACAGGTAACCAGCTTTCAGTTTCAGGTAGTTGTCGTTGATTTTTGCCATCTTCGGTACATCCTCCAGTTTCGTTTTTTATAAAGGAAATGCCGCATGAGCGGCAAATCGGTAATTTAGTGAAGCGTATCAACGCAACGCCACCTCAGCCCTCCCTTATCACGGAGGGAGCTACGAGCAACACTTCTCCCCTGATAAGGGGGGATTGAGCGGAGGTTGCTTTTAGCTTATTTTAAGTCCCAACACATCCTGCATGTCGTACAGCCCCGGCACCTTGCCGACCACCCACTTGGCGGCCCGCACGGAGCCGCGCGAGAACATGTCGCGGGACATGGCGCGGTGGGAAATTTCGATCCGCTCGCCCATGCCGATGAAGTAGACGGTGTGTTCGCCGACGATGTCGCCGCCGCGCACGGTCTGCATGCCGATCTCTTCCTTGGTCCGCTCGCCGCAGATCCCCTCGCGGTGGTAGTTGGCCACCTTGTTATAGTCCCGTCCCAGCGCTTCAGCAACGACCTCGCCCATGCGCACGGCAGTTCCTGACGGTGAGTCTTTTTTCTTGTTGTGGTGCAGTTCGACGATCTCGACGTCAAAATCATCGCCGAGAGTTTTTGCGACATCTTTCAAGACCTTGAAGCAGACGTTGACGCCGACCGACATGTTCGGAGCCAGCACCGCCGGAATATCCTTGGCCAGCTCGGCAGCCAGCGCGCGTTCCTCGGGGGTGAAGCCGGTGGAACCGATCACGATGGACTTCTTGTGCAGCGCACAGACCTCAAGGTTCTTGAGCGACACCTTGGGGGAGGTGAAATCGATCAGCACGTCGCAGGCGGCTACGACGGCATTCAGGTTGTCGGTGATCAGGACATCGGTCTTGCCGCAACCGGCCAGCTGTCCGGCGTCTTCGCCGATCTGGGGATGCCCAGGACGCTCCAGCGCGCCGCAGAACTGAACCCCTTCAGCCTCAATAATGGAGGTAATAATGCGCTGTCCCATCCGTCCCGCAGCGCCGCATACGGCTACTTTAATCATACGATCTCCCTAAATATTTTTCCGCAGCTTAGTTTTCATACGCCGTGGCAAACAGCTCGTCGGCGACGTCGTCGATAACCTTGAGAACCTTGCCTATGGCGCCGTCCTTCTTGACCCGGCCCACAACCACTATCTTTCTGTCGGCCACACGGATCAGGTAGAACAGTGCCGACACGACGGTTTTGTTATCCGCTTCCCCCATGTAGAGCAGGTCGCCGGCGATCACATACTCCAGCCCCAGCTTGTCCGCATCGCTGAGCACCAGCTTCGGCTTGAACGGTTTGTCCGTTTTGACCGTGACAAGTTTCCTGCCGAGCCTTTCTTCCAGCCGCAGCTGCACCCTGCGGGAAAACGTCTGCGGATGCCCCAGCTCCGTGCACCTGTGGTAGAAGATGGCCTTCGCGTCCTGCTCGTGATAATCGAGGTTCAGCTTGTCCAGATAGCTCCCGCCGCAGACGGTGAAACCCGTCATGCCGATCCGGGCATCCTTCGGGAGTGCCGCGACGTCGTCCAGGCGCCGCAACGACACCGAGTTGACGGTGCCTGTGGCGCAGCCGCTTACCAGCAGCAGAGCAACCAGCAGACCGACCAGCCGAAATACGTTTTCACAAGCGGTCCTCCGCGAACCGTGAGACACCCGTGTTTCCGGTTTCTGACTCCTGCGTTCTTCTATCAAATCAGCTTGTACTCTTTCATGATGGCTGCCAGCTTCGCCTTGTTCGCCGTCACCCAGCTCGCAGAGCGGCAGGCGGACATCGGCCGAGGCTTTGCCCATCAGTTCCAGGGCGGTCTTGACCGGTACCGGATTGCTCTCGATGAACATGGCGCTGCCGATCTTGAGGGTATCGAGGTGCAGCTGGCGGGCCTTCTCCAAGTCACCGGCAAAGAAGGCGTCCACCAGGTCGGCAACCGTTTTCGGCATGATGTTGGCCAGCACCGAGATGATCCCCACGGCGCCGCAGGCCATCATCGGGAAGGTGATGAAGTCGTCGCCGGAAAAGACGTTGATCTTGTCGCCGCAGAGGGCGATGACTTCGGAACCCTGCTGCAGGGAACCGGTTGCCTCCTTGATGGCGACGATATTCGTGATGTTCCGCCAGACGGGCCACCGTCTCGGGGAGCAGGTTGACGCCGGTGCGTCCCGGTACGTTGTACAGGATCTGCGGCAGTGCCACGGCATCGGCAACGGCCATGTAGTGGCGATAGAGCCCTTCCTGGGTCGGCTTGTTGTAGTAGGGGGTCACCAGCAGCGCGCCGTCAGCGCCGACATCCTTGGCTTTCTGGGTCATCTCGATCGCCTCGGCGGTGCAGTTGGAACCGGTACCGGCGATGACCGGAACACGCCTTTTGCGACCTGCTCGACCACGGTCTTGATGACGGCCAGATGCTCGTCGTAATCGAGCGTCGAGGCTTCACCGGTGGTGCCGCACGGCACGATGGCGTCGGTGCCGTTCTCGATCTGAAACTCGACCAATTCACGGAGCTTTTCGAAATCTACCGCGCCATCTTTTTTGAATGGCGTCACAATAGCGACAATACTTCCCTTGAACATAATTGAATACCTCCTGGCTGAATTTATGATGCGTTTCCATACGTGCTATAAAGCTGGAAAAAAAGTGGATATTTATAGCACAGGAGGCGAGCGGAAGTCAAAAAATATGGTGTAATATGAGGGATATGCCGCATGCAGAGATGCTGTCCGACTGTTACTCTTCCCTCCCGATTTCAGCCAGGCGATCACACCGTTATCGGCAACTGAAACACCGTTGCGCCCGGCCGCCTTGGCGCGGTACAGAGCCGCATCGGCGCGCTTCAGCAGCGTTTCATCGGTATCGTTCTCCGCCGCCTCGGCAACCCCGATTGAAAGCGTCATGGAAAGCGTAGTTGTCATCGAGGAGAAAGCGGCTTGCCCGCACCTCTTCGCACAGTTTCCAGGCAACGTCTGTCGCCGCCTTGGCATCGGTCTTGATCAGAATAAGGGCATATTCATCGCCGCCAAAACGGGCAAGAAAGTCACTTCCCCGCAGCGAGGCCTTGATCTTCAGTGAAACCCCTTTCAAAATCCGGTCGCCGGCCGGATGGCCGTACGAATCATTGATATCCTTGAAGTTATCGAGATCGATCATCATCAGAGAGAACGGATCGCCGTACCGTTTGCGCAGCGCGATCATTTCATTCAGCTTTTCATCAAAATAGACGCGATTGGCAAGCTGGGTCAACCCGTCGATCCGCACCGCCGTACGCAGATCCTCGATCTGGCGCTGCTGTTCCGTCAGCACCGCCTGGGATTTGGCCAACTCCCCCTTCAGCGCGGCATTGCTCGAAATCACACGATCGATCTCCTTCATCAGAAGAGAGTGAGCCTCGCTCAAGTCAGTCGGCAGATCCATAGTATTGATGGCACTTTTCACGTCCCCAAGCACCAGCGAAGAATCGCTGGCCGCCTTGTCCGTCCGCTGGATATTTGCCGCCAGAATCAGCAGGATACTCCTGATTGTCTGCGCGGAATCGTACAGATTCTGTTCACGAGGATCGACCACATACGGCAGGTCGCCCTTCCTCCCCGTCAGATTCCCGATTGCGTGCGACACCCCGCGAGCGGCTCCGACCAGTGGCAAAAACAGCCGTCCCAGCGACCCGACAATGTCGATACCCTCTCCCGAATGAACTTTACGGGCGAAAAAAAGAATCAGCATGCCGGCCATCAGTCCGGAACCAAACACAAAAAGATATGCTGTAACAGCTCACAGGGGAATCCTCCTGACCACGCCATAAAAAGACAGAGGTATTGTAGTCGTTCCTGTCAGAGTATCAAGAACTTAATTGTGCGCCCCTGGTCGGCGCGGCCGCATTCAGACGCCATGAACAGAAATTGGCCAATGGGCACCCGACCGGGCGCACCAGGCAGAGCGGATGTATCGATGAAAAATCCCTCCCGCCGGCGTGCAAAATATGCTATAGTTACACAATTTTGCCAAACCCTGTCACACAGGATATATGCGTAAACGACGGTGTTTTCTGCGCTGCCAGACGGAAAACAACGTCCAACGTACCAAGGACCGTCATGCTTATTCCCAACACATCCCCCACATTCCTCCCGTGGGAGGACAACGACCCGGCTCCGGAATGGAGCGCGATTTTTGGCAACGACAACCCGCTGGCGCTGGAAATCGGCTGCGGCGTCGGTGATTTTATCGTGCAGATGGCCGCCGCTGCACCCCGACCTCAATTTTATTGCGCTTGATTTTTACAACAAGGGGTGCATAAAAACCTGCAAACGGATTGACAAGACCGGGCTGACCAATGTGCGGGTGCTGCGGGCCGAAGCACGCAGCTTCATCGAAGCCTGCATACCGGCAGACGTCACTGCGCATGGTTGTCATCAACTGCCCCGATCCCTGGCCCAAACTGCGCCACAGAAAAAGGCGTCTGGTCAACTCCGAGTTTGTCGCCTATCTGTCACGCTTTATGCAGCCGGAAGCCGATTTCTACTTTGCGACCGATTTTGTTGACTACGGCCTGGATGTCGCCGAGTTCATGGCTGTTCAGCCCGGATTCGACAATCAGCTTGCTCCCGATACGTTCCGCCATACGCTGGAAGGGTATCCGGTGTCAAAATACATGCGACGTTTTATGGACATGGGGCAGCCGATTTATTACGTTCATTACCGGAACAGCTAGGATTACGACGGGGGCACCATGAAGGAGACATCGTCAGGCAAGGATCTCAGTTTTTTCACGCCGCGCGGGGCAACCATGCGCAGTGAAGTCCGCGTCATCAAGCTCATTCTGTCGGGGTGGCTGATCGCCATCGTCGGATTTCAGCTCTTTGCCTACCTTCTGGAAGTGAGCTATTCCGAGCTGCTGCTCGAAGATCTGACCTTTTTCAATCTGCCGATTCAATTCTGGCTGAGCGGACAGTTTCTGCCGCTCTGGTTCATCATCCTCTGCGTACTGTTCAATATCTGGATGGATCGCAACACGGCGCAGACGCAGGAAGGTTCGCTCCGTTTTCGCATAAAACCGGTCAGCGGGGAGGACGAATAAATGGCACACGGGATGTTACAACTGGTGCCGCTAGCCATCGTGGCAGGCATGTTCGCACTCTTTATCCTTTCCGGACTGCGCAACCGCAGCCGGCAGACGTCGGAATACGGTTTCAGCGGCAGCTACACCGGCCGGATCGGCATCGGAGCGGGCATCGCCAGCAACTGGATGAGCGCCGCCAGCTTCCTCGGCCTGGCCGGCGTGTTTTACCTGAAGGGCTATTTTGCCATGGCCTACGTGGTCGGCTGGACCGGCGGGTATGTGCTGCTGCTGGTGCTGATGGCCACCCAGATCAGACGTTTCGGTAAATTCACGGCACCGGATTTTGTCGGTTTCCGCTATGAATCTGACGCCGCCCGCACCCTGGCGGCGCTGATTTCGATCATCATTACGGTCATCTATTGCGTCGCCCAATTTCGCGGCATCGCCCTGCTGGTCTCCTGGCTGTTCGGCATCGCCTATATCCCGGCGGTCGTCGTCGGCACCTCGCTGGTCGTTTCATTCGTCGTCGTCTCCGGCGCCCTGGGGGTGGCCCGCAATCAGAAGCTGCAGTATTTCGTGCTGATCATCACCTTTATCCTGCCGCTGATGCTGCTGACCCGCAAGCTGGGCTATTTCTGGATACTGCCCCAGTTCGGCTACGGGGCGGCCATCGGCGAACTGCAGCAGCAGTTCGGCTTTAACTGGTCGGAGCCGTTTGCCACCACCTCCCTGTTCGAGTGGTTTGCACTCTGTTTTACCCTGATGTTCGGCACCGCCGGACTGCCGCACGTACTTTCCCGTTTCTACATGGTTCCCGGCATACGTGATGCCCGCTGGGGGGTCGTCTGGGGGCTGTTCTTTATCGCCCTGATCTACTGGTCGGCGCCGGCCTACGGCGTTCTGGCCCGGCTTTTTGAAGCACGCAACGGCATGACGTTCAACGCCGGCGGCGCCGATGCCGCCGATATGATCGTACTCTCCGCTGCCAGTCTGGGCGGACTGCCGCTCTGGGCGATCGGGCTTCTGGCCGCCGGCGGCATGAGCGCCGCTTTTTCGACAGCGGCCGGACTGTTGATGACCGGTTCCGCTTCCTTTTCCTATGATATCTACCCGCGCCTGATCCGCCCGAACGCATCCGAGCAGGACAAAGTCTTTGCCGCGAAAGGTTTTTTCCTGATTCTGGCAGCGGTTGTCATGGTGCTGACGTTCCAGCCGTGGGGGATGATCGCCGAGATTGCCGCCTTTGCCTTTGCAGTGGCCGGCAACACCATTTTCCCGGCCTTTCTGCTCGGCATCTGGTGGCCACGGGCCAATGCCGCCGGCGTCATCAGCGGCATGCTGACCGGGCTGGTCATCAGCTTTGCCTCTCTTCTTGCCGGTAATTCAGTCTGCCGTTTATCTCGCACCTGTTTCCACTCACGTCGTCCGCTTTTATCGGTGCGCCACTGGTCATGATCGTCATGATCGTCGCTTCACTGCTGACCGCGCCGCCATCCGCAGCCATCCGGCTCTTTATAAGCCGCGATGTGCATGACTGTCCGGAAGAATAAGTAATGGATTTCCTGTTATCAGCAAAAGGGGGTGACGTCACCGCCTGGCGGGCGGCCACCGATTTCACCGCTGCATACCGGCAGACCCTGCTGGACCTGGCGGCGGCAGATCGCAGCGGCTGTACCGAAGCCCTGTTTTCGGCAACGTGTGCGGCACTTGAAACCGCCAGAGAGACGCATCGGAACCTTCTGCAGCGGCTGAACGGCCTGATCGACGAAGTTGCCACGGCGCCGGCGGCGGACCGGCATAGAGAACTGACCGTCGCCTTCTACAACGATCTGTATCGCCATTTCGGCCACTTCCGTTCGGCTCCGGCATTCTACCAGCTGAGCATGACATTTCTGCGCCGGTCAAGCGCCGCCATCATTGCGCAGGCAATCGACCGGCTCGGACCGGATGCCGGGCATCTTCCGGAGGTGACGCTGATCGCGGTCGGCCCGGCCGGACGCGGCGAATATTCACCCTTCTGCCCGCTGCAGATCCTGCTCGTACATGGCGACGTCGCAGCGTCGCACCTCCAGACCATCAGCCTGTTCAGCGACGCTCTCCATGCCGGATTCGAAGCCGCCGGACTGGCGGTCGATCCGGTTGTCACCCCGCGCAACCCCGCGCTGGCGGGGAACGGTGGCTGAATGGCAGCGCCGCTGCGAAGAGGCGCTCCATCCACTGACGGATGACTAAATTGATCGATCTCTGCCGCCTCGTCGACCAGTGCCCGCTTCACCCTGACGAACGGCTTTCCCATGAGCTGAAGCGGATATGCAGCACCCTCCTGAACGGCAACCGCCCGGCACTGGCAAATCTGATCGTACGGATGACATCGCTTTCCAACGGCCTCGGGTTCATGGGAAAACTGAAACTGGAACGAAGCGGCATGGAACGCGGGATGTTCGATCTGCTGAACCATGGACTGCTGCCGCTTTCAGCCGCCCTCTCGGCGCTGGCTCTCATCAAGGGCAGCGAATCTGCCGGCACCTGCGAAAGAATCGGTGACCTGTTGAAGCAGCACGAGCTTGATGTCGAACTGGCGGAGCGGATGCTGGCAACCTGGCACTGCCTGCATGACCTTTGCCTGCTGGCGGGAGCAAGCCCTTCAGATCGATGAGCATGCCAACCGGGTGCTCTACCTGGACCCGGACGAACTGACTGCCGAACAGCGGCAGTCGCTGAAAGATGCCCTCGAATCGGTGGGAGTCATCCAGCGCCATGTTGAGATCATGTTCTCCAGGATGGGGGAATAGCGCGCTATGATCGTATCGCTTTCAACCGGAAGCCTGTTTACCCTGCCGCTTCAAAGGGTATTTGAACTGGCGGCGGAGTCCGGGTTTGACGGGGTCGAGCTGATCATTAACCAGGATTTTCAGCGGGTCAACTGCACCAAGCTGATACGCTCACTTCAGGAAATCACCACGATTCATTCCATCCATGCCCCGTTTATGGAGCTGGATGGCTGGGAGGGGCCCATCGAGTCGCTCAAACGTTCAGTGGCGCTGGCGGCTGAATGCGACATTCCGCTGGTTAATTTCCATCCCCCCTCCTGGATGGGGTTCGAGATCGGTTTCTGGCGCTGGCTCTACAGCATACATGACTTTCAGAATGAGCTTGGTCTGGGCGGGGAAGTGGCCATCGCCATGGAAAATATGCCGTGGGTCGGAAAGTGGAAGATCAACCCGAATATCCTCTCCAACACTCAGCGAATGGTCGATTTTATCCGGGACCACAACCTGTACATGACGTTCGACTGCACCCATATGGGGTCGGGAAAGACAAATTTTATCAACGACTTTTTTCTCTGTTACGACTCGGACCGTATTCTTAACATCCATTTTTCCGACTATGGTCATGGTCGCGAACACCTGCTTCCGGGACACGGGATCCTGCCGCTGACCCGATTCCTGAATCACCTTCGCAACACGGAGTATCAAAGCACGGTCACACTTGAACTTGACCCGAAGGAATTCCCCAAAGGGGAGCATAACATCCTGGAAAGCCTGAAAGAAATGCTCGCTTTTCTGCGGAAGGAAACCGGTCCTCAGACCGATTCGTATCGTGAGTACACGCAGGAAACGGTACAGGTTTCTTCAGCAGATTGATCGCACGATGCCGTAAAAAAAACCGGCAGGTATGCCGCACATTGAAATGACCTCACTCCATGTCTGATAGATATATTGAAAAATCGTTTCTCTACGTTCTCTGCATCTCTCTCCTTCTGCATCTGGGAGTGTTCGCGGCACTCTATTTTTTCCCGTCCTCACCACCGAAACCTCCCAAAGAGCCGGTTTTTATCGATCTTCAACAGATGCCGGAACCAAACCCGCGGCTTGAAAAGCGTCAGCAGGAAACCAAGCGTCTGTCCGAACAGCGCAGCAGGGTCGCCAAAGAAAGTGCCCCGCGCGGTGAAGCGCCGCGTGATACCCAGCCTTTTGTAAAACAGACTGCGCCATCTCCCGAACGGCAGGCTTCGCCTGCGGCCAGACCTTCCCGACCCTCTCAGGCAGCACCGGGACAACCTCCGGCCGCCCCCGGATCTTCAGTCGCCAGCCTCCTGAAACCGAAGGAGCAGACGGCGCGGCAACCGTCATCCATAGCGCACCTGTTTCCCGGGGCCAACCGTATGGCAAAGCTGGAAGAGAGCTATCGGCGCAAGTTCGAGAACGACATTGCCGAAGGTGACACCCGCTTTCTGAACAGCGATGATATCGTGTTCGGCTCGTTCCTGCGCCGTTTCGAAGGGGCGGTCTACGGTGTCTGGCGCTATCCGCAGGAAGCTGCCCTGAAGGGGATCGAAGGGATCACTCCGGTCCGGATCACCTTTAACCGGCGGGGGGAAATCACCAAGATCGAGCAACTGGAAAGTTCCGGCGCCCGGATACTGGATGAAGAGGTGATGCGCACCCTGCGGGCCATCGGACCGGTGGGGGGCTTCCCCAAGGGGTATGACAAGGATGAGTTTCATCTGATTGCGTTTTTTCAGTATGGCGGAGCCAGGAAGTCGTTGCGGTGAGCGAAATGAACGGGTTCCTGATAGCCGCTCCGCAGAGCGGCAGCGGCAAGACGACGGTCAGCCTGGCGATCATGGCGGCACTCTCCCGACGCGGAGTGACGGTAGCGCCGTTCAAGTGCGGGCCTGATTTCATCGATCCCGGGTACCATCGAGCCGTGACCGGTCGCCCTTCGATTAACCTCGACGGCTGGATGTGCGGCGGGGAGTTCGTGCGTCAGACGTTTCAGATCAGCCTGGCGAGCCTGGCCGGTCCGACAGTTGCCGTCATCGAAGGGGTCATGGGGCTCTTCGACGGCATCGGCGCATCCAGCAGAGAAGGGAGCAGCGCCCAGATCGCCGCCATAACCGGAGCGCCGGTTGTGCTGGTTGTCAATGCCCAGGGCATGGCCGCCAGCGCCGCTGCGCTGGTTAAGGGGTTTGCCGGCTTTGACCCGCAGGTCAGGCTGGCGGGCGTCATCTTCAACAACGTCGGCAGCGATTCACATGGCGCCCTGCTCAGGGAAGCGCTCGCCACCCATTGCCCCGAAATCACCTGCTTTGGCTGCATTCCCCGCGATGAATCGCTGGTCATCCCCTCGCGCCACCTGGGGCTGGTGACGGCAGAGGACAACCCGCTCTCCGATGAATTTATCGGGCGGCTGGCGGATATGGCGGAACGATGCCTGGATCTGGACCGGCTGAGGACACTGCACATCCACCCCTGCCACCCTTTCATACGGGGGGAGTGACACCAGTCACTCTCCCCTCTGCAAAGGGGAAGGCGGAGGGGATTCCACCCGTCAGAATCGCCGTGGCCCGCGACGCTGCCTTCTGCTTCATGTATGAGGATAATCTGCGCCTGTTGCGGGAAGCCGGGGCAGAACTTGCCTTTTTCTCGCCGCTGAACGATGCCGCCCTCCCCGCCCGTATCCACGGCATCTATCTGCCGGGTGGCTACCCCGAACTGTACGCCGAACGGCTGGACAGCAACGAAAGCATGAAAGACTCCATCCGGGCGGCGGTTGCGGCGGATATGCCGGTGTATGCGGAGTGCGGAGGATTTGTCTATCTGACCGCAGGGATTGACGCTTCTGATAAACAGCCGTCGGCTGATTTTGTGGGGGTTTTCCCGGTGCGCTGTCGAATGCTGCCACGCCGCAAGGCGCTCGGTTACCGGCAGGTAGAGCTGACAGATAATGTCGCAATCGGCGCCAGCGGCGCCGTGGTTCGCGGGCACGAATTTCACTACTCGGAGATCGGCGCGATGCCGGAAGAGATCGAACGCTGTTACCGGGTGTCACGACAGGGAACCACATTGGGAGCCGAAGGGTTCCGGATTCGGAACTGCCTGGCGTCCTACATTCATCTGCATTTCGGCAGCAACCGGGGCATCGCCGGAACGTTTGTCGCAGCGTGCCGAGAGCGCGGATAAGCCGCCGTTATTCGTTACCCGTCAGCACCATCTGTTTCTGCAGACGTTTGTAGTAGAAATTCTGTCCGTACAGCACGGCGATCGGGTTATGGCCGGTAACACGGTCCTTGACGACCAGGGTCGTCACCGGCGCCTTGGAGTGTTTGTTGAAGAGCATGTCGTGGCCGACACAGAGGCCGACGATGATGTTCATGTCGGTTCCCATCCGGTTGCAGATTTCGGCCTGGGCAATCGGATTGCAGGCCGGCTCGAACGTGCCCGGTCTGACCTTGTCCGATTCAGCCAGCCCCAGCTCCAGCTTGTCGATACTCCCCGCCTTGCAGCAGACGCTGACCGGCTCAAAACCCTGCGCCGTCAGAATCTTTGCCAGCCGCTCGGTTTCATCCAGCAGACCGATACAGGTCGCCATGCCGATCTTTTTGTACCCCATCAGCTTTGCAAAGGCGATCGTATCCTCCACCCGGGTCCAGCGGGCGTTGACGGCATCGCTCCCCGGCACCGGCTGATAGCAGAGTCCTTCGACCCGTGCGGCGACAAAGGCTATCTTCGCATCCTCGCTGTCACCGCGGTATTCATCAAACGATTCCTTCACGACATCTGCATACGCATCAGACGGGCAGTTGCCCGGTTTGGGCGGCGCCTCGTCCGGATCGCCGCTCCAGCAGTTGGTGGTGCCGCGATTCTGCCAGACCGAACTGCACTTGGAACAGGTGACCGATTTTTGCTCTGACATGGTGATCCTCCCTGAATATGGTTTTTTCCTTACTCTTTCTGCCTCAGCAGTTCCAGGAACTCTTCCTCGGTCAACACCGTCACACCCAGCTCCCTGGCCCTGGCCAGCTTGCTGCCGGCATCCTCACCGGCTACGACGTAATCTGTCTTCTTTGAGACCGATCCCACCGCGTTGCCACCCTCGTTTTCCACCAGTATGCGGGCCTCATCGCGGGTAAAGCGCGAAAGCGCGCCGGTAAAAACGAAGCTCTTCCCGGTGAATCGGCCGCCGACCTTTTTCTGCTCAACGGCGGGTGCTACGCCTGCCTCCAGCATGCGCCGGATGACGGCGATGTTTCCCTGATTGTCGAAAAAGGTCCGGATGCTCTGCGCAACCGTCGCGCCGATGTCACGGATGCTGACAAGCTCCTCGAAAGTGGCCCTCTCCAGGTGTTCCAGGCTGCCGAAGGCCTGAGCCAGCGACTTGGCGGTACGTTCCCCCACGTGGCGGATGCCGAGGGCAAAGATGAAGCGCCCCAGATCTCTCTGCTTGCTGTTTTCGATGGCAGCCAGCAGGTTTGACGCCAGCTTGTCTCCCATCCGCTCGAATTTCATGAAGTCGTCCCGGGTCAGGCGATAGAGATCGGCCACGCTGGACACCAGCCCCAGTGACAGGAGCTGCTCGATAAACTTTTCTCCCAGTCCCTCGATATCCATGGCGTTTCGCGACGCAAAGTGCATGATCGACTCACGGATCTGGGGAGGACAGGCCAGTCCCATGCAGCGCACCGCCACCTCATCGGCTATCCGCACAACCTCCGAGCCGCATTGCGGGCAATGTTCCGGGGGAAGGGACGGTTTTTCAGCTCCACTGCGCTTTTCCGTCAGCACCCTGACCACAGCCGGGATGACGTCACCGGCCCGCTCCACCACCACGGTGTCGCCGATGCGAATATCCTTGAGCAGCGATCTCGTCCCAGTTGTGCAGGGTGGCGCGGGAGACCGTGACGCCGGAGATCTCCACCGGCCTGAGCAGAGCCACCGGAGTGATTACGCCGGTTCTGCCGACAGAGTGGAGGATATCTTCAACAACGGTTACCGCCTGACGCGGTGGAAACTTGCAGGCCACCGCCCAGCGGGGAGAACGGCTCTTTTCGCCCAGTTCACGCTGAAGGGCAAATGAGTCAACCTTTATGACCGTTCCGTCGATCTCATAGGGGAGTAACTCGCGTTGTTCCTGCATCTCTTCGTAAAATGCCACTGCCTCCTCGATACCGGCGGCCGGACGCACCAACGGATTAACCGGCAGTCCCCAACCGGCTATGGCCGCAAAAAAGTCCTGCTGTGACTGGAAATCAGCACCTTCGACAACACCGGGGGCGTAACAGTAGACCGAAAGCGGACGCCGGGCAGTAATGCGTGGGTCGAGCTGGCGAAGTGACCCGGCTGCCGCGTTGCGGGGGTTGGCAAACGGCGCATCGCCGTTTTCTTCCTTTTCACTGTTGATCTGGTGAAAGGCTTCCAGTGACAGGAAAACCTCGCCGCGGACTTCCAGCAGGCGCGGAATCCGGTCGCCCGAAAGGCGCAGCGGAAGAGAACGGATTGTACGGATGTTTTCCGTAACATCCTCTCCGGTAACACCGTCGCCACGGGTTGAGGCGACCGTCAGCAGGCCGTCGGTATAGACCAGTTCCACCGCCAGGCCATCCATCTTGGGTTCGCAGACGTAGGAAATCGGCTCTTCCGGAGGCAGCCCCAGGTTTTTTTTGACCCGCAGATCAAAGTCCCTGATTTCACCGGCATTGGTGGCATTTTCAAGAGAGAGCATCGGAAGGCGGTGTGTAACGGCGGAAAATTTGTCGAGTGCGGCACCGCCAACCCTCTGGGTCGGCGAATCTGGACTGATCAACGCCGGGATACTGTTCCTCCAGTCGCTGCAGTTCGCGAAAAAGCGCATCATACTCGGCATCAGAGATCGTCGGCGCGTCAAGTACATAGTACAGCCGGTTGTGCTGTTCAAGCTGGCGACGGAGCTCATCAACCCGTATTTTAGCTGCATCTTCAGGGCTGGCGGTATCAAGAAGCGATAACTGCATCGGGTTCCTCTGCGGGATTGATTGACTTCGCGACAGGGTACAGTATTATATCGACAATTTCAATCCTGACGGGGCCTCATGACAGCATGAAAAAATCACAACTCGATGATCTTCGCTCCTGGTTCGACAGCTATGTCGAGCCGTTTCTGGCTACCGATGACGAAGGCGGTAAAAAATATCCGGCTCAAAATCGAGCATACCCGTAAAGTATGCGAGGCGATGGCACAGTTATCTGCCGGCGAGAACCTTTCGGAGAATGAGTCGCACATAGCCTCTGCCGTTGCCCTGCTGCACGATGTCGGGCGCTTTCCGCAGTACCGGCGCTGGCGCACGTTCCGTGACAGCGAGTCAGACAACCATGCCCGGCTTGCCATCGATGTTATCCGGGAGGAACATATTCTGGCGGGGCTCGATCCGGCCGAACAGCTTCTGATCGAAGAGGCGGTCAGGTTTCACAATCTGCTTGAGCCCCCCGTCAGGATTCAATCTCCTACCAGACGGTATATCAATCTGATTCGGGATGCCGACAAACTTGATATCTGGCGCGTGTTCGTCGAGCTGCTGGCTCAGCCGCCGGAAGAGCGTGCTTCGGCGGCAACTCTCGGGCTTGCCGACCTTCCCGGTACGGTCTCCGACTGCTGCGTCGCCGCACTGAACGCCGGCAGCGTCGTCCGCCTTGAAACGGTCTCATGCGTCAATGATTTCAAGCTGCTGCAGATTTCCTGGGTCTATGATCTTACCTATGACACATCCCGCCGGATACTGCGTGAACGGGGGTATATTCCGGCACTGGCAGCCTCCCTTCCGGAGCGCCCCGACATCCGTGAAGCCGTTTCGAAAGCAATTGCCTCGCTTTCGGGATCGTAAAGTTTTTCAGCTTGACATATCTGCATCCTCTTTACACAATGCAGACCATAATTGTCCTAATACCGATAAACGGTATAAGTGCGTTAACGAAGCCGTTTTTCTGCCAAACGAGCGCAGAAATGACTTCTAACTTACTAAAAGGAGCCCTTGATGTCCGACTGCTGCCTCATACCTGCCGATAAACTTCGCTGGAACTGCGATCCGGACCTTCTCGATTTCGAAACGACCGCTGAACTCCCCGATTTCAATGATGCCATCGGCCAGAAACGGGCTCTCCGTTCAATTGAATTTGGCCTGGGAGTCGACGGTTCCGGCTTTAATCTCTACGTATCCGGCGAAACCGGTACCGGTCGCACGTCCACCATCGCCAGCATTCTCAATAAACGCGCCAAGACCGAACCTCAGCCGAACGACTGGGTGTATGTCAACAATTTCAAGGATTCTGACTCTGCAATCTCGCTCGATCTTCCTGCCGGAAAAGGGAGCGAACTGTCGGCAGATATGAAAGAGTTGATCGAAGCCTTTCGAAAGGACATCCCCAAGGCGCTGGAAAGCAGTGAGTATGAAAACAGGCGGGCCGAACTGCTCGAGAACTACCAGGCAGCTTCAAATGATCTTTTTCAGGAGCTGGAAAAGGCGTCTGAAAAGCTGGGGTTCTCCCTGCAGAGGACCGTCTCCGGTCTGGTGATTGTCCCCCAGAAAAGCGGGCGCAACTATACTCAGGAAGAATATGACGCCCTCAACGAAAAGAAGCGCCAGAAACTTGAGAAACAGGGCAAGGAACTGACAGAACAGCTTGAATGACGTACTGCGTCAGGTCCGCGAGCAGGAGAAGGTCACAAAGGATGCTCTGGCACAGGCCGATCGGGATCTCGGGATGTCCTGCCTGGGACACCGGCTCGATCCGCTGAGAGAAAAATACGGCGATCTTGAAAAGGTGCTTGCGCTACCTGGACTCCGTCCAGGAGGACATCCTGAACACCCTGGACGATTTTAAACCGCAGTCAATCCAACCTCAGATTCCCGGCATCAAGATGCCGCGTCAGGAGCCGACCTTTGACCGCTACCAGGTCAATGTGCTGGTGGACAACAAGGACACCGAGGGAGCGCCGGTGGTGTTTGAGTCCAACCCGACCTACAACAACCTCTTCGGACGGATCGAACATGTCATGCAGTACGGCGGTGTGGCGGTGACCGATTTCACCATGATCCGCTCCGGCGCCCTGCATCGCGCCAACGGCGGCTATCTGGTCATCGACGCCCGCGAAGTGCTGATAAATCCCTTTGTCTGGGACTCCCTGAAGCGCTGCATCCGCAACAACGAGATCAGAATCGAGGATGTGCTGGAGCAGTACCGCTTCATGACCATGGTTTCGCTCAAGCCGGAACCGGTCCAGATGCGGGCCAAAATCGTCCTGATCGGCACTCCCTGGATTTATTACCTGCTTTTTCACCTTGACCCGGATTATCGCAAGTTTTTCAAAGTGAAGGCGGAATTTGACAGCCGTGTGGCCCGTACTCCGGAAATCATGCACGATTATTCACTGTTTGTTGCCAGCCATTGCCGCTGCCGAAGGGCTGCTGCCGTTTCACAAAAGCGGCGTTGCGGCCCTGCTGGAGCATACCGCACGCATGGCGGACGACCAGGCACAAACTCTCGTCGCAGTTTATGGAGATCGCCGATTTCATCCGTGAAATCAGTTTCTGGGCCACGAAAGCCGGCCGCACCATTATCAGCGGTGATGATGTCCGCGCCGCTGCCGAAGAAAGCCTCTATCGCGTCAACCGCATTGAAGAGCGGATGCAGGAGCTGTACGATGACGGCACCATCATGGTCGACACCTCCGGTGCCGTTGTCGGGCAGATCAACGGCCTCTCGGTGATCGGCCTCGGAGATCATACCTTCGGTCGCCCGACCCGCATCACCGCAAAGGTCTATACCGGACAGGACGGCATGGTCAATATCGAACGCGAAGTCAAACTTTCCGGACCGATCCACGACAAGGGAGTCCTGATCCTGACCGGCTACCTGGGGGGCACATTTGCAGCAGAACGGCCCCTGTCGCTGTCGGCGTCGATCTGTTTCGAGCAATCCTACGACGGCATAGAAGGGGACAGCGCCTCTTCCACCGAACTGTATGCGCTGCTGTCGGCTCTTTCCGGCGTTGCCATCAAACAGGGGATTGCGGTGACCGGCAGCGTCAATCAGCGCGGCATGGTTCAGCCGATAGGCGGCGTCAATCATCAAGATCGAAGGGTTCTTTGCCGTCTGCCGTTCTCAGGGGCTGACCGGGCAGCAGGGGGTCATGATTCCGAAATCGAATGAACGCCACCTGATGCTGCACGAGGATGTCATTCAGGCGGTTAAAGCCGGGCAGTTCCATATCTGGAGTGTCGAAACCATCGAGCAGGGCATTGAAATCCTCACCGGCGTTAAAGCGGGGCAGCGCGGCACAACACGGGAAGTTTCCCAAAGGATCCATTTACCAGCTGGTTGACGCCCGTCTGCCGAACGATGGCGGACCGGCTGAAAGAACAGGAACAAAAGCAAAAGACGAAACCACCAAAACGGACCGGCTCAAAAAGAGCAGAAAACTGAATCATACACGGAAGGAGTACATCATGGCCATAGAGTGGAGAGAATCATTATCAATCGGCGTCGAAGCGATTGACAATCAGCACAAGGAGCTTCTGCTACGATTTGACAAGCTGCTGACGGCATGTCAGGCGGGGCAGGGAATTGAAGAACTGAAAAAACTGCAGACGTTCCTTGAGGAGTATGTGCATACCCATTTTAACGATGAGGAAGCACTTCAACGGCAGCATCGTTATCCGGACTATGAAGCCCATCACGCTGAACACCTCTATTTTATCGATCAGATCAACAAGCTGAAGGTGGAAACCCAACAAGAGGGGGTTTCAACCCACCATGTTGTCGAGACCAACAACATGCTTCTGAAATGGCTGCTGAACCACATCTCCAAGGTAGATACGAAGCTGGGGGCGTTTCTCAAAACCACTACTTCTCGATAACAAAACAGGTCGGAGGCGCGCTGTACCCGCCTTCCGACCTGGACTCAATCTACCCTTCAGCAATCAGTTACAGTCAGGTCGCCAGAGACACTTTTCCTGACCGCATTCAGAAGCCTGGCCGGTTTCGAAACAGACGTCGTTCCTCTCAGCCGGACTGTATGGCTTGTACCAGTTCGGCTTTTTTCATTTTGCCAGCCTTGATGTCATGCTGCTTTGCAATTTCCTTGATTTCGTCAAGTTTCATTTCAAATTCTCCTGTGTGTGATGGGCGTGGTAATCTGTTAGACGGTAGGATACCGCACCGGTAAGCATTGTCAAGCCAGCGGGCACAAAAAAAGAGGCGGGACCTCAGCGGTCCGCCTCTTTTTGTCAATGCATCAGGGATGAATCTAAACCGTTATCCCGGTAATCCTCTGTAGCGCTTCACGGTATTTGTCGGCAGTCTTGTCCAGGATTTCCTGCGGCAATACAGGGGCGGGGCGCACTTGCCCCAGTCAAGGGTTTCCAGGTAATCCCGCAGGAACTGCTTGTCGAAGCTTGGTTGCGCTCCCCCCGGCTGATATGCTTCCTTCAGCCAGAACCGGCTTGAATCGGGAGTCATGCATTCATCGATGATAATAAGCTCACCCTCGTACACGCCGAATTCGAACTTGGTGTCGGCAATGATGATCCCTTTCTTATCGGCAAGATCACGCGCGCGGGTGTAGATTTTGAGGGTATAATCACGGGCCTTTTCTGCCAGATCACGGCCACAGAGTTCCACCATTTTTTCAAAAGTGATGGTTTCATCGTGAGCGCCGAGATCGGCTTTGGTTGAAGGGGTAAAGATCGGTTCCGGCAGGCGATCCGACTCTTTCAGGCCGGCAGGGAGCTGTATGCCGCTGATTGCGCCGGTGGCCTTGTAGTCCTTCCACCCCGAACCGGAAACATATCCGCGCACGATACATTCGACCGGCAGTGGTGTTGCCTTTTTAACCAGCATCGATCGCCCTTTGAGAATCTCGGCGTATGGCTGGCATGCGGCGGGATAGTCAGCCACATCAATGGAAATAATGTGATTCGGGACGATATCTTCCATCTGACGGAACCAGAAGGCCGAAATCTGGGTCAGCACAAAGCCTTTGTCGGGAATCGGCTCATTCATTATCACGTCAAAAGCAGAGATACGGTCGGACGTCACCAATAGCAAGGTTTCGCCAAGATCATAAATATCACGTACCTTACCGCGAGCTATCAGGTTCAAACCGGGAAAATCGGTCTGCAGAACAAGTGTGGACATATCCGTCTCCTATTTTTCGGCGAACAGCGCCTGATTAATCTCTATTTTGGCCTTTTCCCGCAATCCTTTAGCCCATTCGGCCAATGCTTCTTCCTGTTTCTTGGGGAGCATCTTCTTCTTCAACTCTTCCTTGGTTGCATCAAACTGAGCTTTTGGCGCTTCCGTACGGCTTTTTACCCGGACAGCATACCAGCGATTACCGACTTTGAAAGGTGTTGCAGGAGCCTGCCCCGCCGAAAGTTTGAAAACAGCTTCAACAATTTCAGGAGAGGAGCCGATTACCGGAATATCACCCTTGGCCGAGAAGCCGAAACTTCCGGTAGATTGAGTCTTGATGGCAGCTTTGGCCGATAACTGTTTTGCAGCATCTTCAGCTTTCTTCTTAGCCAGTTCAATCGCCTTGGCAGCTTTTGCCTTTTCCTCAACGGCTCCCTTTATTTCAGCCAGTGGCGGAACGACTGACGCTTTGCGCTCTTTGGCCTTGAGAATATAAATTCCCTTTGCCGTTTCAACCGGCCCGCCAAGCTCCCCCTGTTTCAGTTCGAAGGCCTTCTTGAGCACAGCCGTTTCTCCGGCCAGCGAGGGAGCAGGCGCGTTAGCCGCAAACAGAGGCGTTTCCTGAACCTTTTGTTTCAGGGCACCTGCGATCAGGCTTCAAATCACCTGACTTGATGTTTTTATACAACGTATCGGCGGCCTGTTCAAACAGCTGCTTGGCTGCCTTCTGTTTAATCGCTTCGGCCTTGACCTTTTCCTTCACATCGGCCAAAGGCTGAATGCCGTCCTTTCCCTGCCAACGGTCAATATTCTTCTGATAAAAGGTCTGGATTTCATCTTCCGACACTGATGTCTTTGCGGCCTGTGAAGCCGGGTCGAGCAGAACATACGAGAGCGCTACCTTTTCAGCAGTCTTAAAATCATTAGGATTCTTCTGCAGAAAATCGTTCAGCTCCGCCTCGCTCAGCTTGACCTCAGCCGCGACATCGGAAGGAGCATACGCCACATACTCCAGCTCAAGCTTGTCGTTTTCCTTTTTATACTGTGCCAGGGCATCGGCATCGGTAACAACGGCCTTGTCCTTGATCAGCTGGCGAACTTTTCTGAGCGTAACCTCCGCCTCCTGTCCTTCCTCAAAATCCTTGGCGGTCATACGATTTGACTTTAATACCTGCTGGTACTGATCAAAATTGAATTTCCCGTCTTTCTGGAACATCGGCATGGCTTCAATCGAGTTGGAAACATCCTCTTTGGAAACCTTGATTCCCAGTGACTTGGCCTCCTTCATGGCCAGCAGGTTGTCGATCAGACCGTCAAGCGCAACTTTTTTCAAACCCAGCATCTTCTCCATCTCGGGAGGAATCGACTGGCCGTAAATCTGCTGATACATATTTCTGATGCGCTGATACGCATTCTGGTACTCTTCGAGAGAAATTCGCGTGCCGTTCACCTTGGCAGCATACCCCCCTTTGCCCCCACCAATTCCGTCACTTCCCTTGCCCCACACCAGAAAGATGGTGCCCACAAAGGAAAGGACAATAACGACAAAGACAATCTTGATGATAATTGATTCTTTCTGCTTGCGCATGATACTCAGCATGAATTGGTACTCCTTGAAGCGGGTGAATGTACGTAAAACGCCGCGAAAGGCGGCGGGAGCGTCATACTACTATACGTACACCTTGATTGCAAGCGCTTGTTTTTAGCGTTCCGAACAGTCTACTGGATACATATGAGCGGAATATATTCTTGAGTTTACCTGGCCATTCAGGTACGATTTTCAGTTGCAGATACCTTGTCTTTCATCAACTGAACTACGTACGGGAGTTCTATGAGCACAGAATTTATTCCGAAATGGATCGCATGGGAAACCACGCAAAAATGCAACCTTCACTGCGTACACTGCCGCTGTTCATCTGACCTGACCTCCTCGGAAGGTGACTTTACCACTGAAGAGGGGAAAAAACTCCTGAAGGATATCGCCGATTTTTCCAAACCGGTTGTTGTTCTTTCCGGAGGAGAGCCGCTGCTGCGCCCCGACATCTTTGAACTGGCAGAATACGGCACATCCCTCGGCCTGCGGATGTGCATGGCGACCAACGGCTCACTGGTTACCGACGAGATCTGCCAGAAGATGAAACAGGCCGATATAAAAATGGTTTCGCTGTCACTTGATGGCTCTACCGCCGAAGTACACGACAATTTCCGCCAGTCTCCCGGCTCATTTGAAGGTGTTGTCCGGGCAGCTGAAATATTCCGCAGAAACGGCCAGAAGTTTCTGATCAACTCCTCATTCACCAAACGCAATCAGACCGACATTGCCGCCACGTTCAAGACGGCAAAAGGACTTGGGCGCCACCGCCTGGTACATGTTCATGATCGTTCCGACCGGGCGCGGCGAAGAGATCATGAGTGAACTGATCTCGAAAGAGGACTACGAAGAGATTCTGGACTGGCACTATCAGCAGGAAAAGATGGAGGACGATATCCTGATGCGGCCGACCTGCGCCCCGCACTACTACCGGATCGTGCCGCAGAAAGCAAAGGCCGAGGGAACCACATTCGAGCGCCGCTCGCTGACCTTCTCCACCGGAGGCGGCAAGGGATGCATTGCCGCGCAATCCATCTGCCTGATCGACTGTTTTGGCAACGTAAAGCCCTGCTCCTATTTCCATCGCACCGCCGGCAACGTCAAACAGACCCCTTTCCGTGAAATCTGGGAAAACTCCGAACTATTTAACGACCTGCGTGATTTCAAATCGTACAAAGGAAAATGCGGCCAGTGCGAATACATCAACGTCTGCGGAGGATGCCGCGCCAGGGCCGATGCCGTGTACGGCGACTACATGGAAGAGGAACCGTTCTGCAACTACGTCCCGATAAAAATGCAGCAAAAAGCAGTAAAACCATAAAAATAGCACTTTCCTATTGACACAAACCGATCGACACGTTATAAGAAAAATCCTTTTGCCCAGGTAGCTCAGTCGGTAGAGCAGAGGATTGAAAATCCTCGTGTCGGCGGTTCGATTCCGTCCCTGGGCACCACTTAACACAATAAAAACGGCTACTTACGAGACACCTCGTTTGTAGCCGTTTTTCGTTGACGCAGATGTTGACGCAGATGTGTGTTGTAGTGTTATCGCTGTATGCAAATTCTCTTCCGGCTACCCGAAAAAGCAAATTCCTATCCCTATCCCTATCCCTCATTGACATGCCCCGAACATACGATATCATTCTAGTAATTTCTTATTACAAGGAGGGACATATGAGAAAAACAGCGGCAGTAATCGGAGTCGTTACAGCTCTGGGGCTGACGGGATGCGCGACAAAAGGCTTCGTGCAATCCCAGACCGCCCCCCTGGAGGAGCGCATCGGCAAACTTGAAGAGAGGGCAAAAGCTCTGGAGACGGCGGTGGCCCAGCCGGCCCGCCTCTCAGGCGTCGATAACACCAGAATAAATCAGGCCGGCGACAATGCCCGCCAGGCGCTCGACACCGCAAACAGGGCTGCCACGGAAGCAGCGGTGGCCAATGCAAACGCAAAAAGAGTCGATGACGCGACAGCGAAAGCCGAGGGTGCGGCCGCAAGGTCCGAGGATGCGGCAAAAAGAACAGAGGCCTCGGCGATAAAAGCCGAAGATGCCTCGAAGTCCGCACAGCAGGCAGAAGAGAAGTCAGAGAAACTTTTCAGGCTCCATCAGAAAAAATAATGTACCTATAAACAAGTATGCTACGTAAGATTTTTCGGACGCTCACACTCTCCATAGTCCTCTGCCTATCCATTCTCTCATCGCCGGGCAACGCCGCAGCAGCGGAGTACCGTCAATGCCAGGGCATACTCGGTTCAAACGAAAGCTGCGGAACCTACGTTGTCAGGCCTGACGATTCGCTGATCGAACTTGCTCGGCAATTCGGCCTTGGCTACAACGAGATCGTCGCCGCCAATCCGGGGATCGACCCTGTACTTCCCAATCCGGGCACCAAGATAACGCTACCCTCGACATGGATCGTTCCCAACGTGCCGCAGCGTAAGGGAATCGTGATCAATATCCCGGAGATGCGGCTCTATTTTTTCGATCCACGCAATCCGGACCTAGTGCTGACGTTTCCGATCGGGATCGGCGACGAAGGCTCGGAAACCCCGACCGGCACCTTTAATATTATCGAGAAGCTCGTTAATCCTCCCTGGCATGTTCCCAATTCGATCAGGCGTGAGACGCCCGGAATGCCCAAGGTTGTGCCTCCCGGTCCGGACAATCCGCTCGGCACGCACGCACTCAGGCTCTCGGCCGGGAGTGTTCTCATCCACGGCACGAATCGGCCATTCGCCATCGGCAGAAATGTCAGCCATGGCTGCATCCGTCTCTACCCGGAAGATATTCAGAAGCTCTTCAGGGATACCAGCGTCGGCGACAGGGTCACCATTGTCCGCCAACCGGTCAAGGTGACCGTCGTCGCCGGGCGCGTGCTGGTCGAACTGCACGGCAACCCGAAGGAGAATCTGCTCAATAAGGCCGTTGCCGAATTGTCCAGCAAGAGATTGCTGGAACAGGTCAACCTGGTGAAACTGATGGTAGCTGCATTGAAAAAAACCGGGATTCCGACCGATGTGAGCTGGTAGCAGTGTTGCGTGTGTAAGAGTGAAGGTCAAGCTCGTATTGCTGCCGCATCATGCCGTTGACTTTTAATGAATCCTTTTGAGGGTGAATTATTACGGCCATATCATTTAGCGCCACTTTCAGAAGATGATGGTGGCGGGTACATGATCACATTCCCAGATCTTCCCGGCTGTATGTCTGACGGTGAAACATTGGAGGAAACGCTTATCAATGGCCGCGATGCTTTCAACAGCTGGATAGCAGCACAGGTGGATATGAAAAGGCCGATACCAATGCCTACACATTATGACGATGACGGCAAACCAGTTCTCATTTGATAGTTGTCAATGCTGTACTGATTGGGTGATTTCAGCATTCCAAATGCGGATATGTCTGAACATGGTATAATCTTTTTTTATGATTACACAGAAAAGGAGATAGCCATGTCCCTTACTAAAACCTGGTATACAGTCGATGATGCAGCATCAAAATACGGTGTGTCAGTTAAGCAGCTTTTACATTGGGCTGAGCAAGGTCTGGTTCGTAATGAAGGAGATAATGGTAAGGTTACTCTACTTAATGGTGACGATATTGAGAGGGAATTGAATCTTACACCTTCGGTATGACCTTTGAAGCTGCTCAGAACTAAGATATGGAACTGGCGTGATATCGCCTTGCTAAAGTGGACACTATCGATTTCACACGGGGATTGAAAACAGTGATCGATCTAAGTTGAGAGCCCCGCTTCCGGATAAGAACGCAATAAGCCGCGTCACATACAAATCTTCGTGGCAGATCCTGCAGGGCCGCGGAAGAATTGAATCCACACCGGCCCCGAGGACATCCGTACTGATGGCGAGCCAGGTGTGGCAGCATGCGGCAATATGAATTGGAATTTGTGGATATGCATAAGCTTTCTTGCGCACGAGGGACAAGGTCTTTGGGCAATCGTTGTCATGAGGAACATCAATAACAAGAATCGGGTGCTGATCTTTGCCAAGCGACTGTTGAATGACAGTGTCCAGACCATTCTCTTTGTCAGTAACAAAGATAAGTGAATTCCCTCGTTTGGAGACGGTAGTAACTGCGTGGGATAGCAATTCATCCTGGGTCAGCAGGATTATTGCCGTCTCCGGGGCAACCGTTTCCGAAGCGACTTGGCCTGACATCGCTGTCAGAAAAGAGACAAGCCGGTCCTGCAGATCGACAGTCATTTCCGGAAGGGCCCTGGCAACCACCTGACGATGCTCATCCACCGGACCACTGTCTTTCAGACCAATAAATACGTCCGGTATTTCCCGGGGAAAGGCATCAAGCTCGTCAAGGCCAAGTAGAGTTGCCGTTATTTCCTGTGTACCATTTTTCGCTGCAACGGTGTCATTCCCATCGCGGAGCGTGGTAACGGGAAATCTCTCCTGGCATCGCGGACATGTGATGATACGGCCGGATTCAGGAATATCGTGATCGCGGATAGTTCCGCTGGCGTTACATTTTGGACAGGATATCTTCATATCAATTCTACCTGTAGTTGCATGACGGTCAGTTATTATCAAATGCTACTGCAACCATGAACCAGTCGTCATCGGTGGCAAAACGCAGCACGATCTGATCAGTGTTATTGCCCAGTGCAACGATGTACTCTTTGCCGTACACTACGGACGGAGTAGATATATGAGTGTCCAAACCGCTTTTGGAAAGACGGTGCTTAACAGAGCCAGCGATCATGTTTGCGATCTCTCCCATTGCATCGGTAACATCATCACCAAGGTTATCTACTTCCATGCCAATCATGCTGCTCGTAGCCGTAAGGGCCAATGCGCTTGGCATATGGAGGCTCACCAACCCATTGTATGTTCCGGCAAGCCCAACCAGTGAACTGATGCAGTCCTTGAATTCAGTCACTGGATCGATCTGAACCGGGAGATGCAGCAAATCTTCCAGTCCGACCATGGTACCGAATATATCCCTCACATCATGTATCAGATGGTTACTCAACAACTCTTCGGTCGTATTCAACGGATGCAATAATCTTTGAGAAAGTGCCATGTTAACCCTCCATTAACGGTTTCGAAGTTATGTCCATCTTCACATCAATATGTTAAATTCGTAGTAGATTTCCCGACAGAGCCGTGGGTTTAGCAAAAGAAGTTATGATCTCTTGACAACGACATCTGCAGCCAATCCAAACTTCGCGAAATCGGCTTTGCACACCAGCAAGAGCTCCTCAGGTGAGAGAGTTATCCCCTCGCGGCTGCAAACCTTCTTCAGAGCGTTTACAGCCTTCCTGAAATCGGCGGCGGTTATGATTCTGCCCGGAAAGCGCTCTACTTCAACTTGAGACATTGTGCACCCCATTGCGATATGTCCCTGAATAGGACAATGCAATTATTTTTGACACTTCTGGGGATAGTAATTACATAGATGATGCCAACGCTAAAACATAAGTAATTACAGTATGTTACAACTTTAACTTGAAAGCTAAGTGTCCCGATAGTGGACATTTTGTACTGACAGGGGACAACGGTGAGAGGTGGATGACTACGGCCCAGTTCAACAGAGGCGAAGATCGGCATCATGTTGAGCTGATGCCCTCATCTTCTCGCCGATACTACAGAGTCCTGAAAATATTCTGTACGCGCCCTTGACTCCAGACAGCTTAGAGATAAAATAATAATCGTTGTTGTGCATTAATAATTTATCAAAAGGAGCATGTATGAAGAAACTCGCCGCATTGATGTTGACCATCGCTGTCATGTGTATCATGGCGACTCCCGTTCTCGCCGGTGAAAGAGAGGGAGCGGGTTCTATTTCACCTTTTGTCGGCGGTTACACTTTTGACGGCGTTCAGCAACGAGAAACCGCCCCTATGTTTGGATTGCGTCTCGGATACGACCTGACAAATAACTGGGAGATGGAAGCGGTCGGTGAGTACCTGGCGACAAAAGGGACCATCTCTGGAACCAGCATCAACGCCATGTCCTATCGCTTGGATATACTCTATAACTTCATGCCGGATGGTCCGCTGGTACCGTATCTTGCCGTGGGCGGTGGCGGAATCACCTCTGGTCACGGAAGTGATGGTCTTAAAATCAACAATAATACTACCGACGCGACCGTCAATGCAGGATTGGGAATCAAGTTCTTTTTGACCGACTCGATTGCGTTGCGCGGCGATGCCCGCCAGCTGTTCATTTTAGAAAGCCCTAACAGTCCTAAGTACAACTGGGAATACTCCGTTGGGCTTACCTTCCTCTTCGGCGGCAATAAAGCGGCTGCTCAGGCTCAGACACCACCCACTCCCCTTGCCCCAACCAGCAGCCTGAATGTAGCGCCCGGGTCGATCACAAAAGGGGAGACAGCCTCACTCAGCTGGACTTCACAAAACGCCACGAACTGCGATATCACCCCGAGCATCGGTTCGGTAACACCGCAAGGAAGCATGACCATCACTCCTGCGGCCGATACCGCCTATCGTCTGTCGTGCAACGGTCCTGGCGGCACATCAGACAGCTCCGCAAGCATTACAGTCGCCGCTCCGCCCCTGCCGAAAGCTCCTGCCCCGATGAGCATCCTGTCGGTCACGCCCAGTTCGATCAGGCAGGGTGAGGCTGTCACGCTCAACTGGAGCTCGCAAAATGCATCGGCGTGCATAATTCAACCAACCGTCGGCTCGGTACAGCCACAAGGTACCATGAGCATCACGCCCGCAGACAACACTACGTACACGTTGACATGTGAAGGAGCTGGCGGCGCTGCAACAAGTACGGCCGCCGTAGCAGTAACCGTTCCCCCGCCGGTAGTTACGGCCGCCAAGCTGTGCAGCCCAACGGTCATCAACATCCAGTTTGACACCAACAAGTCCGACATCAAACCCCGGTACCATGGTGAACTGAAAAAGCTGGGCGATTTTCTGACGGAATTCCCCAATGCCAAAGGTGTTATTGAAGGACATACCGACAATGTCGGCAGCAAGGCAAGCAATATGAAGCTCTCCCAGCGCCGTGCCGATAGCGTCCGCAACTACATCATCAAGAATTTTGGCATTGCACCCGAGCGGATCAAAGCAGTGGGCTACGGCCCGACCAAGCCAGTGGCCAGCAACAAGACCAAGGAAGGCAAGGCTCAAAACCGTCGAATTGAAGTTAACTTCAGCTGCGAGTAACCGTTTGTTTACAGCTTTGCACCAAACGGGTCATATCGAAACATTTGCAGTGATAAGGGTCACGTAACTAAAACCATTTTCATACGGAGGATTTACAATGAAAAAAGTATTATCTGTTCTGGTTGCCGCCCTATCTGCAGCCGCCTTCTCTAGCGCGCTCTTTGCTGCCGAGCCTGTCGATCAATATTCTCCCGCCTCGGATCTCCTCAAAAAGGAGCAGTCACTGAAAGACAAAGCGGCGACAAAAGAGGGGACTGCCAAGGACAAGGCACTGAAGAAAGAGGCTGATATCCAGCAGAAAAAGCAGCAGCAGGAGAAAAAGGCACTTGATGCAAAAACAAAGAAGAATAAAACACAAGACGCTCTGAAAAAGAAGAAAGAACAGGCTTCCAAGGATCTGAAGGATGTCAAGGATAAGAGTGACAAGGATCTAAATGAACTCAAGGATCTTAAGTAGTTCAGACCCTGCCTTGTACGGAAAGAAATCTGGGTCAAAGAGCAGTGTTAGTTTTTCCTGAAACAGGGGGTCTACGTATGCTGAAAGATTTCAAAGAGTTTCTCACCAAGTCCAATGCACTGGCCCTGGCAGTAGGTGTTATCATCGGAGCTGCCACCGGCAAGGTTGTTTCGGGGATTGTCGACGACCTTCTCATGCCGGTCATTGGGCTTGTTCTCCCCTCGGGAGACTGGCGTGAGGCAAAGTTCGTATTAAGAACTGTCACTGATGCAAAAGGTAAGGTAACTGACAGCGCTATCGCATACGGCCATCTGATAGGAACGCTGATCGATTTTGTTTTTATTGCCTTCGTAGTCTATTTGGTGGCCAAGGCCCTGATCAAACCGCCACCTCCCGGCCCTCCTTCCAGGAACTGCCCCGAATGCCTTGAGACGATCCCGGTCGAGGCACGCAGATGCAAGGCATGTGGATCAAGCGTGGCCTAGTCACCGTTACGATTTGCTTTTTGTACCAAGTGCACCTGTCTGCGCAGCATGGCTGTCATTCAGGTGCACTTGCTTTATAGCCGACCCGATTTCGTACACGTGAGGCTTTTATGTCAAATCGAAATAAATGCATCCTCATCGCAATCGGAATAGCAGCAACTCTCATCCTGTTCACCACTACCATCCTGCCGATGATTGTCAGAAGCAAGGCCGTGGCTGCCATAGAGGAGACTACCGGGCGGAAGGCACACATAAAATCCGTGTCCATCAACCCTTTTACCCTGACGGTAACAGTCAATGGACTTGCCATCGATGAGAAAGAGGGTGCTCCCCTGGTTGGCTTTGATCAGGTGCGTGCCTCGCTCTCACTGGCATCCATCTACAAGCGTGCCCTGATACTTTCGCAAGTCAGCATCGATACACCCACGTTTAGCCTTATTCGGACAGATCCCAACCACTACAACTTCAGCGACATACTTGATCGTCAAAAACTCGCTCCTAAACAGGAAAAGAAAGGCGAGTTTCTTTTTTCCATCAATAATATCACCGTCAAAAACGGTTCTCTGGATTTTGATGACCGTGCTGTTGACGGGGGTAGAAGGCACACCGTTCGCGCACTGGAAATCGCAATTCCCTTTATAAGCAACATCCCCTACCTTGCTGAAAAATACACCGATCCGCGAATATCAGCCGTGGTCGATGGCGCTCCATTCAGCTTTGCAGGCAAGCTTAAACCACTGAGCAAGTCTTTGGAAACCTCTGTGCGTGTTGACCTCAAACAGCTCAGCCTGCCCGAGTATGTTGCCTATTCCCCTGTTAAGCCACCTGCCGACTTGACATCAGGCAAATTGACCATCGACCTGGATGTCAGCTACCGCATTTCCGCCGACAAGAAGCCCGAGTTGACCGTCAATGGCTTGGTCCGACTGGATGACATCAGCGTGAACATGAAGAACGGCCAGCCTCTTGCCAGGCTCCCCTCACTGGAGGTCAAGGCATCCAGACTGGAAGTATTTGCCCAGCTGTTCGAATTCGAGGCAATCACACTGAATGGTCTGGAGTTGTTTGTCAATCGTGACGGAAAGGGTGAGTGGATGTATTCCCGCCTGTTGCCACCGCCTCAGACAGGCCAAAAGTCAGAAGATTCGGAGAAAAAACTCGAATCTGACAAACACGACAAACAGCCGTTGATCCAGGTTTCCTCGCTCGCATGCAATAATGGTACTGTTCACTTCAGCGATGCCCTGCCCAGGGGTGGCTTCAAAACGACAATTTCCGAAATCGATTTTACGGTAAGGAATTTCAGCACCGCACCGGAAAAATCAGCTGATTATGAATTGTCCCTGTTACTGGATAACGATGCCACCTTCAATACTGACGGCGCCTTTTCCGTCACTCCACTGGCAGCAACGTCTTCCGCTGAGCTCACCGGCCTCAATATCCAGCGCGGCTGGCCCTATCTGGCCCAATACCTAACGGCACCGATCAAGGGCACGCTTGATCTGTCAGCGGACCTGGCATTCAGCGCCGCTGACGGACTGAGCATTCGAACATGGCAGCCTCTCGCTGAAAGGGTTCTCCGCCCGATACGGTATAAAAGAGGGGTTCAATCTGAAAACTCTTCAGGTGAACGATGCCACCTTCCGCCAGAAGGAGAACCGCCTTGAGATTGGCGGCATTCGCCTCTCCAAAGGTGATATTTCCCTCTCACGGGAAACCGACGGTACCCTCTCGCTGCTTTCGCTCATCGCCAACCAGCAAAGGAGTCAATCGAGAGCGGCGGGCAAAACAGTTCCGCTTTCGTCGATACCGGCAAAGAAGAAAACTGCAGCGGATACGGCGAAGAGCACTAAACCCTTCACTTACCGCCTGAAACATTTTGAGCTCGACAGGTTTAACATTGCTTTTACTGACAAGACCTACGAAGAGGAGCCGCGCTTCACTCTGCGCAATACCAGCCTGACCCTCAAAAACCTGAATGGTCCGAAGTTCACACCCGCAGCAGTCCGGTTCTCCTCGACTTTCGGTAAAGCTAGCCCACTCAAGGCCAGCGGTGACATCACTCCGCTCCCATTTCGTTACAAGGGAAGTGTGAGCGTGGGACGGCTCCCCATACGGGATTTCGATGCCTACTTTCCTGACAACCTCAATATCTTGGTTATCGGCGGTACTGTGGACACCACCATGAATTTGAACATCGCCATGAAAGACGGCAAGCTGGGAGGCAGCTTCAAAGGCAATGCCGGCGTACGCGCCTTCCACAGCATAGACACTATTGACGAGGAAGATCTGCTGAAATGGGAGAGCCTGCAGTTCGACGAAGTCCAAGGCAACCTGGAGCCCTTCAATCTGAGCATCCACCAGATTGCGCTCAACGATGTCTACTCGCGCATCGTAGTTTGGAAAGACGGCACTCTCAATCTGCAAAATCTGATCAAGGAGAAGGAAAGCCCGGCACAGGCAGTGTTGCCTCCCGTCACGGCTGTCACTGAAACGCCAAAAGCCGTTGCACCAAAGACGGCACCTTCCACGCCGATTGCTCCGACACAGCGTCAGATATCGGTGGGAGGTATCACCATACAGAACGGCACCATTTCCTTCACTGACAACCATCTGCCACAGACCTTCAACAGCACCTTTTACAACTTGGGGGGACGGGTCAGTGGTCTGTCGTCTGAGGATTCAAAGTTTGCCGACGTAGACCTGCGGGGAAATCTGGAAAATCAGTCGCCAATGCAGATTACCGGCAGGATAAACCCGTTGCGTGATGATCTGTTTGTCGACCTTAAGGTTTCCTTCCGGGATATCGACCTCTCACCCATCACTCCTTACTCCAGTACCTACCTTGGTTACACGGTTGACAAGGGTAAGCTATTCCTCGATCTTAAATATCTGATTGAGAAAAAGCAGCTCAATTCCGAGAATAAGATTTTTATCGACCAATTTACCTTTGGCAAGAAAGTAGAAAGCGACAAGGCCACCAACCTGCCGGTTCGCCTGGCAGTGGCTCTGCTCAAGGATCGCAAGGGAGAGATCCATCTGGATCTGCCGGTCACCGGACGCACCGATGACCCTAAGTTTAGCATCTGGGGCCTCATTGGGCAGGTTCTTAAAAACCTGCTCGTCAAGGCGGCCACTTCTCCCTTTGCCCTGCTCTCATCCATGATGGGCAGCGGGCAGGATTTCAGTGTCATACAGTTCGCGGCCGGCTCCAGCAATCTGTCTGCAGAGGAGGAACAGAAACTTGGGCTGCTGGCTAAGGCCCTGGCTGACCGCCCCGGTTTGAAGGTGGAGATCAAGGGGTTCGTTGACAAGGAAAAAGACCCCGAGGGATACCGTCAGGAACTGCTCAACCGCAAGCTGCGTAACGAAAAGTTCCTGTTCCTGGTAAAGGAACAACAGACGAAGAAAGGAGATAGCGCAGAGACCGTGCAGGTATTGCCCGACGAATACTCAAAATTCCTCAAGGCGGTCTACAAGAAAGAGAAATTTTCCAAACCGCGCAATGTTTTGGGTCTCGTTAAAGATCTGCCTGATAGCGAGATGAAGAAGCTCATCATTACCAATACCGCGGTAGGTGAAAGCGAGCTGCAGTCACTGGCACGGGAGCGTGCCGTTTCAGTCATGAATTATCTGATCACAAAGGGTGGCTTGCCTCCGGAGCGGCTCTTCCAGAAAAATGATGATATCTACAAGGCACCGGAAAAAGATACCATCAGCCGGAACCGTGTTGAATTCAAAGCCATAGCGCAATAAATCATCAGGTGTCTGGTGATTCTGACAAGCGTGCGCCACAAAGGCTTTGTTCCACTACCAATAGGCTCAAGGCTAACCTTGATTCATTTAATCAGCATCCCCGTTACCAACACATCGATAAATCCGGCACGCAGTACAGCGTTGCTTTGTTCGCCGGCGGTTGGGCAATAGCACAATTGTAGCTCTTCTGGGTCGCTCCGATTGCAGGCGCTCTCCGTGTCGCGGTTATGTATCGATTCATCGGCAGAACAAAGGACTAAGCGAATACGTGACTAACAAGGGATTACACCGGACGCCGTAACAGTCGCGGCCTGTATGTATCTATTAATACTGATTTCCGAGAATATTTTAAATATTTGTATGTTGATTTGAGTGCCTATTCCCGGTTAGAGTTCGAAGCCGATCAACAATCATATGTGTGAAGGAGAACCACGATTGCTCAGTCCGCATGACATCATACCAATAGCACCGCTCGTGCTGATCGGCATTATCCACCGGCAGATCGCAAAACAAGGCACGTTCTTTCTGGTCCTGTCAAATCTGCCGATTACAATCACGCACGAACTGGCGCATTATATGACAGCGCTGATGCTGGGGGGTAAACCGACCGGGTTCAGTCTGTGGCCAAAACGGGAAAACGGTATGTGGCGGCTGGGGAGCGTAACGGCCAGAGCCACACTCTTATCGGCAGCGCCGACTGCACTCGCACCGCTTTTATGGCTGCTCGTCGGCGGGCTGCTTCTGGTCGAACGAACCGCTTTGACTGGAGAATCGATGCCAATGCTCTGCTGCATCTATCTGGCCGCATATATCTGCGTAGCGGCGAGCATACCGTCGTGGCAGGACATTAAGGTAGCGATCATGCACCCGTTAAGCTTGCTGCTGTGGGGGGCTATTTTGGTTGCTGCGGATTTCACGATCGGATGACGGACCGACGAAGTCAGGACTTACGCTGGGATTGGTATTCCTAGAGGTCCGTCGGCATGCAGACGTTACGAGAGGAATGTGCCGTTGCGCCGCAATTCGCGCATGCGACCGTCGGTTCTGAAGTAACTTTTGCCAGCGTGTCCCAATCCTGCTCACTTTCCAGTTCGCAGACATGACCTGCATGAAGTTCAACTGCATGACATTTTTTTTCGGATTTCATCGTTCTTCCTCTTTCCTTGTTTTGCCGGCTGTGTAACAGCTCCATTGCCTAGAAATACTCCGCCAGCCCACGTTCGATCCGTTCAAAACGGGCTACCCGTTCCGGTGGTTGCCCCGCCTCCAAAACGCTCCGTTCAGCATCCGACAGCTCCAGTTCCGGCGTTAGTGGACGTCGTTCCATATACAGGGCACGTCCGGTTTCCAGCACGATCTTTTCAAACGGGTAGCGGTAGCTTGGATTCTGCAGAAGAGCTGCCTCGCAGTAGCGTACACCAGTTGCCGACAGGGTCCGCAGATAGCCGGGTTCCGTCACCACCTCGCCGGGAGTACAGACGGACAGGGCTGCACGACGCCGGGCTGCGGCGAGCTGGAAGCGCCGTTTATAGGGGAATGAACAGTAGTTCACCGGCAGCGGAATACCTTGTTCCAGCCCGAAACGAACCATCCGCAAGGCACAGAGTTCCGACTCCAGCAACGTAACCTTCTCGCCATGGAGAAAGGTATACCCCCGCTCCGTCAACGGACCGAAGTTGTATGGCGTCAAACGCATCTGGTGCAGGTTGAGGTGTTTGACTCCCGCCTCGGCCATTTCAACCATCTTCAGTTTCAGCAGTTCTTCATCCTCAGGCACCGCCGGAATTTCCACCGTCACCGTCGGAATGCACCCCACCGCCAGACGCAGTTTTTTGAGATTATAGCGGACAGCACCCAGGTCAAAGCGGATCTCGTTCAGACCGGCATCCCGCAGGCGGCTGCAGAGATCGGCCGTCAGCAGGGTGCCGTTGGTATAGAGCCAGAGGTGCAGATCATCGCCGCATCGTTTACGCACAGCGCTCAGGTAGGCCAGGGTCAGATCCGGCGTCATCAACGGCTCGCCGCCGCTGATACTGACACCGCTGAACCCCAGGGCGGCCACATAGGCGGCATACTCCTCCGGATGTGGTAAAAGCCAGACCATTGGTAACCGGCGGCCCGTCATCGTCCTGTGCCGTGGGGCAGTAGAAACAGTGCCCGTTGCAGCGGCCATTGACGAACAGGCAGGACCAGCCGCCATCGCCGCAGCAGCGGCAACCGGGAGAGAGGCTGTTGCAATCCACCTTGGTCCCGGCGTAGCCGAAACCGGCGCGCTGTTCCAGCCACTGCAGCAGCTCTTTTCGCTCTGCTTCGGCAGCCGCCAGCTGTTCAGGGTTTGCAAAGATCAATTGGTCGTACAGGAGACCGTACTCGCGACGGTTGGAGTCGATCAGCTGCAGCTGAATGCTTTCATTGAGACATGACGGGGCATGGGGGAACGGTGAAGATAGCACGGTGGTATTCCCCTCGGAAAACGGAGCTGTATTGGCAGATAGATGCATCCGGATTGATCATCTGGATTCAAAGAACGCTACACTACAGTAGACCTTTACCGCGCATCCGCATAGGAGATAACATCGCGCCGGGTAAATACCCCGGAGATAATCCCTAGCCGAGCCGGATCAGTACCACGCCAGTCATGATAAAGAGCGCCGAAACAAGCCGGATCCTGCCGAAGGATTCCTTGAGAAAGAGAATGCCGATCAGGACGCCGATGACGATGCTGACCTGCCGGACCGGCACGGCATAGCTTACCTGCGACAGATTGAGGCCGTAGCGGAAGGTCAGAAACGATGCCATCATGATCGGGCCGCTGCAGAGGATCAACCCCCAGTGTTCCCGCAGTTCCGCGCCGATCAAGGGCGCGATATTTCGGTCGGAACATGTTGAAGGACATCAGGAACAGCATGAGCAGTACCAGAATATAGGTGAAGTACAGCGGCGAATAGTTTCTGACCCCGCTCTTTTCCGCAATCGAGCCGATGGAATAGATGAAGCCGGCGGTCAGGGCGTCGCGCACCGAGGGGCTCTTCAGGTTGCGGAAGGGGCGTACCAGTTCGCCAAACGACAGGCGCTGCAGTTGTATCGAATAGGTGCCGAAGATCACCAGCAGGATGCCGCAGACGCCCGGAAACGACAGGCGTTCACCCAGCAGAACGATACCCCAGATCGGCACATAGATCATTGAAGTCTGGCAGAGCGGATAGACCACCGACAGGTCGCCGCCCCGGTAGGCCCGGCCGTTAAAGAGATGATAGAGCACGAAACAGACCGCGCCGATGGTGACCATCAGCAGCGTGTGAATGTCGGGGCGCTGGAACGGTTCCGGCAGCAGAAGGATGATCAGGGAGAAAAGCCCGCCGGAGGCGATGAACATCCACCAGATAAAGACCGTTTTGTGACGGCTCCGCTTTACCAGCAGGTTCCAGAGGGCGTGCATGACCGCCGAGATTACGATCAGGGTGAAGGCGAAGTGGCTCATGGGGCGACTATAGCCGAGGTTGGCGGGAGAGTGCTAAAATATTTCGCGCGGATCAGCAGGATTGCAACAGGGGCAGGTTGCCTGAAGGGTCATATCAACGGCACCAAGGCATACAAATGACAGAAAAACAAACCGCCCCCGGAGGTGGTACCAAAAAGTTGTCAGTCCATGTCCCGATGCATCAGCCTCGGGGTGAAGGCCGGGAGGCACACGGCGATGTATTCCGTCAGCTCTGGGGTGCTGTAACGGACCCACTTCCCTTTTTTGGCGATAACCGCCTGGCCGGTATGGGCTTCGACGGTGCCGTCGAGCGACTCAACGCGGAGGGTTCCCATGAGGACAACCGAGTACTCATCGAATTCGGGGGTTTTACCCGGCTCGACCCGTCCGGCCGGACTCAAAACCCGGGCGATGCTCACCGCTGATGTATCGGTAGTAACCCGTCCCACGTACTCCTCGACCATCATCGGTACGCTTCCTTCGGCCTCGACAACAAGTGGCTTATTGATCAGCTGCGGCATGGGGTGCTCCTTTCCAGGGAAAAAGGGAGATCGTATTACTGAGCATGGATACCAAACAACTGCTGATATACAGGTTTTTGTTATGATTTGATATTTCTATTTTATGGCCATGTTTAGCTCCTCGGAGAGATTATGCTGCTGGATAAGGCGGCTCTATCCACCCTCAATACAACAGATATTTTTCTCTTATCTTCTCAAACCGCTCCAGATCACCTTCCCAGCGGCCTGCCGTCTTCTCCGGGCTTTTCTTCTGCCTGGTAAGCATCTCCCACGCAGCCCCGTCCCCCACCTGAACGGCAAACCCTTTGTCGGCACTGAAAAGTGCCGGGTGAGCCTCGTAAAAGGCCTGCAGCAGATGCAGGCCGGCCAGGACCGGGTTGAGACGGGTACGGTCGATAGAGGTTACGCAGACACCGTGACATGTTTTCCCGCGATACGGATGCCCTGCTGCGGTCGGCACGAATACGCACGGTTCGAAGGTGATGCCGGGGATCATGCGGGCCGACAGGCTGCGCATAACCGCCGCCGAGTCAACCCACGGGGCGCCGTACATCTCAAACGGATGAGCCGTACCGCGCCCGACGGAGAGGTTGGCTGCCTCCAGCACGCCGAGCCCAGGATAGAGAATGGCGGCGGTGAGGCTTTTCATATTCGGCGAAGGGTTGACCCATGTAAGGCCGGTACTATCGAAGTACATGCTGCGCTGCCACCCCTGCATCGGGATCACGATCAGGTCGCAGTCGATGCCGTATTCCGTGTTGAACAGGCGCGCCAGCTCACCGATTGTCATGCCGTAGCGAGTTGGAATGGGATGGATGCTGGTCAGCGAACCGCAGCCACTATCCGCCTTGACCAGATCTTGTGACGCGGAGGTACCGGGCGATGTCGGCACTGGAACGGCCCCCTCGACCTCATCTCCGCCAATCGGGTTGGGACGGTCGAGCACCACAAAAGGGATACCGGCATCCTTTGCCGCCTGCATGGCCAGCGAGAGGGTACCGATGTAGGTGTAAAACCGGGTGCCGATCCCCTGAATATCAAAGACCAGCATATCTATCCCTTGCAGCATGGCGGGGGTTGGGCGGCAGCTTGCACCGTACAGGCTGAAGAGCGGCACGCCTGTTGCGCTGTCAATGGACGAGGTGAGTTTATCGTCGGCCTCACCCCGAATGCCATGTTCCGGGCTGAAGAGAGCCGTCAGGCGCACCCCTGGTGCGTGGAAGAGCATATCGATGGTACTGATGCCGGAGGCGGTGCGTCCGGTCTGGTTGGTGATCAGGCCGATCCGCTTCCCCTTTAGTATGTCGAAATGCTGCTTGGCAACAACGTCAATGCCGGGCAGTACCGGATGCTCGGCAGAGTCTGCCTGCGCGGAGAGGGTTAAGAGAAGGAGAAGGCTTACGAATAGGTAGGTGCGCACAGTTTATCCTGAAGGAGCCGGAATTGTTCTATGTCTGGGGGTGACCCTGTTGGTATTCCCGATATCACAATGGCATCCAGAAGTCCAGGAAGCAGAAGAGGCAGGAGTGTATATTATGTTCACAGTCTGTTAAGCAGTTAGAAATTACGTATCAGGTATGCTCCCCCCAGGACTCATTCCAGGCCTTCAAACCGGTCAGCTCAAAACTGCATGCTTAACGTGAGGCTGATGCCGCCGATGAAAGGTGAAACCTGTCGCTGTGCGATCCTGAGGCGCTCCTGGGGTTCGATAATGTCACCGGGGGAGGTGTGGGCCATGGTCAGCGAAAAATTGCGCTGCCGTATCACCAGATCACCGTTCTTGCTGAGACAGACTTCCACTGACTGCTTGGCTGCCTGCCGTGCAGTTTCAGGTACGAGAGCGCTCCCCCCCGCATCATACAGCAACAGGTGCGGTTCGGCACCGGCTGCAGATGGTGCCATGAAGAGTGCCAGTGAGACGACGGGAATCAACTTCTTAAGGAATGAGCCAATCGCATTTCCATCAAAGCCTGACATTGCGGTCTCCTTCAACCGGGGTGTGCGCCCGGTGCCGCATTTTTACGGCAAAAAAAAGCCGGGGCGCCAATACCATTAAGATATTTCGGCGACCCGGCTGTCTCAGAGAGACCCAATAGGCTTTCCGTCCCACCCTTGCGGATGGTTTAGTATTTTCGTATATCCAGCTATGTCACGTGATGAATTGTACAGCACAAAACGTGCCTCATCGTGTAATTTTCTGTCGTTCCGTGCTGGAGGCAGATTCGCTATTTTACGACAATGATATCGCGACGTCACATTATGGCTAGATGACGAAAATTGTCGCCAGCGAGTGACACTTTTTGAACAGGATGCTACGCGTTCTAGTCGTTTAATTCATTTATCTTTATTTTAATCTCATCTGAAACGTGCACAAAATTGACACCAATTCCGGGGATATGTTGCGTGGTTCCCCACTCGCGGATCCAGCTGACAACACCTTTGATTGGAGAATCAAGCTCGATCTCGGCCAGCTTGACCCAGACGATGCTTCCTACAGCAAGATCATCTCTGACGCTGAAGATGAAACAACCTCCGGTAGAAATATCTATACATACGGTCCGGTCGGGGGTTTTAAATTCAGGGGTTATATCAAGCAGGGCATTGAAATGAAGAGATTCCCTTTTTCTGGGAAAAATAATCTTGGGATGGAATTCGGCACAGACGGCGACAAACTGGTCAATGGAAGAACATCCCAACCCTTTTGCTCCACGCGGAAGTATACGTATATCACCACTGGAAGCATGGATGTTCAGGGTAGCACTCGGTAAACCATTGAGCAGGCCATCAACACTGGTTTTTATTGAAGCAGGTATTCTGACCATCAGAAGCATATCAACGAGTACGCCGCGACAGGGTTCTTCTGACGCACGCACGAGCGCTTCCTGCAACGAACTCACAACAGAGCAGGCGGTATTGCGTTCATCCATCCTGCCAAGATAGCGCGCTTTTCTTTCCGGATCTTTAACAACCAGAAGTATATCTGTTGCCATATTATCCCCACTAGAGCCTCATGCTCTTCCGGTATACCATACTACGCACCGGAAGACACATGATTCGTTTGTGGTTATCCCTCTGCCACGACCATGCTGGTGCGCCATTGGTACGCATCAAGCTGGGCTTCAAGGAGTCTGTCGAGGGGGATATTCGTTGCTTCAACGAGCGTCTGGACCTCACCGAAATTAACGAGTTCAAGAGTCTCGGCAAGTGCCAAAAGACCGCCCAATTCGCCTTCGCGATTAAGAAGGGCCTCCGTAATGGTATCACTCAAATTTAATTCCTGTAAAATCTGTTCCATGGATGTCTCCAACAGAACGTCCATGAGTGACATGATGCCGGCCATAAAGGCCGCTTCAACCGCTTCATTGTTGCGTGTAACTGCATGTTGCGACATAATCAGATATTCCATAAAGCGGCCTCGAACAGCTGCCATCTCAAGGAGTGGACTGTTTATTCCCCCGCTGCCGGAACTGGCATAAATCGCCAGTTGCGCCCAACGACGAAGTTTATCCCGCCCAATGATCATAATTGCGTGGCGGAGGTTTTTGATCTTCTCCCGCAAACCGACGTTAACCGAATTCACAAGCTTGATCAGGTTGTAGGAAAGATCGGGGTAGTTACGGAATACCTTTTCAATGTCATCAAGGTCTATATCTTCGTGCAAATAGTCGAGGAGCTTAATCATGCCGATCTTTGAGATCTCGGGGGCTTTCCGTTTCAGCACCACCGGCCGGGCGAAAAAATATCCCTGAAAAAGTTCAAAACCTAGCTCCCGGCATTCCTCAAACTGCTCCATCGTCTCCACGCACTCGGCAAGAAGCGTGACGGGAAAGTCACCCAGCTCTTTAACCATCTCTCGAAGCGTTTCTTTAGGAGTCGTGAGCAGGTTTATTTTTACGATATCAACAAATTGGTAAAATGCGGCATTCCTGGAGGAGTACGTATGGTCATCAAGTGCCAGACGAAACCCCTGCGCTTTAAGAGCAAGAGCGCGGTCGTGGATTCCTCCGTTTAACGGCATCGTTTCAAGAAGTTCCAGCACAATTTGTTTACGAGGCAGGAGTTCTATCGTCTCGGACAGCAACACCTCTTCGGTCACATTTATAAACCCGGCCTTGTTGCCCAGCACCTCGTGCAGGCCGAAGCTTGCAAGAGCGCTCGCTATAACACTCGCACTGGCAAAGTCCTGACTGTCATAGACACTTTTATTACATTCGGAAGAACGGAAGAGAAGCTCATACCCTACAATTTCCTGCCTGATATCCAGTATCGGTTGTCTGCCAAGAAAAAGCTCATTTTGTTCAGTTTTCTTTTTCATATAGCCTTCACTCAATTTGTCATCTGACGTTCAAGCTAGGAGCACATCGGACGCTTTGTTTCCGGAACCCGCGGTATACCGGATGATGACTCTGATAGTGTGCAAAAGTTTTAAATATTGGTATCGCGTATTTTTTTGAAGTTCATTTCCAATTCAAGAAAAGCCGTCACGATTTCCGGATCAAATTGACGTCCACTTTCCTGCACTATCATGTCTCTAACACGCTCATGATCCAGCGCCTTTCGGTAACATCGATCTGAGCAGAGAGCATCATACACGTCAGCAAGGGCCATTATGCGGGCTGAAAGAGGTATATTTACGCCCGAGAGTCCATCCGGATACCCGTTACCATCCCATCGTTCATGGTGGTAGAGTGCAATCTCGATCCCCATCCCAATAAAAGCATTATCGGGATAGCGGTTATACACAGTCTGCATGTTGCTCCCACCAATAACGGTATGCGTTTTCATGATTTCAAATTCATCAGTGGTAAGTTTGCCGGGCTTGAGAAGTATTATATCAGGCATGGCAACTTTACCAATATCGTGAAGGGTTGATGAATGATACAGGCAATCTATAAATTCAGGGGTGATCTGTTCTGAATGTGTACTGTTGGATTTAAGATATTCTGCAAGCTCGCGACAATATTCCTGAACACGCTCAAGATGGGCACCAGTATCCTCATCCCGGTTTTCTGCGAGCTTTGCGAGGGCAAATATTGTGGCATGCTGGGCCTGCGAAATTTCCAGAATCTTTTTTTCAACCGTCATCTGCAGCTGAATAGTTTCGGCCATAGAGCGCAAACTAAGGTGTACCTCAACTCGTGCGAGGACTTCCTGATAATGAAAAGGCTTCGTTATGTAATCAACTCCCCCTGCTTGAAAACCCCGGATTTTATCTTCCTGCCCACCGCTGCCGCTTATAAAAATTACCGGTGTCTTGACACCCGTTTGTTTCAAATGTTCACAAAGCTGGTACCCATTCATTTCAGGCATAAGAATATCAAGCAGGATCAGATCGGGAGGATTTTCTTCGATAGAGGCTAAGGCCGTTGTACTGTCCAGGAATGCATTGGTTTCCCAGTTTCTATCATCGAGAATGCTTTCTAAAACCTTTAGAACAGTGGGCTCATCGTCAATTATTACTATCCTGGGATTTCGGGGCGCATTCATTAATTACATCCTCTCACATTCATGAATTAAAAAAACCTGCATTTCTTATGAAATGGCAGGTTTATCAGATATTGCGTGAATCCATATCTGGAATATCTGTTCGACGGCCCCTCTGCCCGTTCTGGGTAGGTAGCTTTGCGTCATCCGGTTCCCCGGATTTTGCCATTTCGTGATATATTTAAGTCGGACAGTTATGAACCTCTTGTTTTCTTGTGTCAATGTTATTTGTTTACAGGACCTTAGTGAGCTTTTATCGCATAGATGCCGGGGGCGTTTCTCCAGTATCCCTTATAATCAAGACCGTAGCCGAACAAGAAGCGGTCCCCAACCTCAATACCGGTAAAGTCGGCCCTCATGCCCGGTGTTATCTTACGCAGATGGAGCTTTTCGACCAGCACCGCCATCATGACATTTGCCGCACCAAGCTGACGACAATAATCGGCAATTGCGGCCAGCGTCACCCCTTCATCAAGAATATCATCGAGCAGCACCACAATCCTGCCATGTAAATCTATCTGTGGCCTGACCTTCCAGTCAAGAGATTTACCATTGATTTCGTGACCGTAGCGGGTGGCATGCACATAATCGAGCTGCAGCGGAAATACCAGCTTCGTAAGGAGCTGTCCGGCAAAGGCAAGCCCTCCATTCATACAGCAAATCAGCACCGGGTTTGCGTCTTTAAGCTCTGCCGTCATCTCATCTGCTATCCGTGCAATAGCGGCAATAACGTCTGATTCGGTGACTAACAGATCGCTTTCAGCAAGCACCTTGTCTGCTGCTTTGAAGTTCATAGTATCTCCTTCCGCTTGGCGCCTACGACCCTTTCGATGTGACCTGGATCAAGAGCAATGACCGGTTCGCAAAAGCTTCCGGTATCGCGAAACAGCTGTGATACATCATCTGCCTGCCCGATACCGATCTCAACCAGCAGCCATCCTCCGGGGTTCAGATATTCAACAGAAGCCGGGATGAGTGATCGATATATGTCAAGACCATCATTACCGCCATCAAGGGCAGCACGGGGGTCATAATCGCGCACCTCCTGATCAAGGCGGTCAATATCGGCCGTAGGGATATACGGCGGATTTGACACGATCAGATCAAAGAGGCGACCGGCAACCGGAACGAACAGGGAACCAAGCAGAAATTCGATACCAGCGCCATGTTTTTCGGCATTACGGCGAGCAACCGTCAGCGCCGCTTCCGAGATGTCCGTGGCCGTGACAACAGCGTTCGACAGCCGCTTCTGCAAAGAGATGGCAATACAGCCGCTGCCGGTTCCAATATCCAGCACCGAGCGGGCATCCGGTTGCCGTGTCACCGCCTCTGAAATCAGCACTTCGGTGTCATATCGAGGGATCAAGACGTCGGCAGTAACCTCATATTCAAGACCACAGAACTCCTGACTACCCAGAATGTGCTGCAGTGGTTCACGCTTGGCTCTGCGAGCAACCAGGACTCGATATTCTGCCAGTTCACGCTCATTCAAAGGTTTGTCGTACTGTAGATACAAACCAACCCGATCAAGCCCGGTAACGGCGCAGAGCAGCCATTCCGCTTCGAGGCGTGCGTTGGCTATTCCTTTGGAAAGGAGGAACTCCTTTGTCCAGGCAAGTATTTTCAAGGTTGTCCAGATTTCCTGTGCAGCCATTATTGCTCCCGTTCAGTAGATACTATCATGTTATCAAGAAACAACAAAGGGCGGACTCTTTAAAGAGGCCGCCCTTTGATTTACAGCGTTGTGGAGAGGCAGCTACAGGAGCCTTACTGCCAACTGAGCATACTCCATAATACATGAAGGGACAATGCCGAGGATCAGCGTACCGGCAACAGCGATTACCAGCGCAAGAGCAACAGGTGCAGTAACTTGTACCCACTCGAAATCTTCAGTAGGCTCCTTCATGTACATGTAGACCATGACACGCAGGTAGTAGTACGACAGACGCGGCACTGTTGAGAACACCGATAACTGCCAGCCAGATGTAACCTTTCTGGATGGCTCCGGAGAAGAGGTAAAACTTGCCGATAAAACCGGCTGTCGGTGGCATGCCGGCCAAGGAGAACAGGAAGATCGTCATGGCAACAGCAAGTACTGGGCGTTTAAAGCCAAGTCCGGCAAAGTCCTTAACATTGCCATTGGTTTCACCCTTTTTGGCAACAAGAATGATAATGGCAAAAGCACCAATGTTCATAAAGGCGTAGGAGAGCATGTAAAACAGGATACCGGCCGTACCGGTGCCGTTTCCGGCGGCAAAACCGACCAGCGCATAACCGGCATGGGCAATTGAGGAATAAGCAAGAATACGCTTGATGTTATCCTGACGCAAGAGCCGTGATATTACCAACTGTCATGGTCAATACAGCCAGAACCCAGAGTACCTGGCTCCACTCAACCTGCAGCGTCGGAAGAGCAACCAGAAAGAGACGCAGCAGCGCGGCAAAACCGGCAGCTTTGGGACCGGCTGACATGAAAGCGGTCATCGGTGTCGGAGCACCTTCATAGACATCAGGTGTCCACATATGAAACGGGGCAGCAGCAATTTTAAAGCAAAACCGGTCATCATCAGCAGCATGCCGGCTACCAGCATGATATTGGCAGAAGGAAGCGTCATCTGTCCGACAATAGCGGCAATTTTAGACAGACGGGTAGTACCGGTTGCACCGTAGGTAAGCGCCATACCGTAGAGCAGGAAACCGGTGGAGAAAGCACCCAGCAGGAAGTATTTGAGACCGGCCTCATTGGACTTCTTGTTGGCTCGGTTGAATCCGGCCAGAACATACAGAGATACCGACATGACTTCAAGACCAAGGAAGATTGTCATCAGATCCGTACCGGATGCCATCAGCATCATGCCGACAACGGTAAAGAGGATCAGCGGATACAATTCACCGTGATTACACCCTTCACGCTCCATGTACTGATCTGAAATCAGAACTGCCAAGCCGGCAGCAACCAGAAAAATCATCTTGAAGAATGTGGCAAAGTTATCGAGAACGACTGAACCGCTGAAGCTCTCGATATGACCGCCCCAACCGGCTCCCACCAGCACCGCCGTCGCGACAATACCGATGAAACTGATGTAGCCCAGGTAGGACTTCTGTCCGCCGGGATCAAATACGTTGATCAGCAGAAGAGCCATGGCCAGCACGGAGAGAAATATCTCCGGCAGAATCGGCGTCATGTTGACGGCTGGAATTGTAATCATGTCCATCTAAAATATCCTCCGGTCGGATTGACTCGTTATTATGTTACTTTGCGTCGTGCGGATTTACAGCTGGTGCTGCATGTGGATGCGGAGTGCATGGCTGCATGCCGGGATGACCGGCAGGCATTTCGCTGCCGGATGACCGGCAGGCATCTGCTGCTGCATGCATGGCCTGCAGGCATCTGCATCTGATTGGCAGCTGGAATCATCTGGGCATTTACCGATGCAACGCGGACCTGAGCAACAAGCTTCTTGATTGCAGGATCCATCTTATCGATGAATGGCTTGGGGTAAAGACCCATAACAAAGATCATTACGATCAGAGGAACCATGATCGCAATTTCACGGGCATTCAGATCAAGCAGTTTCTGATTTTTGGGGTTATCAAGTTCACCGAACATGACACGCTGGAACATCCAGAGCATATAGACAGCGGAAAGGATCACACCGCTTGTTGCAATAATCGTCCACCAGCGCAATTCACTTTCAAATGCTCCGATCAGGATCAGGAATTCACCGACAAAACCGTTGGTGCCGGGCAAACCGATTGAAGAGAAGGTAACGATCATGAAAATGGTTGCAAAAATCGGCATCTGCTTGGACAAGCCGCCAAAATCGGTAATCAGACGTGTGTGCCGGCGTTCATAAATGAAGCCGACGATAAGGAACAGTGCGCCGGTTGAGATACCATGGTTAATCATCTGCAGCATGCCGCCGGTAATACCCTCGACGTTGAAGGCAAATACACCGAGCATGACAAAACCGAGGTGGGCAACAGATGAGTAGGCAACCAGTTTCTTTACATCTTCCTGCACCATGGCGACAAGCGCAGCGTAGATAATACCGATAACCGCAAGAGTTGCAATAAGTGGAGCAAACTTGTGGGCAGCTTCAGGGAACAGCGGGATGGCAAAGCGCACATAACCGTAGGTACCCATTTTCAGCAGGATAGCGGCCAAGATAACAGAACCGGCTGTCGGTGCTTCGGTATGGGCATCCGGCAACCAGGTATGGAGCGGAAACATCGGAACCTTGATGGCAAAGGCCAAGGCAAATGCCAGGAACAGCCAGATCTGGGTAGCCAGATCAAGCTTGCAGGTTGAAGAACTGCAGCAGACCGAAATCGGTGATACCGGCCTCCATCCCTTTGAAGTAGAGGAAGATCAAAGCTACCAGCATCAGCAGCGAACCGACCATGGTGTAGATGAAGAACTTGACGGCAGCATAGATCTTGTTCTTGCCGCCCCAGATACCGATCATGAAATACATCGGAATCAGCATGACTTCCCAGAAGATGTAGAACAGGAACAGGTCCAGCGAGATAAATGCACCCAGCATGCCGGTTTCAAGCAGCAGCAGGCAGATCATGTACTCTTTGACCTTCTCTTCAACAGCAGTGTAGGTTGAAAGCACGGCAATCGGCATGATGAAGGTAGTCAGGATGACCAGCCAGAGGCTGATGCCGTCAATACCGATATTGTAGCGCATGACGAACGGACCGGCAGCGATCCAGGGTACATTCTCAACAAACTGGAATTCAGCATTGGTCTGGAAGCCAGTCAGTGATCGGCAGCGACACCAGGAAGGTCACCACTGTTACCGCAAAGGTGACATTCCGCAGCATTCCTTTGCTGTCCTTCGGGATGAACAGCAGCAGCAGGACACCCAGTATCGGCAGGAATGTCGTCAGGCTCAGTACGTTACTCATGAATTCGTGCTCCTTTATACAAAGTGCTGATGAATTGGTTATTTGAAAATGTAGTAGCCAAGCATTACAACAACACCGAAGGCCATTGACAAGGCATAGTTGTAAATCATAGCCGGACTGCATGTAGCGGAATACACCGCTGAATCCCATCACAACATTGGCAACACCGTTGACAACTCCGTCAACAATCAGAACATCAAACCCTTTCCAGAGGAACTGGCCGAATGCCTTGCAGGGATTGACAAACACGATAATCATACAGTTCATCAATGTACCATTTGTTGTAGACGGCACGGTGCAGTGCCGGGAATGTGGCAACAAATTTGCCGGGCAGTTCGGTGTTCTTGACATACATGGTGAAAGCGATTGCAATACCGACCAGGGCAATGACAACTGACAGCCCCATCAGACCCCATTCAAGAGCATGACTTGGATGTGCACCTGCATGAGCATAGGTTGCCACCGTATTCTGTTGCCAGCTCAAATACCGGATCAAGCCAATGTTCAAAGTAGTTCGGCAGCATTCCCATAATTTTCGGCATACCGAGATATCCGCCGACAGCGGCAAGAGCACCGAGAACCATTAACGGAATTGTGATCACCAGCGGAGACTCATGGAGATAATCTCTTGGCCTTGGGATTAATGCGGCACTCGCCAAAGAAGGTCATGAATACCAGACGGAACATGTAAAAAGCGGTGAAACAGGCTGCAACTGCACCGATACCCCACAAGTACAATGTTCAGATTGCCATGATAGGGATTTGAAAATGCCTGCCAGAGAATCTCGTCCTTGGAGAAGAAACCGGAGAAACCAGGAATACCGGCAATAGCAATTGTTGAAACCAGAAAGGTAAGGAAGGTAATCGGCATTGCCTTGCGAAGACCACCCATGTTGCGCATATCCTGGGCATCATCATGCAGATGACCTTTATGCAGTGCATGGTGCATGGAGTGAATAACCGAACCGGAACCAAGGAACAGACAGGCCTTGAAGAAGGCGTGAGTCATCAGGTGGAAGATACCGGCCGCAGAAGCGCCGACACCCATTGCCAGGAACATGAAGCCGAGCTGCGATACGGTTGAATAGGCCAGAACACGCTTGATATCGTTCTGAGCAGTACCGATTGTCGCAGCAAAAATTGCCGTAGCAGCACCAACAACAGCAATAACCATCATGGTTTCAGGTGATTTGATAAAGACGAAACTCATTCTGCCGATCATGTAGACACCAGCAGTTACCATGGTAGCAGCATGGATCAGAGCAGAAACAGGTGTCGGACCTTCCATGGCGTCAGGCAACCAGGTAAAGAGTGGAATCTGGGCCGATTTACCGGTAGCACCGACAAAGAAACAGAGTGTGGCAACTGTCACAACACCACCATAAGGAAGCAGGTGTGATGCGGCTTTGATTTCGGTGAAATTGATCGTCCAGATATTATGGTTGCTGCCGAACCACCAGTAGAGAGTAAACAGACCGATCAGGAAACCGAAGTCACCGACCCGGTTCATGACAAAGGCTTTTTTGGCGGCATCACCGGCAGATTTTTTGTGGAAATAGTAACCGATCAGCAGATAGGAGCAGAGACCAACACCTTCCCAGCCGATAAACATGACCAGCATATTGCTGCCAAGTACCAGCAGAAGCATCGACATACAGAAAAGGTTCAGATAGGCAAAGAAACGATAGAATCCTTCTTCACCATGCATATAGCCGATTGAATAGAGATGGATCAGCGAACCGACACCGGTAACGACCATAATCATTACGCAGGAGAGCGGATCGAGCAGGAAGGCCATATCGGCCTTGAAATTGCCGGAGTGAATCCATGGGAAAACTACTTTTTCAAAGACTCGTCTGCTCCGGCGGAAGACCGATCATCTGCATGAGTATCATGCATGAGACAATGAATGACAGAGAATATCGCCAAAGTGCCGATTGCACCGATAACCGCCTCATTCTTGATCTTTTTCCCGAAGAACCCGTTGATCAGAAAGCCGATGAGCGGGAAAAGTGGGATTAGCCATACGTTGTCAAACATGTAAGACTCCTTTTATGCAATCGTTAAACGTTGTCGTAAGAGATTGAACTGCAGTTCTACCACTTCATCAGATTGACGTCATCAACATCAATCGACTCTTTGTTGTTGAAGAACGCAATCATCAGAGCCAGACCGACTGCAGCTTCGGCAGCAGCAACGGTCATGACAAAGAAGACGAATACCTGGCCGTCAAGATTGCCCAGATGGCGAGAGAAGCGCCACAAAGGTCAGGTTGACGGCATTAAGCATCAGCTCAATACACATGAAGATGACAATTGCATTCTTGCGGGTCAGTACGCCAATTGTTCCGATTGAGAAGAGGATGGCGCTGATGATGAGATAGCTGTTCAGATTTTCCATGAATATATCCCTCTTATATTTTTTTCTTGGCCAGAATAACCGCACCGACGATGGCAACCAGCAGCAGAATTGAGGTGATTTCAAATGGCAGCAGAAAGTTGGTGAACATCTCTCTGCCGATCAGTTCAGTATGACCCATGTTGTTTGATCATTTCACCGCTGTAATGGGCCGTTGGGAGTGCTGCGCGGCTCTTGAACACAGACAACTACCGTATTCAGCAAGGTGAAGAAGCCGATAATTGAACCGAGTACAATCTTGTGAGAATGTTTTTTGGTGGCATCGACCCGGATATTGAGCAGCATGATGGTGAACACGATCAGAACCATGATGGCGCCGGCATAGACCATTACCTGTACAGCAGCCATAAAAGGAGCATCCAGCATGACATAATAAGTTGCCAGACAGAAAAAAGTCATTATCAGCGACAGTGCACTATTGATCGGATTCTTGCAGGTGACCACCAGGATCGCCGATACAATGGCCACTAGCGAGATGATCAGAAAGAAGAGGGTTTCCATGCACTGCTCCTTTATTTCTTTTCTAAGAGACGTTCTTTGGAGTAGACAAAGTCTTTGCGGTGATAATTGGCCAGCTCAAACTCACCGGTCATCTTGATTGCATCAACCGGGCAGGCCTCAACACAATAGCCGCAGAAGATGCAGCGCAGCATGTCAATCTCATATACTGACGCAAACTTGTCATGATTGGCATCCTCACCAGCCTCAACCGTAATACACTTGGCCGGGCAGACTGTTGGGCAGAGATAACAGGCTACACACTTTGCCTTGTTGTGTGACACATTAAGAGCATGCAGACCGCGGAAACGTGCCGCAACCTTGGGCCGTTCAGTCGGGTACTGCAGGGTGACCGGCTTCTTGAACAGGTGTTTCAGGGTAATTTTCAGGCCGTTTATAATCGGTGTAATCGGATTCATGTTTCCATCCTTGTTCTTGGAGTTACGTTACTCATTCAGCTGAAATTAAATAAAGTAGCCAATGATTCCTGTGACAACGATGTTTACCAGTGCCAGTGGAATAAACACTTTCCAGCCGAGATGCATCAGCTGGTCATAACGATAACGGGGCAGTGTTGCACGGATCCACATGCAGAAGAACATCAGGAAGTATACCTTGGCGACAAAATAGACCGGTCCAAGCAGAGGAATGGCTGCGGTGCCAGCGGACCATTCCAGCCACCCAGGAACAGTGTGGTGGTCAGTGCACAGACAGTTACCATGTTGGCATATTCAGCCATGAAGAACATGGCGTATTTCATAGTTGAATATTCGGTACAGAAACCGGATACCAGTTCTGTTTCAGCCTCAGGCAGGTCAAAGGGAGTACGGTTGATCTCGGCAAGAGAACAGATGAAGAACATGAAGGCGGCAAGAGGCTGTTTGAAAATATACCAGTCAAAACCGCCGAAACCGGACTGCAGGTTCGACAATCTTGTTCAGTGAAAGGGTGCCGGAAAGCATGAACACTGCATACAATTGACAGACCGGCTGAAAGTTCATACGAGATCATCTGGGCTGAGGCACGCAGACCACCCATCAGAGAGTACTTGCTGTTTGATGCCCAACCAGCCAGCACAATGCCGTAAACACCAAGAGATGACATGGCCAGAATATAAAGCACACCGACATTGATGTCGAAAACCTGACCGGCTGTCGTATCATAATAGGCAGCGATCTGCAGCGGTATCTTGTAGCCGGCCACCTCAATAACACCACCAAACGGGATAACCGCAAAGGTTATAAAAGCCGGAACAAGAGCAATCAGCGGTGCAATCAGAAAAGCAAAGGTGCTCGCCTGTGAAGGAATGATCTCTTCTTTGAAAAAGAGCTTGACCCCGTCGGCAATCGGCTGCAGCAGACCGTGCCATCCGGTACGCATAGGTCCCAGACGAACCTGCATATGACCGATGATCTTGCGTTCGGCGTAAGTGGCGTAGGCCACGGTCAGCAGCACAAAGACAAACGCCACCAGGACCTTGGCAACCATGGCGATGTAGTACATCATCGGCAGTCCTAATATCTCGATTTCCATCTGTCCCTCTTTCCTTGCGTGTATGAAATTAGTTCGTCATAGTTACGATGAGTAACGTATTACTTGGCCAGTGTTACCCAGGTAACCGGTGCACCGCTCCAGATCTGGATTAACCGGATGCTGCACTGAAATGATACGGGGCAAATACGACACCTGCAGGCATACGCGGTGTAACTTTGGCCTTAAGCTTGCATGCTTCCCGTTGCTGAAGTGACGTAATCAGATCATTTTCAGCAATTTTATAGCGCAGCAGCATCCGTACGCGACAGTTCAATATATCCTTCCGGACAGACATGCATTGGTCCTTCGCCATACTGTGACAGTGTGCCGTTGTGATACAGGGCGCTACCGGTCACCAGGGCCAGCTTGCCCGCTTCAGCAGCACAGCGGAGCACTGCTTGCGGAACAACAAATGCCGGTGTAATGGATAACCGCAGCAAAAGCGCCCTCTTTTCCAAGAGAAATATAGCTCATACCGGCATAACCGGGTGTCAGCTGCGGCAATTTCGTCAAAACTGCGCGGCAGGTGATGCAGGAGCGTGCCCGCCCAGCTTTGTAATCAGATGCCGAGAATATTTCAAAATCAGATCGACTCTGACCAATTTTTGCTGATTGCCGGTTTGATATACTGAACACGACGATCTGTGCTGGTAAAGGTACCTTCTTTTTCGGCAAAAGAGCAGGCCGGCAGAACAACATCAGCCATGGCAGCGGTCTCGGTCAGAAACAGTTCTGAAACAATCAGAAATTCAACCTTATCCAGAGCAGCCTTGACTTTGGTTCTGATCCGGATAGGAAACAAGTGGATTTTCACCGGCAATAAACAGTGTCTTGACAGCCCCGCTGGCACAGCCGTCCAGAATCTGCAGACGCATTCAAACCGCCATTTTGAGCATAAAAGCCCATGTCAACAGCACCCTGGCTGTTATTCTTCTCTGAAAGGCAGAGTACTCCGCACCCTTCTTTACCAAATTTGCCGGTCAGAATAGCCAGATTTGCAACTGCCGTTGGCCAGATCGGCATTGTGACCGGGGTACGCCTGGCCGACCGGGAAAAGAATCAGAGCCTTTTCGGCAGTAGCATATTCGGAAGCCAGTTTCTTGATATCAGCAGCAGTTAGTCCGCACTGAGCAGCAACCGCTTCGGCGGTAAATCCGGCCAAAGCTTTTTCAAGCTCAGCATAACCGGATACAGTTGCGGCAGTTCCATCAGCCAGTTTCTCATCAAGAATAGTTTTGGCAATTGCGTTGAGAACAGCAACTTCACTGCCGGGAGTATGCACCAGAGTCTTTGCATCAGGAAGTTTTGAGAGCTTGCCACGTTTGTCAGAAAGAATATTGAGCTTGACACCCTTGTTTTTGACCGCCATATTGATCTCAAAACCGACCACCGGATGGGTTTCATAGGCATCAGTCTTGATAACCAGCAGCAGATCGCTCTTCTGAATATCGAGAATGGTGGCTGGATGAAGCAGTTGCACCGAAACTGCGGGCAAAACCTTCCGTCAGGCAGCATGGGCATAACCGGCAGAATGGTCAAAATTCTTGGAGCCAACGTTCTCCAACAATAGCTTTTTAAAGAGAACCAGTTCTTCATTGGTCAAGCGTGGTGTTGCCAGTGCTGCGACGTGCAGCTGCCACCCTTGAGGCGTCCAGCAACGACTTCAAGCGCTTCATCCCAGCTTGACTTCGGTCAAGTCTGCCGTTTTTTCGTACCAGCGGTTTTGTCAAACGCTTGTCGCTATTGATAAACTGATAACCAAAACGACCGCGAGCACACAAGCTGGCCGTTATGAAAACCCTGGTTTTCGTCATAAATGGTGGTAAGAACCTTGTTGTCCTTGACACCCAGAGTCAGATTGCAACCGGTACCGCAATAGCCGCAGACTGATTTCTGTTTGGTCAGCGCCCAGAAACGGGCCTTGAATTTGAATGGACGGGCCAGCAGTGAGCCAACCGGACAGACAGAGATACAGGAACCGCAGAACTCGCAATTCAGAGCTTCGTCAAATTCACAACCGATCTTTGTTTCAATACCACGATCGATAAAGGTCAGTGCACCGAAAGCTGACAATCTCATCACAGATACGTGCACATTTGCCGCACAGTACACAACGGTTCATATCCCGCTCGATCAGCGGATTGTTATAATCAATCTCATGATGGAATTTCTCAGTCGGTAAAACGGTTGGCTATCCACCTTGTAATCATAGGTCAGATTCTGCAGATCACAGTCTCCGGCCTTGTCGCAGACCGGACAGTCAATCGGATGATTGAGCAGCAGCAGTTCCAGCACCATCTTACGAGCCTTGACAATATCCGGGGTCGAGGTACGAATAATCATGCCTTCGGTTACCGGAGTCGTACAGGCCGGAATCTGACGACCCTTCATCTGCTCGACCTCAACCAGACACATACGGCAGGCACCAAATGGTTTCAGTTTCTTGTCATGGCACAGAATCGGAATTTTAATCCCGTTCAACTTGGCCGCTTCATAAATTGTCGCGGTCTTTGGGTGCAGTGACCTGCTTGTCGTCTATTGTAAGATTTACCATCTCAACCTCTGTTCGTGAGTTTGATCATCCGATCCAGTGCAACCGGATTATTCAAGGGCCATGAAACGGCAGGCGTCGTAGCAGGATTTGCATTTGGTGCATTTTTCCTTGTCCAAGATAGGCCAACTGTCCTTTTTCCCAGATGATTGCATCAACCGGACAGGCTTTCTTGCAGGCACCGCACTTGACGCACTTCTCTTCAGACCACCTGCCAGAGCAACAGATCCTTGCAGCAGTTTGAAGGGCAGCGTTTGTCGTTGATGTGCGCTTCATACTCATCGCGGAAATAATTGATGGTTGAAAGGATCGGATTGGGTGCCGTCTGCCCAAGACCGCACAGAGATGCTTTCTTGATGGCAATGCCCAAGATCCTGAAGCGTTTCGATATCAGATGGCTCACCACGTCCTTCGGTTATTCGCTCGAGAATATCGAGCATGACCTTGAGACCGATACGGCAGGGGACGCACTTGCCGCAGGATTCCGTCCTGGTAAAATTCAGGAAGAATCGTGGCAACGTCAACCATACAGGTGGTTTCGTCCATAACAACCAGACCACCGGAACCCATCATGGCGCCAGCCTTGAATCAGGGAGTCGTAATCAACCGGAGTATCCAGAATTTCTGCCGGAATACAACCGCCGGATGGGCCACCGGCCTGAACCGCCTTGAATTTACGATTGTTGGCGATACCGCCGCAGACATCGTAAATAACCTCACGGATCTTCATACCGGCCGGAACTTCTACCAGACCGGTATGCTTGACCTTGCCGGTAACGGCAAAGATCTTGGTGCCTTTGGTCGTTTCCGTACCAAGAGATGCATACCAGTCGCCACCTTTGTTGATGATGTGGCGAACATTGCCAAATGTTTCGACGTTATTGATATTGGTCGGATGGCCCCACAGACCGCGTACTGCCGGAAACGGCGGACGTGGACGACTCATGCCGCGCTCGCCCTCGATGGAAGCCATCAGAGCGGTTTCTTCACCGCAGACGAAGGCACCGGCGCCCATCTTGATGCGCATGTCGAAGTCAAGACCCCAACCCTGGATATTCTTGCCCAGGTAGCCTTTTTCATAGCAGACATCAATGGCGTGCTGGAGACGCTGAACAGCCAGCGGATACTCGGCACGAACATACACATAACCGAAGTCGCAGCCGATTGCATAGGCGGCAATCATCATACCTTCGATAATGCAGTAGGGGTCACCTTCCAGAAGTGATCGGTCCATAAAAGCGCCGGGGTCACCCTCGTCGGCGTTGCAGATCAGATACTTGTGATCACCGGGAGATGCCTTGCAGAAAGACCATTTCATGCCGGTAGGAAAACCACCGCCCCCACGACCGCGAAGACCGGATTTTTTGACCTCTTCAATAACCTCTTCCGGCTTCATGCTCTTGACGCATTTCTCAATGGCCTTGAAACCGTCTTCTTCCTATAGTAGGCATCAATACTGTCAGGATCAATCTGACCACAACCGGTCATGACAACACGCATCTGGGCGTTCAACAAACTGGTTATAGTACGGCTTTGCCTTTCGCTTTTCCATGGTTGTATTGGCAACGATATGTTCCTCGATAATCTTTTCGACCTCTTCCGGCTTGAACAAAGTCGTAGGTGACCCGTCCCTGTTCAGGGGTGATGATGTCAACCAGAACGTCATTGGCGCAAAGACCGCGGCAACCGGTCTTGATAACATCGCAGCGCTTGCCGACTGGTAGCATTCACACCCTTTTCGGCGAATTACACGATGGAACTCCGCCTCGACCTCTTTGGCGCCCATCGAAACACCGCCAGTTCCCTGGCAGATCAGAATTTTAATTCCTGCGTTTTCGCTCATGACTGAATTGTCCCCTCTGGATAGTTTCGAGCTACCGCTTAATTCAATCGGGCTCTGCAGAATAGTCGGCTACGATTTCATCAACCTTCTGAACCGTCATGCCGCCGTAGGTAGTCATCATTGACCATGGCCAGCGGCGCCATACCACAGGCCCCCAGACAGGCAACCTTTTCAAAGGTGAAGCGAAGATCGGCGTCGTTTCGGCATGACCGATATGCAAGCTTGTCAAAGAATGTTTCTATAATACGTGGAGCACCCTGAACATGGCAGGCGGTCCCGACACAAACTCGAATAATAAACTGACCACGTGGCTTGAGATGAAACTGGGCGTAAAAGGTAAGTACACCGTAAATCTGGCTCGGGTATACATTCAAGCGTTCAGCAATATGATCGGCAACAATACGCGGGATGTATCCATACTCATCCTGAACACCCTGCAGAACCGGCATCAGGTTGCCTGGTATGTCTATATATTTGTCGATAACCTGATCGGCCAGCGAAAGGTCGACTTCCGGTTCCTGCTCTTCAGCCTGCTGCGCAACTACTTCACTCATGCGCCCCATCTCCTTTGAATCGTGCGGAGTTATCTGTCAATTTCACCAAGAACGATGTCCAGGGTACCGATTACGGCCACCAGGTCGGCAATCATGGAACCTTCGCACATCTTTTCGATAGCCTGCAGGTTCACGAATGAAGGTGGACGAATTCTCAGACGCTCCGGCTTGTTGCCGCCATCGCTGACGATATAGAAACCAAGTTCACCCTTTGGGTGCCTCAACGCCCTGATATACTTCACCTTCCGGTGCAGGAAATCCTTCGGAAGCGATCTTGAAGTGATGAATCAGACCCTCAATGCTGTTGTAGACATTTTCCTTGGGTGGATAACAGACCTGCGGACAGTCAGCCAGCACCGGACCCGGCTTGAGCCTGTCAAGACCCTGGCGGACAATCTTGCAGGCTTCACGCATCTCGATCAGACGTACCTTGTATCGATCAAAGGTATCGCAGTTTTCACCGACCGGCACCTTGAACTGGTACTTTTCATAGCCGCTGTAGGGATTATCGCGACGCAGATCCCAATCAACACCGGAACCACGCAGAGCAGGACCGGTAATACCGATATCGATGGCATCCTCGGCAGAAATAACACCGTTGCCGACCGTACGCTTGAGCCAGATCGGGTTGGTTGTCAAAAGTCCTTCATACTGATCAAGGTAGCCGGGCATAGCATCGATAAAGTCACTGACTTTTTTCACAAACTCATCCGGCACATCCTGCGAAAGGCCGCCGACACGGAAGAAGTTGGATGTCATACGGGCACCGGAGATCAGTTCGTAGATTTCCATGACCGTTTCACGCTCACGGAAAGCATAGATAAAGACCGTCATGGCACCGATATCAAGAGCATGGCAGGCAATCCAGACCAGATGCGATTCAAGCCGGGTCAACTCGGCCATGATTATCCTGATCGTTTCGGCGCGTTCGGGCACCTCGACCGCCATCAGCTTTTCAACTGCCAGGATATATCCCAGATTGTTGCTCATGGGCGCCAGATAATCGAGTCGGTCGGTCAGCGGCAGGATCTGGTGATAGGTACGGTGCTCGGAGAGTTTTTCGACGCCACGATGCAGATAGCCGATATGAGGAGTGATCTTGGTGATTACCTCGCCGTCCAGCTCGAGAACGAGCCGCAGAACCCCGTGGGTACTGGGGTGCTGTGGTCCCATATTCAGTGTCATTGTTTCAGTAGTAGCCATGTATCGCCTCTTCTATGATCGAATTACAGAACGATGTAGTAAAACTATGACAAACGCCCTTTATAGGGTTCACGGTCAGGTCCCTGCAGCGGATAGTCCTTGCGCAGCGGATGCCCTACCCAGTCATCGGTCATGAGGATACGACGAAGGTCGGGATGGTTGTCGAAGGTAATGCCGAACAGGTCAAATACTTCACGCTCCAGCCAGTTGGCTGTTCTCCACACCTGGGTTGCAGTCGGAATGCTGCAATCAGCCTCGGTAACCGGCGTCTTGATGCGCAAGCGATCCTTGTTGGGAATCGAATAGAGCTGATAGACCATCATGAAGCGCTCTTCCTTCTTTCCCAAGATAATCAACCGCAGTCAGGTCGGTCAGCAGGTTGTACTGAAGTGACTGCTTGAGGAACGAAAGGATATCAATAATGGCATCCTTCGTTGACGGTTACCGTCACTTCACCCCTGAATTCGACCACATCAATGATCGAAGCGGCGAATTTTTCCTTCAGCTTCAGTACTGCACGATTATTTTCTGCCATGATATCCAACCCTTTTCTGGGATTTGTGTGTACGTGTAGTTGAGATTACAGCAGATCAGGCTGCTTCCGGAATATAGCGTTCGCCCAAGCCGATGGCGGAACCAAATGAGTTCTTTCCTTCATAATCTTGTCCTGCAGCTTCATCAGACCAAACAGCAGCGCCTCGGGGCGCGGCGGACAACCGGGGATATAGACATCAACCGGCAATGCTTCATCAATACCCTGCACAACACTATAGGTATCGAAAATACCGCCGGAACAGGCACAGGCACCCATGGCAATAACCCATTTCGGCTCCGGCATCTGCTCATAGACCGTCTTGATGACCGGCAGCATCTTCTTGGTAACCGTGCCGGCAATAATGATGCAGTCAGACTGGCGGGGAGAAGCACGGAAAATGATGCCGAAACGGTCCAGGTCATTATGGGAGGCACCGGTAGCCATCATCTCGATAGCGCAACAGGCCAGACCAAAGGTCATCGGCCAGATGGACGACTTCCGGGACCAGTTAACAAGAGCATCCAGTGACGTGGTGATAACGTTATCGCCAAGCGGATTGTCTACTCCCATTCCAGTGCTCCTTTTTTCCAGACATAAATATAACCGACAAAGAGAATGACGATGAACAGCCCCATCTCAACCAAACCGAACACACCCAGTTTCTTGTAGAGAATTGCCCATGGATAGAGAAACACCGCCTCGATATCGAACAGGATGAACAGCATGGCAATCAGATAGAACTTGATCGAAAAACGCTCACGGGCAGTTCCGACCGGCTCACAACCGCTTTCGTACGGAGGCAGCTTCAACTTTGACGGTTTTTTCTGGCCGATCAGCGATGACATGACCAGCGACACAAGGCCGAAACCTATTGCCACGATCACCAGAAGTAAGTATTGGTAGGTATGCACCAAGCATTGAAAATCCTCCTTACTGCGTACGGTATACTGTATACAAACGTTGCGTGTAAATAGGTTATTTGGATTTCTTTGTCAAGCAGTTTTTTTGCTTTTATTTAATACATGACAAAGACTCATCATGCACAACCTACTAAATTACAAATAAAATTACTGCTTTACCATTGACATCGACTGCATACTGTATGCTAACATACGCAACTCTTACAGAGTTATTTATCAATCTAATTTCACATTACGAGGTATTACCTATGAATCATGAACGCTCCAGTTTTCTTTTCCAACAGGCAAAAACAGTCTATTCCCGGTGGTGTCAACAGCCCGGTCACGGCCTTCAAATCGGTCGGCGCCGATCCTCTCTTCATCAAGAAGGCATCCGGCTGCACATATTATCGATGAAGACGACAACAACTTTATTGATTATGTCGGTTCCTGGGGGCCGATGATTGTCGGCCATTGCCATCCCGATGTTATCGACGGCCGTTCAGAACACCATGGAGAGCGGTGCCAGCTTCGGCGCGCCGACCGAGCGGGAAACAATCCTGGCCAACATGGTAATCGAAGCGGTTCCTTCCATTGAAATGGTGCGCATGGTCAGCTCCGGCACCGAAGCGACCATGAGCGCCATCCGTCTTGCTCGCGGCTATACCGGTCGCGACAAGATCCTGAAATTTTCCGGCTGCTACCATGGCCATGCCGACTCCCTGCTGGTCAAGGCCGGCTCCGGCGCCGCCACCTTCGGTGTACCCGACTCTCCCGGCGTACCGGCCGAGGTTGCCAAACACACCCTGACCGCAGAATACAATTCGCTTGATTCGGTCAGAAAGCTTGTTGCAGAAAACAGAGAATCCATCGCCTGCATCATCGTTGAACCGGTTGCCGGCAACATGGGCACAGTTCCGCCGCGTGAAGGTTTTCTGGAAGGGCTTCGGGAAATCTGCACCAATGAAGGGATCATCCTGATCTTTGACGAAGTCATGTCCGGCTTCCGTGTTGCCTACGGCGGCGCCCAGGAACTGTACGGCGTCACCCCTGACATGACAACCCTGGGCAAGATCATCGGCGGCGGTCTGCCGGTAGGGGCCTTTGGCGGCAAACGCGAAATCATGGAAAAACTTTCACCATCGGCGGCGTCTATCAGGCCGGCACCCTCTCCGGCAACCCGCTGGCCATGTCGGCCGGGATCGCAACCCTGAACATTCTCAAACAGCCCGGGTTTTATCAGAAGCTGGAAGAAAAGAGCCGTGCGGTTGCCGAAGGAATCGCCAAAGCAGCCAAAGATGCCGGCTACCCGATCTACTCCACCCGCGTCGGCAGCATGTTCTGCGCCTTTTTCAGCAAAGGCGAGGTATATGACTGGCCAACCGCTTCGCAGTGCGACACCAAGGCCTTTGCCAAATACTTCCTGGCCATGCTGGATGAAGGCATCTATCTGGCTCCGTCCCAGTTTGAGACCGCCTTTGTTTCCGCCGCCCACAGCGAGGCCGACATCGAAAAAACGATTGCTGCTGCCGCAAAATGTTTCAAACTGATTGCGTGACGCATGTCTTCATTTCGTTTGACATATCAGCTGCACCTGTGGTATGGAATACCGGTTTTGTGCCTACTTGTATCACGTGACCTGTCATGATCAATGACAATAAACGCCAGCTTTTCCGAAGCCTTGCCATGGTTTCCAGCATGGGCATTTCGGTTGTCCTGGCCATTGGGATTGGTGTCTGGTTCGGCCTGACGCTTGATCGCTGGTTTGGCACAAAACCCTGGTTCTTTTATATTTTTCTGTTTATCGGCATTGCGGCCGGCTTCAAGAATATCTATGTCATTGCCGGCAGGGAGATCCGCAGGAGATGATGACAGCGATCAACGAAGATAACCTCTTTGCCGTCATCATCAAGGGGAGCCTTGGGCTTGCTGGCGGTTCTGACGCTTGGCGGCTTGGTCTCTGTTTTCCGGCAAAGTCGGCTCTGGGCGTTCTGGCTGGCGGCATGCATTGCGATTGTCAATTTTTTCTGGATGCGCAACGTCCTGCAGCGCATTCTCGGACTGCTGCCGGCCAAACGCAACGCTGTACGCTCAGATGCGCTATCATTGCCCGCCTGACCGTAACCGGATGTGCTCTGTATTTTGTAATAACATCCGGCTGGTTTTCGCTGGCCGGACTGTTCTGTCGGGCTTTCCGTTATTGTAGTCAACATAATCGCACTTTCACTATACGTGCCCTGCGCACAGGAGGTTAGCTCCATGGTTCACCCGTTACTGTTTCTCGAATTTTTCCGCAAACTGCTGGCCCCGCTTCACATCACCGGATGCCAGTGCCGATGCCATCAGCTACACCTGGCTGATCATCGTTCTGCTGCTGGTGCTTTCGCTTCTGGCCACCACGGCGCTCAAGACGATTCCCGGCGGACTGCAGAACTTCATGGAAGTCGTTGTCGGCGGCATCGAAAACATGATCGTCGAAACCATGGGAGAACATGGCCGTCCCTTCTTCCCGCTGATCGCCACCCTGGCAATCTTCGTCCTGGTTTCCAACCTGATCGGCCTGATTCCCGGCTTCTTCCCGCCGACCGCCAACATCAACACCACCGCAGCCTGTGCGGTGATCGTCTTTGTCTCGACCCATGTGGTCGGGATCAAGCACCATGGCCTGCGGCTATATCAAACATTTCCTGGGACCGATCGCCTGGCTGGCACCGGTCATGTTCTTCATCGAAGTCATCGGCCACCTGAGCCGTCCGGTCTCGCTGACCCTGCGTCTCTTCGGCAACATGAACGGCCACGAACTGGTTCTGATGATCTTCTTCGGACTGGCACCGTTCCTGGTGCCGCTGCCGATGATGCTGATGGGCGTTCTGGTTTCCTTCATCCAGGCCTTCGTCTTCATGCTGCTGGCCATGATCTACATCCAGGGTTCGCTGGAGCACGCACACTGATAATCATATTTCAAATCCTATACTGTTTAGGAGATAAAACCAAAGTAAGAGAGGAGAAGTAAAGATGAGCTTTTTCACGATGTGCGTTCTGGCAGCAGGTATTGGTATGGCACTGGGTACACTGGGTACCGGCATTGGTCAGGGTCTGGCAGTTAACAGCGCCGTTGAAGGCGTTTCCCGTAACCCCGGCGCTTCCGGCAAGATCCTGACCACCATGATGATCGGTCTGGCCATGATCGAGTCCCTGGCAATCTACGCCCTGGTTGTCTGTCTGATCATCCTGTTCGCCAACCCTTACAAGGATATCGCTCTTAAACTGGCTGAAACTGTTGCCAAGTAATTTCTGATTTTTCAGTAACTGCCGAGAAACAGGAAAGGGCATCCACGTGTGGGTGCCCTTTCCTGTTTCATAATCAATTGACTGCTATCTCAAGCATGATATAGTGACTCACCATTTAATATGAGAGAAATTATTCCCGATACTGGTCAGTGGTAAACCATGGCAACAATTGACATAACAATTGAGGATAACTTACTTGTCGTTACTGTTACGGGAGAATTGACCGCTAATGAAACGATGGCGGTTATCCACGACTATTATCCAACGGGGATCATTAAGGATGTCATCTGGGACTTAACCAACGGGTCATTGCTATCAATATCCCAAGATGGCTTTAGAGCGATAGCTCATGCAGCCAAACAGGCTGTTGCAAGTGGGTCCCGGCAAGGAGGCAAGACTGCATACGTTGGATTGGCGACAGTTGAATACGGCTTACTGCGCATGTATTCGTCTATTGCTGAAGTTACAGGAGTACCTATTAAGTATTATGTGTACAAGACAATCGAAGAAGCCAGAAACTGGATATATGAAAATCAATCAGAAAACGACTGAAGATACTGCAATTGCTCTCTCCTGGAATCCCTCATACGTATGAAACAATTAACTATTGCAGCTAGTAACTTGTTTGGTTAGTCCCTTCCGGTAACCCAACACAAAGCATTTTGGAGACATTATGAAGTTTAAATACTTCGTGCTGCTTTTGTTATCATTAGGCATCATTTTGATTCATATTAATAGCATCGCGTTCCCTCACCGCGTAGTATACAGGCATATCATATTACTTTTATTTATAGTCATTGCCAGCTATTCCGCATTTGAGTCGAGACGCAGACATTTAAAAGAATACAAAGAGCTTAAGAAGTTTTTACGGATATGCGCCTGGTGTAAAAAAGTGTGCTTAACAGATCCAGAAACGAAGGAAGATAAATGGGTAAGCTTTGAGGAGTATATGAAACTTGAACACAAGCTCACATCGTCTCATGGCATATGCCCAGGATGTTACCACCGGATGGATATATATTCTGACAGAGAATAATATTCGGCATGTACGCGCAATATCAATTGGAATTGGCTTATTCGTCGTCCTTCAACATTCCCTCAACATCTTGTGATTCAGCACTTTCCGTGATATTCCCCGATGCAAGCATGACCAACGCTCTGGCCGAATAGCGATACTTCATACTCCGTTCAAGACTACTATCAACATACTCGTTGCCCTTCAAAGGTTCCCTGTTAAGCGGCTGGTACGATCGGGCAGTCGCAACTGTCGAGCGATACAGGTTGTAACCGAGCAAACGACCGGATATCAGGAGTTCATAAGAGATTTTAAGCTTTACTTCCGTAGGGAATGACTCGATTTTTAAGGTGGGCGCTGGAAGAGGTGCCGTCACACTGACGTCTACAGCCGGAGATGAAGCGCCATCAATACCATCCGCAGTAAACGAAACAACACTGTATGAATACCGGTTTCCTATCCTCACATCACTGTCAAGCAGTATCAGCCTGCTTCCAAAGCGTTGCGTATTAGCGGGCAAATGCTCGAGATAAAGCGTTTGGAACAGCCCGTAGTCGGTCATGCAGGATCGACAGACGTCTTTCTGAGCCGCATCAGCCACTCGTCTGCTTATTTTCACGCCTGCCAGGCGTTGAACAGCCCTCCCGGCCCGATCCTTGTCGGGAAGAGCAAACTGAAGCTTTACAACAGTACCGCTCTGCTGTGCAGTAACAGCTGTCGGTGCAGACGGAACCAGCATGTCTGGATAGATTAACGGTCCTTTCTTGCCACAGGCGGTTGCCACTAATGACATGCCAACAACCAGCGCCGCGCGCCAAAAGCCACTCACTTTTGTACCTCTGCAGGCAAAACGGAGTCCAGTTTTATTTCGAATGCTCCGGCAGCAGATGTAAACCGTACCCTGTCTGACTGAATATCAGTAATTTTGGCGCCCGAAATAACGGCACCTTCCTTAAGCAGAAAACCGTTAATAACAGCCCTCCTGCCACTACGTTCGTCCTGCCAGGCAATACCTGACAACTTGATGTCGGCAGGCGCCTGCACGGTTTGAACAGGTTGTTTTGGAGGCGCTGTAAAGGACTGGGTCTTGATCTTTTTTTTCACAGGGCTGTCTTCCCGCTGAGTTGAATCGTCATCTCCAACAGTCCCCCTGTTTTTTGGCGCAGCAGGAGCAGCAACAGGCGGTACTGCAGGTGCCACAACGACAGGGGGTGGCGAAGGCAGAACGGGCACAGGAACAACGGGAGCCGGGGGCGGTGATGAGACGGAGCGAATTCTGGCAGAACCCTTTTTTGAGTTTCCACGAAGCATAAACCAGGTACCTGCACATGTCACCAGCGATGCCGCCGCAATAAGCGCCACAATTTTCCAGATTCCGGCTTTAGCAGGTGATCGTTTCCGGTCCTGAAACAGATCGCCGGAGATACTTACCCTTCCATTGGGCTGAACCTTTTTGCTTTTTTCATGCTCGATTTTTTTCAGGGCATCAAGAATATAACTCATATGGTCAGGTCACTTTCCGGCAAACAGCCAACGTGAAATACGGTTCCAAAGCCTCTCGCGCTCATCAGCCGGTTGAAGTTCCGCGATAACTTCCGCAGCAATTGAAGGGGAAACAGACCTGATTTCCTGGGTCCAGGCCATAACCAGCGCCTGCTCACAGGCAATATTTATCAATCGGGGAACACCGCGGGAAAAACGATAGATCCGCTTGATCGCTGGACGTGAAAAGATCTCGGGAATCCGGCTGCCGGATACTTTCAGACGATGGTCTGATGTAATCGGCGGTGTCATCAAGCTTCATCGGCGTCAAGCCGGCAGCGCACCGTGATGCGCTGATTGAGCTGGCGCAGATCATGTCGGCTGAGGACATCGTTCAACTCCGGCTGTCCGGCCAGTATGATCTGGATCAGCTTGTCCCGTTCCGTCTCCAGATTGGAAATCATGCGCACCTGTTCCAGAACATCCGGTGTCAAGATTCTGCGCCTCATCGATCACCAGAACAACCGTCCGTCCGGCGCTATTCTGTTCAAGCAGAAACCGGTTGAGTGCATCCAGATAGCCGAAACGGTTCTGCTCGTCCGCTTCGATGCCGAACTCGCGGCAGATGCTGGCCAGCAGCTGTTCACCTGACAGGCAGGGGTTGAAGATCAGGGCGCTGCGGTATTTTTCCGGATCAAGCTGGGTCAGCAGCGTGCGCAGCATCGTTGTCTTGCCGGTCCCGACCTCGCCGGTCAGGGCGATGAAACCGGCATGACTGTCGATGCCGTACAGCAGGTGGGCAAACGCCTCGCGATGATTACTGCTCAGAAAGATGAAATGAGGATTTGGGGTAATCGTGAATGGTTTTTCGTGAAACCGAAAAATTCACAGTACATCGTGAATCTACTTTCCCGCTCGCACGTTCTGGATCTCGCTCCACACGCGCTCACGGCCGTTCCGCCCGGCACATTGCGGGCATTGACACTGGCCTCGACCGTAATGCAGTCAAAGATATCGTTATCGATCTTGCCGGAAAAAAGCTGCCACTCGGCCAGGGAAAGATCGGTAATATCCATCTCGTTTTCAACACAGTAGGCAACCGCCTTTCCAACCGCCTCATGGGCATCGCGGAAGGGAAGCCCCTTGCGCACCAGATAGTCGGCCACATCGGTGGCGGTCGAGAAACCCTAGCCCGGCCGCACTGCGCATGTTGTCCGTCATTGACCCGCATCTCGCGGATCATGTCGGCAAAGATCTTCAGGCTCCCCTTGACCGTATCGATCGTATCGAAGAGCGGTTCCTTGTCTTCCTGCATATCCTTGTTGTAGGCCAGCGGCAGGGACTTCATCGTCGTCAGCAGCGCCATCAGATTGCCGTAGACCCGGCCGGTCTTGCCCCGCACCAGTTCCGGCACATCCGGGTTCTTCTTCTGCGGCATGATCGAGGAACCGGTACAGAAACCGTCCGACAGTTCGATGAACTGGAATGCGCTGGTGGACCAGAGGATCAGCTCCTCGGAAAAACGCGACAGATGCATCATCAGGATTGAGGCATCGGCCAGAAACTCCAGGGCAAAATCCCGGTCCGAAACCGAATCCAGTGAGTTGCGGGTGATAGCCGGAAAATCCAGCTGTTCGGCCACATACTCACGGTCGATCGGAAAGGTCGTGCCGGCCAGCGCCCCGGCTCCCAGCGGCAGGACATTGACCCGTTTGAGACAATCCTCCAGACGCGCCTTGTCGCGTTTGAACATCTCCACATACGCCATCAGGTGGTGGGCAGAACAGGATCGGCTGGGCGGTCTGCAGATGGGTGAAACCGGGCATGATCACATCCAGGTTGGCCTCGGCCTGGTTCAGCAGGGCATCGATCAGCAGGTCGAGATAGGTGCTGATCTCCACGATCTCGTCCCGCAGGTAGAGACGGATATCCAGCGCCACCTGATCATTGCGCGAACGGCCGGTGTGCAGACGCTTGCCCGCCTCGCCAATGGCGGCCGACAGGCGCGCCTCGATGTTCATGTGGATATCTTCCAGGCTGATGGAGAAATCGAACTCACCGGCCTCGATCTGCTGCAGAATCTGCTGCAGGCCATGGACGATCTGCTCCACATCCTCCAGCGGGATGATCCCCTGCTTGCCCAGCATGCGGGCATGGGCGATGGAACCGCGGATATCCTGATGATACAGGCGTTTGTCGAACTGAATGGAGGCGGTGAACTCCTCCACGAATTTATCGGTGGGCTGGGTAAAGCGGCCGCCCCACAGTTTGTCTTTGGACATGAAATGCTCCCGCTTATTTCTTCCGGTTGGCCTGCATCAGCGAACGGATCCGCAGCCGCAGCGAGTTGATCTTGATAAACCCTTCGGCATCGGCCTGGTTGAAGACCTGATCCTTCTCGAAGGTGGCAAAGTCCAGATTGAAGAGCGAATCGGTCTCGGACTTGCGGCCGACGGTACGGCAGAGCCCCTTGTAAAGCTTGACGCGGGCCACGCCGTTGACGCATTTCTGCGAGTCGTCGATCAGGGTCTGCAGCATCTGGCGCTCGGGAGAGAACCAGTAACCGGCATAGATCTGCTTGGCATACTCGGGAATCAGGCTGTCACGGATACGCATGACTTCGCGGTCCATGGTGATCTGCTCGACAGCCGAATGGGCCTCGCGCAGGATCGTGCCGCCGGGGGTCTCGTAGACGCCGCGCGACTTCATGCCGACCGAACGGTTCTCCAGCAGGTCGACCCGGCCGATGCCGTGCTGGCCGCCGATGTAGTTGAGGTGTGCCAGCAGCTGGGCCGGTGTCATCTTCTCGCCGTCCACAGCCACGGCATTGCCGTTCTTGAACTCGATCTCCACGTACTGCGGCTTGTTGGGCGCCTTCTCCGGTGACTTGGTCAGCACGTACATCTCTTCCGGAGCCTCGGCCCAGGTATCCTCCAGAATGCCCCCTTCGAAGGAGATATGCAGCAGGTTGCGGTCCGACGACCAGGGACGCTTCTTGATGGTCGGAATCGGAATGTCGTTCTTCTTGGCGTACTCGATCAGCGCCTGACGGCTGTTCAGATCCCACTCCGCCAGGGGGCGATAACCTTGATGGCCGGATTGAAGTGGTAGTAGGCCAGCTCGAAACGGACCTGATCGTTGCCCTTGCCGGTGGCGCCGTGGGAAACGGCATCGCACTTCTCCTTGGCGGCGATCTCCATCTGGCGCTTGGCGATCAGCGGACGGGCGATGGAGGTGCCCAGCAGGTAGTGCCCCTCGTAGATGGCATTGGCGCGGAACATCGGGAAGACGAAATCGCGGACGAACTCCTCTTTCAGGTCGTCGATGTAGACCTTGTCGGCACCGGTGGCCAGAGCCTTCTCGCGGACCGGATCCAGTTCGTCACCCTGTCCCAGGTCGGCCGAAAAGGCCACGACCTTGCAGCCGTACTCGTTCTTGAGCCACTTGAGGATGATGGAGGTATCCAGACCGCCGGAATAGGCCAGAACGATCTTTTTGATTTCCTGTTTTTTGATTGGTGCCATCTGCGTACTCTCCTTTAGTTACTGATGTTATTTGATTAATGTAGCCATTATAGCCTTTTGAATATGCAGGCGGTTCTCCGCCTCATCCCAGACAACCGAATTTTTCCCCTCGATGACCGAATCGGAAATTTCCTCGCCGCGATGGGCAGGCAGACAGTGCAGCACGATGCAGTCCGGCTTGTGCCAGCGCCAGCAGGGCATCATCCAGGCAGTAGCCGGCAAAGGCCTTTTCCCGCTCCTTCTGCTCGGCCTCCTGCCCCATGCTGGCCCAGACATCGGTGTTGATGACATCGGCACCGGAACCGCCACCTTCGGATCGGTCGTCAGCGTGATCCGGCCGGGAGCCTTGGCCTGAGCCCATGCCATGACCTTCGGATCCGGCTCATACCCCTGCGGACAGGCCAGACGCAGGTCAAAACCGAAAATGGCAGCCGCCTCGATCCAGGTGTTGGCCATGTTGTTGCCGTCCCCCACCCAGGCAAACTTCAGCCCTTCATAGCTCCCCTTATGCTCGATGACCGTCTGCAGATCGGCCATGATCTGGCAGGGATGGAACAGGTCGGTCAGACCGTTGATGACCGGCACGTCCGAATAGCTGGCAAACTCGTCCACAATCTCCTGGCCGAAGGTGCGGATCATCACCCCGTCACAGTAACGGGACATGACACGGGCACGTATCCTTGATCGGCTCACCGCGCCCCATCTGGGAGTTGCCGGATGACATGAACAGGCCATGGCCGCCCAGCTGGAAGACACCCACCTCGAAGGAGACCCTGGTGCGGGTGGAGGCCTTTTCGAAGATCAGCGCCACGGTCTTGCCGTCCAGCAACCTGTGCGGAATACCCTGCTTCTGTTTGTCCTTCAGCTCGCGGGCCAGGGTCAGCATGCCGTACAGTTCGATCTCGTTGTAATCGTGCAGCGCCAGAAAATGTCGCGTCATACTACCTCCACTTATACCTCGACTTCGGCAAAAATGCCGTCGAGGATTGCAATCATTTGATCAATCTCCTGCTTGGTCACGATCAGCGGCGGCACAAAACGCAGCACCGTGTCGTGGGTCACGTTCAGCAGCACACCCCGCTCATGCCCCTTCTTGACGATGTCGCCGGCCGGGATGGTCAGGCTCATGCCGATCATCAGGCCGATACCGCGCACCTCTTTGACAAACGGATACTTTTTGCCGAAGCGCTTCCAGTTCGCCGGCCAGATACTCGCCGATCTCCTCGCAGCGGTTGAGGATGCCATCCTCCAGAATCGTCCGTACCGTGGCGATGGCAGCGGCGCAGACCAGCGGATTGCCGCCGAAGGTGGAGCCGTGGGTGCCGGGAACAAAGGCGGCGGCATAACGTGTCCTTCGCCAGCATGGTGCCGATAGGGGCGCCACCGGCCAGCGCCTTGGCCAGGGTCATGATATCGGGAGTCACATCGAAATGCTCATAGGCAAACAGCTTGCCGGTACGCCCCATCCCGACCTGCACCTCGTCGAAGATCAGCAGCAGGTCGTGCTGGTCGCAGATCCGCCGCACCTCCTGGAAATAGCCGGGTGACGGCACATTGACGCCCCCTTCGCCCTGGATCGGTTCCAGCATGATGGCGCAGGTGGTGGGCGTTACCGCCGCCTCCAGGGCAGCCACATCATTGAACGGAACATGCTTGAAACCGTGCAGCAGCGGATCAAAGAAGCGCTGCACCTTCTCCTGGCCGGTGGCCGAAACCGTGGCCATGGTACGGCCGTGGAAGAATCGGCGGCGGTGATGATCTCGTAGCGCTCCGGGCCGTACGTATCGCGGCTGTATTTGCGGGCCAGCTTGATGGCCGCCTCATTGGCCTCGGCGCCGCTGTTGCAGAAGAAGGCCTTGTCGGCAAAGGAATGGTTGCAGAGCAGTTCCGCCAGTTCGATCTGCTGGGGAATCTGGTAATAATTGGAGCAGTGGATCAGCTCGGCGGCCTGCTTCTGCAGAGCCGCGACAACCTTCGGATGACAATGCCCCAGATTGTTGACCGCCACGCCGCCCAGAAAATCCAGATACTCCTTGCCGTCGGCATCCCACAGCCGGCACCCTTCACCCCTGACCGGCACGATCGGGTAGCGGCCATAGGTTTTCATGATGTATTTATCTGATTTTTCAATCCATTGTTGTGACTGTTCATTTCGTAATCTCCGTCCCGATGCCCACATCGGTAAATATCTCCAGCAGCACGGCATGCGGCATCCGGCCATCGATGATATGGGCCTTCTTGACCCCATCCCTGAGGGCGTCGGCGCAGCAGACCACCTTGGGGATCATGCCGCCGGTGATGGCCTCTTCCTCGATCAGGCGGTGCAGTTCAGCCACCGAAAGGCTCTGCAGCAGGGTGCCGCTCTTGTCCTTGACACCGTTGATATCGGTCAGCAGGATCAGCTTTTCGGCATTGAGGGCCGCGGCAACCCGGCCGGCCACCAGATCGGCGTTGATGTTGTAGCTTTCCCCTTCAGGTCCGACGCCGACCGGGGCGATGACCGGAATATACTTGCCGTTTTCCAGTGTCGTGATCAGATCGGTATTGACCTTGACCACATCGCCGACATAACCGATATCGATCAGTCTCCAGCGTGCCGTCATCCCCCTTGACCTCCTGCAGCAGTTTCTTCGACAGCAGCAGGGTGCCGTCCTTGCCGGAAAGACCGACCGCACGGCCGCCATGCTGATTGAGGTAGCCGACGACCTCCTTGTTGACCTGCCCGACCAGCACCATCTCGACCACCGACATGGTTTCGGCATCGGTCACGCGCATGCCGCGGACGAATTCGGAGACGATGCCGTAGCGTTTCAGGGTCTCGTTGATCTGCGGACCGCCGCCATGAACGATAACGGCGTTGATCCCCAGCGACTTGAGCATGATCACATCCAGGGCAAACGACTCCTTCAGCTTTTCGTCCGCCATGGCATGACCGCCATACTTGATGACGAAGGTTTTGCCGGAAAAGCGCCGGATGTAGGGCAACGCCTCCATCAACGTATTGGCTTTTTCGATCAGCTGTTTCATCGTATAAGTTCCCATCTACCCCTGACAAACGGGATACGTGCGTTATCCAAAGATATTCTCTACCGAAAAAGATCTATTACGCACTAAAAATAAAAACTGCCAACCTGAAGCTGGGCAGTTTACCGTAAGTTGATGAAAATCTCAAAAGTTTATTGCAGCGGCAGACTGATCGTTACCGTTGTTCCCGACCCCGGTTCACTGTCGAGGCTGATACTCCCCCCATGCTGCCGAATAAACTCCCGCGCGTAGAACAGTCCCAGTCCGAAACCCCGCACCTGGCCGGTATTGTCGGGATCGATCTGGTAAAATTTTTCAAACACCTTGGGTATCTCGGACTCCGGAATTCCGACTCCCCGAGTCCGAAACCATAATAGAGACAAAATCATCGTCGCATCCAACCGTAACCGAGATAGTGGCCGCATCCTCCGGAAAACTTGAAGGCATTATCGATCACCTGCAGCAGTGCAAAGCGGATTTTTGAAGCGTCAAGCTGCACGGGTGGCAGCGCGCCACGGGGTAACTTCAATATCAGATATCGAATTTGCAATGCACCTCCCGACATTTAAGCACCACCTCCGCGACGATTTCATTCAAATCGCACGGGCTCTTGTTGACGCCGGTTCCGTGGACCATTACCTGGCTGAATGCCAACAGATCGGCAACCAGCTGGCCAAGATAGCGGGCCTCCTCGTTGGCCAGGGCGATATTCTGCTGACAAGTCTGGTCGTCCGGGTTGAATACCCCCATCCGGAGATTTTGCAGAAAAAGGGAAATGCCGGTGATCGGGGTACGCAGTTTATGGGAGACAAGGGAGAGAAATGCGTTCTTGAGCTCGTCCGAGCGCTTGATGTTGGCCAACTCCTCCTTAAGCGCTTTTCTTCCCAGCGCTTTTTCGATAGATGTTTTCAGCTGAAGAAGATTGAGCGGTTTGTTGATAAAATCATCAGCGTCTTCTTTGAGCGCATTCAGTATGATTTCTTTATCCACAAACCCGGTCATGATGATGACGGCCGCATTCGGGTCAAGCGTCTTGACCTGCTTCAGCAGGTCAAGACCTGATCCTCCCGGCATCATCATATCGGAAAGAATCAGATCGACATGCGTCCTTTTGTAGAGCCGGAGAGCCTCTTCACAGGTTCCGGCCTGCAGCACCCGGTATTCTTGAAGCGCTTGCACACACAGTTCACGGATAATTACTTCGTCATCGACAACCAGAATAGTAGCCTTTTGCGTATGTGAATAGTGCCCGTTGTTATGGGCGAGAGATGCCGACATGTGGACTCCAGGGTTGTTCACCGCTTCATTTAACGCCCCGCAAGGATTGCAGCAACTGCCGCCAAGTGCCTCATCAAGCTTCTCCGGCTGACTTCCACCCGCCTGGGCCAGTTCCGGTTTGCCGCCGCCACTGCCGCCAACAATCGGTGCAATCTGTTTGATGATGTCACCGGCCTTGATGGTTCCGCTCAGACCTTTGGTCACCGCAACCAGCAGATTGGCCTTGCCGCCGATGGCGGCGCCAAGCACGATCACACCTTCTCCGATGCGATCTTTCAACGTATCGGACAGATCACGCAACGCCTTGATATCCTCCACCTGCACCTGGACGGCCAGCAGCTTGACGCCCTGCACCTCGACTGCCTGCGACAGCAGATCTCCGGAAGCAGCAACATTCAGCTTGGCCTGCAGCGTTTCGATTTCACGCTGCAGCTCTCTCTGACGTGCCAGCAGTTTTTCGAGCCGGTCGCGTGAATTGCCCGCTTCCGCCTTGAGCAACGCGGCGATGCCCCGCTGTTCGTCCTCCATCTGCCGGACAAAGTCGAGCGCCCCGAAACCGGTCAACGCCTCGATACGCCGTACCCCGGCAGCAATCCCGGCTTCGGAGACGATCTTGAACAGGCCGATATCACCGGCGGCCCGCACATGAGTCCCGCCGCACAGCTCCATGCTGACATCCCCGACCCTCACGACGCGCACCGAATCACCGTATTTTTCGTCGAAAAGCGCCGTGGCACCCGCCTCAATCGCTTCGGCAATATTCATCTCACGGGTTACCACCTGATCATTTGCCATGATAAAACCGTTCACAATCGTTTCAACACTGCCGCAGCTCTTCATCGGTCACGGCGGAAAAATGGGTAAAGTCAAAACGGAGACGGTCAAGCGACACCAGTGAACCGGCCTGTTTGACATGCTCACCCAGCACCTGGCGCAGAGCGCTCTGCAGCAGATGCGTCGCGGTATGATTGCGGCAGGTGGCATCGCGTTCCGCTGCGTGACACCTTCAGATCGGCCGCATCACCGATTTTGAGGGCCCCTTCCTTGACTACGGCGTGGTGGACAATCATATCGGTAAAGGGGCGGCTGGCGGCAACAACATCCAGATGGGCGCTGCCGGTCGAAATGAGTCCCGCTATCACCTTTCTGGCCGCCCGAATCACCATAGAAAGGGGTCCGTTCCGTGATCACCGCAACCGAATCGCCGGCAACTGCCGATTCAACGGGAACTCCGTCCCGGATAATTGCCAGCACCGGAGCATAGGTCGACATCTCGTCATAGCCGACAAACTGGCCGCGCACTCCGCTGTTGTGAAGTTCTTTATAGACCTGGGCAATCCCCTCTTCACCGGAACCTTTCCAATGTTCACGGGCCTGCGCCCGCTGTCGCTCCATGCAGAGCTCAAAACCGGCTTCGTCAATCGTAAAACCTTCGCTCTCGACAATATCGGCGGTCAGATCGATCGGAAAACCGTAGGTATCATACAGCTTGAACAGGACATCGCCCGGAATGACATTCTTGCCGGCTTCACGCAAGCGTGGCAACCTCATCGTTGAGAATTGCCAGACCGCGATCCAGGGTTTCGGTAAAGCGCTCTTCCTCGGCCAGGACCACTTTTTTGATATACGCCTCGCGCTCGGCCAGCTCCGGATAGGCATCCCCCATCATCTCGCGCACCGCATCAACCATGCGGTAGAGCAGCGGCTCGCCGACACCCAGCATCTTGGCATGGCGGGCCGCCCGGCGCATGATGCGGCGCAGTACATAGCCGCGCCCTTCGTTGCTGGGCAGTGCGCCGTCGCAGATCAGAAAGGTCACGGCCCGGCATGATCGGCGATGACCCGCATGGAGACGCTGTCCTTCTCGTTGGCGCCATATTTTTTGCCGCAGTGCCGTTCGATATGGCGAATGATCCCCTGCAGCAGATCGATATCGTAGTTGGAGCTGACCCCCTGCATGACCGCTGGTAATCCGCTCCAGCCCCATGCCGGTATCAACGGACGGCTTCGGCAGCGGTGTCAGGGTGCCGTCGCTTGAGCGGTTGAACTGCATGAAGACGTTGTTCCAGATTTCCATGTAGCGGTCGCAGTCACAGCCGACGGTACAGTCAGGCGAGCCGCAGCCGACTTCAGCGCCCTGATCCTAGAAAATTTCGGTGCAGGGACCGCAGGGACCGGTATCTCCCATCGACCAGAAGTTGTCCTTTTCGCCAAAACGGAAGATCCGCTCGCGGGGCACCCCTTCCTGTTGATGCCAGATATCGGCCGCTTCATCATCATCGGTGTAAACCGTCACATACAGGCGGCTCTTGTCCAGCTTCAGCTCTTTGGTCAGAAACTCCCAGGCATAGGCGATCGCCTCTTTTTTGAAATAATCGCCGAAGGAAAAATTCCCCAGCATTTCAAAAAACGTGTGATGACGGGCCGTCCGGCCGACATTTTCCAGGTCGTTATGCTTGCCGCCGGCCCGGACGCATTTCTGCGAACTGGCTGCCCGGTAATAGCCACGATCCTCCAGTCCCAGAAAACAGTCCTTGAACTGATTCATACCGGCATTGGCAAACATCAGGGTCGGATCGTTCTTGGGGAGGATCCCCGAACTGGGAACGACCGTGTGACCCCGGTCGGCAAAATATTGAAGAAAGCGTGTGCGAATTTCTGTACCTGTCATGATGTCCTCGATAAGTTAAAAATAACTCTGCAAGAAGTCTCGTAAAAAGCTGAATCATTCCTCAGCCCGCAGTGCCCGCATTATCGCGGAAAACCCGAAGCCGCGCCGCTGCAGAAAACCGACCACCCTTCGTTTGTCGCGATCACTTGCCGCTGAATAGGAAAATCCGGGGTAGCGTCGCTCTGCCGCCGACCTGACCTCGGAAATTTCATCACTCTCCGCCAGAAGAGGCGCCAGGGTTTCACTAACCACATCCGCGGTGAACCCTCTGCGGCGCATCTCCATACGGAGACGAGCCCCGTAAAAACGACCGGAGGAAAGCGCCGATTCCGCAAACCGTTCGGCATAACGCCGGTCATCCAGCCACCCCTCACGCTGCAGACGAAGAATCACCGCTTCGGTATCATCCTCGGCAACTTCTCGCGTCGCCAGCTTTCGCCGTATTCTGGCAACGGAATAATCCCGGCCGGTCAGCAGCCGCAAGGCGTACTGGTAGAGCTGGTCAGACGATAACGGCTCAGTATTTTTCAATATCAAGCTTGTCCGGCTCCGCAGCAGGGTCATCGGGCTTGTTCTCAAACCCTTCCCAGGAAGCATCCGAGGTTGATGAAATACCGGATACCTTGAGGGCAAAGTCGTCAGGATTGGAGCTCTGGCGAAGCGCCTCTTCATAGGTAATCAGCTTGTTGGAAAAAAGCCTCATCAACGACTGGTCAAAGGTCTGCATGCCATAGGTGACAAAGCCCTGGGAAATAGCATCATTCAACTGTTTGGTCTTGTCCTTGTCATCGATGCATTCCCTGACGCGGGCGGAAGCCAGCATGACCTCCACCGCCGGAACACGCCCCTTGCCGTCGACCTTGGGCACCAGCCGCTGGGAAATAACCGCCTTGATGATACTGGCCAGCTGAATACGGACCTGACGCTGATGATAGGGGGGAAACACGCCGATGATACGGTTGATGGTTTCCGCCGCATCCATCGTATGCAGGGTGGACATGACCAGATGACCGGTCTCGGCAGCGGTCATCGCCGTTTCGATCGTCTCATAATCGCGCATCTCGCCGACCAGAATGACATCCGGATCCTGGCGCAGAGCCCCTTTGAGGGCGGCTGAGAAGGTGGGGGTATCGGTACCGACCTCACGCTGGCTGATGATGCTCTTGTTGTCGCGATGCAGAAATTCAACCGGATCTTCGATGGTGATGATGTTGCAGGTACGCTGACTGTTGATGCAGTCGATCATGGCGGCCAGCGTACTCGACTTGCCGGAACCGGTTGTCCCGGTCACCAGAATCAGCCCGCGCTCTTCCTTGCAGATTTTCTGCATGACCGGCGGCAGATTAAGCCCTTCCAGCGTCGGGATGACAAATGCGATCGAACGGAATACCATCGCTACCGTGCCGCGCTGACGGTAGACGCTGACCCTGAAGCGCCCCAGGCCCGGCACGGCATACGCCAGATCGACCTCATAATTTTCCTCGAAGATGCGCCGCTGACGATCATTCATCATCGACTGGGCAGTGTCGGAAACAAAGTCGGGCGACAGACGTGGCGCATTGGGAATCGGGTGCAGCCGGCCATCGATCCGGACGATCGGCGGCAAGCCCGGTCTTGATGTGAATATCAGAACCCTTGGCCTTAAACGCAATGGTGAGTATTTCGTTCAGATCCATAGCCTACCTCCGCTGTTAGGCAGCCTTGTCTGCTTTGCCCGGCTTGTCAGGAGCCGGTGCCGGCTTGAGCAGATCCATCAGTTTGCCTTCAATCTCGGCCAGAGTTTCAGGATGTTCAGTCAACCAGGTGCGGGAATTTTCGCGCCCCTGCCCGATACGCTCTTTGCCGTAGGAATACCAGGCGCCGCTCTTTTCAATGATGTTTTTATCAACCGCCAGATCAAGCACATCACCGGTGCGCGAGATCCCTTCGCCGTAGAGGATATCGAACTCAACCTCTTTGAACGGGGGAGCGACCTTGTTCTTGACAACCTTGACCCTGGTGCGGGAACCGATGATCTGATCACCCTGCTTCAGTGTGGCAATCTTGCGGATGTCCATACGCACCGAAGCGTAGAACTTGAGTGCGTTACCGCCGGTGGTCGTCTCCGGATTGCCGAACATGACGCCGATTTTCATACGGATCTGGTTGATGAAGATCACGCAGCAGTTCGACTTGCTGATGATGCCGGTCAGCTTGCGCAGCGCCTGCGACATCAGGCGGGCCTGCAGTCCCATATGGGAATCACCCATATCGCCTTCGATCTCGGCCTTGGGCACCAGGGCGGCCACCGAGTCAACGACCAGAACGTCAATTGCGCCGCTTCTGACCAGGGTTTCGGCAATTTCCAGCGCCTGTTCGCCGGTATCCGGCTGTGACACCAGCAGGTCATCGGTTTTGACGCCCAGCTTGCGGGCATAGCCGATATCCAGGGCATGCTCGGCATCGACAAATGCGGCAATACCGCCCGTTTTCTGTGCCTCGGCAACAATATGCAGCGCCAGGGTGGTCTTGCCGGATGACTCCGGGCCATAGATTTCAATCACCCTGCCGCGCGGCACGCCGCCGACTCCCAGAGCCATATCGAGAGAAATGGAACCGGTGGAAATCGCTTCAACACCCGGAAGTGCTTCATCATTGCCGAGCCGCATGATGGCGCCCTTGCCGAACTGTTTCTCGATCTGGCTCAGGGCCAGTTCAATCGCCTTGTTTTTCTCCACCGCGTTATTTTTCTCAGCCATAAGAGGTATCTCCTGAAGGGTGGGGTGTGTAGTGTAAAGGGGTAGAGAAATAGCATATCCGATGGATATATCGCAAGGTTTTATCTGACCTGCTCTTTATTCGCCCATCGCTCATTTCTGGCAGGTGCGGCAGAAAACCGTACTCCGGTTCCCGAGCCTGATCTCATCAAGCGGCACACCACAGACAGGGCACGGCTTCCCTTCCCGACCGTAGACCTTGAAAGGGAGCGGATAATAGGCAACCGTTTCCTCGGCAACCCGGTAGGTGCTTCCCGCCCCGATCGACCCTTCCAGCCCCTCACGGATAGCCGCAACCAGTTCCGTACACTCTTGGAGGGTCAGCGTACCGGCTGCACGGTCCGGGCGGATACAGGCGCGGAACAGCGCCTCGTTGGCGTAGATATTGCCAACCCCGGCCACCACGGCACTGTTCATGATCAACTGTTTGACCGCGACCTTCCGATTCCTGGTTGCTTCGAAAAGATAGCTGCCATCGAAGGCTTCGGTTAACGGTTCCGGGCCGATATCGTTCAGGAGCGGATGCCGGAGCGGATCGCCGGTGACCCAGGTGACGATGCCGAATTTGCGCGGATCGTGGAACCGGAGCAGGTGGCCGTCGTTGAAATTGAAGTCGATATGATCATGCTTCCCCGCCGGGGGTGTGCCCCGGAGCAGCCGCAGGAAACCGGTCATCCCCAGATGCACGAGCAGCCAGCCGCATTCGCAGTCGAACAGCAGGTACTTCCCCCGCCGGTCAATGCCCTTCACCATCCGCCCCGGCAGGATCGTTACGAGCTCCGGCGGCACCGGGAGGCGGAGTTTCGCGACGCGCAGTTCCACCTGAGTGAACCGTTTCCCCACCAGTTCCCGCTCCAGCCTGCGGCGGGTTACTTCCACTTCCGGGAGTTCCGGCACGATACCCTCCAAAAGCTCATTTCACCCACGTTCAAAATTCAATCCTCTTCAATCCCTCTTCAGCAGATAGCGCCGCAGCCAGTCCAGCGCCGTCCATGCCGTCAGGGTACGGATCTCGTCCCGGTTTCCGCCGAACTGGAAGCGCTTGGTCCAGCAGCCGTCAGGCGCTGCAAGCGAGATGAAGACCGTGCCGACCGGTTTCTCCTCGCTCCCCCCATCCGGCCCGGCAATCCCGGTGACCGCCAACCCGAGGTCGCTGCCGGACGCCAGCCGGACACCCTTGGCCATCGCCGAAGCACATTCGGAACTGACGGCGCCGCTGCTGTTCAGCACTTCGGCCGGCACCCCCAGCAGTCGCATCTTTGGCGTCGTTCGAGTAGGTCACCACCCCTTCGCAAAAATACCGGGAACTGCCCGGAACATCGGTGATCCGCTTGGCTATCAGACCGCCGCTGCACGACTCGGCCAACGAAAGTGTCAGGCAACGGTCGCGGAACAGTTCCGCCACGGCATCGTCCATGCTGACATCACCGGAGGAAAAGCAGTACTCCTTCAAGCGCTCCTGCACTGTGTGGACTGCTGGAGCGAGAAGATCGGTGGCCGCATCATCATTGTCCGCTTCGGAGCGCAGCGTCACTTTCATCCAGGGGAAGGTGACGCAGATACCAAGCGTGAGCCCCTGATCCGGCCGGGCGATTCCCTGCAGCAATTCATCGACCTCGGCCTCGCACGGTCCGAACAGGTTGAGGGTGACGGTACGGATAACCCGTTTGTGAGGAACCCGTTCCAGAACAAACGGAATGACCGTGTCGCGCAGCATGACGATCATCTCCGACGGGACGCCCGGCAGGAAAAACATGAAGCAGCCGTTGTGCATCAGATGAAAACCGCAGGCGGTGCCGGTGGGATTGGGGATCAGCGCCGATTTGGTCGGAATCATCGCCTGCTTGTCGCTCAGAGGGCAGAAGATCAGGTTTTCCAGTTTGCTCGACATCAGGCGAACATGATTGCGCGCCTCTTCATGAATGACCAGGCGCCGACCGGTGGCCCGCGCCGCAGCCCGCGACGTCAAATCATCAGCCGTTGGTCCGAGCCCTCCGGTGACGATGACCACATCGCTGATCCGCCCGAGATCGTTCAGCGCACCGATGATATCCACTTCGTTGTCACCGACGGCAAGGTGCCGCTGGATCCGCACCCCTTCCGAAAGCAGCAGGGAGGCAATCGTACCGGCATTCGTATCGGTCACCTGGCCGCAGATCAGTTCGTCGCCGATGCTCAACGTGGAAATTCTCATGATTCAGGACGCTCCTCTGCGCTGCAGACGCTCCATGACCTCTCGACAGGGAATTTCCATTTCGCGGGCAATCCGGCGACAATCCTCATATTCAGGGGATGCGCGCAGCACGTCACCGCTGCTGCCAATAACCTCTTTGAACCGCACCGTGCCAAATTCGGTCTGCCGTTCGACAACCCGCCGCTGCAGGATGATGCGGTCAGCCCGATAATGGCGCAGACCGATGGCCGACGTCTCGGTCAAGCAGCAGCTGTGCCAACTGATCAAGCTGCTGCGGACGGCAGAGAAACGACACCATCACACCGGGACGGTTCTTTTTCATCTGAATCGGCGTAAAGAATACATCCAGCGCTCCCGCATCCAAGAGCCGTTCCATGGCGTATCCGAGCACTTCCGGCGTAGAGTCGTCAATGTTGGACTCGGCCACGATCACGTCATCGTCAGAATCAGTTTTTTCAACACGTCTTCCCAGAAAGGCACGCAGGATATTGGGGCAATCCGCAAAATCTTTCCCGCCGGCACCGCACCCCGTTTTCTCCAGCATCATGGGCGGCTGCTTCCCAAACCCGCTGGCCAGGGCCGCCACAATGGCAGCGCCGGTCGGCGTCACCCGCTCACCCGGACCACACTCGCCATGCACCGGCAATCCTTTCAAAAGCTCGGCCGTGGCCGGGGCCGGCACCGGCAGGCGACCATGGGCGGTCTCGACAAAACCGCTCCCAAGCGGCAGCGCAGCGGCATAGATCGCTTCAACGCCCAGATACTCCAGACAGATGGCGGTCCCGACGATATCCACGATGGAATCGACCGCTCCGACCTCGTGGAAATGGACCTCCTCAATGGCAACGCCATGCACCAGAGCCTCGGCCTCGGCCAGACGCCGGAAGATACGTCGCGCTCGCTCCTTGACCGGTTCGGACAGACCGCTGCCGGCGATCATGGCATCGATGCCGGCATAGTGCCGGTGGGTATGGTGGTCATTGACCGCCACATCAAACTTCAGCGCAGCCATATGATGCCGTTCGGTGCGGCTGGTTGAAAGTTCGTAGGAATCCGGCGGAAGTTCCAGCTTGGCCAGTTCGGCCCGCAGATGCTCCAGCGGCACCCCCAGATCGAGCAGCGCCCCCACGGTCATATCGCCGGAAATGCCGGCCTGGCAATCGAGATAGAGGATTTTCATATCACACCCGATTGATCAGATTCGCCGCGCAGGCGGCGCCGAAGCCGTTGTCGATATTGACGACCGTCACCCCGGAGGCACAGGAATTGAGCATCCCCAGCAGCGCCGCGATGCCGCCGAAGGAGGCGCCATAGCCGACCGAGGTCGGCACGGCGATCACCGGCTTGTCCACCAGCCCGCCGACCACCGAAGGGAGCGCCCCTTCCATGCCGGCCACCACGATGATGACCGAGGCGGCAGCCAGCTGTTCCCTCCGGGCCAGCAGCCGGTGAATGCCGGCCACACCGACATCATAGATCTGCTCGACCTGATTCCCCAGAAATCGGGCCGTTACCAGCGCCTCGGCCGCAACCGGGATATCGGATGTACCGGCGGAAACAACCAGAATCGTCCCCTTGCCCCGCTGTTCCGGCACGTGCTGTTCAAGTGTCAGACAGCGCGCTTCGGCATGGTAGCAGGCTGCCGGAAAAACCGACAACACCCTTTCAGCCTTATCGGCGGCCAGTCGTGTCACGAGGACGTTACTCCCCCTGGCAGCCATCGCGGTCATAATTGCCACGATCTGATCAGTCGATTTCCCTTCTCCGAAGATCATCTCCGGCATCCCCTGGCGTAACTGGCGATGATGATCGACCTGGGCGCAGCCGATATCCTGGGAGGGAAAGTGGCGCAACTGCTCCAGCGCATCATCTACCGCAAGCGTGCCCTGTTTGACCGAATCCAGCAATTCTTTAAGATATTCTGGCACCATCACATGTATCCTCACATCGGAATAACTGTTTTTATACACCACGCCCGATACGCATGCCACCTGATTTTTTTTAAAAATCGGCGACATCGCAGGTAGCGAGAAATATGAAGCCATCTTCAAATATACTGTTGCCGGATGACGAGGCTTTGGTGTAGTACGCTTGGAGTGAGGATAAGAAAAAATCGCTTTTTCCGGGCAGTGAGGCCACACATGATTATCGACCCGTTATCACTCAAATTGTTCGTCACGATTGTCGAAGAAGGCACCATCGCCAGGGCGGCGGAGCGCGAGCATATCGCCGCGTCAGCCGTCAGCAAGCGGATGAGTGAACTGGAAGAATACTTCGGGACACCGCTGCTGCGACGAACCAACAAGGGAGTCGTGCCGACCGATGCGGGCATCACCCTGTTGCAGCTGGCCCGCGGGGTTCTGCATGACATGAACAACCTCTACGTGCAGATCAGTGAATACTCCAGCGGCGTGCGCGGCCATGTCAGGCTGTCCGCCAACATCTCCTCCATCAATCAGTTCCTGCCGACCGAAATCAGGTCGTTCACGAATCTGCACCCGGGAATACACGTACACCTGGAAGGGGAGATCAGCGAGACCATCATGAAGTCCGTGGCCGAGGGGACGGCTGACGTGGGCATCATCACCATGGCAACCTATCACCAGGATCTTGAATTTTTCCCGTACCACTCGGACCAGCTGGTTGTCATAACTCCCAAGGATCATCCGCTGTCACAAAAAAAATCCGTTTCTTTCAAGGAAACCCTCGATTTTGACCTTGTCGGACTTACCGTCGGGAGTACGCTGCACAACCAGATCCTGCGAGCCGCGCAAGAGCTGGGACGGACCGCAAAATTGCGCATCCAGGTGAACAGTTTTGACGCCCTGTGCCTGATGGTTGAAGCCGGGCTCGGCATCGGCATCGTCCCCAAAGGGGCAGCCAAGCCCTACTTCAAGGGGCTGCGCATCCGCCCGATCATTCTCGACGAACCGTGGGCCAACCGGGAGCTGAAAATCTGTGTCAGATCCTACGAGGCCTTAACAGCTGCCGCGAAGCTGCTGGTTGACCATCTCAAAAAACCGGCAGCGTAAGCTGCCCGTCATCGCCGTTCGCGATGGCAACATCACCAGATACTGCTTTTATTGGTGAAAATAATAGGGTATACAAGGGATCATTACAGCATGAAGCGAGGTATAACGTATGGGTAAAACCACCGCAGAAAAGATTTTTGATGCTCACCTGGTCAACGAGCCGTTTCCCGGCACCAAGGTACTGCGCCTGGATGTGGTTCTCTGCCACGAAATCACCACGCCGATCGCCATTGACGACCTGATCCGGCGCGACAAGGACCGCGTCTTTGATCCGACGAAGATCAAGGCGGTCATCGACCATGTCACCCCCAGCAAGGACACCAAGACCGCCACCCAGGCCAAGATCCTGCGCGACTGGGCCCGTCGTCACGGCATCAAGGACTTCTTCGATATCGGCGCCAACGGCGTCTGTCACGCCCTCTTCCCGGAGAAGGGCTTCATCCGCCCCGGCTACACGGTCATCATGGGCGACTCCCACACCTGCACCCACGGCGCCTTCGGCGCCTTTGCCGCCGGCATCGGCACCACCGACCTGGAAGTCGGCATCCTGAAAGGGGTCTGCGCCTTCCGCCAGCCGAAAACAATCAAATTCAACGTCAACGGCGCCCTGCCCAAAGGGGTCTACGCCAAGGATGTCATCCTGCACATCATCGGCAAGATCGGCGTCAACGGCGCCACCGACCGGGTGATGGAATTCCACGGTTCCACCATCGATGCCATGACCATGGAATCGCGCATGACGCTCTGCAACATGGCCATCGAGGCCGGCGGCACCTCCGGCATCTGCATGCCGGACATGACCACCGTCGAATACCTCTGGCCGTTCATCAACGGACGAATTCGCCAGCAAGGAAGCCGCGCTGGCCGATTATTCGCAATGGCGGGCCGATGCCGATGCCGAATACGACCAGATCATCGAGATCGATGTCACCGCCCTGCAGCCGACGATCACCTTCGGCTACAAACCGGATCAGGTCAAGACCGTCACCGAAATGGCCGGACTCACCGGTCGACCAGATCTACATCGGTTCCTGCACCAACGGCCGCCTGGAAGACCTGCGCATCGCCGCACAGATTCTGAAAGGGCACAAACTGGCCCCGAACGTGCGCGGCATCCTCTCGCCGGCCACCCCGAAGATCCAGCAGGAGGCCATGCACGAAGGGCTGATCGACATCTTCATGGAGGCCGGTTTCTGCGTCACCAACCCGACCTGCGGCGCCTGCCTGGGGATGAGCAACGGCGTTCTGGCCGAAGGTGAAGTCTGCGCCTCCACCACCAACCGCAACTTCATGGGCCGGATGGGCAAGGGGGGCATGGTGCACCTGATGTCGCCGGCCACGGCCGCAGCCAGCGCCATAGAAGGCAAGATCGCCGACCCGAGGAAGTATCTGTAACAAATTTGCCATTTCACGAGGACCTGTCCCATTACAGAGACTGAGCCTTGAGCTACATTCAATTTATCAAGGAGTTACCATATGAAAACATTCGGAGGCCCGGTCCTCTTTCTCGACCGCAGCGACATCAACACCGACGAGATCATCCCGGCCAAGTACCTGACCGAGATCACCAAGGAAGATCTGAAGCCCTATATCCTGGAAGACCTGAAACTGCCCGGTTTCGACCCGAAAGGGCCGAAAACCAAGAATGCCCGGGTGATCGTCTCCCGCGCCAACTTCGGCTGCGGCTCCTCCCGCGAGCACGCCCCCTGGGTGTTCGAGGTCAACGGCATCACCGCCGTGATCGCCGAATCCTTTGCCCGCATCTTCCGCCAGAACATGTTCAACTGCGGCATGGCCGCCATTGAACTGCCCAAGGCCGATCTCGACCTGATCTTCTCCCATGCCGGCGATGACGATGCAGCCATGAGCATCGACATCGAAGCCCGGAACCCTGACCATGAGCGGCGGCGGCAAACAGAAGACCTTCAGCTTCGAGATCTCCCCCTTCGACAAGGCCCTGGTACTGGCCGGCGGCTGGGTGGATTACGCTGATCAGAAATACTGATTCCACGCGCAACATGTTACAAAAAAAGCCCCGTTTCACGGGGCTTTTTTGTGTATTTCAGAACCGTTTGCTCAATCCCAGATGGAAACTCACATCCGGTGCAGTGGCTACCGCCACATCCTCCGCAACCCCGATATCCAGCAGATACTCTCCCGGAAACTTAAGCGCCCCCCCGATAACCAGCATCAGCGGACTTGCCGATAGCTCAGCCAGCGAACTGCCGTGATACAAAGGGGTGTTGCCATTGAGCTGAAGCTTGAACGATATCCATGACGCCGGGCCCCAGCCGAAACCAAGCGTGCCGACACCCGCAAGCGGGTTCTGCTGATCGCGCAGCACATCGCTCCTCGGACATGGCCAGGCCGCCAACAGAACCATACACACCCAGAGAGCCCCATTCGCTGTAATTGATCATGCTGCCGCAGAGCTGGCAGCATGACATCGGTGCTGCCGCTGCCGAGCAGGGATGCAGCTGTCGCCGGTGGGGAGTTTGACGGCTCCTTGAGCGCCAGACTGTCGTGACGCTCCGAATTGACGATCGTCATACAGCTGTATCCCCCCGTCAGGCTGATATCACCAATCCCGGAAGCGGCATGATCCACCTGCAGCTTCTGGACACCATCCTTGCTGTAGCTGTAGTTCAGCTGGTTCTTGGGGGCTTCGTTACGCCCACCCTGAGGCAGCCCGAAGAAATTGTGCCAGTCGATGACGAAGCCGTCGAGGAAGCCGCCACCCTGGAAAAGGTAGGGTATTTCGATCCCGGCCTCCCAGTGCGGGGCGACTGCCGTAACGGACGGCAACGGTCGTTCGGTAGGTTTCACCATCGAGTGTTATCTGTTCATGCGCAGTGCTGTGGACGGTATAGTTACTGGAGAGATCCTGGTTCAGGCTTATGCGGAACGTTCCGGGTAACACGACGTCAGCGCTGGTGTCGTGGGGAAGTCCGTAGATCTGAACCAGCGGGCTTTGATTGAAGGTGCTGAAGGGAGTTATCTCCATGTCTGCAGCAGAAGCAACTCCAACTGAACAGAGCAGGGATAAAAACAGCACTAGACATTTATTCATAACACACTACCTCGTAATCAGACGGCTTCAACGCTATTTGTTGCGATTTGCGCCTCGACCCCTTTGACAGCTTCAACGGCCTGTTTGACACGCACGACTCTTGTACTCGATGAGATATGGGTCATACTTGTATCATGCGACAAAAACAGTGTCAATGAATGAGGGGCACCGGTGTATCACGCATAACAAACCGTTTTTACTGGCTGTTATCACTGACATCTATGTTCTGACGTTCAAAACCGGTAGTTTGGATTACGTGCTGCAATGCTTGATTTTTTTTTGTGTCAATGAGATAGTGTCCCAAACAGTACACACTCGCAGCAGAGGGGGCACAATGTTTGGATTTGGCATGCCGGAAATGATAATCATACTGGTCATTGTTCTGGTTGTGTTCGGGGCGGGAAAGCTTCCGGAAATCGGCGGAGCACTTGGCAAAAGTATCCGCAACTTCAAAAAGGCGGCGGATGGCAAGGACGAGATCGAAATCAAGCCCAAGAGCGAGGACAGCGACAAAAAAGCCTGATCGAGATCGTTATTCTTCTAAACAAAAAAAGGGGAAGAGGCGTATGCCTTTCCCCTTTTTTTATCTATACGCAACCAGCCGTCAGGAATTCAGATACTCACCGATCTTCTCGGCCAGGGTGCTGTAGATACGGCGGCACTCATTCTCGTCCTTCTCCAGCAGCGTCACGCGGAACCCCTGCAGCGGTGTCGAAAACGAGGAGAGCGGCACGATGCAGATGCCGGTGGCGGCCAGGATGTGATAGACAAAGCGTTTGTCCGGCGAAACACCCGGCTGGTTGACCAGCCCCTCCACCAGTTCCTTTACCTCGGCATTGGCGATCGGGATCGACTGGCGATTGTTCAGCAGACCATCCTTGAAGGCCACCGCCATGTAAAAGGCGCCGTTGGTGCGGTTGACCTGCAGTGCCGGAACCTGGCTGAGGAAATCGTAGGTGATGTTGCTCATCTTTTCGTAGCTGGCGATGCGCTGCGCCAGATAGGCGGCATATTCGGGATGCCGGACGATCGCCGGGATCACCGTCTGCGGCAGGGTGGTGGAGCAGACCTCGTTCATCTTGCCGGTCAGGATCAGGTTGATGTATTTGCGGAACTGCTCGTCCTTATGGCCGTTATAGACCTCGATCCAGCCGCAGCGCGAACCGGGCCAGGGGAACTCCTTGGAGATGCCCTTCAGGGAGATGGCCGGCACATCGCCGATCACGTCGCTGATCGGCACCGTCTTCTCGCCGTTGTAGACGATGTTGATGTAGACCTCGTCGGCGATGATGAACAGGTCGTTCTCGCGGGCAACCGCCACGATCTCCTCGCAGCATCTCTCTGGTATAGACCATGCCGGTCGGGTTGTCCGGGTTGATGATCATGATGGCGCAGATGTTGGGGTTGTAGCTGACATGGTTGCGCAGATCCTCCAGGTCCGGATACCAGTTATCCTCCGGACTTGAGCCGGAACAGGGACGGGGCCGAATGGGCATGGCCGATCTCACCCAGGGTGTGGGTGGTATAGGAAGGTGACGGCATCAGCACCCGCGCCTCGGCACGCAGGCAGCCGTAGATCTTGGCGATGGCATCGCCCAGGCCGTTGAAGAAGATGATGTCGTCCGGGGTGATCTGTGCCCCGCCGCGGCTGTTGGTGGTTTCGCAGATGAATTCGCGGGTTTCCAGCACACCGCGGGTATGGCAGTAGCCCCAGGTATGGTTGTCCATGGCCGCCTTGGCCACGATCTCCTTCATCCAGTCCGGGATGATCTCGCCCTTGACGATCGGATCACCGATATTTTCCCAGTTGATCTTGACGCCATGCTTCTGAAGTTTTTCAGCCACATTGACGATATTCCTGATTTCGTAGGTCAGTTCCCCGGTTCCGGGCGGTACCAGTTCGGTTCTCATGCGTATTCCTCCCCTGTATGGATAATGTGCATCAGTTTTCTGTCAGACCGTACGCAATAAAAAAAAGCCGTAGGCTCCTGCCCACGGCTTGCGATTATCTTTTGAAACGAAAACGACAATCAGCGGGCAACGGGCAGAGCTGCGGCATTACGCGCCGCGGCGATAATAGCTCGTTCTGCAATTGCCGTAATCATGATCATCATAATGGGAGTCAATATCATACCGGTGCGGGGGACGTCAATGGTTTTTGCAGCGGTGACAATGTGAATCAATGATCGAGCCGTACCAGCAACCTGCCATCATCATCACGCCAGCGAACCCAGCCGATCTGCGTCTGACCGGTCAACACCATACCCCAGGAGTTCTCAAGCTTCAATACTTTGAACACCTGCTTTGGAGTCAGTGTAGCGAGCAGTTTCCCGCCAGGCTGCTGCTGCAACTGGTAATACTGCGGCGGCAGGCCGGGAAGCATGTGACCGGTCTGCAGTTTCAAAAACTGCTCCCACGATTGAAAGTGTCCCTTATTCTGTGGATCAATCCAGGCCTCCCGACCGGCATCGTCATAAAAAATCCGCAGCCAGTCACCTTTGCGAGCGGAGACGATGAACGGCGAAGTCCCCTCAGACGGACCGAAGATCCACTCATTCCCGGATAATCTGGAACTATCAAGCATTCCAACCCGTGAAAGCCCCGGTTCCTCGTACAACGGTAATTGCAAATCCTGGTTTTGAGCGTTGTCCGAATTGAGAAAACACGACCAGCCCAATCCCTGTATATGGCCGCATTCGTGGAGGAGACGCGGCAAAGCCGGTTGTATCGGTGATGACCAGTACCAGCATACATCAGGAAAATTACAAGGCCGCGGACGAACATTTCAATCAAACAAACTCCGCAGTCTCATAACAAATACCTGAGACTGCGGATCGCTATCTTCGGGTGCCCATGTAACCTTTTCACCTTCGTTCAGTTGGCGGTAGGGACCTGCCTTGGTTTCGTAGAACACGGTGCCGGACTCCAGGCTAACTACGGTATGATAGATTCCATGTGGGATATCTGCTGCAAGATTACCGTTGGCACGCGACAGCACCGCAGTTTCGGCAATCTCACCGTCATCAGTAAAGATGACAACCCCTAATCTGCCGCTCATCAGAATGAATGCTTCATCCTTCTCCGGGTCAAGATGGCGATGCGGCCTGATATATGAACCAGGTTCAATGGCGTTAAGCAGGCGGTGGCAACGGGATTCATCGTAAGGGTGAAAATTGTAGTTCTGGCGCAGCCTCGGGTTTTTCCTGGCTTCGGCAGACACCTGGTCCAGCAGTTCAGAGGTAATGACCTTCACCTAGCGATCCACCAGCGCGATCATATTGCCGTCAAAGTCCTGAACGACCGCCATCTTGCCCCACGGACTTGACTCAAGCGGCTCCACAAAATGAACGCCACCGGTTTTAAGGGTTTCACAAACTGCGACAATATTTTCGACCTTAAGGGTGATGCCGGTGTGTCTTCCCACCAGACCGCGAGCATCTTCATGCAGCGCAAGTGAAACCCCCAGTGTTGTGGCGGCTCCGGGGAAAAACTCGATCAGCATCTCGCTCTGACCGGCAACCGGCAAACCGAGAAGGTCAACATAGAAGGATTTTGCTTTGACAAGATCGGTAACAAAAATCACAACGTTTTTCAGAGTAATTGGACATGCAGACCTCGGGCTATTTTTGCGACAATCGATGTACGCACTCCACCATGAATCTGGCATTTTCAGGGGGAACCGTCGGCAGGATGCCGTGGCCCAGGTTGAAAATGTGCCCGGGGCGACCGGCGTTTTCATCCAGAACCCGCTTGACTTCACGTTCGATAATTTCCCGTGTTGCGTACAGCACGGTCGGATCAAGATTGCCCTGCACTGCCATCTGCGAGCCGAGCAGATCTCGGGCGGCTCCCAGATTCACATGCCAGTCCAGACCCATTACGTCGCCGCCGGCTTTTTTAACGGTATCAAGCATGGCTCCGGAACCTTTGACAAAATGGATAACCGGCGTTTCCATACGGTTCAGCCCATTGATCAGTTTGGCGGTATACGGCAGCACATACCGCTCGTAATCGGCAGGAGAAAGAATGCCGCCCCAGGTATCAAATATCTGGATACATTGCGCACCGGCAGTGATCTGGGCATTCAGATATTCCATACTCATCATGGTGATTTTTTCCATCAAGGCAGCATAGACATCAGGTGCGGCATACATCATCCGCTTGATCTGGGCAAAATCCTTGGAGCCCTTTCCTTCAACCATGTAGCAGGCCAGCGTAAACGGCGCGCCGCCAAAACCGATCAGCGGCACCTTTCCGGACAGCTCACGACGCAGTATTTTAATAGTTTCAAGCACGTAGGGAACATCCTGTTCCATCTGCGGAATGCGCAGTTTCTCCACATCTGCCATGCTGCGGATCGGACTTTCAAATACCGGCCCCGGTACAAAATCCAGCTTCATCCCCATCGGCTCAACCGGTGTCAGGATATCAGAGAACATGATTGCCGCATCCACACCGAGAATATCAACCGGCTGAATAGAAACTTCAGCGGCCAGCTCGGGGGTTTTGCATAGTTCCAGAAACGTGCATTTGGAGCGAACCGCCATGTACTCGGGCAGATAGCGACCAGCCTGGCGCATAAGCCACACAGGAGTCCGATCTACCGGCTTGCCCCAACAGGCATCAAGAAATCTCATATTCATTGCGTTACTCCTCAACGACGCTCAAAGGCGTGGTAATGTGCAAACAAAATCTTGGCATTCTAATTTTAAACAAGCGGGAGAAGTCAAATTATTTGAGTACAGCCGTGCCTAGTCGGATGCAACACTCCGTGTTGACAGTGTGGCGGGAGTACGTACCAACGGACGTGTCCGTTTCATGCAGATTCAACCGTAAATTTCCTTTTCCCGAACACGACCCTGTCTCCGGGATACAGCTTGCGCCCTCGACGAAATTCCACGTCACCATTTACCGAAACGTATCCCTCGGCGATCATGGCCTTTGCCTCACCACCGGAGGAAACCGCATTTTCCGCTTTTAAAAAACTGTCCAGCTTGATGAATGGTGTCGTTATCTGCATATTGAAGTTACTCCCGTTCCAGAATATCCCACCGACGCCACTTCAACTTCCACACCCCGCCTGGAATAGGGTTACTTCTTTTTTGTCGCTTTTGCAGGCATGGGAGCTTTCACTTTAGCCACTGGCACAGTTGCTTTAACTTTACCCACGGGAACAACGGCCTTCTTAGCGGCTCTTGCCTCCCTGGCCTTAGCGAGGATATCTCCCTGCCCCCTGTCGATCGCAGCTTTTTTCCTCTCTTCTGAATACGAAGAAGCAATCAGAGCGTATTTCGAAGGGATACCGAACTGTTTTTTATACTCTCCCGGTTTAAGCTGGTGAGCTTGAGACAGGTGTCTTTTGAGGGTTTTAAATCCCTTATTGCAGATAAGGCAGATAACTTCATCTTTTTTAAATATCTGCTTGAAATTTATCTTTTGAAGTTTCGGTTCCCCGGGTGTCAGCGCTGTTACGTGGGCATCACCCGATTCAATACCCTTGAGGAAAGAGTAAACCATCTGCATTTCCTGCTGGAATTCCTCTGTAGTCATATCCTTCTTGGCTGCTCTCGCTGCGATGATATTTGCTGTGAGTTCTGTTAAATTCGGCATGTGAAACCTCCCTAATTGTTTATAATGAAATGTTGCATCATGAATGGGGTACCGGTCCCGGCGTCACTTCAGGACTCAAGCAAGACCTTAAGTCGTGACAAGGCAGCTCTCATTCTAACTTCAAGTCGATCAGAACTAATTCCTTTTTCCAGATTTTCAAGATCAGTCTTAAAGATTAATGCGCTTACTATACGCTCTTTTGTGGACATATTGAGTAGATGAACATCAAGACATCCTAAAGGCTGGCCATCAACAAGGGATACCTTAGATAACTTCATCCCCATTTGGATGGCAATATCAGAAACATATTTTTCGATCATTAACGGCCTCTCCCAGAGCATTAATACCGCCGTCAAATCATATCTGGAAGACTTCTAATGAACAATACAAATATGGCGTTAGAGATAGATCGAATAAGTTTACTGATTTATATCATAACAGGAGAATGTTTCGCGACACTGTCAAGCATTTTGTGTACATGTTTGTTCGGACTTTTACAAAGCAGGCATCCCGCTTTCTTATATGATGGTGCATTAATTCAGCGTTGACTGCATGCTTCCGTCGCTGAAGAAACAGGGTATGGAGGTGTTAACCTCCATACCCTGTAGGTAGGTTCGCGTGCATCAGGATTGTAGCAGTGTTAGAAATTTAACAACGACTCTATCCTTTAATGTCAGTGGATATTTCCGGTTTCAACATTTGATCTTCCATCTTGGCAACCATCTCGGTAGGAATTTGGTATATGACATTGTTATTACTATCCATAAATTTAATACGCACCTTACCTTGCTGATTATATGACTCCACAACATGACTCATTGCTCGAACCGGTTTCTTATTACTTTCATTTCTTGCATCTGACGATTGTTTGTTCGCAGAGGAAACCGAAGGAACCTTGTTGTTGGCATTTGTAACTACGCTTGACGTTTCTGTATGATTTGACAACTGATCGTTTGTCGAAGGAACTGCCTTTGCCGACTGATCTAAAGCAAGAGCCGCATTTAAAGGCTTCAACGTGAACGAGGCTGCATCTGAAGTTACCGAATTGACAGACATGATATCCTCTTTATATATGAGTCAGTTAAGACATCAATCGATGTATTAATTACGCTTTGCCCCGTACCTTTTCAGAAGCCTTTTCGGCACCGTTCTCTTTGACTTCCCGGGCCTGGGTATCTCCATCACTTGCCAATTTCTGTAGTGCTTGCGGTGAAATCGTCACTGTGTCCGTCTTGGCGGCCTGAACTGACTTCTGAGCATCCTGATTAATTTGTGGCGCAGACGTTGTCTGGTCTGCCTTGACCTGCGGGTTTACATGTGCAGGATTGGCAACTACACTGTTGGGAGAAAGCTGTTGAACTGACATGAGGAGACCTCCTGATGTTCCGAATACACTCTTGATTAGCTTATCGACATCTACAAAAAGAACTATAGAACTATTTTTACTGAATTCCTAAGCAAACGGGTTCAATCAATGGAGTAAGGTCACTGCCTTCGAGTCTTTTGATTTAAGTGACTGTTTTATTTCAGGAGAATGGAAATAGCTGCTTAATGTCGGCAGGTATATCTGCTCGGTAATAGTAGACATACCTGCGAGAAAAATATGAGGTAAAATGATAATAGCCCATTACTTAAGAGGTCTTATAAAAGGTCCCACTTAAGTAATGGCTATCAGTGTATATCGTCTTAACAAGCTGGTTATGTGTATGGCGGAAGAGGTGAGATTCGAACTCACGGAGCTGTTACACTCGGCGGTTTTCAAGACCGCTGCCTTAAACCACTCGGCCACCTTTCCGTTATCATGCATCCTGATTCTATAACACACCTGTTTCCGATTTTCAAATGGTAACAACGCCTAGCAGCTGATTCGTTCCAGACCGCCCATGTATGGTCGCAAAACAGCCGGAACAAGCACTGAACCATCCTCCTGCTGATAGTTTTCCAGAATTGCCACCAGCGTGCGCCCCACAGCCAGGCCGGAGCCGTTCAGGGTGTGGACAAATTCCGGCTTTGCCTTTTTCGTCCTCGCGGAAACGGATCGATGCACGGCGCGCCTGGAAATCCCCGAAGGTGCTGCAGGAGGATATCTCGCGATAGCAGCTCTGCCCCGGCAGCCAGACCTCGATATCGTAGGTTTTGGCAGCGGAGAAACCGATGTCGCCGCTGCAGAGCGCCATGACGCGGTAGGGCAGTTCCAGCAGCTGCAGTACCTTTTCGGCATGGCCGGTCAATGTTTCCAGCTCTGCATCCGATTCCGACGGGTGGACAAACTTGACCAGCTCCACCTTGTTGAACTGATGCTGGCGGATCAGGCCGCGGGTATCCTTGCCGTAGGAACCGGCCTCGCGGCGGAAACAGGGGGTGTAGGCAGCATAGCTGATCGGCAGATCGCTCTTTTTGAGAATCTCGCCGCGATGGATATTGGTCACCGGCACCTCGGCGGTCGGAATCAGGAAAAAATCGGGATCGACCAGCTTGAAGAGATCCTCCTCGAACTTGGGGAGCTGCCCGGTACCCTGCATCGAATCGCGATTGACCATGAAAGGTGGCAGCACCTCCTGATAGCCATGCGTATCGGTGTGCAGATCGAGCATGAAATTGATCAGGGCCCGCTCCAGACGGGCACCGGCACCGCGATAGAGGGTAAAACGCGCGCCGGTAATCTTGGCGCCGCGCTCGAAATCAAGGATACCAAGATCTTCACCGAGATCCCAGTGCGGCTTGGCTTTGAAAGGCAAGCTGCTGCGGATCTCCCCACGATCCTGACCAGGACGTTGTCGTTTTCGGACGTCCCGATCGGGGTCGTGGCGTGCGGCAGATTGGGAACCGTCAGCAGAAATGAATGCAGCTCTTCATCGACCTGGTTCAGTTCTTCATCCAGCCCCTTTATTTTCTGGGAAACCTCACGCATCTCGAGAATCTTGTCCTGGACCTGGCTTTTGTCCTTGGTACGGCCGATCTCATCCGAGACCGAATTGCGCAGCGCCTTGAGCGTTTCACCCTCTTTCAGCAGCGTACGCCGTCTTTCATCCAGCTCACGAAAGCCGTCCAGATAGGATCCACCGCCACGGGTACGGAGACGCCGTTCGGTCTCATCCAGATTTTCACGAATGTATTTCATGTCAAGCATAGGGAAACACCTTTATTTTTCGGTAGTAAGCGTGTATTTAGTAGCACTTGCGTCGATGTACGTCAATGCAAAAGAGCCCTGTGTAAATCAATAAACCCTCACATTCTGAGACCACACTGACATGAAAATACTCCTCACAACCCTGCACGCCAAATACTCCCATGCCTCGCTGGCGCTCCCCTGCCTGGCTGCGTACTGCCAAGACGTCCCGAATGCCGAGCTGATTATCCGCGAATGGACCGTTAACGAACCTCGCGAGCATATACTGAGACTCATCATGGCCGAACAGGCCGATCTGGTGGCCTTCTCCTGCTATATCTGGAATATTGAACAGACGCTACGCATCGTCTCGGATATAAAAAAAATCGCTCCGGAAACGCAGATTGTGCTGGGCGGGCCGGAAGTTTCCTTCGGGATATTCGATCTTATGCACGACAATCCTGCGGTTGACTTTGTGATCAAGGGTGAGGGAGAAGAAACTTTCAGACGTCTAATCGTGACGCAGATGCGAAATAAAACTAGCCTGCTGACGGACGAGTTAGCGGAGATAGACAACCTGTTTTTCCGGGACGGCAGCGACACCGTATCTGGCCCGTTCAGCAGAAAACAGATTGAACTGGACAAGATCCCGTCACCTTTTGCAGCCGGTCTGGTGGACTTTTCAAAACCGTTGATCTACTACGAAACCTCGCGCGGCTGCCCATTCTCCTGCGCCTTCTGTCTTTCATCGGTTGAGGGGGCGGTGCGCTCATTCAGCATGGAGAGGATAAAAAGAGATCTTCTGTTTCTGATGAGTAACCGTGTACCACAGATAAAGCTGGTGGACCGCACGTTTAATTACGATGCCGGACGGGCGGATACTATATGGGAATTCATCCTGGAGCATAACCGGGGCAGCCATTTTCACTTTGAAATCGCCGCCGACCTGCTGACCGACAGCAATCTGAACATCCTGGCACGTGTGCCGGAGAAGACCTTCCGTTTTGAAATCGGCATTCAGTCGACGTCGGCAACAACTCTTGAGCAGGTGGGGCGGACAGCCGATCTGTCGCGAATCTTTGCCACTGTCCAACGGCTCAGAGCCGAAACGCACATAGAACTGCACCTTGATCTGGTTGCAGGTCTGCCGGGAGAGGACTACGCCGGGTTTTTACACTCTCTGCAGACGGTTGCCGACCTGAAGCCGGATATGATTCAGATCGAACCGCTCAAGGTGCTCAAAGGAGCCCCGATGCGTGCAATTGCCGACCGCGAGGGGTATGCCTTTTCCGCATCCCCCCCCTATACAATCCTGCGTAACCCGTGGCTTTCCTATGAAGACATCTGCCGCATCGAGACCATCGGGCGACTGCTTGACCTGTTCAACAAGCATGGCGGGTTTGCGGCGGCGTTCCTGATCCTGCAGCGCGACCGGCCATTCTCCGCGATTATAGACAGTCTGGCACGACAGGCGGGCAACGAAAATCTCTCCAGCCTCTCATGCCGGAGGGTCTTCGAGCTTTTTGCACGTCTCGCAGAACCACTGGCGGATAGAGCGTTACTGCATGACGCCCTCTTTTTTGATTACTGCCGGAGCGAGATGCCGCTGATGGGCAAACTCCCCTCTTTCGCCGTTGAACATCAGGAGAAGTGCTCCTGGCCTGCTCTCCGGGATCTTCCAAACGATCTGAACCTGCCCCCCGCCTGCCGGGTCAAGGGTTTCCGTTACGAATTTATGTGTGATTATCGGGCAGGAGTGGAAGGTACGGGGCCGACATCTGTTACGTTTGTCTACGTTTCAGGAGCAGGACGCGGCTTGCGGGTGATGATGGCTTAAGCAGATAGTTGACACGGTCGTTCCGGCGGGGGAGTCAAAATTTGTCATCACATATTCGTGTTCAGAATGTACAAATTTCATCATGCCATTCGACCGGTTCCATGGTCACCTGTCGCCCCAGATCAGCCAGCAGCCGGTCCATGTCATCAACGAAACCCGGCATGATGGCGATGCGGATGATGCCGGCCTTGTTATCGACGGTGCTCATGACATTCATCCCCTCATACGCCTCCAGGATGAACTTGAGAAAGACCATGTCGCGATGGGCGACTTTGAAATAGCGGCAGATCATTAATAAAGCTCCTTACCCCCCAAGATAGGCCTGCACAACCCGCGGGTCGTTGCGCAGCGCCGCAGAGTTTCCTGAGAGTACCACGCCCCCGACCTCCAGGACATAGCCGCGGTCGGATATTTCCAGGGCGGCTCCGGCGTTCTGTTCGACCAGCAGGACAGTCAGTCCCCGCTGTTTGAGATCGAGAATAGTTTCAAATATCTTCCCCACCATGATCGGAGCCAGCCCGAGTGAGGGCTCGTCGAGCATGAGCAGCGACGGCTTGCACATCAGCGCCCGCCCGATGGCAAGCATCTGCTGTTCACCGCCGGACAGGGTGCCGCCCGCCTGGCTCATCCGCTCACCGAGACGGGGAAAAAGGGCCAGAACCTGGTCAAGCTGTCCGGCTATCTCACCCTTGGGAAGAAGAAACCCTCCCATCAGCAGGTTTTCACTGACCGAAAGGTCGCCAAAGATGCGCCGCCCCTCGGGGCAATGAGAGATCCCGCGGCTGACGATTGTGTGCGGTGGGAGGTTGTCAATGCGCTCCCCACGAAACTCAATACTGCCGCCGGCGGTCGCATGCATGCCGGAAATAGCCTTGAGGGTGGAGCTCTTGCCGGCCCCGTTGGCGCCGATCAGAGTAACGATCTCCCCTGCAGCGACTTCGAGGGTCACCCCCTTGAGAGCCTGGATAGGGCCGTAACGCAGCTGGAGGTCAGTGATTCTGAGCATGTATGCCTCCCCCCAGGTATGCCTCTATCACCATCGGGTTTGCCCGCACCTCATGCGGCAGTCCTTCGGCGATCAGTTCACCATGATCCAGAACGTAGATCCGGTCGGAGATCCCCATCACCATTTTCATGTCATGCTCGATGATCACGACGGTGATTCCCTGCCCGCGGATGTTCTGGACGAGCTCCATGACAAAACCGGTCTCGGTCGGGTTCATCCCCGCTACCGGTTCGTCGAGCAGCAGCACCCTGGGCTCAAGGGCCAACGCACGGGCGATTTCAAGCATTTTCCGTTCGCCATAGGTCAGGTTGCGGGCCAGATGGTCACGGCGGCGCTCCAGACCGACAAAAGCCAGCATGTCGCAGGCGAAGCGTTTCTGTTTCGCCTCATCCTTGCGAAAAGCCGGCAGCCGCAGAATCGTCGCCAGCATTCCGGTCGACATATGGATCTCGCGGCCGATCAGAACATTCTCCAGAAGCGTCATCTCGGCAAACGGCTTCAGGTTCTGAAATGATCGGGCCAAGCCCAGGCGGGCCACTTCGTCGGGTGACCTGGCGGTAATGTCCTGACCGGCAAGAAAAACGCGCCCGCCGGTGGGAGGATAGGCCCCGGTAACGGCATTGAAAAAGGTGGTCTTACCGGCTCCGTTCGGACCGATAACGGAGAGGATCTCCCCTTCCCTCACGGCAATCGAGACACCGGCCAGCGCCCGTACCCCTCCGAAGGTAACGGAGAGCGAATCGGTTGTCAGGATGTCACTCCCCGTCATCGACACGATCCTGTATCTCCTGTGTGATCATACGGCTGCCGAGCAGCCCGTTGGGGCGGAATATCATAAAGGCGATCATCACCGCCCCGAAAACGAGCATCCGGTACTGGGAAAACTCACGCAGAAACTCCGGTACTACGATCAGCAGCAGCGCACCGGTCACCGAACCGATCACATTGCCGATTCCTCCCAGAACCACCATGCAGAGCACCAGCACCGATTCATAAAAGGTGAATGAGTCCGGCGAGATGAAGCCCTGCTTGACGGCGAAGAGCGACCCGGCGATGCCGCCGAAGAAGGCGGAAAGCGAGAAGGAGAGCAGATGTTTTCTGAACACGTTGATGCCCAGAGCCCCGGCCGCCATCTCGTTCTCGCGGATGGCGATCCAGGCCCGGCCATAGCGGGAATTGGCCAGTCGGGCAACAATCAGGACAACCGCGGCCAGCACGGCCAGGGCGAACCAGTAGAAGTCGCGGGGGTGATCAAGGGTAAAAAATCCGAAGGAGGGACGCTTGATGCCGAGGATACCGTTCGGCCCGCCGGTCAATCCGTTGAGATTGGTGAGGAAGATGCGGATGATCTCACCGAAACCGAGGGTCACCACCGCCAGATAATCCCCCTTAAGGCGCAACGCCGGTATGCCCAGCAGAATGCCGAAGAGCATGGCAGTCAGGCCGGAGAGCGGCAGCGCAACCCAGAATCCGCACAGGGCGAACTTGGCGGTCAGGATGCCGGTGGTATAGGCTCCGACCGCGTAAAAGCCTATAAAACCGAGGACCAGTACCCCGGTCAACCCTACGGTGATATTGAGCGCCGTGGCCAGAATGGCGTAGAGGATCGCGGAGGTCAGCACATCGATCAGGTAGTTGGAAGAGATGAAAGGAACCAGCAGGGCAGCGGCCAGGGTGATCCCCACCGTCGCAGTGCGGTGCGCCAGCACGGCATTCACCATGCGCGCCCTGAAGTCGGTGATCCGCCGGTTCTCCTCGGCAAAGGCAGCGCAACGCCGCAGCCCCCAGACAGCAAGAAATACCAGCGGCAGGTAGACCGTGTGTGTCTTCAGAAACGGGGCACAGATGAGGAGTATCCCCAGATAGAAGAAGAGATCGTACCGCAGATTACGCCCTCTCATTGACACCCTTCCCGAGCAGCCCGGCCGGCCGGAGTACCAGTACCGCAATCAGGATGAAAAAGGCATAGACATCCTTGTACTCGCTGGAAAAATAGCCGGCGCCCAGCGCTTCGATGATGCCGAGCAGAAATCCCCCGATCATGGCGCCGGGAACGTTGCCGATCCCGCCCAGCACCGCCGCGGTAAAAGCCTTGATACCCCCCAGATACCCGAGGGTGAAGTTAATCGAACCGTAATAGAGACCGATCATTACCCCGGCGCAGGCCGCCAGAAACGAGCCGGTCATGAAGGTGACAGATATCACTGTATCAACGTTGATTCCAACCAGCGATGCCATGTACGGATCGGTGGAGGTGGCCTTGATGGCGATGCCGAGCCGGGTCCGGTTGATAAACCAGTAGATCAGGGCCATCAGGGCAATTGAGGAGAAGATGATTACCAGTTGCAGCAGTGTGAACGAGACGTTCCCCAGGGTGATGGCCTGCATACCGATAGTCTGGGGAAATATCCGGTCCTTGGCACCCATGCTGATCATGACGAAGTTCTGCAGAAAAATCGATGCGCCGAGAGCACTGATCAGCGGGGTGAGCTTGGATGCGCCGCGCAACGGCCGGTAACAGATCTTTTCCAGGTAATAGCCGTACAGCGCACAGATCGCCGCAGCAATCAGCAGCACGACCAGCAGGAGCAGCACCAGGTTTCCCTGGAGAAAAGGGGGCATGGCAGGAATGAGCGAGATGAGAATAAACCCCAGATATGCGCCGATCATGTAGATCTCGCCATGGGCAAAGTTGATCAGCTTGAGCACCCCGTAGACGAGGGTGTAGCCGAGCGCGATGAGCGCATAGCTGCCGCCGATGGTGATGCCGTTGAGAAGGTGCTGAAGGAACATTGGGCTCCGAATAAAAATAAATTGACCGTCAACAAAAACGTGGATTTTTTACAATAACAAAGCTGTCGAGGTGTGCGCGGAGGCGTACCCATCGGTATGCCGCACAAGTAACACCGAAGACTTACGCAGCTGGTGTAAAAAAGCCGCGTTCCTTCTATTTAACTTGTTTGAATGTGCCGCCTTCTACCTTCCACACCACATACGGGGACTCTTTCACATCACCCTTGGCGTCAAACTGGATGTGTCCGAGCGCGCCGTTGTAGTCGATAGCATGGATCGCCGCGATCACTTTCTTGCCGTCGGTACTCCCCGCCTTCTGTATCGCCTGCAGCAGGATGTTGGCAGCATCGTAGGCATAGACGGAGTAAACCCCCGGTTCGCCGTACTTCTTGCGGTAGTTTTCATTGAAGCTTTTGGCCGAAGGTACCTCCTTGGTGTCCGGACCGAAGGTAGCATACGTCCCTTCGGTAGCCGGTCCGCCGATCTTCAGCATCTCTTCACTCATGATGCCGTCGCCGCCGATAAAGGGTGCTGTCCCCCCCACCGCCTTGTACTGTTTGACCAGCAGCCCACCTTCGGTATAGATGCCGCCGAAGAAGATCAGGTCAGGGTTGGCCGACTTGATCTTGGTGACCACCGGAGAATAATCCTTTTCCCCTTTGGTAATCCCTTCGAAGGCAACCACTTCCACGCCCGGTCCGAGGTTTTTCCTGAATTCCTCGGCAAAGCCCTGTCCGTAGGTGGACTTGTCATGAATGATGGCAACCCGCTTGACCTTCAGTTTCTGTACGGCGAAATCTCCGGCCGCTTTCCCCTGCTGATCGTCCCGTCCGCAGACCCGGAAGACGTTGTCGAACCCCTGATCGGTCAGCTTCGGATTGGTAGAGGCATGTGATATCTGGGGGATTCCGGCCTTGTGGTAGACCTCGGAAGCCGGGATGGAACAGCTGCTGTTAAAATGGCCGATCACACCGACCACACCTTCGGTCGTAAACTTGTTCGCCACGGCAACCGCCTGGCGTGGCTCGGCCTGATCGTCACCGGGCACAAGCTCGATCTTTTTGCCCAAAACGCCCCCTTTGGCGTTCCATTCATCCACCGCCAGCTTGACGCCGCTCAGCATATCGTTGCCGAACACCGCTTCGGGCCCGGTCAACTGTCCTGCTGCGCCGATCTTGATTATACCGGCTTCCTGCCCCCCCTTTTTCGTGCAGGCCGCCATTGCCAAACACACCATACCAACTGCGATTAATCGTTTCATACGTTCCCCCCGCCATTCGCTAATCGGCGCAGAAATTTGATAGCACTGTTTTTACACTACTATGTATAGAAAGCAAGTATTTTGGCTTGTTCACAGGAGTGTATCCGCATATTTCAGCACCGTGCAGACTGGCTCGACTTCAGCGCGCTCGGGTGACCGCAAAACAGAACCACTGAAAAGACATTGAGCATAGCGGGCACCAGTGCTATAAGAGTATCTTTTATGCTTTGGGAGGCACAATTTTCATGAAACATGGCGAAACCGACTCCTACTGGGGCGGCATCATCAAATCGATGGGACTGGTGTTCGGCGACATCGGTACCAGCCCGATCTATACCCTGACCGTTATCATCGCCCTGACCAAACCGACCCAGGAGAATGTCTTCGGGATCATCTCGCTGATCGTCTGGACCTTGATGATCCTGGTCAACATCGAATATGCACTGCTGGCCATGAGTCTTTCCCGCAAAGGTGAAGGTGGCACCATCGTACTACGCGAGATCCTGGTGCGCATGATCAAGCCGGGGCGGCAGATGGTCTTTGTGACCTTTCTTTCCTATCTTGGGGTTGCCCTGCTGCTGGGAGACGGCGTCATCACTCCTGCCATCAGTATCCTCTCGGCCGTTGAAGGTGCCCTTCTGATCCCGTCCCTGAGCGGTCTCAGCCAATCAATGTTGATCCTGATCGCCGCGATCATTGCCGTATTCCTGTTTGTTTTTCAGTTCAAGGGTACCGACAAGGTAGCCAAAGCCTTCGGGCCGATCATGGTGGTCTGGTTTGCCGCCCTGACCCTGTCCGGCATCATCGCCCTGTTCTCGTTTCCCTCGCATCATCGCCGCCATCAGCCCGCACTATGCCATCAATTTCCTCGCGTCAAAACGGCATGGCCGGTTTCTTCGTCCTCTCCGAGGTAATCCTCTGCGCGACCGGCGGAGAGGCACTCTATGCCGACATGGGACACCTTGGGCGCAAGCCGGTCAAGCGTGCCTGGTATCTGGTCTTTGTCGCACTGGTCATCAACTACCTGGGGCAAGGTGCCTTCATACTGAACCACCCGGATGCAAAGAACATCCTGTTCGGCATGGTGCAATCGCAATCGACCATGCTCTACATCCCCTTCCTGATCCTGACGATCATGGCCACGGTCATCGCCTCACAGGCGCTGATCAGCGGGGTCTTCTCCATCGTCTACCAGGGGATCACCACCCGGATCCTGCCGCTCCTGAAGGTTGATTACACCTCCCATCAGCTCAAATCACAGATCTATATCGGCGCGGTCAACTGGATCCTGCTGGCACTGGTCATCATGATCATGCTGATCTTCCAGAAGTCCGAAAACCTGGCCGCGGCCTACGGCCTGGCTGTCACCGGCACCATGACCATAACCGGCATCATGATGGTCATGATCTTTTCCCGCACCACAAAAAAATGGAAGGTGCCGGTTGCCCTGTTCGTCACGCTGGTGGATTTTGCCTTCCTGATTTCCAACCTCTACAAACTGCCCCATGGCGGCTACTGGTCGCTGATCCTGGCATCCATACCGCTTGCCGCCATCCTGATCTGGACCAAAGGGCAACGTGCGCTGTACAGAGCGCTGCGACCGCTTGACATGGAAACCTACCTGATGAGCTACGAGCAGATCTACAGAAAGGGACATATCTCCGGCACCGGCCTGTTCTTTGTCAAGGAGTGGAACACCATTCCCCCCTATCTGGTGCACTGCACCATACGCTGCAACATCATCTACGAACGTAACGTCCTGATATCCATCGTCCGCACCGACGAACCCTACGGCCTGGAGAGCAGCCTGACAACCGGCCTGGGAACCGGACTGGATGCCTTTGAAATCAAGGCCGGCTACATGGAGATGTTTGATATTGAACAACTGCTCAAGGACAACGGCATCGTGGAGAAGGTCATCTTCTACGGCATCGAGGATATCGCCACCGGCAACCCGGTCTGGAAGGTCTTCTCAATCCTCAAGAAACTGACCCCCAACTTCGTGCAGTTCAACAAACTCCCGGCCGCCAAGCTGCAGGGCGTCGTCACCCGGGTGGAGATGTAATATGTTCAACTGGATTCTATTGCTTGTCGCCCTGGGGATCATCCTGCTGGGGGCAACCGTCTTTACCAACGGCCTGGAGTGGTTCGGCAAAAAGATGAAACTGTCTGACGGTGCGGTGGGAAGTATCTTTGCCGCGGTCGGCACCGCCCTGCCGGAAACCCTGGTGCCGATTGTGGCCATCATGTTCGGCACACCGGAGGCCGGCCACAAGATCGGTGTCGGCGCCATCATCGGCGCACCCTTCATGCTCGGTACACTGGCCTTCTTCATCAGCGGACTGGCGGTGATCTGGAATCGGAAAAAACGTGATGACTACCCGGTCATGCGGGTCGATACGATCGTCATGCGGCGCGACATGGAGTACTTCCTGATCCTGTACGCCGTGGCAATTACCGCCTCATTTCTGGGAGGCCATCCGGTGATCAAGACCTTCATCGCCCTGGCGCTGGTTCTGACCTACGGCGGCTATGTGCTGAAGACCCTCCAAGGTGGCGGTGAACCGGAAGCGCATGAAATTGAAGAGTCAGAAATCGACCCCTGCTACTTTGCCCCCAAATCCCACGATCCGCACATGGCGATCATCGGCTTTCAGGTTTTGAGTTCTCTGCTGCTGATCGTGTGGGGATCGTACATCTTCGTGGAAAAGGTCCAGATCATTTCCGTGCTGATGGGCATTTCACCCTTTATCCTGGCCATGATCATCGCCCCGATCGCAACCGAACTGCCGGAGAAATTCAACAGCGTGATCTGGATCAACAAGGGCAAGGATACCCTGGCAATCGGCAATGTCACCGGCGCCATGGTCTTCCAGGGATCGATCATCACCGCCATCGGCATCATGATGACCGACTGGCAGCTCAACACGGCTGCCCTTCTGACCGTGGCCCTGACCTTCGCCTCGGTCGGCATGGCCTACCTGCAGATCCGCTGGAAAAAGCACCTGACACCGGGGACACTGCTGGTGGGAGGGGCGTTCTACTTCATCTTTCTGGTGCTGATCTTTACGGGGAAAATCTGATCCCCTGCCGTGTCCCGCGCCGCTCCATCTCGGCATCGATCAGGTTGAGTATCTCGAATTTCTTCAGCGACCAGAGCGGTGCCACCAGGTTGTCATGCCCGCCGTCACCGGTCAGGCGGTGAATCAGAATGTGCGGATCAAGAAGTTCCAGAAAATCGCATACCAGCCCGGCATACTCATCCCTGTCAAACAGCTCACCTCTCCCCGCCCGTACATCTCAGCCAATCGCGTTCCCTTCATGACATGCAGCAGGTGCAGTTTGACGCCATCCACGCCGAGTCGGTTCAGCTCTCCGGCCATGGCCAGCATCTCCTCCCGCGTTTCACCCGGCAACCCCAGAATAATGTGGGCGCAGACCCGCAAGCCACGTGATTTGGCGCGCTGAATGGCATCCACGGAACAGGCGTGGTCATGGCGACGATTGATGAACGTCAGGCTCCTGTCATGGATTGACTGAATTCCCAACTCCAGCCAGAGATAGGTTTGCCTGCTGAGTTCCTGAAGGTAGTCGAGAACGTCGTCGGGCAGACAGTCGGGGCGGGTGGCGATGATCAAGCCGACAACATCGGAAACGGAGAGCGCCTCGGCAGAACAGCTCCCGCAAACGCGTCCACCGGTGCATAGGTATTGGAATAAGCCTGAAAATAGGCAATGAAACTTTGCGGCCCGATACTTGCGCCGCATGACCTCCTTGCCGTCTTCGAGCTGGCCGGCGACGGAAAGATCACGACGAATGCCGAAGGAACCGGAACCGCTGCCGCCGCAAAAGATGCATCCATCCACGTCCAGGGTACCGTCGCGATTCGGACAGGTCAATCCGGCATCAACAGAAATGCGCTGCACCTTGCAGCCGAAAGTCTGCTTCAGTTCGTCAGAAAAGGCTGTGTAGCGTTTGGGTTGTGACATCATCAGTTGCCAACAGGCGATGAGATCTTCTTCTCTATCCGCTCCACCCAGCACTGCTCAGTAGAAAGCGCCCGCAGAAACTCTCCTGCAAAGAGAAATTTGGCAAGCGGCACCGGCACGCTGATGAAGTCCTTGCCGCGCCCCACCGTCAATGCGTAGCCACTCTTGCCGCCCCGCTCCCACTTTTCCACGGAAAGTGTCGTCACTGTTTCCTCACCATGTCCACCAGCAGCGAACTTGTGCGGATTCAGTTTTTCTTTGCACGGGACGGACGAACCCGCAACCTGATGTATCATAAGCGCCAGACCGAATGCCTCGTCAGGTTCGCAGATGAAGCGGATCTGAGTAACTTCATCCGGTTTCGTCTTTGGTGTCAGTTTGAAAAAACGGAGCTGAATCCTGCCGCTCCGCTCGGTAACCATGCCCATTCTCCTCACTTGACTTGATCGCAGCACGGATTTCAATACCGGTGGATTGAGAAAATATTTCGTAACAGCGGTAACGTGTCAGTTCGTTGGTTTTGGGCATATCGTTCTCCAGTTTATGGAATAAACAACTGACTACTTGTAACAAACCGGTAGGACAATTTCCAGACAAACAAAAAGAGCGGCATCGCTGCCGCTCTTATGTAGTCATTATATGTTGAGTTTCCTATTTCCGTGACAGCCTTACCGGCCACCTGCATACGGATAATCGCCCGTTCCAGAGCAGCTTCATAGATCTTGAACTGCTTGTCTTCGGATGTCAGCTTTTTGAGAGCTTCTTCAGCCCGGCCCAGAGCAGCCTTGGCACGCTCAAGATCGATCTCGTCAGCAGTTTCGGCAGTTTCGACCAGAACAATGATCTTATCATCCTGAATTTCGAAGTAACCCCAGTTAAGTGACATATGCTCGGCAACGCCGTTGTTCTTGTAGACAAGTTCACCGATCTTGAGCGAGGTCAGAAACGGTGCATGACCGGGAAGAACACCGAATTCGCCGAGTTTACCGGTTGCGGTGACTTCCTCAACCTCGGTATCAACAACTTTTTTGTAGGGGGTAACTATTTCAAGCTTCATCTTTTCAGCCATATATCATTCCTTGAAAGGGAGATATACTCCCGTAAGGTTAATTATACCGCAGCCAGTTTGGCAGCCTTTTCAATGGCCTCTTCAATCGAACCGACCATGTAGAAGGCCTGCTCCGGCATGCTGTCATGCTTGCCGGCAACGATTTCCTGGAAGCCTTTGATGGTGTCCTTCAGTTCAACGTACTTGCCGGGTGAACCGGTAAAGGCCTCGGCAACGAAGAACGGCTGGGACAGGAAGCGCTGAATCTTACGGGCACGGGCAACAACCAGTTTGTCTTCCTCGGAGAGTTCGTCCATACCGAGAATGGCGATGATATCCTGAAGATCCTTGTACTTCTGAAGAACGTACTGAACGGAACGGGCAACAGCATAGTGCTCTTCGCCGATAACCTGCGGATCAAGAATACGTGAGGTGGAGTCAAGCGGGTCAACAGCCGGGTAGATACCGAGCTCGGCGATCTGACGGGAAAGAACCGTTGTTGCATCCAGGTGGGCAAAAGCGGTTGCCGGAGCCGGGTCGGTCAAGTCGTCGGCAGGTACGTAGATAGCCTGAACCGAGGTGATGGAACCTTTTTTGGTGGAGGTAATACGCTCCTGCAGCTCACCCATTTCGGTAGCCAGCGTCGGCTGGTAACCAACGGCGGAAGGGATACGGCCGAGAAGTGCCGAAACCTCGGAACCTGCCTGGGTAAAACGGAAGATGTTGTCGATGAAGAGCAGAACGTCCTGGCCTTCTTCGTCACGGAAATACTCGGCAACGGAAAGAGCGGTCAGAGCAACGCGGGCACGGGCTCCTGGAGGCTCGTTCATCTGGCCGTAGACCAGAGCGGCCTTGTCGAGAACGCCGGATTCCTTCATCTCCATCCAGAGGTCGTTCCCTTCACGGGTACGCTCGCCAACACCGGCGAAAACGGAGAAACCGCCGTGCTGCTTGGCGATGTTGTTGATCAGTTCCATAATCAGAACGGTCTTGCCGACGCCGGCGCCGCCGAACAGACCGATCTTGCCGCCGCGGGCATAGGGTGCGAGCAGGTCAACAACCTTGATGCCGGTTGTGAATGCCTCAACCTTGGTTGACTGATCTTCAAAAGGAGGAGCTTCGCGATGGATTGCGTACTCTTTCTCATTGCCGATCGGGCCCATTTCGTCAACCGGCTCACCGATAACGTTCATGATGCGGCCGAGAGTCTTGGCGCCGACCGGGGCACAGATCTGCTTGCCGGTATCGATGACAACCTGACCGCGCTTGAGACCGTCGGTGGAGTCCATGGCGATGGTACGAACCGAGTTCTCACCCAGATGCTGGGCAACTTCCAGCACCAGATTGTTCTCACGGTCATCAATGGCCGGATTGGTCACGCGCAGTGCGTGGTAGATCTCCGGCAGTTTGCCGGGCTCAAATTCGACGTCGATAACGGCGCCGATGACCTGCGAAATTTTACCTGTGTTCTGACTCATGGAACGGTGTCCTCCTGCGGCCGTGCGGCCTCATATAGTGATTCGTAAATTAGTATTATCCTTTGATTGATTCTGAGCCGGAGATAATTTCCATCAACTCCGTGGTAATGGCAGCCTGACGTGCCCGGTTGTACTGGAGGGTCAGCTTGCCGATCATTTCGTTGGCGTTCTTCGAGGCGCTGTCCATGGCGGTCATACGGGCACCATGCTCACCGGCAACCGTCTCCAGCATGGCTTTGAAAATCTGCACCTCAATATTCTTCGGCAGTATCTCGGCCAGCAGTTCACCGACCGACGGCTCGTAGATGAACTCGACCGGAGTTTCATCGGCTGCGCCTGTTTCTTCAGGCACAACCGGCAGCAGCTGCTGAAAGGTGATGTCCTGGGTCATGACGGTACGGAAGGAGTTGTACAGCAGCTCAACCTGATCGTACTCGCCTGCCACAAAACCGTCGATCACTTCCTGAGCCAGCATGGCAGCAGTCTGATAATTCGGCTTGGCCAGAACATTGGAAAAGTTCTTATAGACCGTGTAGCGGCTTTTGAGGAATTCATACCCTTTACGACCAATGGTCATGACGCTGATCTGCTCGTATGAATCCTGTTTTTTCCTTGATATAGCGGTCAGCCGGCCTTGCACAGGTTGGTATTGAAACCACCGCACAAACCACGGTCCGATGTAACCACAATCAGAAGAAGTTTCTTGGCATCACGCTTTTCAAGCAGCGGATGCAGATCACCTTCAAGATTTGCCGGCCAGTGACTGCAGCACTTCACCCAGCTTTTTTGCATACGGGCGGGCAGCCACAACATTTTCCTGGGCACGGCGCAGCTTTGCGGCCGAAACCATTTTCATGGCCTTGGTGATCTGGCGCGTATTTTTTACGGATACAATCCGTTTTTTAATGCTTTTAAGGCTTGCCATATCTCAAACCGTCCTTGTTTACGCGGTAAATTCCTTCTTGAACTGCCCCAGAGCAGCAATGATTCTGCCCTTCAGATCATCATCAATAGCTTTCTTGTCGCGCAGTTCAGCAAGCAGTTCAGCCTGACGGTTATCAAAGAAAGCATACAGTTCGGTCTCATACTTTTTGAGAGCAGAAACCGGGTACTCATCCAGGAAGCCGTTGTTGGCGGCAAAGATAATCAGAACCTGCTTCTCGTTGGGGATCGGACGGTACTGCGGCTGTTTGAGAATTTCAACCAGACGCTCACCACGCTCCAGCTGCATCTGGGTAGCCTTGTCCAGATCGGAACCGAACTGGGCAAAAGCAGCCATCTCACGATACTGGGCCAGGTCAAGACGCAGGGTACCGGCAACCTGCTTCATGGACTTGGTCTGGGCAGAACCACCGACGCGGGAAACCGAGAGACCGACGTTGATGGCCGGACGTACGCCGGAGAAGAACAGGTCGGATTCCAGATAGATCTGGCCGTCGGTGATGGAAATAACGTTGGTCGGAATGTAGGCGGAAACGTCGCCGGCCTGGGTCTCGATGATCGGCAGTGCGGTCAGTGAACCGGCGCCGCAGTGCATCGGACAGCTTGCAGGCACGCTCCAGCAGACGGCTGTGGAGATAGAAAACGTCACCCGGATATGCTTCACGTCCTGGCGGACGGCGGAGCAGCAGGGAAAGCTGACGATAGGCAACGGCCTGCTTGGAAAGGTCATCATAGATGATCAGGGCATGCTTGCCGCTGTCGCGGAAGAACTCGCCCATGGTAACGCCGGTGTAAGGTGCGATGAACTGCAGCGGTGCCGACTCGGAAGCGGTTGCAGCAACAACGATGGTGTAATCCATGGCGCCGTGCTCGGTCAGCTTGGAAACAACCTGGGCAACCGTGGAACGCTTCTGGCCGATAGCGACATAGATACAGACAACATCGCCACCCTTCTGGTTGATGATCGTATCGATGGCAACAGCGGTCTTGCCGGTCTGACGGTCGCCGATGATCAGCTCGCGCTGGCCGCGCCCGATTGGAACCATGGAGTCGATCGCCTTGAGGCCGGTTGCCATCGGCTGATGAACCGATTTACGGTCAACGATGCCGGGGGCCTTGATCTCGACCTTGCTGAAGCTGCTGGTGTTGATCGGCGCCTTTGCCGTCGATGGGCTGACCGATGGCGTTAACAACGCGGCCGATCAGGGCATCGCCGACCGGAACCTCGGTAATACGGCCGGTACGCTTGACGGTGTCGCCTTCCTTGATCTCGGAGAATTCACCGAGAATAGCGGCGCCGACGTTGTCTTCTTCAAGGTTGAGAACCATGCCGGTAACGCCGCCGGGGAACTCCAGCAGCTCGCCGGCCATGGCGCCAGCCAGGCCGTGAATACGGGCAATACCGTCACCGATGGAGATGATCGTGCCGGTTTCCGACACCTCAACCTCCTTGCCATACTCCTTGATCTGTTTTCTGATGATCTCGCTGATCTCTTCGGCTCTGATTTCCATGGAAGCTCTTACCCCTTCTGTAATATATCTTGAATCCGTTTAAGCTGAGTCTTTACACTGCTGTCATATGCGGTATCGCCGATCTGGGTAACAACACCACCCAGAAGGCTCTGATCGACGATCACCTGCGGAATAACCTTCTTGCCGGTTTTCTTCTCCAAGGCACTCTGAATGGCAGCTACCTGACTGTCATCCAGCGCAAAGGCCGTCTTGATAACCGGACGAATCACACCGGAGAACTCATCGGCCAGTGTTTCATAGGTCTGAACGATCTGGCCGAGAAAGGCCACGCGGTTTTTGTCCACCAGCAGCAGCAGGAAATTGCCAACCAGCTCGGAACAGGCCGATCTTGGCAATCAGCTCCTTCATGATTTCTTTCTTCTGCTCCAGCAGTGAAGGCCGGATTGGCAAAAGCGGCCCGCAATTCAGCATTGGCGGAAAAAAGCCGGTCAACTGACGGCCAGCTCATCGCGAAAACGGTCAATCAGACCACCTTCGGAACCAAGCTGTACCAGCGCCTTGGCATATCGTCTCGCAATCGTGTTATTGATCACTGGATCTGTACCACCTTGTCAAGATATTCACCGACAAATCGATCGTGGTCGTTCTTCTGAATGGCGCCGGTCAGCTTGCCGGTTGCAATCTCCACTGCCAGACGGGCAGCCTCGGCACGCAGTTCGGTGCGGGCCTTCCACGTTCTCCTGCTCGGCAGACAGGGCGGCCTGGGCAACAATTTTCTCGGCGGCGATCTTGGCCTCGGCAATGATGCGCTCTTTTTCCTGCTCACCTTCACGAATGATGGCGGCATGGAGTTCATCGATCTCTTTCGTGGCCTGATCAAGCTTGCCGCTGTATTCGCGCAGCTTTGCTTCGGCAGCATCACGTGCCGTCCTCGGCATCCTTCAGGCTCTTCTCGATCTGGGCCTGACGGGCAGCCAGCGAACCTTTGACATCAGCTTTTTTGAGTGCCCAGACCAAGTATGCCGACCAGAACGGCAAAGTTGAGCACACGCCAGCCAAAATCCTTCATCTGGGCAGCCGCTGTCGGCATGATGGGCGCCTTCGCCACCTTCAGAAGCAAAACCGGCAGAAGCCAGCCAGAACGATGACAGCAATATACGCCAGGTGAGAATATAATTTTTTTGGTGCGATCGGATACCATCAACATAACTACAGGCTCCTCCCCAGGATTTTCTCGCAGATATCGCCGGACAGAACCTCGGCCTGCTTTTTCAGCAGCTCTCGCGCTTCAGCCAGCTTCTTTGGCAACCCGGTCCCGAATCGAAGCCAAGAGAATCGGAAGCCTCCTTGCGGGCCTTTTCCAGCACGGCTGTTTCTTCGGCCTGAGCCTGCTTGAGAGCCTCGGCACGGCGTGCACCGGCTTCAGCCTTGGCATCACGCAGACGAGCCTCGTACTGAGCCATCTTGCTCCTGCACCTCCAGATCAACCGAAGCAGTCTTCTCACGGGCAGAGTCGATCACCTGACGACGGTCGGCCAGCACCTTGCGGATCGGCTTGTAGAGGAAGATGTTGAGGACGAGAACGAGGATGCCGAAATTGATCAGCTGGACTAACAAATGCCAAATTTAATTCAATCACGACCTACCCCTTGCAGGTATGCTGAGTTGTATACTGTATCCCAGATTCGGGCGTAAAACAGAGGTTAGCTATCATAGTAATCGAATAGCTGTCAAGAAAATTGCACAATCGTATACATTTATTATTTTCAGCGCGAATGTTCAGATATCCAGCAGATCGATAATGCGGGTCAATTCATCAGAATCGCTGAAATGGATCTCCAGCCGGCCACCTTTGGTCCCGACCTTGCGGATGGCCACCCGTGACTGAAAACGCTTCTGCAGCTGTTCCTCCAGAGACGATCATCAGCAGGTCCGGCTGCTGCAGACGCTTTGCCGGCGGCGGGATGCGGATTTACTTTCAGCCGGCGCACAAGATCTTCAGTAGCCCGAACGCTGAACTGGCGATGCAGAATCTCGTGGCGGGCCTTTTCAATCAGCTCAGCGCTTTCCAGGGCCAGCAGGGCACGGGCATGCCCCATGCTGAGCCGCTCCTCAACGATATCCCGCTGGATATCATCCGGCAGCTTGAGCAGGCGCAGTGCATTGGTCACTGTTGTACGGTTCTTGCCGACCCGCTTGGCCACATCCTCCTGGGAGATGCTGAACTGCTCCACCAGCGAGCGATAGGCCTGGGCCTCCTCAATGGCGTTCAGGTCCTGGCGCTGGATATTCTCGATCAGCGCCAGCTCCATACACAGCATCCGGCGTGGCCTCGCGGATGACGACCGGAATCTCGTGCAGACCGGCCTTCTGTGCGGCCCGCCAGCGGCGTTCACCGGCAATGATCTCGTAATAATCATCCTTTCTGGTAACCACCAGCGGCTGAATAATCCCCTGTTCACGGATTGAGGCGGCCAACTCCTCCAGCTTATCCGGCGGCAAAATGCTTGCGCGGCTGGTTTTGATTGGGACGAATCTTTTCAATTGGACAGACAAAGTAGTTTTTTGACTCATCAACCGTTTCCGTTACCTGCAGGAGCGCAGCCATCCCTTTGCCGAGGCCACCTATTCTAGCCATTGGATTCTCTCCCTCTGGATGATCTCGCGGGCCAGCTGCAGATAGCTGGCTGCTCCGCGCGATGTGATATCGTAATAAATGATCGGCTTGCCATGGCTGGGCGCTTCCGCCAGACGAACGTTGCGCGGAATAACCGACTCGAACACCTGGCCGGGAAAATGGGTGCGAATCTCTTCGGCCACATCCTTGCTCAGATTGCCGCGGGCATCGAACATGGTCAGCAGAATACCTTCGATCTTCAGCAGCGGATTAATCCTTTTCTGCATCAGCCTGATGGTATGCAGTATCTGCGAAAGCCCTTCCATGGCGTAGAACTCGCACTGCAGCGGGATCAGCACCGAATCGGCAGCGGTCATGGCATTGATGGTCAGCAGATTGAGCGATGGAGGACAATCGATGATGATGTAGCGATACTGTTCCGCCAGCGCTGCCAGAGCAAACTTGAGCTTCTGCTCGCGCCCGATCTCGGTGGCCAGCTCCAGTTCGGCACCGGCCAGATCGGAATTGGCCGGCAGGATATGCAGAAAAGGGTGGCCGGTATCGACAATCAGTCCACGCGGATCAGCCTCATTGATCAGGGCATCGTAGACCGTATGCTTGAGCACGGCTTTATCCACCCCGACACCGCTGGTGGCATTGCCCTGCGGATCGATATCAACCAGCAGCGTCGGCCGTTCCGCAGCCGCCAGACGAGGCGGCCAGATTGACGGCGGTGGTCGTCTTGCCGACGCCACCCTTCTGATTGGCGATACAGATGATTTTGGCTTGTGGTTTCAAGGGGATTTTGCTCTTTTCAGTGGATGAGTCAGACTTTTTCCAGATTGGAGCCACTGGATTTTGAATTTGCGCGAATGTAGCACAGCTCTCTGCAATCGTCAAAGGAAAGACCATTAAAAATGGTAAGCAGCTTAGTCAGACCAATACTAAAACTTCCTGATCAGCATAACGGTTCCTGAATTATCGGCTCTGGCACACTGCCATAAAAAAGGGGCCCGGAAAGGGCCCCTTTAGCGACAGCATCATACTATCTATCTTATATTAGAAGAAATAGTAGGCACAGAGGCGGCCGATGTTGACAGAGGCCGTTGCTTTTTGACCGAGAGCAACGACAGCAGCACTAGCAGCAGTCATGTTATAAAAGCCGGCATCCATGTTCTGATATTCGGCGGCTATTCTAACCGCGGCGTTCAGGTCATAGGCCACGTTGAAATAGAGTTCCTGGTTATGCTTCTGGTAGATGGTTGCCCCCATATCCGATCCTTTGTTGGCAGCAATGCGGTCACCAAAGCCAGCGGTGAGCCCCAGCTCCTGAGTCGGGTAGAAGATAATCTGAGCGGCCATGCCCAGGTCCTTCCTCGGCACGATATTGCTAGCCACGGTAGCCGTAGTATTGGCTGCGCCGCCGGCAAACTGTGCAGCGGTGGCTCCGTTGTAGTTCATGTTAGCCGCCTCATAGACCTGCCCTTCAAATGACATGGTCATGGCGCGTGACTTACCGTTAGAAGACTTCAAGATTGGCGCGAAGAGGTAGGCGCCGTATCCCCAGCTTTCAGCGGTCTTGCCGGCGACGGTGGCAGACGTCAACTTCTCAGTGCCGTATTGACCAAAGAAGCCCACTTTGAGCGGATTATTGGACAGACCGAAGTATCCTGGAGCGGTTCCCAGGGCCTTACTGGTAAAGAATACCTGGCCGGCATAAGCCAGGTTGGCTCCGTATGCAGTGGCGTTTCCAAAGCCCCCGCCAGCATTAGCGCCACCAGCGACAACTGCCGTATCCCCACCGGTGTTATTGCCGTAAATGGATGGGTCCGTGACACCAACGGCGAACGACAGTTGGTTATCCGCGTTCAGGTTTACCCTCTGGGTCAGCCTGATCTGCGGGCTGCGCGGGTTGTTGGGCGCGCCGGTGGTTGAACCGCTGCGGAAATCCTGAGTGCTGGCAACCATCGGTGCGAACATGTCCCAGTACTGACCGAACAGGATCGATGTGTTGGCCCAGTCAAGTGTGCCGTAGGCCAAGCGCATGCGGAATTGCGGGCTCTCTTGAGCGAGACCGTTATCGCCGTAGAAGTCACCCTCGATCAGGCCGCCGGTCTTGGCGCCAAATGCATCAGGTCCGTTAACCTTTATCCACAGGCGGGATTGCTTCATGCCGAGGATCGACTGTTCCTGTCTGCTCGCCCCCGCATTTGTAGCTAACGCGGCTCCTAACCCTCCACCGCCCGGAGTGATGATGCCTGCTCCTCCGCCAAGGTTGTCCGAGTTATACGCATAGTCAAGCTTGACATAGCCACCGATACTCATCTTAAACTTGCTCACTACCGGCTCATCGGCCATGGCGGACGTCGCCAAAAGTGTTGATGCTGCAACAAACGCTAGAACTTTCTTCATTTTTGCCTCCTCATTAAAGGTATGACTGCTTGAGATTTGAATCCATACGAGAAAAGCTCAGATTTGTAAAAGATGATACGCCTCCTTTCGTGTGAATTTACGAGAACTGTTAGTTCTGTAGGCCATACACCCTGATCCGCCAGCGCTCACGCTATTCGACGGAAACCAAATCGTTTGCCCGAATACCCTTGCCATCCTTAACGACACCGTATGCGCCATCAGTACCAACAAAGCCTCGGATTTCAAGGGTACTTATTCGTTCGTCCGGCGTAAAACCAAGACCCCGAATCACCTTGCCGCCGTGGTAAACCGATAAAATTTGCCCGATCCTGAGCCCGGATTCCTTGCCGGCGTTGATATAGACCCGGTCGCCGTCCCTCTCGGTTACTTTTCCGTACCAGGGGAGCAGCGCCACCACATTCTTTACATGTACCGTCAGCTCGGCAAGAGCCGCATCCAGAGCGGAATCCCTCGCCGCACCATCAGTAACGGCATATTGCGGGATGCGGGCATAAACTGTCCGAACCAATACCCCGCCCAGGCCGTCGTAGACTTCTCCCTGTACGCTCTTGCCCGGCGCAACCTTTTCGGGGGCGGTGATAAAGACCGCAACGTTGGCGCCGTATTCCTGCTGTAGGCGCACGGCAACGTCACTCCGCTCAGCCTGGCTGGCTATAGCGGCATACTTGGCACGGAAAGCAGCATGCTGCTGATCGACAAGAATCCCGACAGATGCGCTTCCAATTCTGGCGCTGAACGGCGCGAGCAGTCCGTTGTCACCGCTTTCCAGTACAGCAATACGGCTTTTAGGAGGTGCCTGAGCAATTGCAGGTTGCGGTAAAGGAGCAGCGCCGGATTTCTCTCCCTGCGGAGCGCTTTCGTGAGACCCCGGGCCTGCAACTTTCTCATAACCCTGTTTCAGTAGCTCACTAGCCCTGGGTATGCCGGAATCCACAGATTTGCGCGGCACCCAGATAGTAGCCGGGGCATCTGGATACATGGTGGCACCTGGATTAGCCACCTCGACATAGTCGTCTGCTGACTCACCGCCTCTATTGGTAGCGCACGCGGATACCAACACCAAGGAGCAAAAGACAGCCAGCCTAGCAATTTGCGGTATATACATCTTCACGATTTTACACCTTTCGCAATCCACACCTGAAACTGCACCGTTTTTATTATTTTTCAACGCTTTAGAGACATTCCCACAAACTATCCGTAAACATGATGTTCTATTATGTGAGGGCATATATACTTATTTACAAACGAAAGTCAATGACAAATTAACACAAATGTAACCCAACCGAAACCACAGCAAAATAACGTATTATTTTATCTCACTGTTACGGCTTTTATCGCCCAACAAGGCGATAGACTCGGTTGACAATCTTTTCATCTTGCCCAGCAACTTGCTATGTAAATGAACAATCTCTGTTTCATTCCTACTTTAATAAAAAAGCATACTTGCCAATATAATGCTATTATATGAATACAATAATTTAATTATTTATCAATTCAAATGACTGGGGTAGTTTACGACTGGCAATTCATGCGTTAGGCTGTTACAATCTTGGAAAGTTAACGCTAAATATATCTATCTAATGGAGGGATGTTTGTGAGACACGTAATTCGCAGAGTTGCTCTGTCACAGCCGGATGGTCGTTACCTCCGCATCAAATGCAAAGCGACGGCACGGACGAACGCTTGCCAGAGACATCATGTAAAGAGGAGTGTATTATGAAAACGCTGATCATTTTTATTGGGTTTTTGCTGATGCAGACATTGAGCGGGGTGGCATTCTCAGCTGATTTGGAGTCGCTTAACAAAGAAGGGTATACGCTTATAGAACAAACCAAGGTAGTTGGGCAATTTAAGGGATGTGACGCCACAACGGCTTTGACTTTAACCAACGGCAAGGTTTTTGTTTGCAGCACGTATGCCTACAGCTTCGCGATTTACATGCCCGATGCATTTGTTTTACAAAACAAAAATAAAAACATCAAGGTTCTCATCAATGGCAATGCATACTCGGGTTCTTTTATTGAACAGGGAAAGTAGACGCGCGAACTCCTTGAGGTTCTCTACCGCTGTGTAAAATCCCGCAGATGGATGTTAGCGGAGCGGATAAGGGCGGTTAATGCCCGCCCTTATCCGCCACAAATATCCATTCCCCTCCAACGTATGCCGGCACTCAATACCTCAACAGCATCTAAACAAACCGGCAGGTTACTGTTCAGCTCTATTTCAGCGCACCGATCTGGAAATCAACATTGAGACGTTGCGCCTGGTAATCGTATTTCGCACTTGCAACCGCAATTTGCGCGGAGGTCAGACTCAACTGTGACTGGCTCAATTCTATGATGGAGCTCAAACCGAGGCTGTAGCGGCTCTGAGCAAGCTCAAAAGCCGTTTGCGACTGTTTGAGCAATTGCTCGGAGAGGCCCATTCGCTCGTGGGCCGTTCTTTCGTTGAGACAGGCAACACGTACGTCTCGGGCGAGTTCATTCTCCAGGACGTTGGCACGCTGCTGCGCCGCCTGAGCCCGAAGTTCGGCTTCGCTTTCACGAGCTTTAAACAGCCACCCGTTAAAAATCGGTATGTTCAGATTTATACCGATGGCGCCATAGCGATCCGGAATCTGCGCCTGACCGACCGGGACAATGCCGGCAGTGCCCAAAATCCCTATGTTCGGGTAGTGCAGGGCATGCTCGGCGCGAACAAATTTTTCCGCCGCGCTCTGTTCCAGGTGAAGCCCCTTGAGTTCGGGCCGATTCAGCAGTGCTTGTTGAATCAGGCTGTCATACTGGTCGGAAAGCGGTTCCGGCATCGGTTCGTCGGCGAGGACAAAAGGAGAATCGCCCGGGAGTACCAACACCGCGGCAAGCTGGGCCTGTGCGGCCTTCAGGGTGTTTTCCGCCTGAAGCAGCAGCAGCCTGGCATCGGCAAGGTTGACGTTGGCAAAGCTGACATCCAGCGCCGATTTCAGATTGCTCTGGGCCAAAGCGGTGATCTGGTCAGCCACCAGCTGCCGGGCGGCAACCGTTTGCTGCGCAACCTGCATGACGGCTTGCGCCCGCAGCACGGCAAAGTAGGTCTGGCCGGTTACCAGCAGGATATCGGCGCGGGTTTGTTCGGTAACCTGGTTTTGAGCATCCGCACGAAGCTTGGCCATATCAACCAGGTTTCCCGTCCGTCCGAAGTCGGTAACCATCTGGCTGAGGGTAAGCCCGGCTGCAAAGCGGTTATATACCGTTGGATTGGTCAATCCTCCGGCAGCCAGCCGGCTGCCGGAATCTGAAACCACGCCGGTGGCATTGGCCTGCAGTGTGGGCAAATAGGCCGCCCGGTATTCAATTGGCACCTGTAAAAAGGCCGCAGCGTTCAGCACTGCTGCAGACAGCTGAGGATTGTTCTTCACCGCCAGCTTTTCCGCCTCCGCCAGGGTCAGATGCACAGGTTCCTGAGCATGGAGGGGAACGACCTGAAGAACGAGGAGCATTGCTCCCACAGCAAACATCAAACGATTACGTGTATTCATGCAATCCTCCGTTTCCGGAACAACGAGCCGATATTCCAACCTTCACTCTTCTGGCCGTGCACCAACAGATACGCTGCCGGCACCAGGAACACCGTCAAGACGACCGAGACGCTCAGTCCGCCCAGGATCGCCCGTGCCAGGGGAGCATAGGCTTCGCTGCCGGCCCCAAGTTTCAGAGCCATGGGCAACAGACCGAAGATGGTCGCCAGTGATGTCATCAAAACCGGGCGTAACCTGACGCGGCAGGCAACAGCCACCGCTTCCTTGACGCCCATCCCCTCTTCCTCGCGCAGATGCCGGGTAAACTCGACGATCAGGATGCTGTTCGAGACCGCGATCCCTACCAGCATGACGATCCCCATGAGCGACATGACATTCAATGTCGTCCCGGTCAGAAGAAGCGTAACGATAACTCCGGCAATTCCCGGCGGCACGGCGACCAGGATGATAAACGGATCGACAAACGATTTAAACTGGGCCACCAGGACCAGGTAGAGGAGGACCACCGCCAGACAGAGACCGACGCCAAAGCTGCTGAACGAAGACCGCATTCCCTGTACGCTGCCACGCAAGGTGACCGTTTGTCCTTTGGGAACCTGGGTCTTGGCAATAATGCCGTCGATAGCGTCAGCTATCTTGCCGAGATCTTCGTGTTGTGGCCGGACATAGATGTCGATAGTACGCCGGAGTTGATAGTGATCGACCTCCGTTGGTGAATTGATGCGCCGCAGAGTGCTGATCATGTCGAGCCGCGTGGGTTCGCTGTTCTTGGCGGCCTTGAGCGGTATTGCCGATAAATCGGCCAGCGACTTGATCTCGTTTTCCGGGTACTGAACCGTCAGCATATAGTCGTTGCCGGTCTTCGGGTCTATCCAGAAGCTCGGTGCGATCATGCCGTTCGAGGTGAGCGCGGTTATGACGTTGTTGACGACCTCCCGCTGGTTCAGTCCGAGTTCGCTGGCGCGGGTTCGGTCGATATCCATCCTGAGTGCCGGATAATCCAGGTCTTGCGGAGTATACACGTCCGCCACTCCGTCGATCGTGCGGATCTGCGCGGCAAGCTTCTGCGCCGTATCGAGAGAGGCATCCATATTAGACCCTGCGACCTGCACGTCGATCGGAGCCGGCATCCCCATGTTGAGCACGGCATCGACCAGGCCGCCGGACTGGAAGTAGGCGGTCAACTCCGGGAGTTCCGAGGCGATCCGCTTCTTCAGGCGAGCCATGTACTCGTAGCTGCCGACCGTATGTTCCTCCTTCAGACTCACCTGCACGAACGCGGTGTGCATGGCGGAGTTGGGGGTATAGATCGCGGAGAAGTCGGGGGTCGAGCCGATATTGGCGACGATCATGCCGAGGTCTTCCTTCGAGACTTCTTTCCTGATGAGGTTTTCGACCTTGGCGACTTCTTCCTCGGTAACGGACAGGCGCGTGCCGGACGGCGCCTTGAGGTTAATCACGAACTGGCCGGCATCGGTTCTCGGAAAAAATGAGACCCCAATCAGCGGGAAGAGGGCGAGGCTCAGGGCAAAGATCACACCGAATCCCGCCAGCGTCGCAACCGGGCGCCGCAGCGTTACGGCGACAGCCCGGTCGTAGAGTTTGAGAAATACCTCGAAGCGGTTATTGAACCAGACGTTGAAGCGTTCGCCATAGGTGACCCGGCCTTTCGGGTGGTCCACCGTGACCGGTTCTTCCGATGCCGGTGTGCCGTGGTGCGCGGGTGCCTTGATGAAGCGGGCACAGAAGAGCGGCACAACGGTCATGGCAACGATGTACGACGCAAACAGCGATATGACGACGGCGAGGGCCAGTGCGGAGAAGAGGAATTTGCTCACGCCGTAGAGGAATGTGACCGGGAAGAAGACCACCACCGTTGTGAGGGTGGCGGCAAGAACCGGGAGTGCCACTTCCCGCCCACCTTTTTCGGCGGCGACTTCCGGCGTCTCACCCAGTTCGAGATGGCGGTAGATGTTCTCCAGAACGACGACGGAGTTGTCGATAAGCCGGGAGAACGCCAGCGCCAGTCCTCCCAGCACCATGCTGTTGATGGAACTCCCCCCCATGGAGAGTACGATAAAGGTTGCCAGCGCGGAGAGCGGGATGGAGAAAAACACCGCCACCGTTGCCCGCATGCTGCCAAGAAACACCAGGATCATGACCGATGTGAGGAACAGGCCGATGGCCCCTTCGTGCAACAGTGTCTCGATCGCGGTCTTCACGAACACCGACTGGTCGAACACCACTTTGCTGATCAGTTCCTTCGGGACGTCGAACAGGTGCTGCACCCCATGCTTGATGCCGTCAACAACGGCAATGGTGTTCGTATCCCCCCCCTGCTTCAGGACCGGGAGATAGACCGAGCGCTGGCCGTCGACGCGCACAATGTTGGTCTGGATCTGCTGGGCATCTTTTGCAGTGCCGATATCCGCCACGCGGACCGGGGACTGGCCGATCATCTTGATCGGCAGGTCGTTGATCTGATCGAGGGTATCCAGCTGGCTGTTGGTGTAGATATTGTAGTCGAGCGGACCGATCTGGACGTCACCGGACGGGAGGATCAGGTTCGATTCGTTGATCGAGCGCACCACGTCCATGATGCTCAACTGGTGGGCTTCCAGCTTGTGAGGGTCGGTGTATACCATGATCTGGCGGTACCGGCCGCCGAAGGGTTGCGGAACGCTGGCGCCGGGAACTCCGGCGATCTGGTTACGGACCTGGAACTGCGCCAGGTCGCGCAGCTTGGTTTCATCAAGCCCGTCTCCTTTCAAGGTGACGAGGCAGACCGGGAGGCTTGAAGCGTCGAATTTGAGTACTATCGGCGGCAGCGTCCCCGGAGGGAGTCGCCGCAGCTGCGCCATGGCGAGGTTGGAAATGGTGGTTACCGCCGAATCCGGGTTTGTGCCCGGCTGGAAGCAGACTTTGATCACGCTTACACCCGGCAGTGAGCGCGATTCGATATGCTCAATGCCGCTCCCCAACGTGAAGAAGCGCTCGAAGCGGCTGGTGATGTCCGTTTCGATCTGTTCGGGCGGCATACCGGAATAGAAGGTTGCCACGACGACGACGGGAATGTTCATGGTGGGGAACATGTCCACCGGCATGCGGCTCAGACTGGTGGTACCGACAACGAGAATGATCAGGCTGACAACTATGATAAAAAATGGATTATTGATTGCAAAACGAGACACGGTAAACTCCTCCTGTGGCCGTCCTAGGACGGCGCTCCCCCCATGGTCGTGACCTTGGGATGCACTTCCTGACCGGCCTGCAGACTGGAACGGCCGCCGATCACGACGAAGTCCCCATCCTTCAGCCCGGTAAGGACTTCTATCTTGCTGGCGGTTTCAAGCCCGAGAGAGACGTTCCGGATTTCAATACGGTTGCCCGGCGTCACGACCATCACCTTACCGCTACGAGTTTTTGCAGGAGCGGCACCGGCCTCCTTGGACTGCTGGGGGGCTTCGCTCCCGGCCAGATCGACTGCGGATAAGGGGATAGCAAGTACTCCCTTGCGCCGGTCGAGGTTCAACCCCACTTCCGCGTACATTCCGGGGACCAGGACCAGCCCCGGGTTCGGTACGTCGACTTCCGTCTCCATGGTGCGGGTGTTTGAGGCAACCTTGGTGGAGAAGCGGGCCACTTTGCCGGAAAACGTCCGGTTGAGCGTCGGTACGCGCACCTCAACCTGCTGTCCCACGTGGACTGTGGGGACCGCAGACTCGGGTACCGGGAGAATGACCCGGAACATGCTGTTGTCGGAGAGGCGCACCAAGGGCATGGCCTGCGTCTGGGATGCAGTTCCTGCCTGAATCATGGCACCGACATCCGCAAAGCGCTTGGTGATCACGCCGGCAAAGGGGGCGGTCACCCGGGTGTAGTCCAGCATCGTCTTGACCCGGCCGAGCATGGCCCGGCTGACTTGAATCTGCTGGTTCGCCGATTCAACACTCGACCTGGCTGCTGCGACCTGGGCCTGCGTAGACAGGTCCTTGCCTCTGGCATCGTCAATTTCCTGCTGGGCCACCAAGCCGGGTCGTTTGGCCGCAACCTCCGCCAAGCGCGTGTAGGAAAGGTGTGCTATATCATTTACCGATTGTGCCCGGCGCAACTCGTCCCTGGCACGGGCCGCTTCGGCCTCACTCCCCTTCAGCGCGGAAGTCGCCCGCGCCATGTCGTCAGCCATCTCCGGGACTTCCAGCACAGCCAGCAGTTGGCCTTTCTTCACCCTGTCCCCGATGTCCACATGCATGGCTTTGACATATCCCGCCACCTTGGCCATTACTTCGATCTCCTGGAACGGTCTCAACTCGGCGGTCATGTTCAAGTCACGCGACAGGTCCTCCACGCCGGCTTTGGCTACGGCCACGGTGGGAGGCTGGATGGCCTTGGCCGCCTCTTTGCCGCTCTTGGTACAAGAGGTCATGAACAAGGCGGTAATGACGAGCGTTAGGGCGCTCATTACAACTGCAGCAAATCTTTGCATAGGTTTTATTCTCCTGGTAACTGGAGTAGGACAGCACTCCCGGCATTTTTGTAACATCACTACGAATTTCGTTCATTCTTGTTTCCGGGACGACACTCTGTCCGGACTATGCGGTATAAAACGTTACATCCGCAAGTCAAACAACGCACACACGGTAAAGGCAATCCGCCGGAAATTCTCGAATCTGCGCCTGCTCGTTTACATTGACCGCACACAAATCTCATGTCGATTATTTTGTTTGGTCGGCGAACGACGCTATGTCAGACTACAAAACAACATGATATTGAAGAGTTAGTGGGCTTCAGGGACGCGGGGGGTGCTCTGGAGGGGATGAAGGAATCCGTGGCTAGATTGCTACTTCGTTCTTCGAGATGGAAGACAGAGACACGGTATGTAGACGGCGATTCGATAAGTTCGACACAGCGGGATGGTTCAAATATCTGTATGCTCTTCTCAATGCCAGTTTGGAATGCTTTGTCCTGATTTTGGACTACGTCACGGTGGTGTATCCTGGGCTTATTGACTTTTTGAAGTTGCGGTAGCCTCATCCCCAGAACAACAAGGAAGAGGGCAGCTGTCAGAATGACCGGCAGCAGAAATGTCTTTTGAATGATTGAAATTCCAAATACTTTCATAGTGGAAGCCTTATTCCATTACACGACAGGTTGCAAGTAATTCCTTTGTGAAAAGATTCCTCACCACGCGGCGATGCGGAGCCATCAAATGCAAGCACGGCACCCATGGTGTCCTTCCTTATTTGCATTGGTCATTTTCACGAATTGCCTGCAGAAGCTTGGCGGATGAAAAATCTGCTGACCGGCAGACGTCTATGATGTTCTTTTCTTTCCGACGGACGCGGGCCGCGGCATCGGGAAGTTCCGCCGCAATTTCAAGCGGAATGGCGAGCACGCCATGACAGTCCGCATATAGCAAATCCCCCTGCCGCACGGAAAGCCCGAATATTTCAACTGGAGCGCCGAAGTCAACTATATGCATGTAGGAATGTGACACCGTCAATGACGCGGCAAATGCGGGGATGCCAAGCTCTCTCATGCCGGCAACATCACGGATAGCCCCATCGGTAATAATGCCGCAACAGCCGAATGCCTTGAGGATCGCCGCATGCACACTCCCAACGCAAGACCCGGCGCCAAATTCTTGATCAAGATTCTGAAACACTGCAATCGCAGGATGCTGTAGCTGCTCGATTTCGCGCCACCAATCAGTACGTTCCTGGAACTTGCCTCCAACGACCGGCGGATCTGAAGATCTGACCTTGAACGTCACTGCATAACCAAGTATGGACTGTTCCGATCCGGTCACACAATTAAGCCCGGGGCGGGTAAATCCCTCATTGCGCAATCGAACACCGAAGCCCTCGATGGCATTGGCAATGGTGCAGGTATCGAAACGCAAAATTGCCTCTAGCTGTTGCGGATCTAACAGCTGCCCCCGGGCAGTGACTTTACCCATGTCATGTTCATCAGCCATACTATCTCCTCATTTAGATACACAGATTCATCCAATCAATTCAGCACAAAAACCGCGCTACGAACCAGATCGGATTGTAACCAACCGACCGCACACTATTTTACATACCGCCAAAGTAGCCATATTCGGTTTCCTGTGGGATGACAATGTCGCGAATCTCTTTGATGGCAATCACAGGGTAGATATAGTCTCGCCCTTGCAGCAACTGAACCTTCTTGCCAGTCACCTCTCCCACCATGCTGACCAGCGTTCCCGGTTCGAATTTTTCGAGATCGAGGGTTACCGGGGTAACGGCAAGAAAGCGTCCTTCGGAGTGGATTGATTCATCCGGCAATTCCGTACAGCCGACAGCATGCTGAATCACCTCGATCTGGGTCCCGTCGCTGCCGCGTTTTACTTCCGCAATGACACCTCCGAGCATGACATATTTCCCTCGGCAGCAATCAGGATTTTCCTTCAAATAGCTGAAGGAAATAGTGGAATCGGCCAGCCCGCGCGACTGCTCGCTGATCCAGTGGGTACACCCTGAGAGAATGAGCAGGAACGGGAACATCGTCACAAATAATCTTCTCATGAGACCTCCTATTACGTCTAATGGTTATCCGTAAGGGTTACGAATGTCAACGGAATTCACCTGCTAACCACACGCTGTTCTCGACAAGCCAATATAACGATCGTTGTTTACACAATATTTTCTCGATCGTAACAACGTTGCAATAATCATCTGCTACTATCACGCAGCCTTGATTCTAGGCCTATTCGGTGTCATGATCAAAATTTTCATAGCCGCAACAGGAGTTTACCAGTATTTTTTTACATTTACAGGTTAGGCACCCCCTCAGCATCATCTCACGAAAGGAGACATGGCATACTTTGGCTGGAGTAGTAAGCATATCACGGAAACAGGGCCAATCAAGCGATTGGATATTACACACGGAGGTAAGGAATGAAGAAAACATTGGCTGTAATGGCACTATCAACACTGCTGGCGGCGCCGGCACTGGCGGACACTCAACCGGGGGATCCTGCAAGCGGCGGTCTGAACATGAACATGAAGGGGATCAAGCTCAACTTCGGCGGATTCATAGCAGCAGAATCTGTTTACCGATCCAAGAACCAGAATTCCGATATCGCATCGTCTTTTCAGAATCTGCCAAGACGTGATCAAACCGCCTACTACCAGGATGAAACCAGATTGACTGCGCGGCAAACCAGACTTAACATCCTGGCAACGGGTGATGTCAACCCCGCAGACCCACCTGGCCGGCTACTATGAGATGGACTTTCTCGGCGCCGCCAACACCTCCAACTCAAAAGAAAGCAACTCCTATAACCCCCGGATCCGTCATCTCTACACAACAGTAGATTGGGACTCACTCGGCCTGCATCTGTTGGCCGGCCAGACATGGTCACTTGTTACGCTGAACAACAAGGGTATTACTCCGCGCAACGAAGTTACCCCCCTCGGGATCGAAGCACAGTACGTACCCGGTTTCTCCTGGGCGCGTCAACCCCAGTTGCGGTTAGTAAAGGATTTCGACAAGAAGTTGTGGCTGGCACTCTCGGTCGAAAGCGCACAAACCGTTTCAGCCTCTAATCCTGCAAGCAATACATCGCTTAATCAAACAGGAGCGAATAATCTCACCGGCGTCAACTCATTATCCCAGAACTCTGTCCCTGACATTGTCTTGAAAGCGGCCTACGAGCCCGGCTGGGGACATTATGAGTTATTTGACCTTATTCGCACCTTCTCCTCAACCTTGAACAATACGACTCACGATAAAGTCGCGACCAACGCTGTCGGCGCCGGTGTCATCCTGCCGTTGATCAAGAACCAGCTTACTCTCCAGGTCAGCGGAATGTATGGCAAGGGTATCGGACGCTATGGCTCCGGCCAGTTGGCTGACGTTACGACTGACGCCAGCGGCGATATTGTGCCGATTACAGAATCACAATTGCTCGTCGGCCTGACCTATGACCCCTCAAAAGACTGGAACTTCTATGCCAATTACGGTATGGAACAGGCTGAAAGGCTTACCTTGGCTGGCGGCGCAGGTTATGGCAATGCCGCACTAGTCACCACAATGGGTGCACCGGGGACCACCACTTTTAAGGGCCAAGTTCAGAGGATCGATCAGGGTACAATTGGGACTTGGTGGAAGTTCTACCAGGGCAACTTCGGTAAAATGCAGGCCGGCTTGCAATATTCCTACACACGGGACACATACTTCAGCGGCACTGCGAATGGTCCCACAGCAGCAGACAATATGGTTTTCACAAGCCTTCGTTACTATTGGAACTAGCCTCATCAGCCGACATGGGGAATCAAGCATGATTTAACTGATTACCCGATTCAAACACCGAAAACCCGCCATAGGCGGGTTTTCGTTTTTCTACCTATATTTAATCCAATAAAGACGCTAGCCGCGGCTACCGGTGCATAACCTGACACAGTTCTGTCAACACGCCATTACTGCTCTTCGGGTGAATAAAGGCTATACGTGTGCCGTGCGCACCGTCCCGCGGTTTCTCGTCGATCATGCGAACCCCGTCGGCACGCAACGTGGCAATTGCCGCTTCAATATCGGCAACCTCATACGCGATATGATGCATCCCCGCACCGTTTTTCTCGATGAATTTGGCAACGGGACTATCCTCTGAAGTCGGCTCCAGCAGTTCTATCTTTGATTCCCCGATCTTCACCATGGCGACCCGCACTTTCTGCTCCGCGACCTCCTCGATTCCGGCAAAGGCCATACCGAGGTTGTCGCGATAGAAGGGAATTGCTTCGTCAAGTGATGTTACGGCAATGCCGATATGGTTTATTTTCGTAAGCATCTCCACTCCTAAAGCACTACCGTCTCGGTATGTTTTCCGAATACGCCTCTGAATACATCGGCAATTTCACCCAGCGTGGCATAGGTTTTGACCGCTGCCAGAATGTGCGGCATCAGGTTGTCCGTACCTTTGGCTGCGGTTTCCAGCTGCGCCAGTGCCGCCGGCTACCGCTGCGTTATCCCGGCCGCCCTTCATGGCAGCCAGGGATTTCTTCTGGGAGATTTCCACCTCTTCCTTGACCTTGCAGCAGGCCGGTCGGTGGTGGTTCCTGAACCGTGAATTTGTTGACACCGACGATGATCAGCTCGTTCTTTTCGATCGCTTTCTGGTAGGCGTAGGCCGAATCCTGAATCTCCTTCTGCTGGAATCCGCGCGAAATGGCCTCTACTGCTCCCCCCAGTTTGTCGATCTTTTCGATGTATTCGAGAGCCGCTTTTTCGATCTGATCGGTCAGAGACTCCACCAGGAACGAGCCGGCCAGCGGATCGATGCTGTCAGCAGCGCCTGATTCGTAGGCGATGACCTGCTGGGTGCGGAGGGCGATCCGGACCGAATCCTCGGTCGGCAGTGCCAGTGCTTCGTCACGCGAATTGGTGTGCAGCGACTGGGTGCCACCCAGCACCGCCGCCAGAGCCTGAATGGTGACGCGCATGATGTTGTTGTCCGGCTGCTGGGCGGTCAGGGTGCAACCGGCCGTCTGGGTGTGAAACGGAGCATCTGCGATTTCGGGTCTTTGGCGCCGAAGCGCTCCTTCATGATTTTCCCCCAGATACGGCGGGCGGCGCGGAACTTGGCAACCTCTTCAAACAGGTTGTTGTGGGCATTGAAGAAGAAGGCCAGACGCGGGGCAAACTCGTCCACTTCCAGACCGGCCTTGATGGCGGCGTCAACATAGGCGATGCCGTCAGCCAGGGTGAAGGCAACTTCCTGCACGGCGCTGGAACCGGCTTCGCGGATGTGGTAGCCGGAGATGGAGATGGTATTCCACTTGGGAACATTGTCTTTGCAGTAGGCAAAGATGTCGGTGATGATCCTCATGGATTCCTTGGGAGGATAGATATAGGTGCCGCGCGCCATGTACTCCTTGAGGATGTCGTTCTGGATGGTGCCGGAGATTTTGTCGGCGGAGACACCCTGCTTTTCGGCGACGGCGATGTACATGCAGAGCAGGATGGCGGCGGTGGAGTTGATCGTCATGGAGGTGGAGACCTTGTCGAGCGGGATGCCGTCGAAGAGGATCTCCATGTCGGCCAGCGAATCGATGGCAACGCCGACCTTGCCGACTTCCCCGAGGCTCATGCCGGCGTCGGAGTCGTAGCCCATCTGGGTCGGCAGGTCAAAGGCGATCGAAAGTCCGGTCTGGCCGGCCGAAAGAAGATATTTGTAGCGCTCGTTGGATTCCTTGGCGGTGCCGAAACCGGCATACTGGCGCATGGTCCAGAAACGACCGCGGTACATGGTCGGCTGCACGCCGCGGGTATAGGGATACTCGCCGGGAAACCCAGCTGTTCTTCATAGCCGGGGATAGTCAAAACCGGGGGTAAAACAGCGCTCCATCTCAATATTGGAGGTCGTCAGAAACTTTTCCATCCGCTCGGGTGACTTGGCGATGCTTTTGGCAACTTTTTCGTTCCACTTCTGTTTACTGTCTTTGATGCTCATACGTGACCCCTTTTACAGAATTGTATTCAAAAAAAAACCAGGGGAGAAGAGACACTCCCCGCCCTGGCTTTCACTTACATCTGCACATTCATCTCTGCGCCTACAACGTGTTATGCAGCACAGCCTTCAGATACTCAGCCGTCCGCTCACGTTTTTCCTTATCAACCGCCTTCTGATCGACTTCGACAAATTTTTCATCCGGCGTGATCTTGAAGAGCGGTTGCCCCTTCTGGACGATGGTGCCATCGGCACCTTCCATAATGATCTTGTCGATGGTCCCGGAGAAGGGCGCCCGGATGGTGTTGAACATCTTCATGACTTCGATGATGTAGAGCGGCTGATCCTTCTCGAAATGCATCCCTTCGCTCACGAACGTCGGCAGGCCGGGGCCTTCCTGTCCGTAGTACATCCCGCCGCAGACCGCAACGATTTCGTCAGCCTTGGTTGCCGGCGGCGGTACCAGGATCTTTTTCATGCGGGCCTGCAGATCGAGGTCGGTCAGGTAATCGGGGATAACCACTTCCAGATCGTCCAGAACCTTCATGTCCCAGAAGTTGGTATTCTCGCCGATCAGGAACAGCATGCCCAACAGTTCGAGCCCGGCCTCATACCCATAATGGGCGGAACGGATCTGCTCCCAGGTCTCTGCATCAAAGCCGGCCTGTGGCTTTTCCTTCTTGACCAGGTCATTGAGCTTGAAATACTCATCCCGCTCCAGCCCGAGTTTTTCACGCAGGGTACGGTAGAAGTGCAGCGATTGCTGCAGCAGCTCGTTGTCATGATCCCAGATAACCTCAGCCGCCGGTTTGTGGGGACGGTAATTCATATGCAGGTACTCGTAGGTTTCATTGAGAACGCCGAGAGGATTCCTCAGCCAGATAACCTTCCCCTTGTCGATACGGAAGTTCTTCGTGTTCATGCTCAGCCACCCGGAGAGCAGGTGCGGATCCTCAAGGAGACGCTCCATCGGACGGGTAATCAGGGTCCCCTTGCGGTCGAGCAGTGCGGACATGTTTTTCAGCTCTTTGGCACAGACGTCCGGCTGATCGGCAAACTGCTCGGCCACCTGTTTGGCGTAGTGCTTCTTCATCTGGAAGAAGGCATAGCACCACATCCAGCTTGTTGGCCTCCTCCTTGAGGGTACCGACCAGTGCCAGATACGGGACAACAAAGCGGGTCGTCGGTTTGGCCATGACGTTCCTGCCGAGAAACCAGTTAACCAGATCCGTAATGGAATTCAAGGTTCGTGGCCAGGGCACTGCCACGCAGCGTCGTGCTGCACAACACGTCGGAGAGACGTTCATAGCTGGCCAGACGATCATCACCCTTGGTGAGGAGCAGGGCGATGATTGGAGTCGTAGGCACCGGCCACTTTATATTTCATGAAGATGCCGGTATCCGGGTTGGTCATGCAGATGCCCTGATCATCACGGACTTCGCCTTTGATCGGTTTCGACCAGTAGCGGATCATGCCGCCGGCGTGGGGCGACAGCGAAGCATCGGTAGCGTTGAGACGGGCCTCGACCGAAGCGTTGAAACGGACGACCCGCTCCGGTTTGGGGAGGCGCTCCTTGTGCCGTGCCAGCAGGGCCATCGCCTCTACCAGTGATTCGACGACGAAGAAATCTTTCTTGTCCTTGGGATTGGTGAATTTGAGGCTGTAGCAGAGTTCGGTGACGCGATGTTCAACCTGGATGCGGGTATTTACCTCCATGAAGAAGTGACGATCACGGTCGACGATGCACTCAAAGGTGGAGGCGGAATCAAGCCCTACGGCCTGCCCAAAGCGCGCCGACTCCTCTTCCATCCGTGCAAGCACCTTCAGATCGCTTTCCAAAGCCTTGACTTCAGCCTTGCGGCCGGCGGCTTTGGCCTTTTCAATGGCAGCCATCAGCCCTTCCTGGGTAACGGAGACTTCCAGGAGTTTCTGCTCGTGCATCTGCAGGGAGCAGTCGCGACCGCCAAGAGATATGCACCACTCGCCGTTCCCCAGCAGCTGGATCTCGTTGTGGCGGGTCTGCTCGATGTTCAGCTCGACCAGGACATTCTTGTTGTCGCCGACACCGTTGGCCTTGACCTCGTTCAGCACCTCGCGCACCATGGCCGGAGCTTCGGCGGCCGCCTTGGCAATCGTCTTTTCATCGGCTTTTTTGACTGCCGAGCAGTGAGGCGCCAACGATACGCTGCCCCTTGCCGCCGCCGCCGCCGATCGCCTTGATACGGAAACGGCTCTGCGGATATTTTTTGAACAGTTCCGTTACTTCGGTCTGCACCTGGGCACAGAGTTCCTCGATGGAAAACAGGTCGATTCCCTTGCTGTATGAGGCCATCAGGATATGATCGGCCAGCAGTTCGATGGCAATCTTTTTGTCCGCCAGAACCTTTTTGTCGCAGGCCAGTCCTTCAGCTTCGGCCAGCTTGAGCAGTTTTTCGCGGGTTGGATATTTTTTGAGCAATGTCAGGGCGGTGACGTTGTTGATGCCGGGAGTAACACTGACGTTCACCTGCAGTGCGGTACGCTTGGCTTCGTCCTTTTTGCCGGCCTCGGCCTGGGTGGCGGCACATGGACCGATGAACTTGAGTCCCGCCTTTTCAATGGCAGCCACAAACTCCTCATCCTCAGCCATGAAACCGTAACCGGCAAAGATTGAGTCATAGCCGTTATCCTTGGCCATCTGGATGATCTGGTTGATACGCTCGACCCGCTCTTCCTTGCTGGCGCCGCTGTAGTCGGGCACCCGGTGGACCCGGTTCGAATCGGTCAGCTGACGCAGTTCGGGCGCCAGTGCATTCGGGTAGATAATCGAGTCCTTCTCGGAAAGCAGGATGCCGTAGTGGGTAATTCCCATCTCTTCATAGACATCCATCGCCTCCTTGCGGATCGGGCCACGGCAGACGATCAGCGGCTTGAGATCCTCGCAGGAAAAGGAGCGCACCCACTCGGATGTAGACTTGCTCAATTTGCGGTTCCGGTGGATCAGGGGGTTATACTTGTAGTAGTCGGTCTGTGGCATGGTCTCTTTATCTCCAATCTTGAATGAATGAAATTAATGGAACTCGCGCTGAACAGCCTGCATCGGGCCTGGCTTGTAATGACGCAGGAAGAAGTTCATGTTTTCCCCCAGCACCTTGCGCAGGTCGGTGGGCATGACAAGAGAGGAGATGGAGCCCAGGGCCAGACCCTCTTTCGGGTTCATAAGTTCTTTTTCATAGCGCTGGTTCAAGGCAGCATCCTGCAATTTTCAGCCAATCTGCGGCATCCTTTTCGGCATCTATCTTGGCCTCACCGGCAGGCATTCCTGCGGCAACACGTTCCTGTACACCATGTTTTACCCGTTCGGCAGCGGCAGCACGCATCTTGCGCACCTCGTCCTTGTAGACGAACTCCTTGCCGGCAGGCCCCATAACCGCCAGACGGGTGGTGGGAAGCGCCAGCACCAGATCGGCACCGGTGGGGTAGTTGTTGTAGGAGGCATAGGCACCGCCGTAGGCGTTGCGGATGATCAGCAGGATACGCGGTGTCCTGATATCGACGATAGAATCCAGCATGGCGCGACCGGCCTGAACAATGCCGCGACCTTCCTGCTCGCGTCCCGGCAGGAAGCCGGTGGTATCTTCCATGAAGATCATCGGGATGTTGTAGATATTGCAGAAGCGGTTGAAGCGGGCGATCTTGTAGGCGGAATCAACCGTAATCTGGCCTGAGGCGACCGCACTGTTGTTGGCGACAAAACCGACGACATTGCCCCCGAGACGGCCAAGGGCGGTAACGGCCTCACGGGCCCGGTCACGCTGCAGCTCGAAATAGTCGCCATGGTCGCAGATCTGCTGGATCATGATGGAGACATCAAATGGGGTGTTAAAGCCGGTGGGAGAGTTGAATGCCTTCTTCAACAGGGTGTTGATCTCCCAGGTTTTGCGGTCGAGTGGATCGCTGGTCTCCCGGAAACGGGCCATGACACTGTTGTTGTCAGGGAGATAGGAAAGCAGCTGCAATGCGGTACGCAGCGCATCCACCTCGTCCTCGACCGTCATATCGGCAACCCCGGACTGTCCATGGACCTTGGGTCCGCCCAGCTCTTCGGGGGTTACGTCTTCACCCAGAACCGACTTGACCACACCCGGGCCGGTCAGACCGAAAAAAGTATCCTGGGGCTGGATCAGAAAACTGCCCTGGCGGGGAAGATAACTGCCGCCGCCGGCATTGAAGCCGAACATGCACATGATGGAGGGGACAACGCCGCTGATTTTGCGAAGCGCCGTAAATGCCTCGGCATAACCGTCCAGACCACCCACACCGGCAGGTACAAAGGCACCGGCAGAGTCATTCATACCGATCAGCGGGATACCCTTCTCTCCGGCCATCTGGAACAGAAGGGCCAGTTTGCGGCCGTTGGTAGCGTCAATGGAACCGGCCCGTACCGTAAAATCGTGGCCATACACCGCAACATCGCGCCCGTTGACATTGAGGATTCCGGTCACCAGCGAAGCACCGTCCAGATTCTTGCCCCAGTTCTGGAACAGGATATTGGGTTCGTTTTCCGTCAGTACGCGAATCCGTTCCCAGACGGTCATGCGCTTTTTGAAATGCTGTTTTTCAATCTGGGCAATACTGACCGACTTGATGGGGCGCTGGATCAGGTCATGACCTTCCTTCATCGCCTCTTCGTAGCCCCCCTTCTTGCCGGGGATCTCGCCGGGAATGGTAAATTCAACGGTTTCCGAGGGTGCAAACGGGTTTTTCAGTGATGGTTTTATTGCTTTTTTTGACATCTCAACCATCCTTCCAGTTTAATGTATATCAACGACCTGAGTTGGCTTTATCGACTATCGTGTGACAACAGCCAATACTTTTACTTCGCCGCCATCCTTTGAAAGCAGACGGTGTTTTAATGATGAATCAAAATAAACGCAATCACCTTCTTCCAGAATAATCCGCTTTTCATCAAGCACGAGCTCAGCCGTCCCCTTCATGATAAAGAGAAACTCTTCACCGTCGTGACTGTAGGTGTTCTCTTCAAGCGCTTTTTCGGTAATGGAAAGCAGAAAGGGTTCCATCTTCTTGTTTTGTTTGTGAAATGAAAGTGATTCGTAGGAATAGCCCTGGCTGGTGCCGGCCTTGGAGATAACGCGGGGAATCGCTTTGCGCTCGTGAGAGCGGACGACTTCAAAGCGGCACTCTTCTTCGTCTTCGGTGAAGAAAATGCCGATTTTTACATCAAAGAATTTGGCGATTCTGGAAAGGGTGGCAATCGGAGGCGAAACATTATTATTTTCGATCTGGGAAATAAGTGCAGGTGAAAACCCGGTCTCTTTGGCAACAGCCTGGAGGGTCAGTTTTTTTGAAAGACGGAGCTTCTTGATTTTAGCCCCGATGTTGAATTCGCGCATTCAAACCCCTGACTACAAAAGTAAAACTCAGTTTCCGTGCGGGGTTTGTATACAATTTGCTTTACAATGTCAATAAAATTCCTTCAGTTCAAACTAAATAATAACAGCTTTGATAAAAACAAATTTACTTTTAATAAAATATTTAACTCACCGTTTGAGCCTGCGCGCCAGCAGCTGCAACGTATGCACAACTTCAACGGTCGAGCCGTGCTGTTTGAGGCCATCAGAAAGCTGCATCATGCAGCCGGGACAACCGGTTGCAACAGCCTGGGCTCCGGTAGCAATGATGGCTTCGCTCTTAGCGTCATTGATGTTCATGGACGAGTCATAGTGATAGACATTGAAGGTTCCGCCCAGACCGCAGCATTTGTCGGCCCCTTCCATTTCAACCAGTTCAACTCCGGGAGTACCGTTCAACAGTTCGCGCGGCTGTTTTGTCACGCCGCGTGTACGAAGATGACACGGGTCATGATAGGTAACGCGTAGCTCTTCTCCGCCACCGGTTTCAGACGGATCAAGTCCCAGCTGCTGCAGCAGCTGTGACGCATCCACCGTTTTTTTCGCCAGGGCATCCAGACGTTCACGCAGCTCCGGATTGCGCTTTCCCACCACCAGCGGATACAGGCGATGCAGGGCACCGCCGCACGTGGCGCAGGCGCTCATGACATAATCCACTTCGTATTTTTCGAATTCGGCCAGATTTCTTTCGGCCAAATCGCGCACTGTTGCGATGTCGCCACCCGACATGCCCGGCAATCCGCAGCACTGCTGCCCTTTGGGGATTATGATCGTACAGCCGAGGTGACGGAACAGAGCCAGAGCGGCCTCACCGACATCGGTATAGACAAAATTGGTCATACAGCCGACAAAAAAGGCAATGCGCGGTTTGCCCGGCTCTCCCGGGATAACTTCAGGGTGCTGTTCGATGAAACTGTTTTTTGCAATTTCAGGGATATAGCGCTTGTTGCCGACGAACGGTGCCGGGAAGCGGAGACGGAGACCGGACGTTTCAGGAACCTTTTTGAAGAACAGCGGGCCTAAAAATGAGGCCATTTTGGCCCCCATCTTCATACGGGTTCTGTTCTTGATCACCTGGCCGACTGCGGCATGAAATGTTGTCAGTCCACGTTTCTGAGCCAGCGACTCGCGGGCGGCGATGACGATCTCATCGGTCGGTACATCGTTGGGGCATTTCTCAACACAGCTGCCGCAGAGCAGACATTTGGACATGGCCTGATAGGTCTGGTCGTCCAGATCGATATCATCGCTCAGAATATGCTGGGCCAGCGCCACCTTGCCGCGCGCCACCGCCGGTTCACGCTGAAACGCGGTAAATGCAGGACAGTTGGTGCGGCAGGCACCGCATTTGACACATTTTTTCAATTGGTCTTCAACCCGTTTGAGGGGATCGATGTTTTCGTCAGCCATACAAGAATCCTTTTTGAACCAGAAACAAGAGGGAAACATGCAACTTCTTATATAGTACACAAACAGGCTAATGATTTTCAAGTAGATTAATCAAGAACACTCGGCTTTGATCTTCCTTGCTGCTAGTCAAAAAGCGCCTATACCGGCTGATGCTCCGAATTTTCGGACAGTTTCACCCTCCACTCTTCCAGAGCCTCCAATGCCCGCTCCGCCAACTTCTGCCGCCTTTCTTTCTTTTTGACCCTCCCCGGCAGTTCAGGAAAGAGCCCATAGTTCACATTCATCGGCTGGAAATGTTTGACATCGGCATTGGTAATGTGGTGCATCAGGGCACCAAGGGCGGTTTCTGGTGGCGGCACCGGAATCGGCTTGCCCCAGAATGAGTTGGGCGGCGGCGATACCGGCCAGAAAACCGCTGGCGGCCGACTCCACATATCCCTCCACTCCGGTGATCTGACCGGCGAAGAAAATGCGGCGCATCGCTCTTCAACTGCTGGGTTGCATCCAGCAGTGCCGGCGAGTTGATAAACGTATTGCGATGCATCGAACCGAGGCGGACAAACTCGACATTTTCAAGACCTGGAATCATGCGGAAGATGCGGCGCTGTTCCGGCCAGGTCAGCTTGGTCTGAAAACCGACCAGATTGTACATGGTTTTCTCACGATTTTCGGCGCGCAACTGAATGACGGCATGCGCCTCCCGGCCGGTGTTCGGATCGACCAGGCCGACCGGCTTCATCGGCCCGAAACGGAGCGTTTCCACGCCGCGCGCCGCAAGCTCTTCGACCGGCATACACCCTTCGAAGTGGACAACCTTCTCAAAGTCACGCGCCGGGACCTTCTCGCCGCGCAGCAGTTCATCGACAAAACGGAGATATTCATCCTCATTGAGCGGACAGTTGAGATAGTCATCGCCATCACCCTTGCCGTAGCGCGATGCGGCAAACACCTTGGTCATATCGAGCGAATCGGCGGCAACAATCGGAGCAATGGCATCATAGAAGTAGAGCCGATCACCGGTCAGGTCCGCCAGGGACGCAGCCAGTGCATCACTGGTGAGCGGACCGGAGGCGATGATAACGATCCCTTCAGCCGGGATGGCAGGTGACTTCGCCATGTTCGATCCGGATCAGCGGATGAGATTCCATTTTTGCGGTAACGTACTCGGAAAAAAGCTGACGATCAACCGCCAGCGCGCCTCCGGCCGGTACGCAGGTAGCTTCGGCGGCCTCCATCATCAAGGAACCGCAGCGGCGCAGCTCCTCTTTGAGCAGCCCCACGGCATTATCAAGTGAAATGCCGCGCAGGGAATTGGAACAGACCAGCTCCGCCAGGCCGGGGAGATGATGGGCCGGGGAGAAACGCTGCGGCTTCATTTCGTGGAGGATCACGGAGACGCCGCGCTGCGCGGCCTGCCAGGCGGCTTCGCAGCCGGCCAAGACCGCCGCCGATGATGGTAATGTTCTTTTCAGACATGGATATATTCCTTTAAAAACAGTGAGGCACGGGTGTCAAGAACATCAGTACCGATAGTCCGATACGTATTCCCTGAACCCGTGCCTCGGGTGATTTAGACACTTTGGTTACTCGCTGGTGTAATCACAGCCCTCTTTGGGACATTTCAGAAATTCACCCTTCCGCTTGTAGATCTTTTTGACCAGCAGCGGAAAACCGCATTTCGGGCAGGGGCTTTCCACCGGCAGATCCCACAGGGCGAATTTGCACTGCGGATAGCGATTGCAGGAGTAAAACAGCTTGCCGAAGCGCGACTTCTTCTCGGTCAGCTCTCCTTCCTTGCACTCCGGACAGACCACGCCGGTGCTTACCGGCTTGACCAGCGGCTGAATATTTTTGCAGGCCGGATAGCCGGAACAGGCCAGATATTTGCCAAAGCGACCATCCTTGATCAGCATCGGCTGGCCGCACTTTTCGCATTTTTCATCCGAGACAACCGGCTCGGCGACCTCGCCACCCTCCTGATCGACATTGCGGGTATATTTGCACCCTTCCTGAAAGCCGGAGCAGGCGATGAACTTGCCACGTTTGCCGAGTTTCACGACCAGCGGCTTGCCGCACTCCGGACAGAGTCTCATCGGTCGCCTCGGTTGTCAGGTCGGACTTGTTGACCTCCCCCTCTTTCTGTTTCAGCAGTGCAATAAACGGCTCCCAGAACTCCTTCAGGAGCGGCTTCCACTCTTTTTCACCGCGGGAAACCTGATCCAGCTCTTCTTCCAGTCCGGCGGTAAAATTGTAATCAACATACTTCTGAAAATGGGCCGTCAGCAGATCGCTGACCACCATGCCGACATCTTCCGGGAAGAAGCGTTTCTTGTCGAGACGGGCATATTTTCGCTCCACCAGCGTATTCATGATCGAGGCAAAGGTTGACGGACGGCCGATGCCGTACTCCTCCAGCGTCTTGACCAGGGTTGCCTCGGTATAGCGGGGCGGCGGCTGGGTGAAGTGCTGCTCGGGGAGAACTTCATGCAGCTTCAGCGCTGCCCCTTCGCTCATGGCCGGCAGCAGCCCTTCCTTTTCCTCATCCTGGTCATCAAGCCCTTCGATATACAGTTTCATGAAACCGGGAAAACGGATAACCGTACCGGCGGCACGCAGTCCGCGCGTTGCCTGCCCCGGCAAAAGGACCGGCGGCTGGCGGCATTGACAGATCGGCAGCTGATATCAACCGAGGTCTGATCCAGCAGCGCTTCGGCCATCTGGCAGGCAACGGTTCGTTTCCAGATCAGTTCATAAAGCTTATAGCAGGTCAGGTGTCAGAAATTTCTTCAGTTCAGCCGGGGTCTTGGCGATATAGGTCGGCCGGATGGCCTCATGGGCCTCCTGGGCGTTTTTGGATTTTGTTTTGAATATGCGCGGCTTGGCCAGCGCATATTCCTTGCCGTAGGCGGCGGAGATAACGTCGTGGGCATCGTTAAGCGCCTGGGTCGAAAGATTGACGCTGTCGGTACGCATGTAGGTGATCAGACCGACGGTCCCCTCGTCGCCGATATCAATCCCTTCATAGAGCTTCTGGGCGGTCGACATGGTTTTCTTGGCCGAGAAACCGAGCTTGCGCGATGCCTCCTGCTGCAGGGTCGAGGTGGTGAAGGGGGGAGAAGGGTTGCGTTTTTTCTCGGTTTTGGTGATCTTGGCAACCTGGTAGCTGCCCGATTGCAGGGCCGCTTTCAGAGCGGTCGCAACGTCCTCGCCGGGAATATCGAACTTGCCCAGTTTTTTGCCGCCCACATCAACCAGACCGGCCTTGAACTCCTGACCCGGCGCAACTCCCAGACGGGCGGCGATGGTCCAGTATTCCTGTTCGATAAAGGCCTGGATTTCCTTTTCCCGTTCACAGACCAGACGCAGCGCCACCGACTGGACACGGCCGGCGGAAAGACCGTAACGGATCTTTTTCCAGAGAAACGGCGAGAGGTTGAAGCCGACCAGATAATCCAGAATCGAACGGGCCTGCTGGGCATCCACCAGATCAAGCGCGATGTCACGGGGATTCTGGACCGCATGGATGAATGGCATCTTTGGTGATCTCGTGAAACACGACCCGCTGAATTTTGATGCCGGGGTTCTTTTTATCCAGCCCGAGTGCCGCCAGCAGATGCCAGGAAATCGCCTCTCCTTCGCGGTCGGGGTCAGTTGCCAGCAGCAGTCGATCCGCCCCCTTGAGTGCATTCTTTGATGGCATCGAGATGTTTTTTGCTTTCCGGCAGCACATGATACTTGGGCTCAAAACCCTTTTCAATATCCACCGAACCCTGCTTGCTCGGCAGGGCGCGGACATGGCCGAAGGAGGCCAGAACTTTATAGTCCGGGCCCAGGAATTTTTCTATGGTTTTCGCCTTGGCGGGCGATTCGACGATGACGAGGTTCTGCGACATATATGTTATATCCTTACACGAGTTTTTATCCAGTGACAGCGTAGTGTGTGCCGGGCAGTGGTGTAACCGCCCCCTTGAGTTCAAGGTGCAGTAACATAGAGGAAACCTCCCCGGCTGTCAATTCAGTTTGGGAGATGATGTCATCGATGTGCAGCGGCGAGCGGGCCAGCAGCTCATAAATGGCAGCCTCTTTCGGTGTCAGGGCAAAGGTGCGGGGCAGCGGCTGAAACAGCGGCGTGTCCAGTGCGGCGAGTGCACCGTACCGGGAAGTTCTTCCAGAATATCCTCGACACAATCCACCAGTTTGGCCCCCTGCTTGATCAGCCGGTTGCAGCCGCGACTGGTGGCAAAGGAGATATTGCCCGGTACGGCAAAGACATCCCGACCATGTTCCAGGGCATACTGGGCGGTGATCAGTGAACCGCTGTTCTCGGCAGCCTCCACCACCAGCACGCCGCGGGAAAGTCCGCTGATGATCCGGTTGCGGCGCGGGAAATTTTCGGCCAGCGGCAGGGTTCCCAGCGGAAATTCGGATACCAGACACCCCTTACTCGGCCATCTCCTCGAAGAGTGTGCGGTTTTCAGGAGGATAGACCTTGTCAATGCCGCACCCCAGTACGCCGATGCTTCTGCCTCCCGCCTGCAGCGCGCCTTTGTGGGCCGCTGTATCGACGCCACGGGCCATGCCGGACACAACACAGACTGCCGTGACTGGCAAGCGCTTCGGCCAGTTTGCCGGTTGTCAGCAATCCGTACGATGTCGCCCGGCGTGAACCGACGATGGCGATTGAAAGCTCACAGGAGCGCAGTTCCCCCTTGACATACAGAAACGGGGGTGGATCCGGAATCTCGAACAGGGATTTGGGGTAGTCACGCGAGGTAAAGGTCACCAGGCGCGCAGCACTTGCCTCAAGCCGGCGGCATTCCTCCTCGGCAAAACGGCGCCATTCGCCGCTTTTGATGCCGTCGATCACCGCAGGAGTTATCCCCCTGATGCCGGCAAGTGATGCAGGAGACGCCGTCAAGGCGGCTTCGGGAGTATCAAAACGTTCCAGAAGCCGCCGGAAAGTAACATTACCGATACCGGGAACCGCTTTGAGACCTATCCAGTAAAAATTTTCCATTTCCATACCTAGTCCTGAAAACGGGATACGTGCGTTAACGGAGTTATTCTCTGCCATAAGAACAGAAAAACAACGTCCAACCGACCAGGCGCGACAAAAAAAGACCGGCCCGAAGCCGGTCTTAATCGTGTAAAGATACGTCTATTATTTTGTTTGGCTGACGAGCCGGTCGCCTTTATAGATGGTATCGATACTCTTGACGACCAGCGCGGTGGCTGTTTTTTTGCCGGTTTCAAGGATTACCAGCGCCCCCAGCAGTTCCTGCGGCAGTTTATCGATTCGTCCTTCGACATAGCGCTGGTCGATTGTCACATCCCGGACAATATAGAGCATGTTGCCGACCTCAGCTCCCTGACTTGCTCCGAGGTCAATATAGACGATATCTCCGGCGGCAATAACTGTGCCGCCGCTATAGCTCTCGATGATATACCCCTTGAGATCGCGGCCGGTGTTCTTCAGCGCAATTTCCCGCCGGCGGCTCTCCTTATAGGGGAGCAGGTAAGCACCTGGGCTGATTTCCTTGAACGATTTTGTAATGATGGCCCGCGAAGATTTTTTCTCCACATCGGTCAGCTGAAGAGTTCCGAGCGGAATGATCTTGTACCCCATCTCCTCGCCGTTTATCGGGTGTTTGACTGCTACATCCTTGCGGAAAATAGAGAATTTATCACCACTACCGGCATTCAGCTCAGTACCGATATCGGTGTACACGATATCATCGACGCCCGATACGATCCGGTCATGCTGAGACCCGATCAGCAACCCGTAGGGCTTGAAACCCTTCTCTGCAAGAAATCCTTCAGTGCCAAAGAGCGTATAGGTTTTCTCAGCGGCAACTTCCTGGAGCGCTTCGGCAACCGCTGCAGCGGGGGCACTCTTTTGTGCAGGAACCGCCGCCGCCTGTTCCTTGGGAACAAACTCCAGCCGATCGGGGAAAATCCGCACTTTCTGACCGGGATAAATAAAATGCGGATTGGTGACCTGACCGTTTTTGGACCACATATTCGGCCAGTAGTTCGGATCTTTAATAAAACGCTCAGAAAGTCCCCAGAGCGTATCACCCTGTTTGATGACATAGATGGTAGGCTCGTCCTGTTCGGCGGCAAGCACAATAGATGGCATGACTAATAGAGCCAACAGCAGCAGCAATCTGATTTTCATGGAGGTCACCTCATTCGCCTTCAATGCAGACAGGTCGGGTTCAATGTGCGTTCAGGCGTTCGCGGGCTTTTGTCGCCGCGGGACTGCTTGGATATGACGTTATGATTTTTTCAAATAGAGCTGTTGCCTTTTCCTTTTCCTTCATAGCCGTCAGCGTGTAGCCGAGCTTCAGGAGTGCATCCGGAGTTTTGGAACTCTTCGGGTAGCTCTCCATCACCTTCGAAAAGAATTCTTTTGCCTTGGGAAGATCCGAAAGGCTGTAATGACACTCACCGATCCAGTACACCGCATTGGCAGCGATAATCGCTCTGGGGATTATTTTTGAGAAAAGATTCGAACGATTCGATGGCATCCGCAAAATTGTTGGCGCTGTACAGACCGAACGCCTTGAGATATTCCGCGGGGGGCCCGGACTCCTTGGCCGCTTTGGTTGGCGACGGCTGGTTGACAATCTCTACCTTGGGGGTTTGCGCCTGCTGGACAAGACTCGAAACTCTGGCCTTAAGTTCGTCGCGGGACGTCTTCAGATCACGATTTTCATCCTTCAGTTGCTTTATCTCGCTGGATACCGACTGAAGCCGATCATCCTGAGCCTGCAGCAAAGCGGCAAGTTCATTGTGACGCTGCTCAGCCTTTTTTGAAGACTGAATCAAAAACTCGATTTTCGCTTCGGACTCGGTCTGGCGTTTGACCATCAGATCGTTGGCGGCACACCCGGACAAGCAAAACAGACAAAAGCAGACATGGTACCATTCGGATCGCTGACGGCATAATACCCCCATTTAACGTACGTTTTTCATAATTAAAGCGATATAGTTATCTTTGTCAAGTGAAAGGTGCCTTTTCAGTTTTATTGACCGACCGATTATGCTAGCATCAAATCCCTGCGAATCAAGCGAACCGCCCAACACTTTTATATTGGAACTCCCCATGCAGAGACCCGAATTGCTGGCTCCGGCCGGTAACATGGAAAAACTGAAAATCGCAGTACATTACGGTGCCGATGCCGTCTATCTTGGCGGAGCAGGCCTTTGGACTGCGCAATATGGCCGACAACTTTTCCGTTGACGAGATGAAAACGGCTCTCGATTTCTGCCATACGAAGGGTGTTAAAGCCTACCTGACGATCAACAGCTATCCGCGCAACGAGTCGCTTCCGGAGCTGGAGGAGTACCTGACACAGGTTGCGCCGCTCCCCTTCGACGCCTATATCGTCGCCGACCCGGGGGTGATCGATGCGGTGCGGCAGATATCGCCGGAGCGCGAACTGCATCTCTCGACCCAGGCCAATACGATCAACTGGCGCGCTGCCCGATTCTGGCAGCAGCAGGGTGTCAGCCGAATCAACCTGGCCCGCGAAATGAGCCTCGACAATATTCGCGAAACGGTGACAAAGGTTCCGGAAATGGAGTTTGAGGCCTTTGTCCATGGCGCACTCTGCATCTCCTATTCCGGCCGCTGCCTGATTTCCAGCATGCTGACCGGGCGCGACGCCAACCAGGGTGAATGTACCCACCCCTGCCGCTGGAGCTACCACCTGGTGGAGGAATCACGCCCGGGCGAATATTTTCCGGTCGTGGAGGACGAAAACGGCACCTTCATCTTCAACTCCCGCGACCTCTGCCTGCTGGAGCATATTCCGGCTCTGGTCGCGAGCGGGGTGCACGCGCTCAAGATCGAAGGACGCATGAAAGGGATCAACTACGTTGCCTCGGTGCTGCGGGTCTATCGCCAGGCACTGGACGAATACCTGGCCAATCCGGACGGGTGGCGCTGTCGCCCGGAGTGGCTGGACGAACTGGCCAAACTGAGCCATCGCGGCTACACTACCGGCTTCCTCTTCGGCCAGCCGCGCAACGTCGGACAGGAGTACCATTCGGCCTACATCCGCAGTCACGATTTTGTCGGCGTTGTCGATGAGGTACAGGGTGATGGGACTCTTCTGATCAGCGTACGCAACCGGATCAAGGCCGGTGACGTGATCGAATGCATCGGGCCGGGGATGCGGAGCGACACCCTGACCCTGCAGCATTTTTCTACTCTTTCCGAGCGCGGAGCGGCGATGCAGGCCGAGGTCGCCAACCCCAACCAGCGGATACTATTGGCTGTGCCGTTTGCGGTCGAAGCGGGAGACCTCCTACGCCGCGAGAAGGTTGGTTCTGCGTGAATACCGAAAACCTGAATACCAAGGAACCATTCCTATGACTGACCCAAAACTCCCCCCCCAGAACCTCGATGCCGAAATGTCCATCCTGGGTGGCATTCTGATCGATAATGATGCCATCAACCGGGTACTGGAAAGCATCGTTCCGGAAGATTTCTACCGCGAGGCGCATCGCAAGATATTTCTGGCGATGATGCAGCTCTCCGACAAGCGTGAACCGTGCGACCTGGTAACGCTGACCGAAACCCTGCGAAAAAGAGGCGAGCTGGATGAGATCGGCGGTGCGGCCTACCTGCTCATGCTGGTTGATTACGTCCCGACTGCGGCCAATATTTCCTATTACTGCAAGATCGTCAAAGAGAAGTCGGTTAACCGCAAACTGATCACCATCGCCACCGGGATTGTCACCCGCAGTTACGAGGATCAGACGGATGTCAATGAGACTGCTGGACAAGGCTCAGAAAGATCTGTACGAAATCGGCGAAAACAAGCTGCGACCGCAGTATGTGCCGATTCAGCCGCTTATCAAAGAGGCCTTTAAAATCCTCAAGTCACTGAATGAGCGCAAAGAGCACATCACCGGCGTACCGACCGGCTATGCCGATCTCGACCAGATGACCGCCGGTTTCCAGCCGGGCAATCTGATCATCATCGCCGCCCGACCTTCGATGGGCAAAACGACCCTGGCGCTCAACATCGCCCAGCATGCCAGCGCCGAGAGCAAAAAGAAGACGCCGTCTGTCATATTCTCGCTGGAGATGGGCAAGGAAGATCTGGTTATGCGTTTTCTGGCCTCCATCGCCCGGGTTGACTTCGGACGGATGCGTACCGGACACTTCCAGGACAGTGACTGGCCGCGCCTGACCAGAGCGGCCGGAATTCTCCACGATGCCAAGATTTTTATCGATGACACCCCGGCCATCAGCGTTCTGGAACTGCGCTCCAAGGCACGCCGTCTGAAGAGCGAACATGATATCGGACTGATCATTGTCGACTATCTGCAATTGATGAAAGCGGGCACCCGCATCGAATCGCGTCAGCAGGAGATTTCGGAGATTTCCCAATCCCTGAAGGCGCTGGCCAAAGAGCTGGGTGTCCCGGTGGTGGCTCTCTCCCAGCTCAACCGCGAGCTGGAAAAACGCGCCGACAAGCGTCCGATGATGAGCGACCTGCGCGAATCGGGAGCCATCGAGCAGGATGCCGACGTGATCATGTTCGTCTACCGCGAGGCGGTCTACTGCGAACAGTGCCGCAAACGCGACGGTTCCTGCACCCAGGGGCATGATCGCAACGCCGAACTGATCATCGGCAAGCAGCGTAACGGCGCGATCGGCACGGTCAACCTGGCCTTTTTCGGCGAGCATACCCGTTTTGAAAACCTGAGTGACCGCAGTGAATAGGCTCCATCACATTGATGCATTCAATTGCGGAGGTCGGTCATGTCAGTGCAGATAAAAAAAGGTTCCCTGGGCGACGATTCTTTCCGCCTGCAACATCATCAACGAAGCCGACATCACCGCGGCCCTGGAGGAGCAGGAGCGTACCGGGGCACGTTTCGGTGAAGCGTTGATCACGCTGGGGATCGTCACGCAGGAGGATATCGACTGGGCACTTTCCAATCAGCTTGACCTCCCCTACATTCGGCTCAAGGCCGACATGATCGACCCGGAAGCGGTTCGGCTCGTCCCGGCAGCGACGGCGAGAAAGTTCAACCTGATTCCGCTCATCAAGGCCGGAGGTGAGTTGAGTATCGCCATTTCCGACCCGCTCAACAAGGCCGCAATCGCGGCGGTCGAACAGTTAAGCGGCTGCCAGGTCAATATTTCGGTGGCTTTGATCCGTGAAATCCGTGAAATGATCGATGTCTGCTACGGCAGCGGCGGCCAGGACCACCTGGGGTTTGATTCGAACGCCTTTTCCGAAAAAGTTCTGGAAACCATCAACGGCGACCTGAGCGGAAGTAAACTGCTTGACTACCTGCTGATCTTTATGGTGCAGAACCGGCTTTCATCACTCTCCCTGCAGCCGATGGGAGAAACCGTGATGGTCAGCGGCAGACGCAGTGGCGTTTCGCGGCCGGTCGGTTCGTTGGCCGGCACCTATTACCCTGACATCACCCTCAAGATCCGTAAAAGCATCGGCAGCACCGCTTCAGAAGCGCCGAATTCCGGCGGGTTGCTGACGTTCAGCTACCGTTCTCATCCGATCACCTTCCAGATTGCCACCATGGTCGGCTATGGCGGGGAGTACATCACCATCCGTCCGCATCTGTCTGCCAGCGTTCCGCACCGGCTTGCCGATCTCCATCTTCCTGCCCCAGCAAGAAGCAGATTTTATCCGGCTGTCACGCAGGCAACAGGGCATCACCTTTTTTGCCTCGCGAAATACCCTGGAGCGAGACCGTTTTATTGATCTGATGCTGGAGGAGATCGATACCGCCGGCAAAAACGTGATCATTCTGGGCGAGGGGCCGGGGAAAATGAACAAACGCTTTCCGCGCATCCTTCTCCCGCGGGACGAAACCGAACGTGCCGCAACTGATCATGAGAGCTCTGGACCATGACCCCGACATACTGGTCATTGAGGATGCCACCGAGGGGATGCCGTTCACTGCCGCCTGCCGGGCCGCCATGCGCGGCAAACTGGTCCTGGCCGGACTGGAAATTCGCGGGACCCGCAATGTCCTGCGCCAGCTGCTGCTGTATCAGCAGCAGAACTATTTCCTGCCGATCTTCGTCAACGGACTGGTCTCGTTCAAAGGGATTCAGCTGCTCTGCCCGGAGTGCCGGACGGACTACTACTCCCCCGAGCGAAGAACTGGCGGCGATGAACCTGTCAGAACCGCCCGCATCGTTTTTACCGCACGACCGGGTGTGACGCCTGTGGCCACAGCGGTTTCAGTGCGAGAAAATTTCTGACTGGATGTTCTGATCTTCACTGACGAATTTCTGCGCGTCTTTGAACAGTCCAGCGATGTGGCCGCCCTGGAGAATTATCTCGGAATCGACCGGTTACCACGGCCTGGAAGAAGAGGGGCTGCGACTCCTGATGGCAGGAGACGTTTCGCCTGAAGAATATATTGCATCCGTTGTTCTTGTAGACAGAGGAGGAAGCTCATGGCACGCATAGACGCACTTTTCAACATGATGAAGGAGCAGGGGGCATCCGACCTGCACCTTTCCACCGGCAATCCGCCCATCTTTCGCCTGCATGGCGAGATGGTGCGCCTCAATTTCAAGGCGCTGGGACATGATGAACTGAAAGCGATCCTGTTCGAGATACTGAACGAGAAGCAGAAGGAGCACTTCGAGCGAGACCAAGGATCTGGATTTTGCCTATGCAGTGCCGGGACTGGCCCGTTTCCGCGGCAATATCATGATGCAGTATCGCGGCATTGCCGCCGTCTTCCGCATCATCCCCACCAAGATTCTTTCGGCTGACGAGCTGGGACTGCCGGAAGGGGTGCGGCGCATGACCAACTTCAAAAAAGGGATGGTGCTGGTCACCGGGCCGACCGGTTCGGGCAAATCCACCACCCTGGCCGGCATGATCGACCTGATCAACTCCACCCGCAAGGAACATATCCTGACCTTTGAAGACCCGCTGGAGTTCATCCACGAGAACAAGCTGTCACTCATGAATCAGCGTCAGATCGGCGAACATACCGAAAGTTTCGCCTCGGCCCTGCGGGCGGCTCTGCGCGAAGATCCGGATGTCATCCTGGTGGGCGAAATGCGCGACCTGACGACGATTCAGCTCGCCATGAGCGCCGCCGAAACCGGGCACCTGGTCTTTGGCACCCTGCACACCAGCACCGCTGCCAAGACGGTCGACCGTATTATCGATGTGTTTCCCAACCGACCAGCAGGAGCAGGTGCGCGCCATGCTGTCCGAATCCCTGAAAGGGGTCATCTGCCAGCAGCTGCTGAAAACCGCCGACGGCAAAGGGCGCGTTGCAGCGCTGGAAATCATGCTCGGCACCCCGGCCATCGCCAACCTGATCCGCGAAGGGAAGACCTTCCAGATCCCCTCCATCATGCAGACCGCCAAGAAGGACGGCATGCAGCTGATGGATCAGCATCTGCTCGATCTGCTGAAAACAAAAAAGGTCAACCCGGAAGAGGCCTACCGCTGCTCCATCGACAAGAAACAGTTTGAACAGTATCTGACACCGGCTTAGAGCCAGGAGATTACGCATGAACTTCAATCATTTCGATGAAAGCGGCCACGCGATTATGGTCGATGTCAGCGCCAAGCAGCCGACCCTGCGGACCGCCATTGCGGCAGCGGAAGTGCGGCTCTCGCCGGAACTGCTGGCAGCCATTAAAACCGGAGGCATCGCCAAGGGTGATGTGCTGGGCGTAGCCCGTCTGGCCGGTATCATGGCTGCCAAGCGGACACCGGACCTGATCCCGCTTTCCCACCCGCTGGCCATCCATAATGTCACCGTCGATTTCGATCTGGATGAACCGACCGGACTGATCACCGTACGCTGCACCGTGCGGGCTTTCGAGCGCACCGGCGTGGAAATGGAAGCCATGACCGGAGCCAGCCTGGCAGCTCTGACGATTTACGACATGTGCAAGGGAAGCGACAAATCGATTACGATCGGAGAGATCAAACTGCTGTTCAAGGAAGGAGGCAAGAGCGGCGTTTTCCATCGCAACCCGGTTGGCAACGGCTAACAGCGCAGGAGGTTGAACAAACCATACGACTCACCTTTTTTTGTTTAGCCGTCGCCTCACGTTACGGCGATACATCCATGAAATTCCTGCCGGGCCGCCTTCAGCTGTCATGCATGCCCCCACAATTATATTGACATTCATATAATGCGATATTACTTTCACATTCACACAAACATTCGGAAAGCGCCATGAAAGAGTTACTGGAATATAAATTTCTGATCCCGCTGGTACTGCTGCTCGGTTTTGCCCCATTTTATCCGCAGCCGCACATCGTGGAAAAGATCAGGATGCTGATGGCCGGCACACTGAAACGCCCGATCGATATCTTTGACCTTGCGTGGCATGCCTGGCCATTTGTGCTGTTGGGTTATCGGGTCATCCGGGACATGACATCCAGATAGCAGCTTTCACGATGATTCCGACAGCGGCGTGTTCCATAACGGTTTCAGTGCGGAGGAACTCTCAGACGTACTCGAAACGGCCGGATTTTCTTCCAGTTGCCATCACAACTGCCGCGAATATTGTGAAAGGGGACCAGATCTTCCCGGTGCTTCTTGGCAATTGCCCGATCAAACTGAGTGAACGTACTGCCACTGCCTTGATTGCCTGCTTGACACAACTCTGACAAAGCTGGTATGGTAGGACATTACAATTGTTGTACCGGATAGCAGATAGACACGTCATCGCAAGCCCCGGAAATTTCCGGGGCTTTTTTCGTACAACCAGAAAGAAGGAGTATCATGGAGTTTCAAACGTTTAATTTTCACCCCGTCATTGCAGCAAGTATCAAGGAGGCCGGCTATGTCACACCGACCCCCATCCAGCAGCAGGCCATTCCAACGGTCATGCAGGGGCGCGACGTCATGGGTCTGGCCCAGACCGGCACCGGCAAGACCGCGGCCTTCGCACTGCCGGTCCTGAATCGTCTGATGGACGGCCCGCGCGGTCGTGTCCGTGCCTTGGTTGTGGCCCCGACCCGCGAACTGGCCGAGCAGATTCATGAATCATTCGTTGACGCTGGGACGAAACAGACCCGACTGAAGAGTGTCACCGTGTATGGTGGAGTCAACGTCAATCCGCAGATTCAGGCGCTCAAAAACGGCGTTGAAATCGTGGTGGCCTGCCCGGGCCGTCTGCTGGACCACATCGGCCAGGGCACCATCGACCTCTCCCACCTCGAAGTACTGGTGCTGGACGAAGCCGACCAGATGTTTGACATGGGTTTTCTCCCCGATATCCGCCGGATACTGAAACAGATCCCCGCCAAACGGCAGACCCTGCTGTTCTCGGCCACCATGCCGCCTGACATCAACAAACTTGCCCACGACATCCTGACCAATCCGGTCACCGTCCAGGTCGGCAACACCGCTCCTCCGGTCACCGTTTCCCACGCCCTCTATCCGGTGGAACAGCATCTGAAAACCGGCGCTGCTGCTGGAACTGCTGAAGCATACCGATACCGAATCGGTGCTGATCTTTACCCGCACCAAGCACCGCGCCAAACGCCTGGGCGAGCAGCTGGAGAAAGCCGGCTACAAAGCCGCCTCACTGCAGGGCAACCTGTCCCAGAATCGCCGTCAGGCGGCGCTGGACGGATTTCGTGACGGCACCTACCAGATTCTGGTCGCAACCGACATCGCCGCCCGCGGCATCGATGTGTCACAGATATCGCACGTCATCAACTATGACATTCCGGACACCCCGGAAGCGTACGTTCACCGCATCGGGCGTACCGGTCGTGCGGCCAAAAGCGGCGATGCCTTCACCATGGTATGCAGCGAAGATACGATCATGGTGCGCACCATCGAGAAAAAGCTGGGCGCGCCGCTGGAGCGTCGCACGGTAGACGGACTTTGACTACACCGTCCCGGCCCCGAAAAAAGACGCCGAATTTGCCCGCCCGCCACGCGAACCACGTCCATCCCGCAAACCGGCCGAGGCCAAGAAAAGCTCGGTCGGCTCAATCAACCCGTTCAAAAGCGATCATCCCGCCAGCAAGCCTGCAGGGCGTCCGCAGCAGGCACGACCGGGAGCAGCAGGAGGCGCACCAAAAACCGTATTCAACAGTTCACGACGCGGGAAATAGTAATCTATACAATAAAATCCTGAATGCATTACTAACAGGGATGAACAGGATAGTAAATCTTTGGTTTATCCTGTATATCCTGTTCATCCCTGTTAAATAAGTCCTTTCCCGGTTTTGAATGAGGAAGCGTTACATGGGAATTTCGACACACCCTTCCGTCGTTACCATGCCGAAAGCAGAAAGACCGTACCCTTCCATTCTCGCTTTCCTGTGCAGAAGATTTCCCGCTATTTCCCCGGAAATCTGGGAACAACGGATTGCAGAAGGCAAGGTCCTTGACGAAAAGGGACAACGGATAACGCTGGACGCCGAATACACCCCCCTGAAACGCATTTTTTATTTCCGTGAAGTCTGCAGTGAGCCGTTCATTCCTTTTGCCGAAAAAATCCTGTTTCTCGACGACGAAATTCTGGTCGCCTGCAAACCCCATTTCCTTCCCGTGACCCCTGGTGGACGATATGTTGACGAATGTCTGCTGAACCGTTTGCGCCGCAGCACCGGGATTGAAGATCTGGCGCCGCTTCACCGCATCGATCGCGAAACAGCCGGGATTGTGCTCTTTTCCGTCAACAAAAAGAGCAGGGGGCTCTACGGCACACTCTTCATGAATGGCCAGGTCGAAAAAACCTATCAGGCTCTCTCGGCGTGTCTGCCGACTCAGGAACACAGCTTCATGGGATGTTGAGAACAGAATAGAGCGGGGAGAACCGTGGTTCCGGATGAAGGCGGCAGCCGGCAGAGTAAATGCCCGGTCCACCATCAATCTGGTGGAGGTCAAAGGAGAGAGGGCCCGTTTTACCCTGCACCCGCTAACCGGTAAAACCCATCAGCTGCGGATTCACATGAGCGGACTCGGCTTCGGGATTCTGAACGACCGGTACTATCCGGAGCTGCAGGCCGAACGTGAGGACAACTTTGACACTCCGCTCCAGCTTGTCGCGCAGACGCTCCGATTCAAGGATCCTCTCAGCGGCAGGAGCAGAGAGTTTACATCCGAACGTGAGCTATTATGGTAGCCTATGCAGAACAATATGCGGTAGTATACTTCGCTCAAATTTCCGAAGTAAGATTCTTTCACTAATACAAGCGCAAATTTTTCGCAGGAGGACAATACATGAGAGCGGCTATCCTGACGTTAAGTGACAAGGGTTCGCGTGGCGAACGGGTTGATGAAAGCGGCCCGGCACTATCGGCCTGGCTGGCGGAGCGTGGTGTGAACACCGTCCAGTCCCGTATTATTGCCGATGAGTTCGAGCAGATTGTAGAGGTGCTGACTGAATGGGCCGATGCCGATGTAGCCGACCTGATCCTGACCACCGGCGGCACCGGCGTTTCGCCCCGTGACATAACTCCCGAGGCGACGCTGCAGGTCGTGGACCGGATTATTCCGGGCCTGGGAGAGCTGATGCGCCTCAAGAGCCTGGAGAAAACCCCGATGGCATCACTGTCCCGTGCCGTGGCCGGGATTCGCAACCAGTCGCTGATTATCAATCTTCCCGGCAGCCCCAAAGGCGCCCTGGAAAACCTGGAGGCGGTCTGGCCGACGCTCGGTCATGCCGTCGAGAAGATCCGTGGCGGGCAGGAAGATTGCGGCGACAGGTTTTCCAAATAGAAAACTACTGTGGAGAGCATGTGAAATCAAAGGACACAGCACGAATCGTCGGTCCCGAAACAGTCAGAATGCTGGATCTGGGGCACCCCTGGGTCGTAGCCGATGCCTATACCCGGAAGTGGCCGGTCGGCACTGCCGGACAGACCGTGGAACTGTGCGACAGCCAGGGTCGTTTTCTGGCCACGGCCCTGCTTGATCCGCAGGAACGGATCATCGCGCGGGTACTGGACCGGAAGCGGATACAGCTGGATCGCTCCTGGCTGACAGAGCGAATGCAGAGTGCCATGGAACTGCGCCGTCACCATGCCGATCTGGCCGATTCCACCGCCTACCGTATAGTGAATGCCGAGGGGGATGGTCTGCCGGGCCTGACGGTTGACCGGTATGCCGATTACCTGATGCTGCAGCTCTACAGCGCCGCCTGGCGACCGCACCTGAAGCTGATCACACAGGTTCTGCAGGAGCTGCTGTCACCGCACGGCATCTACGAAAAAAGCCGGCCGCAGAAAACCCGCGAACTGGAAGCGGTCAGCGACAGTAAACAGTTACGGGCGCCTTCTGACGGGCAAAGCTGCGCCGCAGCGTCTGGAAGTCAGGGAGAACGGCCTCACCTTTCTGGTGAGCCTGGAGCAGGGATTGAACACCGGGCTGTTTCTGGATCAGCGCCGCAATCGCCGTGATCTGATGCGGCGGGTTAAGGGAAAACGGGTACTCAATCTGTTCGCCTACACCGGCGCGTTTTCGGTGGCGGCTGCCGCTGCCGGAGCGGCACAGGTGACGAGTGTGGATGCCTCGCCCGGCTACACCGACTGGGCCAGGGACAACTTCTCGGCCAACCGTCTCAACCCCAAGCAGCATGAATTTATCGTTGGCGACTGCCTGGCGGTGTTGGCCAAACTGGCGCAGAGCGGCAAGACGTACGATGTCATCCTGATGGACCCACCCTCTTTTTCCACCACCGCCAAGAGCCGTTTTACCACCCGTGGCGGCACCTCCGATCTGGTGGCGGCGGCCCTGCCGTTGCTGACCGACGGTGGGCTGCTGATCGCGTCGTCCAACCATCAGAAGGTCGATATGGCCGAATACCTGAAAGAGCTGCGCCGGGGCGCACTACAGGCTGGCTGTGATCTGCGGGTGATCTCACTGCTCGGGCAGCCGGAAGATTTCCCCTATCCGGTCACCTTCCCGGAAGGACGCTATCTCAAATATGCGATCTGCGTGAAGTCGGACAACTCGTACAGGAAGGCGGCAGCAATGAAAAAAATGCTCAGCTGGGGAGGCGTCGGCCTGTTGACCACGGCTCTGCTTGACCCGCTGCTCTACTCCATGCTGGAGCAGCCGATCCCATGGGGGCGTGACGTGCTGATGGCAGCCGCTGGAGCAGGCTGTTTGTACCTGCTGGTCAAGATTGCGGGACAGTTTTTGAAGCTAAAACGACGTCAGAACTATATCCTTGTTTTGACTCCGCGACTCCGCGTGAGTCCGGTCGTGGGTTGAAGCTGAACGTGATTGAAATTAAGGAAACGACATAAAGGTCGAATTTTACCGCGGCTCCGGTCCGGGCGGGCAGCACCGCAATACAACCGATTCAGCCGTGCGCATCCGTCATCTGCCGACCGGGATTGTTGCCCAGGCCTCGGAAAATCGCAGCCAGTTTCAAAACCGCGAGGTTGCGATGGAGCGCCTGCGTGCGGCTCTGGAGCGGCGCGAGCGCACGGTCAAGAAACGCATCTCCACCCGTGTACCGAAGCGCGCCAAAGAAGATCGGCTCACCGGAAAAAGGATCACATCTGAAAAAAAACGATTGCGCACGACCCTGGAATAGCCTTTACCTGCCGTTGCCCTCCCAGAATTCGTTTGACTCAACTTTGATAACACTGTAATTTGTCTGAGTTTATATTGGGAGTTCGTAATGGTTCGCGCATACCTTTATCTGGCAGCTTTTATTCCGCTGACATTTCTGTTTTCAATCAGTGCCATTATTTCGACGTTGTTTGACTCAAGCGGCCGGCTCTATGCCTGGCACGCCCGTCTCTGGGCACGGCTGGGGCTGGCGCTGAACGGCGTCACCGTCACGGTCACCGGAGCAGAGCATCTTCCCGATGGCCCGGTTATCTTCATGAGCAACCACCAGAGCAATTTCGATATTTTGTCGCTGCTGGCCGCCATGCCGCGCCAGATCCACTGGATCGCGAAGAAAGAGCTCTTCGAAATTCCGGTGTTTGGCCCCTCCATGCGGCGCGGCGGCTATATTCCGCTTGATCGCGGCGATGGCCGCAAGGCGTTGCAGAGCATGGATGAAGCGGCGGCAACGATTCATCAGGGCAAGAGTGTCGTCCTGTTTCCCGAAGGAACCCGCACGACGGACGGCAACCTGCTGCCGTTCAAACGGGGCGGCTTCATTCTGGCCCGCAAGGCGGATGTTCCGGTCATTCCGGTCACCATCAACGGCAGCGGCAGAATCAATCCGGCCAACCAGATCAGGCTGTACAGCGGCAATATCCGCATTACCCTGCATCCACCGGTTGTTGCCCCTCCCGATCTCCGGCGCAGCGAGGCCGAAACCTGGATGATGGAAAATGTGCGGGAACAGATTGAATCCGCACTGGAGCATTAAATGAACATCGGCTATCAGTATATACCGCTGATTATTGCCGGGTTGGCGGGCATGATCTGGGGATTGCCGGCCGCGCACCGGCTGAAAAGCCCCTTCGACATCGGTGCGGCGGTCGCCGTCCTCTGCGGCGTCATCGCCTTTGCACTGGGCGTCCTATTGACCTTTATTCCCGGTTTTTTCAGGTGATCAGATGAACGAACAGATAAAAAGTATCATAGCCAACGGCATCGTCATCATCCTGATCAGCCTGCTGATGTTGTTTGCGAGCACCTGGTGGCGGATGAACAGTCAATTCAACCTGGGGGAAGCAGCGCTCCGCAAGGGTGATTTTGCCGGCGCCGTTGCCGGATTCGAATCCGCTCTGCATATGTATATCCCCTATCACCCGACCATCGAAAAAGCGGCTGAAAAATTATGGCAGATCGGCGAAACCAACGAACGCCTGGGAGATATCAACCGCGCCCTGATTGCCTATCGCTCCCTGCGCAGTTCCTTCTATGCCGATCACTGGCTGGTTACACCCGGCACAGCCTGGATCGACAAATGTGATAAAAAGATTGCGGCGCTGATACCCCTGCAACATGAAAGATAACCTATGGATGAATTAGAATCACACTCGGCACTGCAGATTGTCGCCCTCGGCGGCTTGGGCGAAATCGGCATGAACATGATGGCCTACCAGCATGGCGACGATATTCATGATCGTCGATTGCGGCCTGATGTTTCCCTCCCCCGACATGCTCGGCATCGACTACGTCATCCCGGATATCAGCTGGCTGCGTGAGCGGGCCGACAAACGTCCGTGCCATCTGCCTGACCCACGGTCACGAGGACCACATCGGCGCCCTCCCCTTTGTGCTGCAGGAGCTGAATGTGCCGGTCTACGGCACCGCCCTGACGCTCGGCCTGGTCACCGCCAAGCTGGAGGAGTACAAGCTGGACGGCTCGGTTGAGCTGGTAACCGTCAAGCCGCGCGACACCGTCAGCATCGGCTGTTTTCAGGTCGAGTTCCTGCGGGTGGCCCACTCGATTGTTGACGGCTGCGCCCTGGCGATCACCTCTCCGGAAGGGGTGGTGATCCATACCGGCGATTTCAAGATCGACCACACCCCGGTTGACGGCCAGCTGACCGACCTGGCCAGCCTGTCGCGCTACGGCGAAGCGGGTGTGCTGGCGCTGCTGTCCGACTCCACCAACGTGGAGCGCGAAGGGTACACCCTCTCCGAAAAATATGTCGGCGAAGCCTTTGCCGAAATCTTCCCGAAATGCTGCCGGCCGGATCATCGTGGCCGCCTTCTCCAGCAGCATCCACCGCGTGCAGCAGGTGGCCGACGTCGCCGTCCGCTGCGGCCGCAAGATCCTGCTGAACGGCCGCTCAATGGTGAAAAACGTGCAGATCGCCCGGGATCTCGGCTATCTGACCATCGCCGACGAGCATGCTGATGGATCTGAGGGAACTGCCGCACCTGCCGCCGGAACAGGTCTGCATCATCTCCACCGGCAGCCAGGGTGAGCCGATGAGCGCCCTGACCCGCATCGCCATGGACGACCACAAACAGATCAAGCTGGAAAAGGGCGATACCGTCATCCTCTCCTCGCGCGTCATCCCCGGCAACGAGCGCACCATCTCCGAGCTGATCAACCACCTCTACCGCCGCGGCGCCGAAGTCTTTCATGAAAGGGTCTCCGAGGTGCATGTCTCCGGCCACGCCAGCCAGGAAGAGCTCAAGCTGATGCTCAACACCGTGCAGCCGCGCTTCTTCATTCCGATCCATGGCGAATACCGCCACCTGGTCAAGCATATCCAGCTGGCCCAGCAAGGTCGGCATCCCGGAGGAACGCTGCATCCTGGCGACCAACGGCGAAGTGGTCTCCTTTTATTCCGATACCGCCGCGATCGTGGAGCATGATCGAATCCGGCAGGGTCTTTGTGGACGGCAAAGGGGTCGGCGATGTCGGCAGGATGGTGCTGAGAGACCGCAAGCATCTCTCGGAAGACGGCATGATCGTCGTCATCATCGGCATGAACATGACCACCGGTGCCGTTATTTACGGCCCGGATATCGTCTCGCGCGGTTTTGTCTTCGAGGATGAAAGCCAGGAGTATCTGGAGGATGCCCGCAAGGTGGTGGCATTTGCGCTGGAGGAGATTAACGCCGAAATGCGCTGTGATGCTGAAGAGGTCAAGACCGCTGTACGCCAGGCGCTGCGCCGTTTCTGCAAGAAGACCATCGAGCGGCGGCCGGTGATTCTGCCGGTGATCATGGAGATGTAGAAGCGTTCTCAATGGCTCTTAACACAAAGAGGGACGGGCGATAGCGCCTGTCCCTCTTTTGTTTAATTGCTCTGACGTTGCAGATTTACGAAACCACAATCCTCGCAAACCGGCGCTTGCCGATCTGGACGATGTACTCGCCGGCTGCCGTCAGCTCCAGATTGGTGTCGCTGACCTTCTCGCCGTTCAGCTTGACCCCGCCGCTGATCGATCGCGCGGCGCCCCTCGCCGTTGGACTTGGTCAGGCCGGCCTCGGTCATGGCCCTGGCCAGCAGGATCGCGCCGTCGGTCAGCGTAAAGCTGACCTGCGGCATCTCGTCCGGAATCTCGTTCTCCTTGAAGCGCTTGACGAAGTTTTCCTCGGCAGCCTCTCCGGCGCCGGCACCGTGGAAGCGGGAGACGATCTCGCGCCCCAGCGCTTTTTTGGCGGCCATCGGGTGCAGCGAACTGATCCTTCAGATCGCGCTTCAGCTTCTCCAGTTCGGCCAGAGTCATGTCGGAGAGCAGTTCGTAGTAGCGGAGCATCAGCTCATCGGAGATCGACATGACCTTGCCGAAGATCTCGTCGGCCGGTTCGTTGATGCCGATGTAGTTGCCCAGCGACTTGGACATCTTGTTGACGCCGTCCAGCCCTTCCAGAAGCGGCATGGTCAGGACGCACTGCGGCGACTGGCCCCATTCGCGCTGCAGCTCGCGCCCCATCAGCAGGTTGAACTTCTGGTCGGTGCCGCCCAGTTCCACGTCGGCCTTCATGGCGACCGAGTCATACCCCTGGATCAGCGGATAGAGGAATTCGTGGATCGCGATCGGCTGCTGGCTGGTAAAGCGCTTGTGGAAAGTCATCCCGCTCCAGCATGCGGGCCACGGTGTACTTGGAGGCCAGGGCGATCATGCCGCCGCAGCCCAGTTCGTTCAGCCAGGTGGAGTTGAAGACGACCTTGGTCTTCTCCGGATCGAGGATCTTGAAGACCTGTTCCTTGTAGGTCTCGGCGTTTCTGAGCACATCCTCGCGGGTCAGCACCTTGCGGGTCTCGGATTTGCCGGTCGGATCGCCGATCATGCCGGTAAAGTCGCCGATCAGAAAGTTGACCTCATGCCCCAGCTGCTGGAACTGGCGCAGTTTCTGGATCAGCACGGTGTGCCCCAGATGCAGGTCGGGGGCGGTCGGATCGAAACCGGCCTTGATCTTGAGCGGAACGCCGGTCGTGAGGGACTTCGCCAGTTTCTCTTCCAGCTCCTTTTCGACCAGGATCTTCAACGGTGCCGCGTTTGATGACGGCCATCTGTTCGGCTACGGACATATACATCAACTCCTCACACTATGAAACTGATTATCAGCAGGAGCTAATACTTGTAATGCGTCTCGATACTTGACAGCGCTTTGCCGCTCTGTTTCGTCAATCACCCGATCACCACACCATTCAGACGGATGTCCTTCTTGGCCACCTCGAACTTGACCGGCAGCTGGGTCAGAAACGTGTGGATGGTCTCTTCCTTGCCCATGCCGATGACCGAATCAAAGCTGCCGGTCATGCCGGCATCGGTCATGATAGGCCGTTCCCTGGGTCAGGATCCGTTCATCGGCGGTCTGGACATGGGTATGGGTGCCGATCACGGCGCTGACCCGGCCATCCAGATACCAGCCCAGGGCGGCTTTTTCCGAGGTGGCCTCGGCGTGGAAATCCACGAAGATGATCGGCGTTTCCTGCTTCAGACGCTCGATCTCGCGGTCGGCGACCGGAAAGGGCACTCCAGGGTTTTCATGAAGACCCGCCCCTCCAGATTGAGCACCGCCAACCTTGACCCCGCCGGGGGTTGTCAAGATCGGCGCTGCCCGACCCCGGGTGCACCGGCAGGGTAGTTGGCCGGGCGGATGATGCGCGGGTCGGCCAGAATCAAGCGGGACCTGTTCTTTCTTGTCCCAGATGTGGTTGCCGCTGGTCAGCAGTGAACCCCCTGATTGAACAGCTCCTTGGCGGTCTCGACCGTCAGGCCGAAGCCGCCGGCGGCATTCTCGCCGTTGGCGATCACCAGATCGACCGTGTGCCGGTCCACCAGGCGATGCAGTTCGCGGGAAAGCGCCTGGCGGCCCGGCTTGCCGATGATATCCCCTATGAAAAGTATTTTAACGGGCATATTCGACGGACCGGGTTTCGCGGATGACGTTGACCTTGATCTGGCCGGGATAGGTCATCTCGGCCTCGATCTTCTTGGCAATGTCGCGGGCCATGATCACCGACTGGTCGTCGGTGACCTGATCGCTGGAAACCATGACGCGGATCTCGCGGCCGGCCTGGATGGCGAAGGAGGACTGCACGCCGCTGAAGGAGGTGGCGATGCGCTCCAGATCTCCAGACGCTTGACGTAGGTTTCCATCATCTCGCGCCGGGCGCCGGGACGGGCGCCGGAGAGGGCATCGGCCGCCTGTACCAGAACCGCCAGCACGGTAGTTCGGTTTCTCGTCTTCATGGTGGGCCATGATGGCATGCACGATCTTGGGGGATTCGCCGTATTTGCGGGCCAGTTCGGCGCCGATCACGGCATGGGAACCCTCGACCTCGTGGTCAACGGCCTTGCCCAGGTCGTGCAGCAGTCCGGCCCGCTTGGCCTGTTTGACGTTGATGCCCAGTTCGGCGGCCATGATGCCGCACAGGAAGGCCACTTCCAGCGAGTGCTGGTAGACGTTCTGGGTGTAGGAGGTGCGGTATTTGAGGCGGCCGATCAGCTTGAGAACCTCCGGGTGGATGCCGTGGACGCCCAGGTCGAAGGCGGCCTGCTCGCCGGCCTCCTTGATGGACAGTTCCACCTCTTCGGTGGACTTGGCCACAACCTCTTCGATGCGGCCGGGATGGATGCGGCCGTCGGCCAGATCAGTTTTTCCAGCGACAGGCGGGCCACTTCGCGGCGGACCGGGTTGAAGCCGGACAGAATCACCGCTTCGGGGGTGTCGTCGATGATCAGGTCGATGCCGGTGGCGGCCTCCAGGGCGCGGATGTTGCGCCCTTCACGGCCGATGATGCGCCCTTTCATCTCGTCGGACGGCAGCGGCACGACCGAAACGGTACGCTCGGCCACGTACTCGCCGGCATAGCGCTGGATGGCCAGGGCCATGATCTCCTTGGCTTTCTTGTCGGCCGTTTCGCGGGCTTCCTCTTCGATCGGCCTGATGATCTTGGCCGCATCGTGCTTGGCCTCGTTCTCCATGGCATTCATCAGCTCTTTCTTGGCTTCTGCGGCCGACATGCCGGAAATCGTGCTCCAGTTTGGCCTTCTGAACATCGGCCGCCTTTTTCAGCTCTTCATCCCGCTGGATCAAGCGCCTGCTCTTTCTGAGAAACAGCCTGCTCTTTCTTGAGAATATCCATCTCCTTCTGGTCGATCAGAGCCAGCTTTTTTATCGAGATTTTCTTCCTTCTGCTGCAGTCGTTTTTCAAGAGTCTGAAGATCCTTGTTCTTTTCGCGTCGTCTTCCGCTCGTGCTCTTCCTTGGCCTCGAATGCCAGCATCCTTGGCCTTGAGTTCGGCCTCCTTGGTGATGGTGTCCGCCTCGCGGCGGGCATCGTCGAGCATCTTGCTGGCCAGCTCCTCGGCCTGCTTCACGATGGATCCCGAATCCTTCTTGTTGAGCTTGTTGCCGGCAAAATAGGCCCCGGCAGCGACAATCAGAGTAATAACAACGCCAATAATCACTTCCATATCTATCAACCTCCTCTATATGAATCCGGGCCGCCTGGCGGACGCCGGTTACTTCCCTTACTAACGCCGGATACGAATGATGCGCGGGTCGGTGACGATAATTTCCATCGGAATGTCATGACTGTCCGCCGGGATTGCTCCGTCGATCAGCTGGAAATCATGGCACAGCCCGATCAGATGGGCCGTTCGGCCGGGGTGCTGCAGAAAACGGTCATAAAACCCCTTGCCGTAGCCGATGCGGTGGCCGGACAGATCAAAGGCGACGCCGGGAACGACGATCAGGTCAGCTTCGTCGGCCTGATGGTCGATGCCGGTCGGACAGGGTTCCAGAATGCCAAAGCGCCCCTTCCTGCAAGGCTCTGCAACCCGTTCGACCTGGCGGAACACCATCTGCTGCGCCGCAGACCGCCGGATACAGCACCCGCTTCCCGGCCTGAAAGGCATGCGGCCAGAATCAGTCCCGTATCGGTTTCGTTGTGGGCCGGAGCATACAGCGCAATGCATTCCGCCCGAGCATACTCCTCAAGAGAGAGCAGATTGAGTTGTGCCGCGCGACTGGATGCGCAGCCACGGATCATGGCTGAGTGCCCGGCGCTGGGCCAGTATCTGCGAACGGAGCGAACGCTTGGGCATACATGATTCTTTCGATACAGCACGATGCGGAGTGGTCCCGGAGATGATATCGGGAAGGTCAACCAGGGAGGGTGAAGGGGGAAAAAGGCTTGAGTGCCGTCAGGAAATGTGCTGATTACGGTTCCTGTGCTCAGAAGCGATTTTTCCTTTCGGTGAGGATATATTCAGCGGGCGTTACGTTATTTCAATCAAACGTGCGATGGCAGCGTTTGACGAACCCGACCGGCAGTACTAATTATGCGAATATATGATCAAGTCTCCCTGAGAGACCATGTAAAATCAGACTGTTATCCAGCGTCAGCTATCATCGATGCTGATTCTGCTGTCGACATGCAGCATCCTGCTCTCGCCGGGAGCGAAGTTCAAGCAATCTCTTCCGAGGTATTCAGCAGAGCCAGCGTCAGCACCAGTTGGGCATCACCGCTTTTGAGGGCACTGCCGATCTCCTGAAGCTTTCCATTGACAAAGGTTTCAACCGCCTGGACTTTCGCTGCCGGAGCGGAACTCCGGACCGAAAGTTCGCGACCGAGAACTGTCACTGCATGGCTTGTTTTCATACAATGACCACGGTCACGCTTAAATCCCGTCCAGCTTGCCAAGAATGGCATCAACGCGGGACTTGATTCCTTCCCGCTCGGTTGAGAGCCGCTGGTTTTCTTCATTCAGACGGGCGTTTTCTTCTTTCAGAGCGCTATATTTTTCGACGAAGGTCGTTGATTTTCTTTTCGAGTGCTTCAAAGAGTTCCTGGTTCATGGTTTCTGTTTCCTTTCGAGGGGCACACTATACGAAGCGGCAGGCGACAAAGTCAAGCCCTAATTGAGTGAAATCGCAGAGTTCCGTGACATCCTTCGCCGCTTTCGGCGGCTTGATTTTTCAGGCCTGGAAGAGGGCATCCGTGAACTCCTGCGGATCAAAATCGCGCAGATCGTCGATCGATTCGCCGACACCGATGTAGCGAACCGGCAGGGCAAATTCATGGCTGACCGCCACCACGATGCCCCCCTTGGCGGTGCCGTCCAGCTTGGTCAGGGCCAAGCCGGTCACACCGGCGGCCTCCTTGAAGAGTCGGGCCTGGGAGACGGCATTCTGGCCGGTGGCGGCATCCAGCACCAGCAGCGTTTCATGGGGTGCGCCGGGAATCTCGCGGTCGATGACGCGGCGGATCTTTTTCATCTCCTCCATCAGGTTGACCTTGGTATGCAGACGACCGGCCGTATCGACGATCAGAATATCCACGTCGCGGGCAACCGCCGCCTTGCAGGCATCAAAGACAACCGCCGACGGGTCGGCCCCCTCCTTGTGGCGAATGACATCCACCCCGGAGCGCTCGCCCCAGGCCATCAGCTGTTCGGCTGCGGCAGCGCGGAAGGTGTCGGCCGCAGCCAGCAGCACCTTGCTTGCCGGAGGCCGAGAAGCGCGAGGCCAGCTTGCCGATGGTGGTGGTCTTGCCGACGCCGTTGACGCCGATCACCAGCAGCACGAACGGCTTGCTGGCTGCCGATGTCGAGCGGCGTGTGGTGGGCAGTCAGCCGGGCCAGAATTTCCTCCTTCAGCGCCGCCCGCAGCGCCTCGCCATCTTTCAGCTCGTTGCGCCCCAGACGCTGTTCCAGGGTGCGGATCAGCTCCACCGTGGTCTTGACACCGATATCGGAGGTGATCAGGATCTCTTCCAGCTCCTCCAGCGTGTCGGCATCGATCGTCTTTTTTGCCCAGCACCAGGGCGTCGATCCGCCCCACCAGACCGTCCTTGGTCTTCTTCAGACCGGACTTGAGCCGCTCGAAAAAGCCGGGTTTCTCCTGTCGGCTTCGTCCTGGACAGCTGAGCCGGCGTCGGTTCCGAAACGGCATGGTTCCGGCGAGACCAGCGGGAGCTTCTGCTAGATTCCGACGCCGGAAATCTTGTCCATCAGACCCCGGAAAAAACCTTTTTTCTCCTGCGGTTCCATCAGATCTCCTTCTTCAGCTCACTGATTGCGCCGACGGAAATGGTACAGCGCCAGCGCCACCGGGCAGCTGCGCTCGATATTCATGACCAGCGAATAATCCTCATCGATGCAGCCGATGATCAGATGCCCTTCGCTGGAGGTAACAACGACGTCCTCCACCTCCCCAATCTGTGCGGCACTCTGCATCTCCTTGAGGCGGGCCAGGATGATCCCCTTGTGAGCGGCGATGAAGCGAATATCATAGGGGTCGCAGTGGCAGTACTCCTGACCGCTTCACCTTCCCAGTCCACCAGGATGGCACCGATCGCATGCGGCACCTGATCCACCAGATCCTTCAAAATTACTTCGAATGACATGACACGCTCCTGCTTCACAGTAATATCAGCATGCATACTTCCAGCGCCACCGTGGCGAATCAGAAATCCGGCGGACTTTGGTCCCTTCACGGTACGGTAAGACACGCAGTCGGTGCAGATAACGGTCGCTCCGGGACCCGCACGGCCGATGCAGTTTCTCGACGATACGTATATCATAATTTGCCCGCAAAAGGAGAGTGCAAATGAATGTGGAAAGGTATATACGTAGGCATTAAATTTTAACCGGTAAACAGCATGTTCGGCAAACAAGAAAGCGGGGTAAGGTCATGGCAATGTACTGGGAAGAAAAGTTGAGTACCGGCGTTCCGGTCATCGACGAGCAGCATAAGCAGATATTTGCCCAATTTGAAACGCTTTCCGAGGCAATTGAGTATGGAACATGACAATGACGATGTTGAAAAACTGCTCAACTACTTGAATGAGTATGCCAATACTCATTTTTCGGATGAAGAGAACCTTATGTCGTTATACAAATACCCGGGTATGGCAGAACAGCAGCAACAACACGCACAGTTCAGGAAAAGCGTAACCGAATTATTCGAGATGCTGGCCGACAATATTCCGACCAGGGAAATTGCGATCAGGGTTGACGCCACTCTTATCCGCTACTTCATCAACCATGTTCGTAATCTCGACAGCAAACTGGGTGACTTCATCAAACATGGCATGGGCTGACGCCCTCCGGAAGACGAGACAGCCCCGCAATCAAGATGCCGGTTTCTTTCAGAGCCCGGCCAGGAACGTAAGTATCGCTTCGTTGAACCCTCCCGGTTGTTCCAGATTCACCATATGCCCGCCACCATGCAGGATACACAGATTCGCATTCGGAAGCCCTTCCGCGATGTTCCGCACATGTTCCACCGGAATGGCCTGGTCCTGATCGGCGCCGATCACAAGGGCCGGCTGACTGAAATTGCCCAACAGGGGGAGATAATCCTTCCGATCCCGCATGGCGATAAGCGCGGCAGCCGCACCAGCGGGGTCGGTCGCAGACACCCAGCCGAACACCTCTTCAACCATCCCGGGTTTGTCCGCCAGGGTCGCAGGCGCGAACAGAAGATTGCGGAAGGCGTCCGCCACCGGCAGTATCCCCAGAACGCGGGAGGCCTCGGCGAGGGCCGTCCGTCTGACCTTGCCCGCAGCATCATCGCCTCCAGCCTTCGTGACGATGAAGATCGGAGCGGCAACCCGGTCCGGAAACCGCTCCAGGAGGTTCAGCAGCACATAGCCTCCCATGGACATCCCCCCCACGACCGCTTTGTCGACCTCCAGATAATCCAGCAGCGCCACGATATCGTCGGCATAGACATCCATACTCACCATCTCCGAGGTCAACCCGCTCTCCCCGAAGCCGCGCAGATCCGGTGTGATAACCCGGCAGCCGGCATTGGACAGGGCCACGGCCTGTGGACGCCACATCTTTCGGCAGAGCGGGAATCCGTGGATAAGTACCAGAGGAAGACCGTTCCCCCTGTCGCTGTACGCGAGAGTAATGCCGTTGCAATCTGTTTTCATGGTACCTCCAGTTTGTTATTGGGAGCGGCAGGGCACGTCCGCTGTTCCTCTCCTTCGGGCCGGCGGACCTTGCGGCTCTTCAGTCCGCAGTCCGGGCAGCGTTTTTCCGGCACCAGCTGTTGACAGGTCTCACACCAGTAGGGGAGCAGCGGCCCGCTGCTGCATGTCCGGCACCTCTTCCCGGCGATCCTTCCCGCTATCGCTGCATCCCTTTTTGTCCATGGTCACGTCACCTTCAACGGATCGTCGCCCTCCCTCAGAGTATTCGCACGTGCGACCCTTGCGAAATTATACCCTCAACTCCTCTCAATGCAAATTTGCAAATCCGGCGCCAATGGTCCCCTCAGTAAAAAACAGCCCGCGGCGTTCGAGGCCACCGCGCTGAAAAAAGCCGCCTGACCGGCTTCTAGAATGCAGCACAAAAAAAGCCCGCGTGATGCGGGCTTTTTTTGTGCTGATCTGAGGAGGAAGCCGGTGTCTAATGCAGCCGCACCGAAACCATCCGCGACGCCCCCGGCTCTTCCATGGTGATGCCGTAGAGCGTGTCGGCCACCTGCATGGTGGCCTTGTTGTGGGTGATGATGATGAATTGCGAAATGGCGCTCATCTCCCTGACCATGTCGTTGAAGCGGCCGATATTGGCGTCGTCCAGCGGCGCATCGACCTCGTCCAGCAGGCAGAACGGGGTCGGCTTGATCAGGAAGATCGAGAAGATCAGCGCCACGGCGGTCAGCGCCTTTTCGCCGCCCGAGAGCAGCGTCACATTCTGCAGTTTCTTGCCGGGGGGCTGCACGATGATATCGATGCCGGTCTCCAGCAGATCCTCTTCGTCGGTCAGGCGCAGTTCGGCCCGGCCGCCGCAGAACAGGCGCGGAAAGACCTCCTGAAACTTGGCATTGACCAGGTTGTAGGTCTCCTGAAAACGCTGGCGGGTGGTGCGGTTGATGCGCTGGATGGCCTGCTGCAGACCGCGCAGCGACTCTTCCAGATCATCCTTCTGGCCGGTCAGAAACGTGAAGCGCTCCTCCATCCCGGCGCACTCCTCGATCGCCATCAGGTTGACCTCACCCATCTCGTCCAGAAGCCGCTGCAGCTCCACCTGACGCGTCCGGCCGGCCGCTTCGTCGAATTCGGCCGCTTCAAGCTTTGCCAGCGCTTCAGCCATGGTGATGCGGCTCCGCTCCTGCAGAGCCTGCTCCAGATGTTCGGCCTGCATGGTCAGCGTCGAAAAGCGGAGGTTGAGATCGGCCTGCGACTGGCGGACGGCGTCACTCTCTTCGCGAGCTCTTCTTGAGCTGCGCCTCGATCAGATTCAGTGCCGCGCCCGCCTCTTCAAAGCGGCCGCGTATCACGGCCAGGCGGCTCTCGGACTCAGCCTGCTCGCGAACAAGACCTTCCAGCCGTTCCGTTGCCGTGGCTGATCTCTGCCTGAAGCTGCAGCCTCGGCGGCATCGCCGGATTCAAGCTCCTGCCGGTCGGCGGCCATGCGCCGCACGATCTCTTCCGTCTGGCGCTCCAGGTCGGCCAAGGCGCGCAGACGCGGCATCATGCTGTTCCTTGATCGTCGCGGTCTGCACCCGGATGGCGGTCACCTTTTCGCGGACGGCGGCCAGCTGTACGCGGCGGGCGTCAAGCTCCCCCTTCAGGCGGGACGTTTCCTGCTCCAGCCCCTTTGAAGCGTCGCCGGTCTGAACCATCTGCTCCCCGGCCAGCTTCAGCTCGGCCTCCAGAGCAGCCTGCTCCTCGTTGAGATTTTCGGCTTCCAGGGACTGGACCTCCAGCCGTTCGGCAATGCGGGCGACCTTCATCAACCGCCTGCTGGCGATCCTTGAGCAGCCCGGCCAGCTTCAGCTCGGCCTGATGCAGCTCGACCCCGCCGCTCTTAAGCCCTTCAGCCACTTCCTGGCTCTGGCGCCGCAGATCATCGCGCTGTTTGCCGAGAGCCGCGGTCTCCTCTTCCAGCCGGGTCACCGCCAGTTCCAGTTCCCTGATTTCGCGTTTCTTGTGGATCAGCCCCTTCCCCACCTGTTCGCCGGAACCGCCGCTGACGATCCCCCCCTGGGCGACCATGTCGCCGGCAGCGGGTGACAAAGATCAGACCGGGGTGCTGACGGGCCAGCCCGAGTGCCCCGGCGATGTCGTCAACCAGCATGACGGTGGCAAGCAGGTTCCGGATCAATCCGGCAAACGGGCCGGCTACCTGTACCTGTTCCACCAGAGGGGTGGCACCGGTCACCGGAGGCGGCGGCAACGGCCGGGAGCTCCAGCGGCAGGGCGATTCCGGCCCGGCCGCCGTTATTTGCTTTCAGAAACTCCAGCGCCCCGATGGCATCCCGGTCGTCGGAGCAGAGGATGCACTGCAAGCGTTCCGCCAGTGCCGACTTCAAGCGCCGGCTCCAGTTCGGGGGGGGCCTGGATGGCATCGGCCAGCACCCCGCTGAAACGGGAGCTGAGCGCGGCATCCTTCATCAGCGTCCGCACCCCCTGGCCAAAACCGGCAAACTGGGCTTCCAGCTCTTTCAGCGAATGGAGCCGCGAGGAGCTGCGGTTCAGTTCGTCCCGGCGGGACTGCCACCCCTTCTCGACCTCGGGAAGCCGCCGTTTCAGGTCGTCCTCATGGCCGCGCAGCGAGGAGAGCTGCGCCTGCAGCGTTTCCTGCTCCACGCTGGCCGGTGGCGATCTCTTTTTCCAGTTCATCCGCCCGCTGGCGCAGCTGTTCACGCCGTTCGGCCAGCTGCATCGCTTCGCGGGCATGGCGATCGAGCCGTTCACGGAGCGCGGCCAACCGTTTCTGGGCGTTCTCGAAGCGGCTCTTGAACTGGGCCGCCTCGGCCAGGGCGGTAAAAAGCTCCCGGCGGCGGTTCTCCAGATCGCGGTTCAACTCCTCTTCGGCCTGCTGGTGCCCGGCCAGCGCCTCTTCGGCACTGTTCCAGCTCCGCCTGGATTCCGGCGGCATCAACGGCCCCGGTGTCACGGCGCAGCTCCAGCAGTTCCCGCTGTTCGCCGCACTCCTTCAGCCGTTTATCCAGTTCGGCCGGCCTCGGCTGCCAGCCGCGCCAGCCGCCCATCCAGCCCGGCCAGCTCCTTGCGCTGGAACTCCAGCCCGTTCTCGGTCGTGCTGAACTCGCTCCTGACGCGGAAGATCTCCTCCTGGGCGATCGTCAGCTGTTTTTCCGCCTCCAGCAGCGCCACCCGGGCCTCTTCGGCCTGGGATTCTCCCACCGCCGAGGCGGCAAACACCTCGCGGATACGGTCATTGAGCGCCGCCAGTTCCCGCTCCGCCGCGCCCCGCTGCTGCTGCGTCTCGCGGTACTCCCGGGCGGTAAAGAGCAGCTCGATCTCACGCAGTTCGTCGCGATACTCGCGGAATTTCTCGGCCTTTTTGGCCTGGCGCTGCAGCGAAGCCAGCTGCCGCCGGATCTCTCCCAGCACGTCGGCCAGACGGGTCAGATTCTGGCGGGTCCCCTCGATCTTCTTGAGCGCCAGCTGCTTGCGCGACTTGAATTTGGTGACCCCGGCCGCCTCCTCGATCAGAAAGCGGCGCTCTTCCGGGCGTGAATGGAGGATCTGGCCGATCTTGCCCTGCTCGATGATCGAATAGGCGCGGGTGCCGACGCCGGTATCCATGAACAGTTCGGTGATGTCCAGCAGACGGCAGGGGGTCTTGTTGATCAGGTAGTCGCTCTCGCCGTCGCGGTAGAGGCGGCGGGTGAGCTGGATCTCGGCATAATCCAGATACTTGGCCGGCGCCCGGCCATCCTCGGTGGAGAAGACCAGCGACACCTCGGCCACACCCAGCGGCTTGCGGTTCTCGCTGCCGGCAAAGATCACATCCTCCATCGCCTTGCCGCGCAGGTTCTTGGCGGACTGCTCCCCCATGCACCAGCGGATGGCATCCACGATGTTGGACTTGCCGCAGCCGTTCGGGCCGACCACGCCGGTCACCTCCTGCTGGAAGTCGAGCACAACCTTGTCGGCAAAGGATTTGAACCCGGATATTTCGAGACGTTTGATTTTCATAGGGTGATGGTGAGTGTCAAGTAGTGTGTAACCAAAGTCGAGACAATAACCGTCAATGACCTATACTGTCAATATATAGCGACGCGTAAGTATCCTCTTGCCACAACAACCCTATCAATTGTTAAGATTGCTCAAATTAGTCTTTTAAGCGACGTTTAATATGGTATTGGATAGAAAGTTTTTGTGAGGCCGTCGTGTTACTGATACGAGGGGATAAAATATTGAGCAGGCCATGCTTAATGTGCACAGACTAAATATCCCATTTGGGCAGACCATCGGTTCATGCGCGCGCGTAAACCGGTCGATAACAAAGTTAGGATTACGAAAGGAAAAACTCTATGGATGTGAAGCACCAAGTTTGTGTCTCTTCAACATACAAGGATCTTATTCCGGAGAGGACTGCTGTAATCCATGCCCTTTTGGAATTGGATTGTATTCCAGCAGGGATGGAACTCTTTCCTGCCACAGATGAGGATGCATGGACTTTGATAAAGGAAGTCATTGACGGCTGCGACTACTATGTCCTAATCATTGCAGGAAAGTATGGCTCGACAAACAAGGAAGGAGTCAGTTACACGGAGATGGAGTTTGACTATGCGGCCAGCAAGAACAAACCAATGATTTGCTTTCTTCATGAGAATCCTGACACCCTAACTGCCGCGCATACCGAAAAGGTAGAGGTCGCTCAAGCTAGAGCTGGCCGATTTAAAGAAAAGGCCAAAGACAAGCACTACAAGACTTGGCCACTGCTGATGACCTAGGCGGGAAGGTCTCTAGAAGTCTGGTGCAATTGAGAAAGAAGCATCCATCCCCGGGATCGATTCCTGGCAGCTACGCCATGACTGAAGAGTTCCTTCAAGAGATCAATGAGTTGCGAAAAAAGGTAGAGCGATACGAAGTAGAAAGGTCCAGCGTTCTTCAGAAGCCCGCTGGAACCGAGAAATTGGCGCAAGGCGAGGATCCAGTCAACTTCAAGACAAAACTACATATTGATGATGAAAATACAATGAAGGACCTTTTCATAAAGGGAACATGGGATAGACTGCTTTCATATTTCGGACCATCGATGATCAACGAGTGTACTGACGTTGAAATGTTCATGAAGGTCCGATTATCCTACCTCCATGCAATTCCGAAAGAGTACAAAGCTTACAATTAACTTTCAGATCTTGTGCTTCAGTATGTCCTTGAGGACAGGATCCGTGTGCAGTTCCAGGCACTTGGCATCATCGCATCAGGTGTCAAAAGACGGGCAGTGAAGGACACTGCTCAGTACTGGAGACTCACACCATACCGGTGAGAAGTATCTCATCAGCATAAAGGCAGAAAAAAGACCAGAATCCTAACATCTAGCTCAACCTGACTCAGGCCGTTCGGCTCAGATCAACAGATATGACCACAACCGAAAAAGTTGCTATAAAAAAGAGGGCGGGAATCACTCCCCGCCCTCTTCACTACTCAACCATACATGCCCAGTTCTATCTATTTCCCAACCACCAGAACCTCAAAGCTATCCTTTACCATCACCGGGCGCCGTTTGGTGCCTGCCGGCGCCGGTTCCTTTAGTTGTTCAAACTGTGCTGCCGGTAGATAGATATGATGCGTCTTGGGATCAACGGCCATGGTTCTGGATCTGGCCTGTGTCGCGACCGTTTCCGCTACTTCGAATTTGCCCGGTGAAGCTTCGCGAACGACGGTAAGGGTGCCGTCACCGTTTGAACTGAATGCGAGCCCGGTCAGTGCGTCAAAGCCATTCCCGTCCACACCCGCGCCGATAGGCACGGTTGAAACCGTACCGCTCTTTGCATCCAGAATTGCCATGACCTTGTTATGGCACCCCGAAAACACGATACCCTTTTCCGCATTCAATCCCATTCCGGCAGGTTCTTCGCAGCCTTTCAATGAGAATCTCCGCGATACCGTTGCCTTGAGGCTGTCGATTTCCACGACTTCATTGGTATCTTCGATATTGACGTATATTTTGCCTTTGCCGTCAGCAACTGCAAATTCCGGTTTCCCGCCGAGCGGGATCGTTTCCACCACTCTTCCCGAACGGGCATTGATCACGGTTGCGTCCTTGCTGCGGCCGTTAAAGGTAAAGACCATCCTGGAAGCCGGGTCGTAGACGATTGCGTCCGGATTTCCGCCGGTCTTGACTTTGCGGATAACTTTCAACGTCTTTAGGTTGAAGATCGGTTACAGAATCAGACGTGCCGTTGCTGGTAAAGCCGCGGTTAAGCTCCGGGGCAACGGCAATCCCGTGAACTCCCGGCGTGTTCGGGATATCGCCTGACGACCTTATCCGTATCGAGGTCAATGATCATGACATGGGTGCTTCGGGATATGTAGAGACGCCGTGCCGCGTCGTCAACGGTGAGATAATCCCAGCCGCCTTCTCCGCCGACTTTAAGCCTCTTGATTATGTGATAGCCGGAATCGGCGGCAAAGGAATTGACTGCGATTGCCAGGATACAAAGGGTTATGAACTTTTTCATTGTGCCGGTATCCTCTCGGAACTCCATGTGTCGCTCCAGGCGCTCTCCAAACCTATGATGTCCTGAAGCGTAAAATTTCTTCCGTTTTCGCTATGCCCAATCGTTATAGACCAGCCGATATCGTTCTTGTAATCAACGGTGATTTTTTCACTGCCGGTGATTCTCTCGTCTCTCCAGTAGTCTTCCTTGATTTCGTCCCATCCTGTTGTATCGACTTTTTCAAAAAGCGCTGCCAGTGCGTGGGAAAATTTAACGTAATACGATTGGATCTGTCCACGCTCATTTGATAGATATTCGCCGAGGTAGCCGACGCCGAAGGTCATATTATGCTTCAGCTTTTCAATAACCTGGTGATAGGTCTTTTCCTCCTCAATGCCGTTTTTGATAATAAAATACGCGCTTTTGTACATGATCGCTCTCTACCCTGTTAATAGATATTTATGTCGGACCAGATACCATATCCGTTTGGTGATTGCTATTATTTTCTAATTATCTCCAGCAAATCCTCATTGTCTCCACAATTCACAAAAAAAGAGGGCAGGAAATTACTCCCGCCCTCTCGACTTCTGTCATGCTCTGTTTTATGTGAGTAGAATCAATCTTCCGCTGTGGTTGCAAAACAATCCCCTCTCCATGAGGGAGAGGGCTAGGGTGAGGGGGAACATGGTTGACATATGTCATATCCCCCTCATCCGGCCTTCGGCCACCTTCTCCCTCAGGGAGAAGGGATCATTTACCCTGTTGCCCGGGAGGCCAGCCATCACCGCAGGCACTGAAACACCCCGGTACACCAGAGACATGAGCCGCACGGGACATTTCTGATGTGGCAGTCCTGCTGGAATTCATCGGTCTGCACGTAGTCGCACGGGGCCAGGCCGCACCCGGCGCAGGAGGGATAATCGTAGGCAAGCACGTCTTTGCGAAACGACGTGAATTCCGGATTATTCCAGATGTGCAGCATATCCTGATCGGCCAGATTGCCGAACACTTTGGGCTTTACCGTCTGATTCCAGCCGCTCGCAAAACATTCGTAGCGATGCCAGAGAAAGTAGCAGGGAGAGATGTCGCCGTTCCACGATACGAATGCGCTTCCATCCTCGACAAAGCTGCATTTTCGCTGTTCCCTGAGAGCCACCTCCGGCAAGCGCAGCTCCAGCCCGGTCTTGCCGGCCACATCCTCTGCCGCGGCAAAAATATCGGTAATCTCTTCCAGCCTCTGGTGTTCCAACTTGAGAAGCTTATTTATATCGAGCATGATTCCCTGCTGCTCTGCTTCGGCTTTCATCGCTTCAACCATAGTCACGATCGCCTGTTCGTTCTCGGTGCGGGCGTATTTCCAGCGCACTTCAGAATAACGCTGAATATCGATACCGGCCTTGATCGCCTTCCGGCGCCATGAATTATACAGCGCGAGCGCCTGATCCGTAATGTTGCAGAACACCGCTTCATGGGCGTGCAGTTCGTCGTAGGGAAGCACATGGGTGACAATGGCAAAGCTTGCCCCGCGGCTGGCCGCCCATTCGAGAGTTGCCGGGAGTTCCCTGATATTGCTGCTCATCGCCACGAACTCGATGCCGATCTTTACTTCAGGCCGATTGCATAGCTCCTTGGCATCTTTCAAGGCTGATAAGGCAATGTCTATGTCATCGACTTCCCCACCCTCGCGCAGTTTTTTGAACTGCTCGGGAGCAATCGCATCAATGGAGATGCAGACCTTGTCCAGTCCGGCATCAACCAGAGACACGGCGCGGAGGTGCGTCATCAGGACGCCGTTGGACTGGAAGCCGATCCACCCGGTAGCCGGCATCAGTTTTTTTGCCCTGCGTATGAACGACTCAAGGTGAGGATTCAGCAGCGGTTCGCCGATGCCGTTCAGAATGAGCGCTTCAAGATGTGGCAAGGCCGGCTCAAGGCGAGTGAATAGCTCCGGCGAAAAATCGCCTTCGCAGATCTCGCTGCCCCGGTTTTGTTTGACACACATGAAGCAGTTGAGATTGCAGCGGGTGGTCGTTTCAACAAACAGCTTGGTGGGAAAATCACGCAATGCGGCACTGGCTGGGATTGCTTCGGTAACGCTTGTGCCGGAATTTACTTTTGTCACAGCATGTTCACCTGATTGAATCTGATATCCGGTCTCGTCATCTGCAAGGCCATTCTCATTACATCGGAATAGCGCTTAATATCAAGATTCATCATGATTTCGTCAATGCGCTCTTTCTCGCCATCGGAGAGACGCACGGTAACAACCGTCGACAACACTGCCTTACCTGATTTCTGACTGCGCTTTGCAGGTTTTTTCTTACAACTCTTTCTGACAGTAGCCATTTCAGAACTCCATCGGCATGGCCTTGACCTGTTTGGCGGTAAAGACCGGGCCGTCCTTGCAGACATAGACATTGCCCACATTGCAGCGGCCGCACTTGCCCAGGCCGCACTTCATCCGGTTTTCCAGCGTGGTGTAGACCTGCTCGTCGGTGAAGCCGAGCTTCTCCAGCACCGGCAGGGTGAACTTGATCATGATCGGCGGGCCGCAGACCAGGGCGATGGTGTTCTCGGCAGTTGGTGCCGCTTCTTCCAGGATCGTCGGCACGAAGCCGACCTTGCCGTCCCACTCGGGACCGTTGCCGCCCGGATCGACGGTCTTGACCAGGCGTACATCACCCCGTTCCTGCCATTCCTCCAGCTCCCGCTTGTAGACCAGATCAGCTTCGGTTCGGGCGCCGTAGACGATGGTGATGTCGCCGAACTTGTCCCGCAGGTCCAGGCAGTTCCAGATCAGGGTCCGCAGCGGCGGCAGGGCGATGCCGCCGGCCACGAAGACCAGGTTCTTGCCGTAGAACTCCTCGATCGGGAAGGAGTTGCCGTAGGGGCCGCGGACCCCCATGGTGTCGCCGACTTCCAGGCGGCGCAGCTCCTCGGTCACCCTGCCCGACCGAGCGGAAGCAGCACTCGATGTACCCTTTCCGGGTCGGTGAAGAGGCGATGCAGAAGGTCGATTCGCCGGCCCCGAAGGCGGAATACTCGGCAAACTGCCCGGCCCGGAAGGTGAAGCTGTCCCGTGACTTGTTCGTCCTGGAAGACCAGCCTGAGGGTGCGCACGTCCGGGGTCTCGTCGATGACCTCCTCGACGGTGGCCAGGTAGGGGAGGTAGATGTTTTTGTTGGTGTGATCACACATTTGTAAAACCTTTTTACCACGGAGACACGGAGAACACAGAGAATCAAAATCAGGGTAAAATCAAAGACTAACTTTTGGGTTAACCTAAAGCTTTTTCTGTTTTCTTCTGCTGACTTCTCCGTGTCTCTGTGCTCCGTGTTATTCTATTTCTTGCTGATCTCTTCAACAATCGCGGCGATATCGATCCCGACCGGGCAGATGCGGATACATCTGCCGCAGCCGGTGCAGAGGGTCTGGCCGAACTTGTCGTCGTAGTACTTGAACTTGTGCATGATGCGGTTGCGGTAGCGCTTGGGCTGCAGGTCGCGCGGGTTGTGGCCCGAGGCGTGGTGGGTGAACTTCCAGAAGCCGCAGGCATCCCAGTTCTTTCGGCGTTTGCCGCTTTTTCGGTCCCTTCGTCCACGATGTCGAAGCAGTGGCAGGCCGGGCAGACAAAGGCGCAGGCGCCGCAGCCGACGCAGCGGGTGGCGATGGAGTCCCAGAGCGGGTCTTCGAAGTGGTCGTCCAGCCAGGCCTTGACCTTCTTCAGGTCGAACTTCTCCGTCTGCGGTTCGGCCAGGGGGAGTGTCTTTGCTGCTGGTCGGTTCGCAGAACAGCTCCTTGTGGCTGGTGATCAGCTGCTTCACCCTTGTCGCTGTAGGTTTCGCAGGCATAGCCGCCACCTTCCAGCGGGGTCAGGAACAGGTCGCTCCCTTTGGTTTCGGCCGGGGACAGCCCGACAGCGGTGCAGAAACAGGCATCGTCGGCAGTGGTGCAGGCCAGGCCGATGATGGTGGTCTTCTTTCTGCCGCTCCAGGAAGAACTCGTCCTTGTAGTCCCAGGAGAAGACCGCATCCAGCACCGGGATGGCGGCGGCATCGCAGGGGCGCACCCCCACCAGGACCGTCTCCGGGAAGCGGGCCGGGTCGATGTCGGTCAGTTTGACCTTCTGCCCTTCCTTCTCGTAGGACATGATGTCCTCGCAGAGCGGGAAGAAGGCCTCCTTGGCGGAGCGGCGCGGCAGCTGGTCGGTGACCATTTCGCCGGAGCTCGTGAGCGGTTCGTAGAGCGGTGTGCCGGCGTTCATGCGCGGGGCAACGACGCGGGTGCCCTGTTTGATCAGCGTGTCCAGGAGGGTGTTCAGGTTCTGTTCGGAGATGTATTTTTGCATGTAAAACCTTTTTCACCACGAGGACACGGAGAGTACGAGGAAACCAAAATTGATAACAAAGATTATTCTGGTTAACTAAAACTTCGATTTGATTGATTCCTCGCATTCTTCGTGTCCTCCGTGGTAACGCTGTTCGTAGCTGTTATTTTATAAAGCTCTGATCATCCTTCTCGTGTAACGTGTCAGCGGCCCCTTGTCGTTGACCTCGAAGCCGGCCTCGTAGTCGTAGAGCTCCTTCAGCTCCTTGGCCATCTTGCGGTTCAGCAGGTTCAGCGGGATGTCCATCGGGCAGACCCGTTCGCATTCGGCGCAGCCGGCGCAGCGGCCGGCCAGGTGCATGGCCCGGACGATGTGCCAGGCGGTGTTGCCGGCCGGCCGGGGGGTGGTCTCCACCATCTGCGGTTTGTTGCGGTCGCACAGGCACTGTTCGCAGAAGCAGAACGGGCAGACCTGGCGGCAGGCGTAGCATTTGATGCATTTGGCGAACTGTTCTTTCCAGTAGGCCCAGCGCTCGGCCGGGGTCAGCGCCTCCAGTCGGGCGATCTCGGCGGCGTATTTCCTTTCCAGTTGCGGGTGAGTCCGGCAGTCTGGACGTTCGGGACGAAGTCGCACCCGGTCGGCAGATGGGCGTCGCATTCGCGGCATTTGGGGGCGATGCTGTCCGCTGGTCAGTTCCGTGGCCGGCTGGATCGTTGAGGCCAGCACGCCGGCGCAGGGGACGCCGATCAGGTAGAGGTCCTCCCGCTTCAGCTGGGATTCCCCCATCAGCCCGACCAGCGCCTTCAGGTCGCACCCTTTGACGACGATGCCGATCTTGCCCTTTTTGGGGATCTCTTTCTTGGCCTTGGTCAGGTAGACGGCCAGGTTGTTGACGCAGGCCGGGGTGAAGATCAGTTTGTGCCGCATCGTCGGCAGTGGCTGATGACGATCGGCTGGGCCGAACCTTTGCGGCGGGCGGCGGCGTAGCCGACGATGGCCGATGACCTGCCCTTCGGAGAGGATGCGCTTGCGCCTCGGCCTGGATGGCGTCGGTAACGGCGGCTGTAGATGGATGTGTCGATTGGTTGAGTCATGTATCAAATTCCTTAATCCGACCACGGAGACACGGAGGACACGGAGGAAAGCAAGATCAAAGACTAAAGATTCAGGGTTAAACCAAAAAAGATTGTCTTGCTTTTGTTTTCCTCGTTTTTCCTCTGTGTACCTCCGTGTCCTCCGTGGTGAATGCTTTGTCGTTCAGATCTGGTTGTACGCTTCCTGCAATTCCGGTGTGTTGATGGCGCCGGACCACTGTTCTTCCAGGGCCAGTTCCTTGAACTCGGTCATCGGTCCCATGGCGCGTACCTTTTCGGTCAGGTCGGTGACCACCTCGACCCATTTGCCCCCTTCGGCGGCGGAGACCCAGGAGAACTGCAGGCGGTTCAGGTCGACCCCGACGAACTCCAGCAGTTTCCGGAAGGCGGCGAATCTGCGGCGGGCGTGGAAGTTGCCGGCGATGTAGTGGCAGTCGCCCGGATGGCAGCCGGAGACCAGGACGCCGTCGGCCCCCTGCTGGAAGGCTTTGAGGATGAAGACCGGGTCGATGCGGCCGGTGCAGGGGAACTTGAGCACCCGCACGTTGGTCGGGTACTGCATGCGGCTGGTGCCGGCCAGGTCGGCCCCGGCGTAGGTGCACCAGGTGCAGACGAAGGCGATTATTTTCGGTTCGAAGTCGTGTTTCTGTTTTTCAGGGTGCATGGTGCTTCCTTATTAAACTGAAACCGTCAGCGGAGACGCGGAGTACGCGGAGAAAGCCAAAATCAAAAGCTTTATGGTTTAACCCTAAAGACTTTAGCTTTATCTTGGTTTTCTCCGCGTTCTCCGCGTCTCCGCGTGAGATAGCCTTTAAAGTGCTTCTATCATCGCCACGATCTGTTCATCGGTATATCCATCCAGCTCCACGGACTTCGACGGGCAGGTGGCCTGGCAGGTGCCGCAGCCGCCGCAGACGCCGGGGTTGACGTAGGCGACCACCTTGATCAGGTTCCCCTGGCGGTCGCGGATTTCTTTTTCTTCTATGGCGCCGTAGGCACAGACCTTCTTGCAGGCGAAGCAGCCGACGCAGCCGGCTTCGCGTACTTTGGCGACGATCGGTTCCCGCTCCAGTTTGTCTTTGGAGAAGAGGGTCATGACTTTGGCGGCCGCGGCGGATGCCTGGGAGACGGTTTCCGGGATGTCTTTGGGCCCCTGGCAGGCGCCGGCCAGGTAGATGCCGGCGGTGGCGCATTCCACCGGGCGCAGTTTGGCGTGGGCCTCGGAGTAGAAGTGGTATTTGTCGTAGGAGATGCCGAGTTTCTGGGCCAGCATCGGCCCCTTTCTGGGGCTGGACGGCGGTGGCGAGGACGACCATG
>CAVXBQ010000008.1:0-12082 GCA_963760075.1 uncultured delta proteobacterium | reverse complement strand
CTGGTTGATTGACCATGTTGAAATGGACCGGCTCTTCAGGGCCACCGGGACCTGCCATCGCCGTGTGTGATCTGAACAGTCCGCTTTCGCCTGATGTCGAGAAGGCGGCAGCCGCGATTACCGTGGGAAACATAGTTACCGGCATCATCGATGATACCTCCGTCGGCGGTTATGATCCGTCTCGCGCATATCTCCGAAGCCGTCATCACTCGTCCGTACGCTGAAAAGCCTCTGTACGACCATGGCAAAATGACCATAGCCTATATCTTTACGGCGTTGTTTCTGGCCGGCGGCGTGTTTTGCGGCGTGATGCTGCTGTTTGTCCGGGGAACGATTCTGACCCGTCTGAAGTCCCTTACCACCAGGGTACGGCAGATTACCGATACGCGGGATATTTCTGCACGTGTGCCGCTTTCGGAACATCAGGACGAATTACAGACCCTTGCCGTTTCGATCAACGGCATGCTTGACTCGCTGGAACTTGCCGAGGCGGGGATGCGGGAAAGCGAGGGGCGCTATCGCATGCTGTTTGAGCGGGCTCCCGACGCGATTATCATCATTGGCGTGGAGGGTGACGAGGCGGGGCGGATTGTGGCGGCCAATCAGGCTGCTGCCGACCAGCACGGGTATCCGCTGGACGAGCTGCTCACCCTGCGTATCAATGATCTGAATACTGCCGAGACCAATAAAATTTCCGGAAGCCTCACTGCCGCTATTGTTGCCGGTGAGTGGGCGACGGCAGAACTCTGGCACCAGAAAAAGGATGGCACCCAGTTTCCGATCGAGATACACGCCGGACTCATAACAATCGGCGGCAAGAAGTACATATTGGGTTTTGACCGGGATATTACGCAACGTAAGATCACTGAAGAGTCCGATCATATGCATCTCGAGCAGATTCGCGCGCTCAACGAACGACTGAGCCGTAAGGCAATCGACCTCGCCGCCGCCAACAACGAATTGGAGACATTTAATTATTCCGTTTCGCATGACATGCGCGGACCGCTTACCCGGATTTCAGGATACTGCCAACTGCTGCTGGATGATGACATCGATCTCGATCCGCGCGTCAAAGAATATATCATCCGCATCTACGAGTCCGAAACATGGCTGAACGAAATGATCGACGCTCTGCTGCATCTGGCACAGTTGACCCGTGCCGAGATCGTCTCGGGCAGAGTCAACCTGAGTGCTATTGCCGACGAGACCATGAAAGAGTTGTCTCTGGAGTATCCTGATCGATCCGTCAGGACGCGTATCGAACCGGATATTGTTGTTGCCGGTGATGCCCGGCTTTTGAAAATGGTTATGATCAACCTGCTGGGCAACGCCTGGAAATACAGCTCGGGCAAGAGCGATGCCCTGATCGAGTTCGGTGTCGATCAGACCGAAACCGGTCCGGTATATTATGTCCGCGATAATGGTGCCGGGTTTGATATGAAGGATGCAGACAAGCTTTTCCGCGTTTTCACGCGACTGCACGATTCCAGCCAGTTCAGTGGTACCGGTATCGGTCTTGCGACGGTCCAGCGGATCATTTTCCGTCATGGCGGCCGAGTCTGGGCCGAAGCCGAAGTCGGAGTCGGGGCGACGTTCTTCTTTACTCTTCCGTAGGCGCATTGCCTCCTACCCATTACCGTTTTCCCGCTTGACTCACCTGCCTGCCCGTGTTATCAAAAAACCTTTAAATACATGCTGTTATGGTTGTGTATTGATTTGATTCATTGAATAACTTTGATTGGAGGTCATCATGTCGCAACAACTCACCCACACCGTCGGCAGCCTTCTGGACGACATGGCTCGTCGCTACCCGGACAACGAAGCGCTGGTCTATCCGGAACGCGGCCTTGCGCTACACCTACAAACAGTTCAACGACACCTGCCGCCAGATCGCCAAAGGGCTGCTGCGGCTCGGCATCAAAAAAGGGGATAACATCGCCATCTGGGCCTACAACGTCCCCGAATGGGTGCTGCTGCAATTTGCCTCCGCCAAAATCGGCGCCATCCTCGTCACCGTCAACACCAGCTACAAATCGGCCGAACTCGAATATATCCTGAAACAGTCCGACTCCACCTCGCTCTTCATGGTCGGCTCCTTCAAAGACACCAACTACGTCGAAACCCTTGCCAGTGTCGTTCCCGAACTGGCGGCATCAGCACCGGGCACACTCAGCACCGCCAAACTGCCATTCCTGAAAAACGTCATCTTCATCGGCGAGGAAACCCCCGCCGGCATGTTCAACTTCGACAGCATCATCAAACTGGGGGAGGAGGTGTCCGACGCTGAACTGAACGCCATTGAAGCCACCCTCGACTGCCATGAAACCATCAACATGCAGTACACCTCCGGCACCACCGGTTTCCCCAAAGGGGTCATGCTCACCCACTACAACATCGTCAACAACGGCTTCAACATCGGCGAATGCATGAAATTCACCGAAAAAGACCGCCTCTGCATCCCGGTCCCCTTCTTTCACTGCTTCGGCTGCGTCCTGGGTGTCATGGCCTGCGTCACCCACGCCACCACCATGGTTCCGGTGGAAATCTTCGATCCGCTCAAAGTGCTGCAGACCATCGAGAAAGAAAAATGCACCGCCGTCCATGGCGTCCCGACCATGTTCATCGCCGAACTGGAACATCCCGACTTTCAAAAATTTCGACCTCTCCACCCTGCGCACCGGCATCATGGCCGGTTCCAACTGCCCGATCGAAGTCATGAAAAAAGTCATCAGCGACATGCACGCCTCCGAAATCACCATCGCCTACGGCCAGACCGAATCCTCTCCCGTCATCACCCAGACCCGCACCGATGACGCCCATCGAACTGCGCGTCGCCACCGTCGGTCGCGCACTGCCCGATGTCGAAGTAAAAATAGTCGACATCGAAACCGACGAAACCCTTCCCCCGGGCAAACAGGGAGAACTCTGCACCCGTGGCTACCACGTCATGAAAGGGTACTACAAAATGCCGGACGAAACCGCCCGGGCCATCGACACTGACAACTGGCTGCACACCGGCGACCTGGCCATCATGGACGAAAACGGCTACTGCAAAATCACCGGCCGCATCAAACAGATGATCATCCGTGGCGGTGAAAACATCTACCCGCGTGAAATCGAAGAATTCCTCTACACCCACCCCAAAGTCTCCGATATCCAGGTCTACGGCGTTCCGGACAAGAAATACGGCGAACAGGTCATGGCCGCCATCATCCTCAAAAAAGGGGTGGCGATGACCGAAGACGAAGTCCGTGACTTCTGCCGTGGACAAGATTGCCAACTACAAAATCCCGAAATACGTCAAATTTGTCGACGGCTACCCGATGACCGCCTCCGGCAAGATCCAGAAATTCAAGATGAGGGAAATGGCGATCAAGGAACTGCAGCTGGAGGATATGGGCGCGACCGCGTAACCTGCCCACACCATTACCTGTAACCCCATGGGGAGTGCCTATTGTCGGCGCTCTCCTTTTTTTGTATTTATTTTATTTTATGAAAATATATCCATTTTTAAAGTGCAATAAAAACGGCATATTATAAGAAGTGTAAAGAAATTACACTTCTTATAAGTGTTAACTATCTGAAGTTACGCTTGATTGTTGGGAGTGGATGAGGTAGGGAGGATGTGGGTGTGAAGCGAGGATGGCATTAATGGAGATAGTAAGGTGTCCCTGGAATTCACTGCGGGAAGTTTCTAAATATAGAAACTTCGTGAACCGGAAAAATAATGAAAAGTTTATACATATAGAAATTTCTTAGGTTTATAGATATAGAAACAAGTTTCTACATCTATAAATATGTTTCTACATATACAAACCCGGTTCTAACCGGTGATTAACGAGTTAAACCAGTAATTGAAAACCGAACAAACCAAACTGCTCCGAGTGAGCGGAATCGCTGAAACGGAGGGTTAGCGTATCGTTCTTTCTGTAAATTCATAAAAGCCTGACAAAAAGACAGGTCAGGGTCATTCTCTTCTTTTGGTGAATCGCCAAACCCAACCAGAGAGGAGAAGAAACCATGACCTGTCCAGAAGAGAGTAGCACCTTTTACGACGTTTTAAAACTGCTCACTGCCGACGGATTCAATGGCCTTGGCGAAGCAGTTCGTCGCCTTATTAACGAAGCCATGCGCCTGGAACGGCAGGGCCATTTGGGTGTCGGCCCGTACGAGCGCAGTGAGGATCGCCAGGGGTACGCTAATGGCTATAAACCCAAGACGGTCAAGACACGAGTTGGGGCGTTGACATTCGCTGTTCCCCAAGTACGAGACGGTGGCTTTTATCCTTCCAGCCTCGATAAGGGAATCCGTTCCGAGCGTGCCTTGAAGCTGGCGTTGGCCGAGATGTATGTTCAAGGTGTTTCAACCCGTAGAGTTGCACAGATAACCGAACAGCTCTGTGGCTTTGAGGTTTCATCCAGTCAGGTAAGCCGTGCCGCCCAGGAATTAGACGCCGTTCTTGAGCAATGGCGCAACCGGCCATTAGGTGCTTACTCGTATGTTTACCTTGATGCACGCTACGAGAAGGTAAGAAACAACGGAGCTGTAGTTAATTCGGCTGTTTTGGTTGCCATCGGTGTTTCTGAAACCGGTACACGCCAGATTTTAGGCACTTCGGTCGCAATTTCGGAGCAAGAAGCGCATTGGCGTGATTTTCTCAAACAGCTGCAAGCACGTGGGCTTCATGGTGTAAAGTTGTTCATTAGCGATGCACATGAAGGCATTAAGGCCGCACGCAGAGCGGTCTTCCCAAGTGTCCCATGGCAACGCTGTCAGTTCCATTTACAGCAGAACGCTCAATCGTATGTACCAAAGCTGGAGCTTAAAAAGAAGGTCGCGGCAGACATCAGGAGTATTTTTACCGCTCCTTCGGAAGACGAGGCGAAAAGGCTCCTGTCTCAACTTCTTGAGAACTACGAAAAGTCGGCACCCCGCCTGGTTGCCTGGGCGGAAGAAAACATTCCGGAGGGGTTCACAGCATTCCAGTTTCCAGCTGAACATTGGCGTCGAATCCGGACAAGCAACGTCTTGGAGCGGATCAACAAGGAGATCCGGCAACGAACTCGTGTTGCAAGTATTTTCCCAAATGACGCATCGTGCCTAAGGCTCGTCAGCGCTGTTTTGATGGAAATATCAGAGGACTGGGAAACAGGCCGAGCATACCTGACAATGTAATCAGATAACAAACCCAAAAGATGGGATGACAAATTTACAGAACGAATGTTGCTTTACCCTATTCTTAAATCGTGGAAGCATTACGTGGGATACGATCGTAGAATTTCATACACGAAAACCACCCAATATAGTATCGGCAAAATAACCGTCTCAAGGAGAGATAATGACCAATGGTGACGACGTACGCCCCTCCCCGGAGGCGATGCTGAAACTGGCGAAGGCCGAAGAGGTTTCTGCCGAACTGGGTAAGTTAAAAGTCTTCCTCGGCTATGCTGCCGGGGTCGGTAAGACCTATGCCATGCTGGAGGCGGCCAGACAACGCAAGAAGGATGGTCGCGACGTTGTGGTTGGCTATGTTGAATCGCACGGCCGCGCCGAGACCGACGTGTTACTGGAGGGACTGGAGGCCCTGCCACGCAAGGAAATCCGCTATATGGAAGTTGCGCTTAAGGAGATGGACATTGATGCCATCCTGGCGCGCAAACCGCAGATTGTCTTGGTGGACGAACTGGCCCACAGCAACGCCCCTGGATCGCGGCATGAGAAACGCTGGCTGGATGTGGAGGAGATTCTGGAGGCCGGTATCGATGTCTATACCACGGTCAATATTCAGCACTTTGAAAGCCTTAATGACGTGGTAGCCCAGATCACCGGTATCATCGTGCGCGAGACTGTTCCGGACCGTCTTCTGGACCGTGCCTTTGAGCTCAAACTGATCGACATTCCTCCTGAAGACCTGCTGCAGCGCCTGCACGAAGGGAAAATCTACATAGCTGATCAGGCTGCCAAGGCAATCGAAAAGTTTTTTCGTCCTGGCAATTTGATGGCCTTGCGGGAACTCTCCTTGCGCCGCACCGCTGCCCGCGTGGACGACCAGATGCGGGCCTATATGGAGACACAGTCCATTGCCGGGCCGTGGGCAACAGCGGAACGGCTGATGGTCTGCGTTAGTGGCAGTCCATACAGCGAAAAGCTGATACGTGCCACTTGTCGCCTGGCTGAAGAGTTGAGGGCACAGTGGTTTACTGTCTACATTGAAACACCGGCACTCAGTCGTCATGTTAGGGAGAACCGGGAGCATATCTGGCGTGATCTGCGACTAGCCGAGGGACTGGGTGCCCAAGTTGGGTCCGTCACGGCCATCGACATAACCGATGCGGTTATGGAATATGCCACACGACACAACATCACCAAGATTGTGATGGGCAAGCCAAATAAGCCCAGCTGGCGCAAAAGGTTTCGTACACCGATCGTTGACCGAATTATCCGCAGAAGTGGGGCGATAGACGTCGTCGTAGTTAGCTTCGAACCGGAGGAGAAACCTGCTGTAGCTGCTCCCGTATATAAACACCGCACCCCGTTTGAATTGCGCGGGTATGTGTCAAGCCTAGTTCTTGTTTTAGCCGCCACAGTATTGTGCGAACTATTGCGTCCCTTTCTGGCACCGACTAACATGGTCATGTTTTATCTGTTGACAGTGGTTGTCGCTGCGGTGCGGCTCAGCCGCAAACAAGCCATAGCCTCAGCCTTCCTTGGTGTGCTGGCCTTCGATTTTTTCTTTGTGCCCCCGCGCATGACGTTTGCTGTGTCCGACACTCAGTATCTGCTCACTTTTCTGGGGCTGTTCGTGGTGGGAGTCGTAATCAGTACCCTGGTGGCTCGATCTAAAGAGAGGGCTGAAGTGATGCGGGCTCGCGAGGTACATACGGCAAGCCTTTACTACTTGAGTCGCGATCTTGCCGCCTCAGTGGATAGCGATGCCGTTCTGAAGGCCGTGATAAGAAATGTGGAAGAGGCTTTGAGTGCTCAAGTTGTGATGTTTCTGCCGGAAGCGGAACGGCTCAATATCCTAGCTGCCAGTGAGGGACTTGTGTTGAATATCAACGAGAAGGCCGTAGCCGATTGGGCCTTCCGCAACAGTCACCCGGCCGGGCGCGCCACGGATACGCTTGTATCCGCCGATCTGATTTATCTTCCTTTGCAAACCCCGTCCAGTGTGTTGGGGGTCATGGGGGTCAAGCTGAAAGATGAGCATGCCTATCATGCACAGGACAACCGTCGCTTGCTTGATGCATTTGTCACTCAGGCCGCCATGGCCTTGGAACGAATCCGCTTTTCCAGTCAGGCTGAGCAGGCTCAAATTCTCGTAGCCAGGGAAAATCTGGAACGGGCTCTCTTGAATTCGATTTCCCACGACCTGCGCACCCCCCTATCCACTGTTACCGGTGTTCTCTATAGTTTGAAAGAGGAAGGGGCCTACCTCAGTGACCTAGCGCGACGAGAACTGCTGGAGACTGCGTGTGGTGAGGCGGAGCGTCTCAACCGTTTTGTCGGTAACCTTCTGGACATGACCCGTATCGAGGCAGGCGCGATCAGATTGAATTTTGAGCCGTGCGATGTGCAGGATCTGATAGGGTGCGCCTTGGCTGCCCTTGAAACGCGAATGGGGAACAGAGAGGTGTCGTTCAAGATGCTGCCTGTTATGCCGTTGGTGCCTATGGATCTTGTGTTGATGACTCAGGTGCTGGTTAACCTTTTGGAGAACAGCCTGAAATATTCGTCGCCCGGAAGCCTGATTGAGGTAGTTGCCTCAACTGAGGCAGAGTGGCTGGTGATGGAAGTAGCCGACCGGGGTCCCGGCGTGCCGGAGCATGACTTGATGAAGGTCTTCGACAAGTTCTACAGGATTCCGATCCCCGAAGGTGCCGGCGGCACCGGTTTGGGGCTTTCCATCTGCAAAGGAATTGTTGAAGCTCATGGTGGAAGAATTAGTGCTGAAAACCGTACTGGCGGTGGCCTGAGGATAGAAATGCGGCTGCCGTTAGGGGAGCAATATAATGGCACCTGAACAAACTACAGAGAACCTTCCTCGTATCCTGGTCATCGATGATGAAGTGGCTATTCGGCGCTTCTTGCATAGTATTCTTACCAACACTGAATACGTGCTGCATGAAGCTAATAATGGTCATGATGGCTTGGCTGCTGCCGCCGCGTATCAACCGGACGTAATTTTGCTTGATCTGGGTTTGCCTGATATGGACGGCATTGAGGTGATCAAGCGGATTCGAGATTGGTCTCAGGTACCGATAATTGTGATTTCGGTCCGAAACCGTGAAATAGATAAGGTGAATGCACTGGACGCTGGTGCCAACGACTATCTTACCAAACCGTTTGGGCCTGGCGAACTGCAAGCCCGCATCCGTGTAGTGCTACGAGATTTATGCAAAGCTCCGGAGTTGATCTTTAGCAGCGGTGGCCTAGTGCTGGACCAGCTTCGACGTCTGGTAACTGTTAACGATGAAGAGGTCCAGCTTACACCTACGGAATACGACATCCTGCGTCTCTTGGTTGCGCATGCTGGGAGGGTACTGACTCATGGTCAAATACTTAAGCACGTATGGGAAGATATTAACCCGGAACATTCTCATTTGCTGCGAGTAAACATTAGTAACCTGCGGCACAAAATTGAAGTTGATGCTTCTCGTCCGAGGCATATTATAACAGAACAGGGGGTTGGCTATCGCCTAAAGGTTTGGGAGTGAGTGTTCATAATATGGAGTACTCAGCAGATTAATGCAGTACTTTAAACTCTGAAGAACAACCATTAAAGTGTAAATTTTACTAATGGACTTTTAGGGGCCACGCCGCATAATCAACAAGATAAGTTGGATAAAGCCGAAAATGATGGGTGCCAGGGTAAGTACGATCAACAGTACGTTCTTCAAGTGCTGTTTCCACGGAGCTGGTTTCCGCAACCGGTGGCAGCGCCCTGTCAACTGCACCTTGCCCGGATAGTCCAGATCCTCTTTCATTGCGATGGCAGTCGAGTACCTTTTTCTGGGATCCCGTTCCATGGCGTGGAGGACGATCTCCTCAACCTGCTCCGACAATTCGCGGTTTAGTGCGCGTGGGGCAACCGGATCACCGGTTATCCTGGCGTTCATGGTCGCAAACACGTCCTTGTTCTCATTTTCAAAGGGGATCGCTCCTACCACCATCTCATACAGCATTGCTCCCAAACTGTAGATGTCGGTCCGTTCGTCGCCGCGTTTCCCGCCTATCTGTTCGGGAGCTATATATTCGGGGGTTCCCATTGCAGGAGTATTACCAGTGAAGGAGAACCGTTTTCCTATTGATTTGGAGATGCCAAAGTCCATGATCCTTATCGTACCATCAAAACAAAGCATTATGTTATGCGGCTTGAGGTCACGATGAATGACTCCATGCTCGTGCATATGGGACAAACCTTCGCAGATACGGCTGGCGAGCCTGAGTGCGTCCTTTTCTGGCATAGGACTGACGCGTTTCAGAAGGTGTGCGAGCGTGTTTCCACGCAGATACTCAGTCACGAGGTAGGGGCGGCTGCGGTGCTCAACCGGGATGAATTTCAGTAGGTAAGGGTGATTAAACTTCTCCCCTATCTGTACCTCCTGTGCAAATCTAGCAAAGAAACTAGGGCTAATCTCGAATTGCGAGAATGGCACTTTGAGTGCCACATCTTGTTTAGTGCGCAAATCGGTCGCCTTGAAAATAGTCGCCACCCCACTGCGAGTGATGATCTCGGTTATAAAGAAACGGTCATCGAGAGTCTGCCCCAGATGGAGATCATACCCGGTAGGTTTGGTTTGCGACTCATGCACTATAGTTCGCATAACGGTCCAGGAGATGTCACTTCAGCGCAGGTAAGTTCATGATGAAAGCACTCTTGCGAGCTCACTAGCTTATGTTATTGGAAGCACTGGAGCAGATAGATTATGGATTGAGACACCAACGTGGAAATGTAATATTATGTCAAAGTAATGTTACATCTGGATATTCAATAGTTCCTGCTTTGACAAAATCTCTTAGAGCCGTGCTTTCTTTGAGCATGTGGATAATGAAGTCCTCTTTTAGCTTGAGGAATTCATTGAGAATATTGGGACTATGGCACTTGCTACTCTGAATCTTGAACTGGCCAATTGTAGCCAAGAACAGATCATGTATGCGTTTGTGCTCTGAGGCAGAGGGATAGTTTATATCATCCATCAATTGTTGTTCATTCAGAAAGTGCATCTGACAAAGAAGCTCCAGCTGATCTAACATACCATTTAAAGGATCACACACCTGTTGGTTATCGGCCAAGACATGATAGATAGTGGTCATATAGTCAAATATTTTTCGATGCTGGACGTCCATCGTCTCGACGCCCGTATTATATTTATCTTCCCAAACTAATGAGGTCATGATGTATCTCCTGTTAATCAGCTTGCAAGACCGAGACGTATCTTTGCCGCAGAGATCGGGATTAAAGACCATACCTGATGATTCTGGTTAAATACTGGCACCATACCCTTATCATGCTCAGGAGGAGTAATTGTGGTGAGTCCGTCTACATATTTGATTAGACTTTCATCTTCAAATGCCTCACCTTCGTAAAGCCCGCTTTCGGTGTCAAACATATAGGCTTTCATGGCTAACCTCCTATCTCAGCATTACCTTTTCCTATAACTGTATGCTATCAGGAATAGAATAAAGGTTGTGTCAATATAGGATTCAAAGTTATCAAGAAATCGTCAAAATGGCTTACCGACAGGGTGCATCTAGAGGATCTTGTGCAGTTGGACTATGGTGTCAATAGTCATCCAAATAAATTAAAAAGACATATACCGCATATAAAGTAGGAAATTGAGGATATGGGGTGAGCTTATTTTGGCAAAGAATGTTAGGTGTTATATTTGGCTAATACATTCGGTACATTACGCCAATACAGGACTTGGCATGACATCTGCTTTTAGTGTTGATAGATTCGCTAAATTATTTGGAGGTATCACCCATGAAAAAAGTTCTTTCCACTCTCGTTGCTGCAATCGTTGCTCTGTCTTTCTCTGCTGTAGTATTCGCTGCTGATGCTGCACCTGCTGCTGCACCTGCTGCTGATGCAAAGCCTGCTGTTGAGAAAAAAGAAGTAAAGAAAGTGAAAAAAGCTAAGAAAGCAAAGAAAGCAAAGAAAGCTAAAGCAGAGAAGAAAGAAGCTGCTCCTGCTGCTGAAACTGCTCCTGCTGCTAAGTAATTCCATTTTTATATGGTTAAAAGGCTGCATCTTCGGATGTAGCCTTTTTTTGTAAAAATAATTATCTCGTTAAGTGAACCCGTTCGGTTAACGGGTTGTTGCGCCAATGGTTATATGCTCCCAGTTCAGAATCTGATATATCAACTACTTATATTGGAACCATCATAGAAAACCGATGCCGATTCAAATAGGAAAAGATAGGTAAAACCTCAAGGGTTTCCCCATCTTTTTTGCCTAAATATGCAGAACTGTACAAGTGCATCACACACTGATTGAGTTGGGTTCCTTGGATTATGTGAAGGAGTCACTGAGTTCTACTAATCCGTTGAATGTTCATAGTTTCAGCAATGACATGTTTCTGGGTATCTGTAAGTTCGGCATACTTGTCACTGATAATCTTTTCAAAGTCACCAGATAGGTAAACCATTTTCGCCTGAATTCCCTTCCCTGGTATACTCTAATCTCCTAAATGATGTTCTATCTCTCCTAATATCTGCACTAACTCTCGCTTGATGGTGTATTCCAAGTTGAATTCCTCCACTGTCTCAAACTCCCATCTATCGATACAGTATCGGCATTATTTCTGATTACTGGAATGGTAACGTACGTTTTCGTTCAAAAAAAATGTCGGGATAAGGAGTTTGCGTATTCCGGCCGGAGGCGACCGCGTGCAGCAGGTTTACCTGATGGTTATCGGTTCAAGGGCAAGACAATTAATAGCAATCCGGAATATTTTTGCCGTCGAAGTAAACCATTGATTACAGGCGGATTCTGTGATACCTTCGTCTAACGAAATGCAAACAATTGGTTTAAGTAAAGCAAACTAAGGTCAAATATTTCAATTGGTTAGCAAAATGG
>CAVXBQ010000007.1:0-248504 GCA_963760075.1 uncultured delta proteobacterium | reverse complement strand
TGGCGAAGAGTCCATCGGCCGTCTCATGGATGCAGTTGATGCATACATTCCTGATCCAGAGCGTGCAATTGACCGTCCGTTCCTGATGCCGGTAGAAGACGTATTCTCCATCTCCGGTCGTGGTACCGTTGCTACCGGTCGTGTTGAGCGCGGCATCGTAAAAGTCGGCGAAGAAGTTGAAGTTGTCGGCATCAAGAACACCATCAAAACCACCGTAACCGGTGTTGAAATGTTCCGCAAACTGCTTGACGAAGGTCGTGCAGGCGACAACATCGGCGCACTGCTGCGCGGTGTAAAGCGTGAAGATATCGAACGCGGCCAGGTACTTGCCAAGCCAGGTTCAATCACACCACACACCAAATTCAAAGCAGAAGCATACATCCTCACCAAAGAAGAAGGTGGACGTCACACTCCATTCTTCAACGGCTACCGTCCGCAGTTCTACTTCCGTACCACTGACGTTACCGGTGTTGCCGAACTTCCTGCCGGTATTGAAATGGTTATGCCTGGCGACAACGTCGCTATGACCATCAAGCTGATCACTCCGATCGCAATGGACGAAGGCCTGCGTTTCGCTATCCGTGAAGGTGGCCGTACTGTCGGCGCAGGCGTTGTAGCTTCAATTATTGAATAAATATAGAATTTAGATGAACGTATGTGGGCATGACTACAGTCAGTGTCTGCTGATTTCATACAAAAGGAAGCACATTTATGAGAGACATCATTACACTTGGTTGCACAGAGTGCAAACAGAGAAACTACACGACAACAAAAAACAAAAAAACAACTCCAGGTAAACTTGAATTTAGCAAGTATTGCCGCTTCTGTCGCAAGCACACTCCTCACAAGGAAACCAAATAGTCTGAACCGATTGTTGCACGGTACAGGCCAGTAGCTCTAATTGGTAGAGCGCCGGTCTCCAAAACCGGATGTTGGGGGTTCGAATCCCTCCTGGCCTGCCACAATCAGCCGACTCTCCCTTGTGGAGAATCAATAATAGCTTTCGAGAACAGTCGGTAGTTCATAGTTAAACTGCCAGGAGCTATAGTGTGCAAAAAGTCACCGCTTTTTTTGAATCAGTAAAGCTTGAGCTTGAAAAGGTCACATGGCCAACACGCAAAGAGACGATTGCAACGACTGGTGTTGTCATTGTTATTGTTGTGCTGATTTCACTCTATCTTGGTGCTTGTGATCTTGTTCTGGCCAAGCTGTTGCGTCTGATACTAGGATAAAGGGTCCAGCTATGTCCATGAAATGGTATGGTGTACATACATATTCAAGCTTTGAGAACAAGGTCCGTCTGAATTTACTTGAAAGCATCAAGAATGAGGGCATGGAGAGTTTTTTTGAAGAGATTCTTATTCCGTGTGAAACCGTTGTTGAGCTCAAAAAAGGTGAGAAAAAAACCTCCTCACGAAAGTTTTTCCCCGGTTACATTCTGGTAAAAATGGAGCTGACTGACGAAACATGGCACCTTGTAAAGGAAACGGCCAAAGTAACCGGCTTTGTTGGTGGCAACACCCCCTTTCCTATTGCGGATGAGGAAGTTAATAAAATTACCCGGCGCATGGAAGAGGGTGCTGAAAAACCGCGTCCTAAAGTGCTGTTTGAAGTTGGTGAAACAGTGCGCGTTGTTGATGGTCCATTTCTTAATTTTTCAGGAGTTGTTGAAGACGTTAAACCTGACAAAGGCAAGCTACGCGTAACCGTAACAATTTTTGGTCGTGCAACTCCTGTCGAGCTTGAATTCATGCAGGTCGAAAAGAACTAGCTTATTTAATCAGTCATTCTTTTGAGGATGACAGGCATACGCTGTATATAAAGGAGCACTTTTATGGCAAAGAAGATAACCGGCTACATCAAATTACAGGTACCAGCAGGCAAAGCAAATCCTTCGCCTCCAATCGGACCTGCCCTCGGTCAACATGGCGTCAACATCATGGAATTTTGTAAGGCATTTAACGCAAAAACACAGGCCGATGAAGGTACTATTACACCAGTTGTAATTACTGTGTATGCTGACAGATCATTCACATTTATTACCAAGACGCCTCCAGTTCCGGTGCTGATAAAGAAAGCTCTCGACCTTAAGAGCGGTTCTGCAGTTCCAAACAAGACAAAAGTCGGCAAACTTACTAAAGCCCAGGTTGAAGAAATTGCCAAAAAGAAAATGCCTGACCTTAATGCTGCTTCACTTGAAGCTGCCATGAGGACAGTTGAAGGTACTGCACGCTCAATGGGCGTTGATATCGCCTAATTCGGCACACTATTTATTAATCAAGATCCCTAGAGAGGTTGTATCATGTCAAAAAGCGCAAAGAAACATTCTGAAGCAATGTCAAAAATTGACAGAAACAAGGTTTATCAACTTGGGACTGCAGTTGATGTTGTGAAACAGACCGCTTATGCAAAATTTGATGAGACTGTCGATGTTGCCGTTAAATTAGGCGTTGATCCACGACACGCGGACCAGATGGTTCGCGGTGCAGTTGTTCTCCCAAACGGACTCGGCAAAAACGTCCGTGTTCTCGTGTTTGCGAAGGGTGAAAAAGAGAAGGAAGCCCTTGATGCCGGTGCGGATTATGTTGGCGGAGACGATCTCGTTGCCAAGATTCAGGCCGGTTGGTTTGATTTTGATACTGCCATTGCAACGCCCGACATGATGGGTGTCGTAGGTAAGATTGGTAAGTTGCTCGGACCTCGTGGTCTCATGCCAAACCCGAAGGTTGGCACTGTTACCTTTGAAGTTGGCAAGGCTGTTAAAGAATCGAAAGCAGGTAAGGTTGAATTCCGTGTTGAAAAAGCCGGGATTATCCATGCTCCGGTCGGCAAAGTTTCTTTTGATGCGGAGATGCTCAAGGGGAATTTACTTGCTCTCGTCGAAGCGCTTGTAAAAGCTAAACCATCTGCTGCCAAAGGTACCTACATCAAGAAGATTTCGCTTTCTTCTACGATGGGTGCAGGCATCAATCTTGATATCAGCTGACGTAACAGCTCAGATTTAAAACATATTAGTTTAGCCAAAGTCAAAGACAGCAGGCGCGTGTTGCTACGCATAATCCGAACACCGGACCTGCCGAGACTTGGGTATCGCACATTCTTTGCGTTTCCTGACTTTGGCCGAGGCTTTGCCTCACATACCAAAAGAAAGGAGGAAGTCGCTTGAACAAGAACAGCAAACAAGAACTCGTCACCGAGATGCATGAGCGCCTGACACGTGCCAAAGCAGTTTTTCTCGCAGATTTTCGCGGGATGAGCGTAGGGCAGGCCACAACGCTCCGAAATGAGCTTAGGGCTGCGTCAGTAGAGTACAAAGTATTTAAAAACACTTTGTTTGACCTGGCTGCAAAGGGTACTGATATTGAGTGCATCAGCCCGTTCCTCGCCGGTCCGACCGCCGTAGCAATCAGCTATGATGATCCGGCAAGTGCAGCAAAAGTACTGAACAAATTTGCAAAAGACCCGCAGGGCAAATTCGTGCTTAAAGCCGCTGTGCTAAGTGGTAAACTGCTTGATATTAAGCAGATCCAGGCATTGGCAGACCTTCCCTCGCGTGAGGTCCTCATCGCCAAGATGCTCGGATCCATGCAGGCGCCTGCAACCAACTTTGTTGGTGTGCTTGCTGCACTCCCCGGTTCGCTTGTACGCGTACTGGACGCAATCCGTGTACAAAAATCTGCAAATTAATCTGTAACTAAAAATACGCTTTACCAAAATCATATTCGGAGGATTCACCCAATGGCTATCACTAAAGAAGATGTAATCAGCTTTATCGAAAAAATGACTGTTCTTGACCTTGCAGAACTCGTAAAAGAATTGGAAGAAAAGTTTGGCGTTTCTGCAGCTGCTCCTGTTGCCGTTGCCGCAGCTGCCGGCCCTGCTTCTGCTGAAGCAGCTGAAGAGCAGACTGAATTTGACGTTATCCTGAAAGCTGCTGGCGCTAACAAGATTAATGTTATCAAAGTTGTTCGTGCTCTGACCAGCCTTGGCCTGAAAGAAGCTAAGGATGTTGTTGACGGCGCTCCTGGCACCGTAAAAGCAGGCGTTTCCAAGCAGGAAGCTGAAGATGCAGTGAAACAGCTTGTTGAAGCTGGCGCAGAAGCATCTATCAAATAGCACCCAGAATTGTTGTATTTATGAGAGCCAAGGTCGCCCGGAGCGGCCTTGGCTTGTGCTGTTTCGGCACGCTTTATTGCCATACACTTCTGATATTCCAGCAAGTTAGCACTAGTTATCTGGATCCAGTTACGATACCCGCCAAAGGAGAAGCCATGGCTTATTCTATTGCCAATAATCACCTCTTGCGTAAAAACTTTGCCAAGATAAAGAACATAATCGAAATCCCCAACCTGATTGACATTCAGAAGGATTCATATCGACGTTTTCTCCAGCAGGAAGTGTCTGCTGAATCACGTCTGAATACCGGACTTGAAGCGGTATTCAGAAGTGTGTTCCCGATCAAGGATTTCAGCGAAAGCGCTTCTCTCGAGTATGTATCGTACGCGCTTAACAAGCCCAAATATGATGTTGATGAATGCCACCAGCGCGGTATGACGTATGCTGCACCGATGAAGGTTAAAGTACGTCTTGTGATCTGGGATGCCGGTAAGGATTCTGCTGTTAAAGCAATCAAGGATATCAAAGAGCAGGAAGTTTACTTTGGCGAAATCCCGCTTATGACCGATAACGGGACTTTTATCATCAACGGTACCGAACGGGTAATTGTTAGTCAGCTCCACCGTTCACCGGGTGTCTTTTTCGATCACGACAAGGGCAAAACACACTCAAGCGGCAAGGTGTTGTACTCAGCCCGCGTAATTCCCTATCGTGGATCATGGCTGGATTTTGAATTTGATCACAAAGATATTCTGTACGTCCGGATAGACCGACGCAGAAAAATGCCTGCAACCGTACTGCTCAAGGCTTTGGGCTATTCTGTTGAACAGCTTCTTAACTATTATTACAAGAGCGAAGAGATATTTATCGGTACTGATTCAATTACCAAAAGTATTGAGCCTGAACTCCTGACGCTTCAAAAGGCTATCGTTGACGTAACTGACCCGGTCAATGGAGAAGTTCTTGTCAAGGCCAACCGAAAATTTACCAAATCTTCTATCAAGAAGATGCAGGAACGCGGCATCAAATCCGTTCCGGCTACTATTGAAGAGGTTTTTGGCCGTTATGCAGCATCTGACATTGTTGATCCGACCACCGGCGAGATTATTGTTGAATGTAATGATGAAATTACTGGTGATCGCTTTAATGAAGTCAAGACACGCGGGGTAAGCAGTTTTAGAGCCCTGTATATTGATAATCTGCACATTACTTCGTCGTTCCGCGATACGTTGCTGATCGATAAAATCAGTTCTAGCGACGAGGGACTGATTGAAATTTATCGGCGGCTCCGTCCGGGAGACCCCCCTACATTAAAAAGTTCACTGGCACTCTTCGACAACCTGTTTTTTAACCCGGAGCGTTATGATCTTTCTGCCGTTGGCCGACTTAAGCTGAACTATAAACTTGGCCTCAAGGTATGGCAAGACTGCATGGTATTAAACGCTCCATGCATGCTGAGCAGTGAAGATGTCTCCAGTTTTGAATCTCTTATAGCACGTATCGCTCACTCAAATGATCCTTTTGCAAAGTATTTGATGATGAAACTGCCATCTGATCTTGCCAAAACGCTCAAAAAAGTGGAAGCCGGTCAATCGATATCGGACAAGCTCAGTGAGCAGTTATTGCACGAACTTAATAATATTATTCGTGATAATGACTTTTTCCAGAAAGAACTGTTTGCAACATTCGGGCTGTCAAAGGCAACCATTAAACTGTCCGAGATGATTGAACTAGGCGGTTTTGACGAGAATCGTAGAGTAATTGAAACTCTCCGCCGTAACAGGATGGTTTTTGAAGACCTTTTCGACACTGATATAAAAGTTGCCGTCAAAAACGACATTCTTGAGATAGTTCGGTATCTTATCGAACTTAAGAATGGACGCGGCAGCATTGATGACATTGATCACCTTGGCAATCGTCGTGTTCGTGCCGTTGGTGAGCTACTGGAGAATCAGTACCGTATTGGCCTTGTCCGCATGGAGCGGGCAATCAAGGAGCGGATGAGCCTGCAGGAGGTTGAAAACCTCATGCCGCACGACCTGATCAACTCCAAGCCGGTTTCAGCGGTCGTAAAGGAATTCTTTGGTTCATCGCAATTGTCTCAATTCATGGATCAGACTAACCCACTTTCCGAGGTTACACATAAACGTCGTCTTTCGGCACTCGGACCTGGCGGTCTGACTCGTGAACGTGCCGGCTTCGAGGTTCGCGACGTTCACCCCACTCACTATGGCCGTGTATGTCCGATTGAAACGCCTGAAGGCCCGAACATCGGTCTGATAGCTTCATTGTCAACATATGCACGTATCAACGACCATGGTTTTGTTGAAACGCCGTACCGCATCGTTCAAGACGGCAAAGTTACCAATGAAGTCCGCTTCTTCTCTGCTCTTGAGGAAGAAGGGCATGCAATTGCCCAGGCAAACGCGGAACTTGACGCTGACGGACGTTTTGTCAATGACTACAACTCCGCTCGTAAGAGTGGCGAGTTTATCCTTGTTCATCGGGACGAAATTGCTCTGATGGACGTTGCCCCGATCCAGTTGGTGTCAGTTGCAGCGGCGCTGATTCCTTTCCTGGAAAACGATGACGCCAACCGTGCCCTGATGGGATCAAACATGCAGCGTCAGGCGGTACCGCTGCTGCGTGCCGACTCCCCACTGGTTGGTACCGGTATGGAACGCATCGTTGCACGCGATTCCGGTGTGTCGATCATCGCCCGTCACAACGGCGAGGTTGAATCAGTTGATGCCGGACGAATTGTTGTCAAGATCGATGAAAATGAAATTGACGAAAATGGTACCGGTGTTGACATCTATAACCTGATTAAATTTGCGCGTTCCAACCAAAACACCTGCATCAACAACAAGCCGGTGGTTAAGGTTGGCGATAAGGTCAAACGTGGAGCCGTAATTGCCGATGGGCCATCAACCGACATGGGTGAACTGGCACTTGGGCAGAATATCGTCGTCGCCTTCATGCCATGGGGCGGCTACAACTACGAGGATTCGATCCTCATCTCTGAAAAACTTATCAAGGATGACCGCTACACTTCTATCCACATTGAGGAATTTGAGTGTGTTGCCCGAGATACGAAACTCGGTAAGGAAGAGATCACTTCCGACATTCCAAACCTTGGTGAGGAAACTCTCAAGGATCTGGATGAGTCAGGTATTATCCGTATCGGCGCTGAAGTAAAACCGGGTGACATCCTTGTTGGTAAAATCACTCCAAAAGGAGAGACCCAACTCTCTCCAGAGGAAAAGCTCCTTCGGGCTATTTTCGGTGAAAAAGCTGGTGATGTGCGTGATACATCACTCACGGTCCCTCCCGGTGTTGAGGGAACGGTCATCGGTGCGAAAATTTTCTCCCGTAAAGGCAATGACAAGGACTCTCGCACAGAGCTGATCGAAAAAACCGAAGAAGACAAGCTACGCAAGGATGAGCAGGATGAGATACGGATCATTCGTGATTCTGCTATCGGTAAACTCAAGCGTCTATTGATCGGTAAAACCCTGGCTGTCAAACTTGAAGACAGCAAAGGCAATCTTGTTCTTGCCAAAGGCAAACAGATCACTGAAGAAGCACTTCAGACTCTGGCAAGCTCCGTCTGGAGTACCATTTCAGTAAGTGATGACAGCGAAACCGATGACAAAGTACATCAGATTCTTGAAACCCTTAATCGCCAGATTGACCTGATACACAACGTTTTTGAGGATAAGATCCAGAAATTGAAGCGTGGTGACGACCTGCCGCCTGGCGTCATCAAGATGGTCAAAATTTACATTTCAATAAAACGTAAACTGCAGGTCGGGGATAAGATGGCCGGCCGCCATGGTAACAAAGGGTGTTGTTTCCCGTATTTTGCCGGAAGAAGATATGCCGTATATGGAAGACGGACGACCGGTCGAAATTGTTCTAAACCCGCTTGGTGTTCCTTCGCGTATGAACGTAGGCCAGATTCTGGAAACGCATCTCGGCTGGGCGGCAAAAGGTATTGGCTGGAAAATTGAGGACATGCTTGAAAAGCATACCTCTGATGATAACCTGAAGAAGTATCTGAAAGATGTCTACGGTGATGACGAGGTAGGAGTATTCATTGACGGCCTCAATAATGCTGAATTGCTAAAGGTAGCTCGGCGTTTGCAACGTGGCGTAGCAATGGCCTCACCCGTTTTTGAAGGTGCCAGTGAAGCTCAGATCAAATCAATGCTTGGCAAAGCCGGCTGGCCTTCATCCGGACAGGTTACGCTGTTTGATGGCCGTACGGGCGAACCGTTTGACAACAAGGTTACCGTCGGTGTTATGTACGTGCTTAAACTCCATCATCTTGTTGATGATAAGATCCATGCCCGTTCCATTGGACCATACAGTCTCGTTACCCAGCAGCCGCTTGGCGGCAAGGCGCAGTTTGGTGGTCAGCGACTTGGAGAGATGGAAGTGTGGGCCATGGAAGCGTACGGTGCGTCTCATGCCCTTCAGGAATTCCTCACCGTTAAATCGGATGATGTTTCCGGACGTACCCGCATGTATGAAGCAATCGTCAAAGGCAAACACACCTTGGAGCCTGGGTTGCCGGAGTCATTCAACGTTCTCATCAAGGAACTTCAGTCTCTCTGTCTGGATGTTGACCTGCTCGAAGGTGAAGAAGAAAATTAAAGATTTCCTGGCCGGATGCCTGTATCATCAGGCATCCGGCTTCAGACAAACGGAGGAGAGCATCGTGGAAGATTATTTCAGCTTTTTTGATAAACCAAAAGATCCACTCCACTTTTCAGCTATACGCATATCAATTTCATCTCCCGATAAAATTCGGGAGCGCTCTCATGGTGAAGTAAAAAAGCCGGAGACCATCAACTACCGTACGTTCAAGCCGGAGCGAGACGGTCTTTTCTGTGCCAAAATATTCGGCCCGACAAAAGATTATGAGTGCAACTGCGGTAAATACAAACGGATGAAACATCGCGGCATTATCTGTGAAAAATGCGGTGTTGAAGTAATCCCCTCGAAGGTTCGTCGTGAACGTCTTGGGCATATTGACCTGGCTACTCCCGTTGCCCATATCTGGTTTCTAAAATCGTTACCTTCACGCATTGGAAACCTGCTGGATATCACTCTCAAAGATCTGGAAAAAGTTCTTTACTTTGAAGGGTTTGTTATCAGTGATCCAAAGAATACTCCGCTGCAGTTTTGTGAAGTTATGTCGGAAGATAAATATATCAAGATGCAGCAGGAATACGGCAGTGATGCATTTTCTGGCGGAATGGGTGCAGAAGCCATTCGTGAGTGCCTGCGTGCTCTTGACCTTGAAGATCTTGCCGTAACACTGCGTACCGAAATGGTAGAATCTACCAGCGAAGCTAAGCGCAAGAAAACTGCCAAACGCCTCAAGGTTGTTGAAGCATTCCGCCATTCCGGCAATAAACCGGAGTGGATGATTCTGGAATGCATCCCGGTTCTTCCGCCCGAGTTACGCCCTCTGGTACCGCTGGACGGAGGCCGATTTGCAACATCCGACCTGAACGATCTGTATCGTCGCGTTATTAACCGTAATAATCGTTTGAAACGTCTCTGCGAACTGCAAGCTCCTGAAGTCATTATACGCAACGAAAAGCGGATGCTTCAGGAAGCGGTTGATGCTCTCTTTGACAACGGGCGCCGTGGCCGTGCTATTGCCGGCCCGAACAAACGTCCGCTCAAGTCACTTTCCGATATGCTCAAAGGGAAGTCGGGGCGTTTCCGTCAGAACTTGCTCGGTAAACGTGTCGATTATTCCGGTCGTTCCGTTATTGTTGTCGGACCGGAACTGAAACTGCATCAGTGCGGTCTTCCCAAAAAAATGGCTCTGGAACTGTTCAAACCATTTATCTACAACAAACTTGAAGAGCGCGGTTTTGTTACCACCATCAAGAGCGCCAAGAAGATGGTTGAAAAAGAGCGCCCGGAAGTATGGGATGTTCTTGAAGAGGTCATTAAAGAACACCCCGTCATGCTTAACCGTGCTCCGACCCTTCACCGCCTCGGTATTCAGGCTTTTGAGCCCGTTCTGATCGAAGGCAAGGCTATTCAGCTGCATCCGCTTGTCTGTACCGCTTTCAACGCCGACTTCGACGGTGACCAGATGGCTGTCCATCTGCCGCTCTCAATTGAGAGCCAGGTTGAGGCCCGTGTTCTGATGATGTCTACCAACAACATTCTTTCTCCAGCCAACGGTAAACCGATTATCGTGCCGTCACAGGATATGGTTCTGGGCGCATACTATATGACTCGGGACAGAATTAACGCCAAAGGTGAGTATTACCGACCGACTGAAGAAGAACTCGCAGCGGGCGTGAACGTTTCAGGCTGTTTTTCATCACCTGAAGAAGTCAGAATTGCATTTGACGCCGGTGTAATCGACATGCAGGCAATGATCAAAGTGCGCATGAAAAATCTTGTCACCGACGAAAAAGCTCAGCTGGTTGACACAACAGCAGGCCGTATATTGCTGCGTGATGTTCTTCCCGATGCCGTGCCCTTTTCTACTATAAACAAGGTCATGACCAAAAAAGAGCTGTCAAATCTGGTTGATACCTGTTACCGCCTTTCGGACAGCAAGGAAACCGTTCTTCTGGCTGACCGTCTCAAGGAAATTGGTTTCAAGTATGCTAACCTGGCTGGTATTTCCATCTGTCTGGATGACATGGTTATTCCGGAAGGGAAACCGGCAATCATCGAGAAAGCCCACGAAGAGGTTACCGAGATACAGAATCAGTATACCGAAGGTCTCATCACCGACGGCGAGCGTTACAACAAGGTTATCGACATCTGGGCCAAGGCAACGGAAGAGATTGCAACCGAGATGCTTGACAATCTGTCAAAAGAAATTGTCACCGCACGTGATGGCAGCAAAATTGAAACATCATCATTCAACGCCATCCACATGATGGCTGATTCAGGTGCTCGTGGTTCCGCACAGCAGATCCGCCAGCTTGGCAGGTATGCGTGGTTTGATGGCCAAACCTTCCGGTGAAATCATTGAAACACCGATTACCGCTAACTTCCGTGAAGGTCTGACAGTTCTCCAGTACTTCATTTCAACCCACGGTGCCCGTAAAGGTCTGGCTGATACGGCTCTCAAAACAGCAAACTCCGGTTACCTGACCCGCCGACTGGTTGATGTCGCTCAGGATGCAATCATAACCGAAACCGATTGCGGAACATTGGACGGCCTGATTGTTTCCTCTTTGACAGAAGGTGGAGAAATTATTGAGCCGATTGGTGACCGTATCCTTGGACGTGTTGCCCTTGACGATATCCATGATCCTTTGACCGATGAAGTGCTGGTCGAAATGAATCAGGAAATTGATGAGTATCTGGTTAAACGAGTTGAAGATGCCGGGATCGAAAAGGTTAAAATCAGATCCGTGCTTACCTGCCAGAGCAAACGCGGTATTTGCGCCAAGTGCTACGGTCGTGACCTTGCCCGTGGACATAGTGTCAACATGGGTGAAGCCGTCGGCGTCATTGCTGCTCAATCCATTGGTGAGCCAGGAACACAGCTGACGATGCGTACCTTCCACATCGGTGGTACCGCCTCTCGTCATGCTGAGCAGACTTCACTGGAAGCCCGTGCCGACGGTGTGATCAAATACATTAACGTTAATACCGTTGTTAACAATGATGGTCACCACATCGTTATGAACCGCAACGGTGAGATCGCCGTTATTGACGAAACCGGTCGTGAACGTGAAAAATACACTGTTGTATATGGTGCAAAGATCAAGATTGCTCCGGGTGGAGCAGTCAAACAGGGCGCTACACTTGCAGAGTGGGACCCCTACACCATGCCGATTCTTACCGAAGTTGCCGGTCGGATCAAGTTCGCCGACATCATCGAAGGCGTTACAATGGAAGAGCAGCTTGATGATGTAACCGGGCTTTCCCGTAAGGTTATCATCGAGACCAAAGATACCGACAAGCGTCCACGAATCGCCATCAAAGATGCAACCGGAGAAGGTGGCGGCACTATCGGTCGCTACTTCCTGCCGGCTGGTGCCAATATTTCGGTCACTGATGATACTGTTATCAGCGCCGGTGATATTATCGCCAAGATTCCGCGTGAAACAACTAAAACGAAGGATATTACCGGTGGTTTGCCACGCGTTGCCGAACTTTTTGAAGCACGTAAACCGAAGGACTTTGCCGTTATTACCGAGATTGATGGCCGCGTATCATACGGTAAAGATGCCAAAGGCAAACGAAAAGTTATCGTCACGCCAGAACTGGGCGAGCCGAAGGAATATTTGATTCCGAAAGGCAAGCATATCAGCGTTCACGAAGGTGATCATGTTCGTGCCGGTGAACCGCTTATGGATGGTTCATCTAATCCGCATGATATTCTGCGCGTGCTTGGTGTCAAAGAACTTGCCAAATATCTGGTTGATGAAGTTCAGGAAGTGTATCGTCTGCAGGGCGTCAAGATCAACGATAAGCATATTGAGGTTATTGTTCGTCAGATGCTGCGACGCGTACGCATCAAGGACACCGGTGACACCAATCTGCTGGTAGATGACCAGATCGAACGCTGGGTATTTGAGCAGGAAAACGACAAGGCTTTCCGTGATGGGAAACGTCCGGCAGTTGCTGAACCTCTGTTGCTTGGGATTACCAAGGCATCACTTTCTACCGAATCATTCATTTCAGCCGCATCCTTCCAGGAAACAACGAAGGTATTGACTCAGGCTGCGATTGAAGGAAAAATCGATTACCTGCGCGGACTCAAAGAGAATGTCATCATGGGTCGCCTGATACCGGCAGGAACCGGGATTGCTCGCTACCGTAATTTACGGTTGCAGGCAGAATCTCTCGCTCCAAAAGAAGGCACTGTAAGAGAGGCCGGAAGTAACGATTCCGGCGATGATAGATTTGGAAGCTGCATAAAAATACAGTTGTTATTGAAGTACCAAAAAACGGCCGGGAGCTTAGCTCCCGGCCGTTTTTTTCGTTCAGACCATGACTCATCCCTTCCCGGTCAGTTTCTTCCAACTACTGCCTGCCAATTCAACAAGCCCGTTCATCGTACGTGTGTAGAACCGGGTAACCGGCATACTGTTGACCAGCAGTGAACCGTTCACTAACTCAATAGACACCGGATCACCGGCAACACACGCTGATATCTGAGAATAATATTCTCCGGAAATACCAAACAGAAACTTGTACAGTGAGTCTGCAAAGCGACACGCAACGATGAGAATTACAACCTCCGGGTGGCCTGTTTTATGGTGACAACGAACCGTTGCGGTCACAAAAGAACCTGTAGACCGTGGAAGCGGTAGCCAGTCAGAGATTCTAGGTTAACACCCTTTGGCTTCATCTTTCCAAGGGAGGGGAGTCCCCATGGTTTAAAAGGCTCGTGGGGACGCGATTCGTACTGTTCACTACGCTCCAGCAGTGTCACGACATTATTGTTAATCGGACCGCCAATGGAATGAGACAGGCCGGCTGAAAAGCCCTGTTCTCGGATCAAACGATGATTCTCTACGATCTGAATCATGCCGGTCGCACCAAGTGGATGCCCCCTCCCCTTCAGACCTCCGGTAAGATTAGTTGGAAAAGCACCATGTTCACCGGTCAGTGAATCATCCAGGAGGGCATCCATTAACCGGTTTCTGCTGACAATGCCGAGATCAACCATATTTATCGGCCCAAAACCGTTAAATGGATCATGCATGTTGACATGGAGCTTGCCAGCAAACGACCGGATATCCTTGATTCCGGCCATTCCGTAGGCATATCCCGCGGCAATGACAGTTGCAGGGAAAGAATGGAAGTAATTACGGTCGGCAATTGTTGGGATATCTGTAGCGCTTCCCACGCCGCTAACACGAACATCCTGTGTACGAGAGGTAAGGACAATGGCTGCAACTCCGTCTGACATGGGACAAAAGTCGTGATACCGCAACGGATACCAGTATCGATAATTCCTGCCATCAGAAATTTGTTGATAATAGTCATGCAGCTCAACTTTAACATTCAGGTGGGCATTTGGGTTCCGGGCGGCAAAGCGATGGCTACGTTGCGTCAAAAGGGCCGAATAGGCTGTCCACTCTTCATCAGATAGACCGAGGCGCTCCTTTAGTGCCCGGGCGACCAACGCACCACATGCCGGCATGGTCAGCCCGAACTCGGCTTCGTCGCGATCAATCACTCCGGCAATAATGCGGGTTGATTCGAGTGTCGAAGCATCACTCATCTTCTGAACAGCGAGCGCGAGAACTGAATCGAATCTCCCCGATGCGATTTCCAGATAGGCACTTTCAAATGCTGAGGCACCCGATGATGATGCGGTATCGACCAGAACTGAACGGGCTCCGGAAATCCCAAGTATACCGGCTATTTTAGCAGCGGTGTTGTCAACACCCGAGAACGCTGCAGGATTCTGACTTCCGACAATAACCGCTTCGATATCACGACGCCGTACCGGGCTATCATTAAAAACCTCACCGCCTAATTCGGCTAATTCCAGAAATGAAAGATTCTGCTTTTCCTTTCCGTTATACCGCCCTACCGGAGCCATCCACGAAGCAGCTACATACACGGGTCGAGGTTTAAATAGACGTTCCATACATACCCTTTCTCAGTCGCCACAATTCCAAGAAATACGTTCCATAACCATCACTGCAATAACAGGATAACAGGTTGCGGTTTAAAAACCACAACCACCACCGTTTTTTTGATGGTATTTCTGGTGATACGCCTCAGCCTCCCAGAATACGGCTGCAGGTACAATTTGAGTAGCAATTGCCCGGCGAAATACATGCCTGCTTTCCAGATCAGCACGAGACGAAAGGGCCAACTGGTGTTGTTCTTCAGTATGATAGAATATGGCCGAACGGTATTGTTCACCGAAATCAGGCCCCTGCCGGTTTATTTGAGTCGGATCATGGCATTCCCAGAATACCTTAAGTAAGTCATCATAACTGATCTGGAGCGGGTCATAAGTAACCTCTACCGCTTCAGCATGACCAGTATCATGACTACAGACATCGCGATATGTCGGGTTGTCTGTACGCCCCCCACAGTATCCAACCCGAGTTGCAACAACACCAGGCAGAGACCAAAAGGCATCTTCAACACCCCAAAAACAGCCAGCAGCAAAGGTGGCAATTTCAACCAAATCTTACCCCCCAAAAACAAGAACGGGCCCCGAAGGGCCCGTTTTAGTACTACATCAATTTTTCCATCTCTTCCTCAGAGATATCGAAGTTCGCATATACATTTTGGACATCATCGTTATCCTCCAACTTATCCATCAGCTTGAGCATACTTTCGGCCTGTTTCCCTTCAAGCTTGACCTGAGTCTGGGGAACCATGGTTATCTCGGCATTTGCATGTTTGAAGCCTTTTGCCGCCAATGCCTCACGCACCTCAATAAAAGATGCCGGTTCTGATGTAACTTCAAAACAATCATCCTGCTCGGAAACATCTTCTGCGCCGGCTTCAAGAGCGGCTTCAAAAAGCTGATCGAAATCGACCGACTTATCATACCCGATCAGCCCTTTTTTACTGAATATCCAGGAGACACAGCCCGCCTCACCCATATTGCCGTTACTCTTGGAAAAAATACTGCGAATATCAGAAACGGAACGATTACGATTATCTGTTAAAACTTCAACCAGAACGGCAGCACCACCAGGACCGTATCCTTCATAAACGATCTCCTCGTAGGTGACCCCCTCCATTCCACCAGCGCCCTTCTTTATCGCCCGCTCAATGTTATCTTTCGGCATATTCTCGGCTTTTGCCTTATCTACCGCTGTTCTCAAACGTGGATTTGCGGCAGGATCACCGCCCCCCAATTTTGCAGCAACAGAAATTTCCTTGATGAACTTGGTAAAAAGCTTGCCACGCTTTGCATCTGCAGCGCCTTTTTTGTGCTTGATGGTACTCCACTTATTATGACCCGACATTGCTTATGCTCCTTTGCTAAGTCTGTTCAACAAGTTTTTTATTGCCTAAAAAAGGGAGAAACAGTACCATGTAACGCGTTACCTGTCCAGAGAGAATTTACCGAGAAAAGGATCCGCCTGACATGAATAAAGTTAATAACCCGGCTATTTTGTTTATGATTTCTTTACTGTTCTCCATGTTGCTGTGTAGCTGTGGTACAACGAGACAGCTTTCTCACAAGGACGAACTTCCGATACTTTCGCAGGATGAGTTGATTCGCCCCTATATAAAACTTGGGCAGGATTCAGGTAACACGTGAAGTATTCGGCACGGATTATTCGATGTCATCTGACATTAAAGCATGGGGCTTAGCCGCTGTGCGACAGGAAGCCGAAAAATTGGGAGCTGATGCAGTTATGCTTCCGGAAGTTACAGGGCATACAACGACCTACCGGCATTATTCCGTCAACTGAATATCGTGCTACAGGATTTGCTATTAAATTCAAATAGGAAAAATAGGGGTTGACAGTTCGCTCGTGTTTTCGCTATAAAGTTTACTTCATTTACGAGCGGCGCGTTATCCAAGAGGCTAGGAGCCGGTCTGCAAAACCGTTAACGTCGGTTCGAATCCGACACGCGCCTCCATCAGCACAATACACGAAAGGCCCTGCTATTAAGCATGGCCTTTCTTTTGCTGTAGAGCAAGATACTCACCGGAATAATCCAGCGATTCAAAGCTATTTTGAGTTCTCATCCAGAAAATAATTAAGAAGCACGACAATATCCCGAATTTCTTTCTTGTTCATATCAGAATTCGGCTTGCGCAACATTTTTATTCCGTACGCCTTTACCGCCTGTTTGTTAAACGGCTGCCCTGTTATAGGAGCCCTGCCCGTTTGAATAGCAATTACTGTACGCTCCATAGTATGGCACTTGATGCATTTGACCTGCATAAGATCAAAGGATGCCTTGTACATTTCAGGAATGCTGTCAGCACTAAAGTTCATTTTAGCACCACGTCCCGTCACCTTAACTCGTGCGTCAGCGATCGAATAGATTGAAAGCAACATAAGCACTACCAGAGTTACATACTTTTTCATAGATGCTCCTTAAAACGTTGTCAATTGCTTTAAAGTATATACCTGAATAAGAAACCGTCATGTCCGGACCTTACGCACTTAGAAACCGAAAGTGACGCCAAGAGTTCCAACTCTTTTGGCAATCTCAGTAGTACCTGTCGATGTGTAGGAAGTCCCGGATCTCATATTTATACTCGGCTACAACTTTCAGATTTTCTATCGGTGCATACGCAACGGTCGGAATGATAGCGACGAACAATATTAGCACCGTCATCCTGGTACTCAAAACGGAGTGAACCGATCAAATTTTGCAGAATCGTATACTCACCTTCAATCGCAGCCACATAGCTATTTACCGGAAGCAGCGAATATGTTAAGTCCGGGTTATCATCATTTCCCATAACACCGGACAACTTCAGCCTGAACAACTTATAGAGCAGATCGATGTCCACCCCGGCACGATAATAATCGGTTCTGACGCGGTGTTACCCCAACAACGGTATTGGGATCGCCATTTGTTCCTACATAGCCATAACCGCCAACAGTAAGAGTCAGATAGTCAAAAATGCTTTCCTCCTTGTTCAGGTCAATTTCCGGCTCATTAGCAAGATAATCGGCACCGCCAACCTTTACGGATGAATGGACATACCATTCCTTGGTATTCTGATCTTTACGGTTAACGACCCCCGCCGCCATAAAAAGACGGTTGGCAACAATCATATTTGCCTCAACAGCATCCTGTGGCTGTTCCAGCTTAAATTGTGAAATGCCGACAGTGTATGCATAGGTGGCATAGTAATTCGTCATGGACAATTTATTGTTAGACTTCCAGAGACCGAGCTTTGGCTGAAACCTACCAACCTTTATATTGATCGGCGTTTCAAGGGCGTGCCGCCAGACTAATAAAGAGTTCTCCGATATCGTCTTTGGGCGTCATATTAGTCGGTGTTTGTGAGGTGTTGGTAATTACAGAAGCATTTTCGACGTACAGCTGATATGTGCCAAAGAAGCCGACTTTTTCCTTAAAATTACCTCCGGCATTAAGCTTCAAGCTTCGGGTTGAAAAATCAAATTCATTTGCTGACTCCGATTGTAGGTACCTTGAATACTGGCGGTAAATGAGATTGGTAACTGCTCCGGTATCCCTGAGAGGAAAATACCCTCAGACTTGGCGTCACCGGCAGTGGCCGCAGTGACTGTTCTCCGCCTCTACTTTTTGTGCGGGAGCCGCAGTTGTGGCAGGAGCATCCGCAGAAACCATCACTCCCGCTTTCAACTTAGTCAGTAAATCCGCGTTACCCTCACCTTTTACGCTACCATCACCGGCCGGAACGGCAGCAGGGTTTGCTTCAGCAGAAACAGGTGGAGCTTTGGTCTTTTCTGCAGTCTTTTTTTTGCCCTTCCCAAAGTAAACATACCCGTTTTTAAGAAATGCCTCACCATACTCATTCAGTTCCGGGAAAGATTGTATGACAGGTACTGCATTCCACATTATTGGCGCGGGTAAAAGCCGGGATGGCGTGAGCAGAACCGGCACAAAAGAGGGTGACCAACAAGCCCGTCGACAAAATCATAGTTACGGAAGCAGTAAAGTTTTTCTTCATGTGTGAGATCTCCATTATGAGAATCAAATCGGAATCAATTATCGCCAGGACGCCTTAGTTTATCAGATGCTGACAAACTCACCCACGGTTTACCGTACAGCCATGTAATAGCAGCATCCGCCTGATGCGGGGTGATTGTTGCAGTTACACCGGAGTTGGATACACCGTTCACTGTCTCCAGCGTCTGTGCTGTGGTGGTGGTCAGGTAGTAGATCGCATCAGCAACATTGAACTGCTGTACCGTAGGATACTGATTGGTTGCCAGAGCGGGATCAGTGGCCTTGGTACACAAGAAGTAAATGGAATCATACACAAGCCGTCTTTGCGTACAGCGGGTTATGGGTATACGCACCAGGTTCATTATTCAATGTCGATAAGTTGAAGGCTGCCCCCATAAGATCTGGACCAGTACCGGCTCCAAGGTAATCCCATTTTGTAGTTAAGCGAGCTTTATTAGAGATTGCATTAAAAGCAAGTTGCGGCGTAACAGGAACGTTACGTACCAATCTTATCCATTTATTGAAAACCGCCAGTGCCGAAATATACCCTTCCTTGTCACTGGTCAATACCGTAGCATTCAAACCAGTATGACATCCGCTTGTATTACAACTCTGGCTTGTCAATGATGCAATCTTTAGGGATGCAGAGCGAAGCGCTGCTGACGCTATAGACCTGTGACCATGTGCGATTTGTAGTGTACAGAGAGAATTGTGCGGTGTCATGAATAACCGGCTTGAATGTGTGGGAGTCTGACTTGGTCGCCTTGTTCATGTGGCAGGTGATGCATGGGCCTTTACCACTGGATAAACCGGCTGAGTCATGACCAGTATCAGCACCAACTCCGGTTACATACTCTTTCCCGGCGAACTCGTATCCACTCATTGCGGTCAAAATAGCAGCTCCACTGAAATCGTGACTGCTCGGGCTGTTTATATTGGAAAAATCGATACCAAGGTTGCTAAGCGTTTTTATTTGAGAGCCCACTCCCCGGCCTGCATGACAGGGGATGCAGGCATTTGAAGAACCAAGATCAGGGAATGTGACAGCATTGTTCTGAATTTTCGCGTGGCCACTTGGATTGCCCGCGCTAGCCTGGGTAGCCCCCGAGAAGTTGTAGTAAACCGTAACGCGAGGTACCGCACGAAGCTTGAAGCTATAATCTGAGTGACACGCGTCACATCCGGTGACCTCCTTCGTCTTGTCGGTACTGCTGCCAAACGGCTTGACATTCAAGAAGTTCGAGCTAACGAAGTTGATGTAGCCGGTTGTAGTGTGGCAGCGGACACAGACCGGAGTCCCTGCTGCGGCAATTACAGCAGGATCGGTTGTACTACTAGGTGACGAATTCGTATATGCCAGATTGGCCGGTTGTGTAGTACCGAACAGCTTGAAATCTCTCGAAGTACGCGCCCCGACAGTAACTTCACCATGTCCCGACCCTGCCCAGGCCCGGTTGTACTCGATATTGGTTGTCGGGTCATGCGGATTGTGGCATTTGCGGCAATTCCCTATGTAGTTAGTGCTGACATAGGAGGCGGTGTAGCCAGCGAATGTTACCGGATAATTGGTATTCGCGAAGTGCGCCCGTCTGGAACCTGTTGGAAAGAGACCATTCGTACTGTCGTGGCATTTGTAGCATTTAAGATCTCGATCAGGGTTGTTACTAACATGAGGCGAGGACCCAGCCGGTGTACCTCCATGGCACAGATTGCATCCAGTGGGATGACCCGGTTCAGGATCGTGGCAGTCTGCACACCCAGCTGCATTGGAAGTATTGTGGTGTGAAAGCGTCCACTCATCAACGATAAGCTTCCCTGTCACGGCATCAACCACACTCTGATGGCAATCAATACAAGATTGTGACTGTTCCTTTTTCGTACTACCTGAAGCAACAACAGTTTTTTCTCCACAGCCGAGAAGCGAAAACAGAAACAATGACAATGTAATGGTTAGCGACAGCCTTACATAAAACGGCATAATAGCTCCTTCAAAAAAAACAATAAACCAGCAAATCTCTATTTCAGCAGTTTATACATATAGGCAAACGTTCCACCAACCGTAATACCGGATAAAAGACCGGCATAGCGACTTACATCTTGAGAGAACTGAACACGCCCCATGTATTCTCCAATATCGGAAGTTTCATCTGTCATGAGAGCAATGATGTTCTGCCAGTCCTTATCCCACTGAAATATCTGCAAGTACAGGTCTGCTCCTTTCCAGAGAAATATGCAGACAAAAACAACGCCAAAGGCGATGAAGCCTTTCGAGATATCCGAGCCCTTGATGGCACTGTATATTTTGCGAATAAGCTCAAGGTTTATAATGGACAGAAACACCCAAATAGCGTTCTCTATCATCTGAATATTCCTGATGGTATTTGGGCTTGGCAAAGGATTGATATACAGGAAGATGGCAGAGGCGATGAGAACAAACAGCGTGGAGAGGTAGACCACGATTTTATTGCCGGATATTTCGAAGGTGCGGCAGAAGACGTAATATTCAAGAAAACCGTGGCTGATGGTCATGATGGCGACGGTACCAATGATGTAGTGAAACGCTTCCAAAATCGGGTAGCTTTCTGCCAGCGGATTCAACTGATAGGCCTGCGCAAGAAAAATCAGAAAGAAACCGATTGAAATACTGGTCCAGACGCGAGCATTGCCGATACTGAAGTAAAAACTGATCGCTCCGGCCACTCCCCAGAAAAGCACCTGGATCAGGTCGAACGGATTCATTTGGGTCAAAATTTCAAAAAACTTTTCCATTATATCCTCCAGTGCGTAGCGATAAAATTAAAACTCTGATTTAGCCATGGAAATTGATGAAGAAAGCTTCTCCATCATCAACCTGATATTTGTGCCGCTGACAAGAAGTTTTGCCGCACGCTCTACACCTTTCATGAATCTCTCGGATCCTTCGGCATCTATCAGGCATGCATTACCACCATTATCTGAAATTTCTTTGTCAACAAGGCCGCGTCCAACCTTGCCGACATATTCTCCAACTATCGACTTCACCTGTTCTTCCAATTCAGCAAGTTTCTGCGACATGACTTTTTTGTCACGCTCTTGGCGTTCAAGATTTGTTTTGTCAATCTCGGATTTATGAAGAGTAATGCAGCTATCCCAGATTTTTTGAATATTTGCGACTTCAAGAAGGTTCGTGCCCATCAACTCGTCGGCGCTTTGTGTAGAAAACAGATCTATCTTGGCGCCAGGCAGTCCGGCTATTTTTTGTGATTCAGTAGACGATGTTTCTATATCACTTGAGCCGTCGTGGAAAAAACCAAGCGGATTGCCGTCTTTATAAAAAATCATGGCTGAATGCTCATCCGTGTAGATGCGCAGACAGCCATTCATCTGATCCTCTTTGACTTTTTCAAGCAGGGTCTTAATGTCGATCAGCTTTAACTCTTGGGCTTTATAGAGTATTTCCCCTTCCAGGAGGGCATGAATACACATGGTGAGATCCTTGGAGAGCTTATAGACATTCAAGGCACCGCTTCCCGTCGAAACCATTAACTCCGCCAACGCAGAGAGAGCTTCAAAACCGGATTCCCGTTTGCCATTTTGACCCTCTACAAGGACGCTGACTAATTTCCCGGCTTCAAACACCAAGATGGCTGTACTTGACTGAAATACAAAACTTGCATAACCGGTGAAGGCACCATTACTCAGCTTTGTTAACACATCTGGAAGCTTCAGCTTCGAAACTGCCAGATTTTCAAACAACGGATTGCCCTTTGGCAGAAGGAACATCTGGACCTCCTAGAATAACTCATTCACACAACGGCGTAGAAACTAATGTAATTTATAAGAGCATGTCAAATCTTTACTGTCGGAAATAATTAAGAAAATTCCCTCTACACGCTATTCTTGTTGATATTGTATGGCAAATAGCCGTGGAATTAATTAAAGTTCCGCGTTTTTACGTAATCGCGCGATAAAACCAAGTAATGACAATCGGCACAACCGGACATAACATACTTAAATCATAAAACAAAAGGTACGAGACTCAGCCTTAGGCTATTCCCGTACCTTTTGTAAAAATAATGCACTACAAATTATGTGCCATCCCAGACGAATTATGCTGTTTGAGCATCCACAACTGCAATGGCAGCCATATTGACGATATCGTCAACACTGTCGCCACGCTGCAGAACATGAACCGGTTTATTCATACCCATCAGAATCGGGCCGATCGCCTCGGCACCTCCGAGGTGATGCAAAAGCTTGTAGCAGATATTTCCCGAGTTCAGATCAGGGAAGATCAGGATGTTGGCGTTCGTTTTCAGCTTTGAGAAGGTGAAACCCTCCAGCAGTTCCGGTACGACCGCCGTATCAGCCTGCATCTCTCCTTCAATGATCAGATCGGGTGCACGTTCCTTAACGATTTCAACTGCCTGTCGCACTTTTTTGGACTGCGGGTGGTTGACGGAGCCGAAGTTTGAAAAAGAGAGCATGGCGACACGGGGCTCGATATCGAGCATGCGGACTTTTTCAGCAGCCAGGATAGCGGTTTCTGCAAGCTCTTCGGCAGTCGGATCAATCGTTACGGTCGTGTCGGCAAGGAAATAGAATCCTTTCTTGAACACCATCATATACAAACCATGAACGCTGGAAAGCCCCTTCTGCTTGCCAATAACCTCCAATGCCGGTCTAATAGTCTCTGGATAGTGAGTATCAATACCTCCCAACAGACCTTCGGCATCCCCCATACGCACCATCATAGCGCCAAAGTGTGTGCGTGACTTGCGACGCAAGAGCCGCTGCGATTCTGACAGTGTCAACCCTTTGCGCTGCCGCAGCTTGTAAAGTTCGTCCGCATAATGGTCAGTAAGCTCTGATTCATTCGGATCGATAATGGGAACATCCAGTTCAATATGCAGCTCCGCCAGTTTCTGCTCGATTTTCTTTTTATCTCCAATGAGGATCGGTTTGGCTATTCCTTCCTCTACCAGTTCTTTTGCAGCCCTGAGAATTTTTTCGTTGTCACCTTCTGGAAATACAATAGGTTTCGGATCGCTTTTGGCCTTGTTGATGATCATACGTATGATCTCTTTGGACTTGCCCTGAGTCGATTCAAGGTGCTCGATGTACTTGGCCATGTCTTCAATCGGTTGACGGGCAACACCGCTGTCCATGGCCGCCTGGGCAATCGCCGGGGCAACATGCAGCAGAACGCGCGGATCAAACGGTTTCGGGATGATGTAGTCGCGACCGAAGGCAAACTTAACATTGCCGTAGGCCTTGCTAACGGAGTCGGGGCATTCTTCACGGGCCAGCTTGGCGAGAGCCTGTACAGCGGCCAGTTTCATCTCTTCGTTGATGCACGTGGCGCGACAGTCCAGTGCCCCGCGGAAAATGAAAGGGAAGCCGAGAATATTGTTAACCTGGTTGGGATAATCGGAGCGCCCGGTGGCGATCATCACGTCGCTGCGCACTGCATGGGCATCTTCCGGAGTGATTTCCGGGTCGGGATTTGCCATGGCAAAGATAACCGGGTTCGGGGCCATGCTGGCGACCATCTCTTTAGTGAATGCACCTTTAACGGAAAGGCCGAACAGGACGTCAGCCCCAATAGCAGCTTCCTCCAGGGTGCGGAAGTGGGTGTCTGCGGCGAAAAGTTCTTTGTAGGGATTCATCCCCTCGACGCGACCTTTGTAGATGACACCCTTGGTATCGCACATGATCATGTTGTTCGGCTTCACACCAAGTGCAATGGCCAATTTTGCGCAGGAATTAGCGGCCGCTCCGGCCCCGTTGACGACGATACGGATGTCTTCAATTTTTTTGTCAACCAGGTGCAGCGCGTTTATCAGAGCTGCAGATGAGATGATAGCTGTGCCATGCTGGTCGTCGTGGAAGACCGGAATATTCATGGTTTTCTTGAGCGTTTCCTCTATATAAAAACACTCGGGTGCCTTAATATCTTCCAGATTGATGCCGCCAAAGGTTGGTTCCAGCAATTGACAAGCTTTGATGATCTCATCCGGGTTCTCAGTGTCCAGTTCTATGTCAAACACATCTATGTCGGCAAAACGCTTGAAAAGTATCCCCTTCCCTTCCATGACCGGCTTACCGGCAAGGGCTCCCAGATTGCCAAGACCAAGCACGGCAGTACCATTGGATACAACCGCTATCAGGTTCCCTTTGGCAGTGTATTTGTAGGCATCCTCAGGATTTTTTTGGATCGCAAGACAAGGCTCGGCAACGCCGGGTGAATACGCCAGAGAGAGATCTTCAGACGTCTGGCACGGTTTGGTGGAAATTACTTCGATCTTGCCCTTTCGACCGCTTGCGTGATACTCTAAGGAATCTTTAAATTTAGCCATTTTCAATCTCCATTTTTAGTTTGGTTAAAAAACAAGTGCGCTTTTTTGAAACATTACGACTCTACTTTTTACTAAAAGTGAAAAACAATAGACTTCTTGAAAGACTCTTGTCAAGCAGTTAATCACGAAACGAGAAAAACTATCGGCCAAAACAACAGGCACATCCTCTGCTTTACATCAACCGATGTATTGCCAATTCTATTCAAACTATACGGCCTCGTTACTACTTGAATCCGATTCAGATACCCACCACTCTTCCAGTACGGAACCGACACACGCCAATTATGTGTAAATCATGTAATCAATTGACTTTTTTACCGGCATTCAGTAGTATTTTTGCCCATAATGATCAACTAAGCTAAAGCAGGAAGTAACTATGCAGAAAATACCATTACTGCTCGCAAAAACCGGAATGACTCTTGCCCGTGACGTTTTTCGCGACGATACACCAATCGGGATGCCGATCTGCGGTAAAGGCACGGAGTTGACAGACGTTTTGGTTGCACGCTTTGAACTTATGAATGTCAAGAGTGTCCACGTTGAAGGGCATCCAGTCCGGGAAGAAGGGGACCGTTCTTTTGACGATCTCATGTGTGATCTGGACGGCCGTTTTAGCAGGGTCCTTCATGAACCACTGAATGTCTTGCTGTATGATGTTTACAAAGCATACATGGTCAAATCGGCAGGGGGTAATAGTGATCAACAATCGAAATGATCTGAAAAAGATCATTATGGACACCAAGACGCTGCCAACACTTCCAAGTGTCATCAACAAACTGAATACACTCTCTGACAATGACAAATCGACGGTGCAGGAAATGGCCAGAATTGTCTCTTCGGATCAGGTTCTTTCTGCCCGTATTCTTCGTTTGGCAAACTCCCCGGCGTATGGTTTTTATCGAGTATCCACCATATCCAATGCCATGATTTTGTTGGGGGTGAATGTAGTCAAAAGCTTGGCGCTTTCTTCATCGATTTTTGCAATCATGGAAAAAGACAACGTCGGTTTATGGGAACATTCTCTGGCGGTTGGCGTAGCCGCAAATCTGATAGCCCGCAAACTGGGGCTGCCGGAGTGCGAGGAAATTGCGACGGCAGGACTTCTGCATGACATTGGCAAGGTAATTATCAGGATTAAATGCAGTGAAGCCGATAATGACATCCTGGAACTTGTCCACGAACGCCAGCTTTACATCATGGAAGCCGAACGCGAGATCATCGATACCGACCACGCAGAGGTCGGAGGATGGTTGTCGAAGAGCTGGTTTCTGCCTGACAAGTTGAGCGAACCGATTGCCTTTCACCATGATGTTGACAAGTCTGGAACTCATCGCATGAAGACAGCAGCGGTTCATATTGCCGATATACTTATTAAGGCCAGTGGATTTGGCAATAGTGGAGACAACCTTGTAGCTCCGATCCAGAAAATTGCTTGGGACACACTCAAGTTAAATGAGCAGATACTAACTGAGCTCGTCGATGAGGTTGAAGATAAGCTGGTAGAAGTTAAAAACTTCAGCCTTGAAATGATGCGCGGCTGATGCTGCCATCAGCCAGAATTACAGTTCTCTTTTCCGACCCCCAGCTCGCCTCACATATTCAACTCCGTTTACGCAGCGGGCCTTCAAACGGGCATAATGGCCTATGCTGAAAAAGATGGCCAAAAACTCCGACAGTAGTCGCTATGTTATCGACAAGCGCCCTTCATAGCGGTTGATACGCTTCAAACGCTGTGATATAGATCATCACACTTTCAAGCACCAGGTGACCATAATGATAATGATTGACCGTATGATTGAGCAGGCCCTCCTTGAAGACATTCATACCGGCGACATCACCACACTGGCAGTAGTCCCGGGACGGCGTCCCGCCTCTGCAAGGTTGATTGCGAAGGAGAACTTGGTGGTGGCCGGTCTTGCAACCGCCGCACGGGTATTTAGCACGCTTGATCCCGAAATCAGCTTTAAAGCATGCTTGAATGATGGCGATAAAGCGGAGCCCGGAACCATCTTGGCAACGGTTCACGGCGAAGCCGCACAGCTGTTGATGGGTGAGCGTGTGGCGCTCAACCTGCTCCAGAGGATGTGCGGTATTGCAACACTCACCACCAGCTTCGTTGAGGCGGTCGCCGGCACGAAAGCCCGGATCGTTGATACCCGCAAAACGACTCCCGGACTGCGGCAGCTTGAAAAATACGCCGTACGGGTCGGTGGCGGCATCAATCACCGCACCGGACTGTATGACGGCGTCCTGATCAAGGAAAACCATATTGTCGCCGCCGGAGGCATCACCGAAGCGATCCGCCGTGCCCGGGCCTATATCCCTCACACATTGAAAATTGAAATTGAAACCGAGACCCTGGCTCAGGTTGACGAGGCTCTCGCGGCCGGGGCAGACATCATCATGCTGGACAACATGAGCCTTGATGAAATGCGGACAGCCGTCGGTGTCATTGCCGGCCGAGCTCTGGTGGAGGCCTCCGGCGGTGTCAATCTGGAACGCGTGCGGGCAATTGCCGAGACCGGCGTTGACATTATTTCGGTAGGAGCATTGACCCACTCGCCACGGGCGATGGACATCTCCATGCTTCTCGACTAGCGTCCAAACATCTCCCGAGGTAGCACGATGCATCCAAAAACCGGCACCATATTGCGCCTGTTCCATAGCAAAGAGGGGTATGTATCTGGCGAGCACCTCAGCAGAGAGCTCGGTGTATCGCGAACCGCGGTCTGGAAACATATTTCGGCGCTGAGACATGACGGGTACCGTATCGAAGCAGTGCCATCACGCGGATATCGGCTTGTCTCCTCGCCTGACAATCTCGATCCGCACGAAGTAAAAGCTCGGTTGGAGAGCGCCAGAGTTGGACAGCGGCTGGAATATCTGAAAATAACCGCATCCACCAATGCCGATGCCTTTCGTCTGGCAGAAGAAGGGGCAGTTGAAGGGACGGTTGTTCTGGCGGACTCTCAGACCGGCGGCAAGGGGCGACGCGGCAGAGTCTGGGCTTCACCGGCCGGAGTCAATCTGTACTGTTCGGTTGTTCTGCGCCCCGCCATAATGCCGCATGAAGCCCCGCAACTGACCTTTCTCTCTGCGGTGGCTGTTGCACGGGCAATTGAGCTGACAACGGCACTGACCCCGGAAATCAAATGGCCCAACGACCTGCTGATCTCCGGAAAAAAGGTTGCCGGCCTGCTAAATGAGATGAGTGCGGAAACCGATGGCATCAACTTCGTCATTCTGGGCATCGGCGTCAACCTGAATATGACCGCAGACCAGTTTCCGGATGATCTGCGTCACCCGGCCACCTCCCTGCTGCTGGAGTCCGGTGTGCAGGTTGATCGTTCACGTTTTGCCAGCACCATGCTGAACGAGCTTGATCAGGCTGTATGCCGACTTTCTGGCACACGGATTCGGGCCGGTACGCGAAGAGTGGCAGCGCCGCTGCAATGCCAACGGGCGCCAGGTGCTCGTCAGCGACTCCGGCACTGAATGTACCGGGGGCAGGTTTATCGGCATTGATGGGGATGGGGCGTTGCTGCTCCGATCCGATGATGGCAAACTGCACCGAATCACCTGTGGAGATGTGAGGGTAATCTGAATGCTTCTGGTTATTGACGTCGGCAACAGCAACATAGTGCTGGGAGTGTATGACGGTGCGCTGCTTGTCCGCAGCTGGCGTCTTTCAACCGACAAGTCCCGCACATCGGATGAATATGCGGTGCTGCTGCACAGCCTGTTTGATCAGGCCGGGCTCGGTTTTTCCGAGGTCAAGGCTTCCATCATCTCCTCGGTCGTTCCCCCTTGACCGGCGTGATGGAGGCAATTTCCCGCGATTTTTTCAATCTGACCCCCTATGTGGTCGGTCCCGGCATCAAGACCGGCATGCCGATCCAGTATGACAATCCCCGCGAAGTTGGTGCCGACCGGATTGTCAATGCTGTCGCCGGTTATGAAAAGCATAAGTGCCCGTTGGTAATTGTCGATTTCGGCACGGCCACCACCTTTGATTATGTCAACGGCAAAGGAGAATACTGTGGCGGTGCCATCGCTCCCGGCCTTGCCATCTCGGTGGAGGCGCTCTTCCAGCGGGCCAGCAAGCTGCCGCGGATAGATATAGTCAAACCGCCCCATGTCATTGCAAAGAACACCGTCAACTCCATGCAGGCCGGAATCTTTTTCGGCTATGTCGGCCTGGTGGACGGGATTGTGGAGCAGATCCGGGCAGAATCCCATGAAGATTTCCGGGTGATTGCCACCGGCGGCCTGGCCACTCTGATCGCTCCGGAATCGAAAACCATTGAGGAAGTCGATGAATTCCTGACGCTTGAAGGTTTGCGGATATTGTATGAACGAAACCGCTGATTGACATCGGATATCATTTGAAGTATAGTTGGAGCAGTGAAATCCATATTGCACGCAAGGAGGCAGTTCTATGGGACAGTTTGAAACCAGCAAGATCCGCAACCTGGGCATCATCGCACACGGTGGCGCCGGCAAAACCTCGCTTTCAGAGGCGATCCTCTTTGACACCGGCATGATCGACCGGCTGGGCCGGGTTGATGACGGCACATCCACCATGGATTTCGAGCCGGAAGAGATCAAGCGCAAGATATCCATCACCTCGGCCCTTGACCACTGCGAATGGCAGGGACATTCCATCCACATTGTCGATACCCCCGGTTACGGCAACTTCATCGCCGACACCCGTGCCTGCATGCGTACCCTGGACTGTGCCGTAATCATTCTTTCGGCCATCTCCGGAGTCAAGGCCCAGACCGAAGAGATCTGGAGCTGGGCCAACGAGTTTGAAATCCCGCGCATCGCCTTTGTCAACAAACTTGATCGTGAACGGGCCAGCTTCCTGCGGGCCATTGATGACATGGAAAAGATGCTGGGAGCCCGGGGAGTTGCCATTCAGATGCCGATCGGCGTTGAAGCGGCTTTTGAAGGGGTTATCGATCTGATCACGATGAAGGCCTGTTTTTATGCCAAAGATGGTTCGGGAAAATTTACCGAAGGTGCCATCCCGGCCGAGTATGCTGAAGAGGCGGCACGTCTGCGCGAGCAGATGGTCGAGACGGTTGCCGAGGCCTACGATGCCCTGACCGAAAAGTATCTGGAAACCGGCGATCTGACCGAAGAGGAGATCATTGACGGCCTGCGGGTCGGCACGATGCGCAACACCTTTACCGCCGTGCTCTGCGGTTCGGCAACGGCCAACATCGGTGTAGCCCAGCTGCTGGATGCAATCTGCGCCTACCTCCCCTCTCCGCTGGACCGCACCAAGGCGGTCGGTACCCATCCCAAGACCGAAGAGATAATCGAACGTGCTCCGGATGAGAAAGAACCATTCTCGGCGCTGGTTTTCAAGACGACCTCCGATCCCTATACCGGCAAGATCACCATCTTCCGGGTCTACTCCGGCGTGCTCAACTCCGATTCCACGATATTCAACTCCACCAAAGGGGTTGAGGAGCGGATCGGCCAGATTTACGAACTGGAAGGGAAAAAACAGCATCCGATCAAGCAGGCTGTTGCCGGCGATATCGTTGCCGTTGCCAAGCTGAAGGAAACCGTTACCGGCGATACGCTCTGCGATGCTGCCAAACCGATTATCTTTGAACCGGCCAAACAGCTGCTGCCGGTTATCTCCTATGCAATCGAGCCCAAGACCAAGGCTGACGAAGACAAGATCCACAACGCCCTGCACCGTATGATCGAGGAAGAGCCGACGCTTGAGTCGCACCGTGACGCCCAGACCAAGGAATTCATTATCTCCGGCATGGGGCAGGTGCATCTGGAAGTCATCGTCGAAAAGATGAAGCGCAAATTTGGTGTGGAAGTCCTGCTGAAAACGCCGAAAGTCCCCTATCTTGAGACCATCCGCGGCACGGCCAAGGTTCAGGGAAAATACAAGAAACAGTCCGGCGGGCGTGGTCAGTATGGTGACTGCTGGATTGAAATGTCCCCGACCGGTCGTGGTGAAGGGTATATTTTTGAGGACAAGGTTGTCGGCGGGGTCATTCCGCGCCAGTATATCCCGGCGGTTGACAAGGGGATTCAGGAAGCCAGCCTGGAAGGATTTCTGGCCGGTTATCCGGTGGTTGATTTCAAGGTTGCCCTCTACGACGGTTCATTTCACACGGTTGACTCATCCGAAATGGCCTTCAAGGTAGCCGGTTCCATGGCGTTCAAGAAGGCGATGGAGCTGTGCAAACCGGTCCTGCTTGAGCCGATCGTGAACATGAAAATCACCGTGCCGGACGAGAACATGGGCGATGTCATCGGTGACCTGAACTCCCGACGCGGCAAGGTTGTCGGTGTAGAGCCCAAGGCCAATTCACAGATTATCCGGGCCGTGGTGCCGATGTCAGAAGTGCTGGCCTATTCCAACGACCTTAAATCCATGACCAGCGACCGGGGGCTGTTCAGTATGGAGTTTTCCCATTACGAAGAGGTGCCGTCACATCTTTCCCAAAAAATTGTAGCTGAGTCTCTGGCAGATAAGAAAGAAACACATAACAATCATTGAATTGATAATGGAGGATGTTCATGGATTTTAAATTCAGTAAAGATTCAGGTGACTCTCACCCGCAGGAACACTCCGGCGAGAAAAAGAAGCAAAGCACTCTTCTCGTCCTTCTGCTGATCCTGATCGGAGGTTTTACGTACCTCTACTTTTTCACCGATCTGATCAAGCCTCAGGAAGTGCAGAAAACTGCCGAAGCGCCCGCTCCGGCACCGCAGGTTGTCAAAATGCCGCTCCCCCCCGCGAAGGTGAACCTGCCAAAGCGGAAGGGAACACTCCGGAAAAAACCGAAGCGCCAAAAGCTGCAGCACCGCATCCTGCAGTAGCGGCAGCTCCGGCTGCCAAACCGGCTGCCAAACCGGCTGAAGCACCTGCCAAGCCAGCAACGGTCGCAGCAGTCAAACCAGCTCCAGTGCAGCCCAAACCAAAAGAAGAACCCAAAAAGATTGAGGTAGCAAAATTAACCGACAAGAGCCCCCATCCGGTGCCGGGTACGGAGGAAAAGACAGCCAAAGCTGCTGCAACCACTGCTGGAGTGAAGAAACCTGCCGGGGCAGACAAGAAGAGCGTTACTGCAAAAGCTGGCACGAAGAAACCGGCCCCAAGCAAACATGCAAAGGCGAAATCTGTCGTAAAAGCAAAAAAAGCCGCACCGGACTCATGGTCAATTGTTATCGGAAATTACGTTCTCGAAGAGGCACTGTCAGCAGACATGGGTCGCGTGCGGAAGGCGGGGTTTGAACCGATAGTCAAACCTTCTGTCCGCAAAAAATCCGCAATGAACCGTTTGCTTGTTTCTGAATTCAATGATCGCGTTTCCGCCCAGGCTGCCTTGGAAAAACTGAAACGTCATACGTCTGACGCGTTTATTATTGAGCAGGGTGGCAGATTTACCGTCTATGCCGGATCGTATGTGCAAAGCGAATCGGCACTATCTGAAAAAGAGCGTTTGAAAGCCGCCGGCATTACGGTGACTGTCAAGCGTACTGACATTGCCATACCCTCTCAGAGCCTGTCAGTTGGCCCATTCAAAAACAAGAAAGCTGCAGATGCCGCCCTTGGCAAGTTGAAAAGAGCGGGTATAAAAGCAGCACTCGCACAGACATAGCTTCCGAATGGCTGAAAAAATCAAATTAACCATATCCCCGGCTGTGGCGGCATACGTCCGGCCGGGGACCGCTTTGGAAGTCAGGCTGGCCGGCTGCGCGGCTGCCGAGAGTTTGGCGACAGCCGACCGGCTGATGCTTTTGTTCTGCCTCTCAAAAGATGCCGAACCAGCCGTCCGCGCTGCCGCCCTCTCCTGCCTGAAAGAGATGCCAGCGGAGGTGATCAGAGAGTATAGGGATTGCGCAATCCCCCACCCTCTGATTCTCGCTGCGTTATCTCTCCTCGGTCATAATTATCCTGAAGCATCCCCGGTTACTGAAGTACCCATTATCGCGGATGAGGATGAACTGGAGGCTGCACCGGAGGAAACCGACCAAACCGCAGAGCCTGAGGCAGAAGATCACGTTAATGAAGATGACGAAGAATTTCTCAGCAAATATAAAATGGCTCAGGTCATGGGAATTGGCGAAAAGATCAAGATGGCGCTTTCCGGCGACAAAGAGTGGCGCTCGATTCTTGTAAAAGACGCAAACAAACTGGTGTCAGGTAGTGTCGTAAAAAATCCGCGCATCACTGAGGGTGAAATACTCACGCTTATCAAAGCAGGCATTCAGAATGATGAGATCATGCGTCTGATCTGCGCAAACAAGGAATGGATAAAAAGTTATAAGATTCGAAAAGCCCTGGTAGAGAACAACCGGACACCGATTCAGAACGCCATGAGATATCTAGGCACTATGGGCGAGAAGGATCTGGCCTCTTTTGCCAAAAGCAAAAACATCTCCTCGGTCATCTCGACCATGGCGAAACGGCTTCTGTTGAACAAGAAAAAGTAGATCGGGAGTTCGTCATGGCACTTGTTAATCATGCAAAAAAAGAGATCAATGCAAAAATTGTCTATTACGGACCGCCTGGAAGCGGTAAGGGCACCGCTCTTACCTATATTTATTCACGGATAAAACCTTCCCTGCGCGGTGATTTAAAGAGTGTTCCAGCGGGTGCAGACAATCTGTTGTTCTTTGATTTCAGTCCTTTTGAAGCCGCATTGCCTAACGGCTATCGAGTCCGTCTGCATGTCTACACGCTTACCGGAGACGTCACCAATCCGGCAACCTGGAAAATGACGCTCAAGGGTACAGACGGCATTATAATAATGGTTAATCCGGCTGCTAGAACGAGCAAATGAAGCAAAGGAGAGCGTGTCGCAATTGCGGGAATTTCTTTCTGCATACGGCGTCGGCCTTCACGAAACGCCTGCAGTACTGCAACTTAACAGCTTTACCCGGGAATACCAGCCGGATGAAGCGGCACAGATTGCTGCGGCGCTCGATCTTTCCATGTTGACAACCTGTCGCACCAACGCCGCTTCCGGGGAGGGGTTGCTTGAGGCTTTGACAACGCTTTCCCGTCAGGTACTCGATCGTGTCACGGCAAAAGATCAACAGGATGAGCAGGCCAACCACTCAGAGAAGCCTACCATTGTTATTACCCCCAAGGATACGGACTCCGCAGACGTTCCACATTCGGACACTCAAGAGGGTTCAGAACTGTTTCTTCCGGCACAAGGTGCCGACAAACCTCTTGTGACTCTCCTGTCCAACGATCTTACTGTCGAGGGGACAACATTCAGGATCCCGCTGGAGATACAGTGTGGGAATACTCGGAACAGGCTTGTAGTGACGGTATCAATTGCGTCAGAATAGCGGCAAAAAACAGGCGTAATAGCGGGAACTCTACCGGGTGAAGATACGGGGCAGCATAAAGGGAACAGTACGTTGATACGCTTGGTATTCACTGCCAAACTCCCGAAGAAATCTGCTTTCTTCAAGAAGAGCACCGACGACGAAATAGACGACCGAAATCAGGGTAAAGAGAAGCCAGCGAACGCTGATGACCGGATTGCTGAGTAAAAATAATACTGAAAACAGATACAACGGATGTCGCACGACCCGGTACCAGCCATTGGTAACCAGTGTTGGTGTGTTCGGGCCGTCTGCTGGCATTCTGGAGACACCGAGAAACTCTGCGGCACCGGTTTGGCGGACACAAGCGAACAAAATTATGAGAAAAACTATCTGCATGAAGTACATAACAAGACTCCACACTCCTGGTACAACGTACAATATGGTAGAGTGCCGAAAGGCGGCCATAAACCAGCCGACGAGTGCAACTGAGACAAGGTTGTAATACAAGCGGTAGAATCGGCGCAGATGGCTGTTTCGCTCGGCACATCGCTTCTTAAGGGACGGTATCGCAAGAACCGAGTGCACCAGGGCAAAAAGAGAAAAACGGAATAAAAATTGGAAGGCATCAGACATACAAACCGCCGTATACGTTATATTGTTGTAAACGCTATCATGATCGGCTTGTATGCACAACAATAACATGCTATAAGCGACTAGACTGATTCGCTTTATTGGAGGCTGGATAATGGCAATTATCACTGTATCGCGCGAAATGGGCACCGGAGCTTATCAGATTGCCTCGGAAGTTGCCCGGAGGCTCAAATACACCCTTATAGACGGGCCACGAGTCAATTCACTTGCGGCCAAATACGGCCTTACTCCTGAGACGCTGCAACTGGTCGATGAAAAGCCGCCTTCCTATGTCACGGCAGAAGACCGCAAGCGTGCAGCTGCCCTTAATGCAATCGAGCTGATCATACTCGATCTTGCACGTAAAGGGAATGTTGTTATATATGGACGGGGCGGTCAGGATTTGCTGAAAGATTGTAAAAACATCCTCCGCCTTCGTTTTATTGCAGATTTTGAAGAGCGGGTGGAACGTTTTGCCGAGCGGGAGTGGATTGATCCGGATATGGCTCGTTCACTGATACGACGCAGCGATCACCAACGAGGCGGGTTCATTCATTTTTATTTTGACCGTGATTGGCAAGATCCATACAATTACGATCTTGTCTTTAACACCTCTCGCCTTTCAGAGGCGACGATTGTCGACTCCATTATTGCCACAGCCAAAGAACCATCCTTAAAAGAGTCAGACAAATCTGCCGCAGCCATCATAGACAGCGTTATTTTGTCAAAGAAGATCGAAACAGCCCTTCTGAACTCACCTGCTATGGAGGATTATCGTCCCTTTTCAATTTCGATCGACAAGGGAGCAGTTTCAATCAGCGGTTATATTGTGTCTGAAACCCAGAAAAAAGCTGCGCTCGCGATTGTCAAATCAGTCAAAGGGGTAACGTCGGTTAGTGAAGATATTCAGGTGGTGGATTACAAGGCCTATAAAGAGAAGATGTAAAGCGAAGTTTGAATACTTTTTAATAACCAAAAACAGCGACTAAATAATAACTAACATAGCTAAATTCCCACCTAATGCCCGCCGATCTCTAAGACAGATTTGCGGGTTTTTTTATATTGAACCCAACTGATCTTCCTGCATATTGCAAACCGAGCCGACCAAAACAAAAAAAGGGATGTTGTATTGCTCGACAACACAATCCCCTCCCCGTTCTCGATCAATACGACCTAGCTTCATCTGTGCCATCGCTGGAGGTTTCGTCGCCACTATAGGGAATTTCCTTCGTGCGTTGCATGGTTGATCTGCCGTCGAATCCTCCCCCGTCGGCGATGCTGAGGCGCGCCGAAAATATGTCGCCGCATACAACCCCGGTACGCTGGATATCCACCCCTTCAGCTGCACGGATGCTACCGACGATCCTGCCGCCGACGATCATCTGTCGGACGGTGGCATTGCCGGTTACGACCCCCTTTTCACCGATGATGACGCAGTCTGCGGTCACGCACCCCTCCACATCACCGTCGATCCTGACTGTTCCCTTAGAGGTGATATCACCCCGTATGGCTGATTCGGTCCCGATAATTATCTCAAGGCTCGGCTGTTTGCTAAAAAACATTCGTATAGTCTCCCCGTTCCCACGTCGATAGTTCCACTCCACGGGTACCTTTCCGGCACCATAAACCGTCAACTTTCATCCGAGGCCCTCGTGAGCGTCTTCGTCCCATCTCCCATGTAGGTGGAGGGGTTGACGTAATACCCCCCCTTCCACACTTCGTAGTGCACGTGCGGTCCGGTAGCGTTTCCGGTTGCGCCGGTGGCGGCGATCACCTGGCCGCGCTTTACGGTCTGGCCGGCCTTCACATCGATGCGGCTGTTATGAGCGTATACCGTACTGAGATTATGCCCATGCTCGATGACCACGATCTTGCCGTTTCCCTTGCTCCAATCGGCAACACTGACGATACCGTCCGCCGTGGCATGCACCGGCGTGCCGGTCGGAGCGGAGAGATCAACACCGGTGTGAAACAGCTTCTGGCCGGTCTGGGGATGCACACGCATGCCGAAACCGGAACTGAATTTCCCATCAACCGGCCATCCCTGGGGGGTGGCGCGATAGAGGTTCTGCTCCTTCGCCAGGTACCCCTTGATCTCCGATACCGTCTTCATCGACTCGCTGATCTGACGTTTCAATTCGTCCACATCAATGGAACCATCGCTCTCCTCTTGTTTCACGGCATCAAGAACCTTCTTTTTCGAGCCGAGGGAGAAAAGCCGCTTGAATTCCAGTTCCGATTGTTTCAGAGAGTGGACGGTCGTTTGCATCGATTGGAACTGACTGCTCATGTAGGCGTACTTTTGTTTCATCACATAGTAATCGAGGACATGAACGGTAAGGGAAATGGTATAGACCATGCCAACACAGACAAAGACGAGCAATAGCCCGAACACGGCAGAGGGTAGTTTGATGCTAAGAGATGCAGAACGGGAGTGGGGGACCAGCATGATGGTAATTGGAGTGAAAAACTTTTTTAGTAATGGCCGGAGCTTACGCACGCTGCCTCCTGTTTGTAGGGATCCATTCCAAAAAAATGTTCAACACTACAATGCCGGTGTCTATAACACGTTTAAGTATATTATTTCAAAGATTTATTTGCGCGTGTCGCTCCTCATCTGTTGAATTCGTTCATACAGGGGGGCGAGCAGGGCGCCGTCGAAGCGTATACCTTCTCGCCCCTTTCCGATTTCAAGCCCCTCCTCAATCCCGTGAAAATCTGAGCCGGCCGTCACCAACAATGCGCGATCCTCGGCCGTACGTCGTAGAAATTCTATCTCGAGCGGCCAGCCCATATTGTTGTAGACCTCGATTCCATCAAGACCAGACATGTGGAGAGCGGCTATGACAGGGCCAAGAATACCCGGTTCCTTGGAAATACTTGTTGGATGCGCGAGCACCGCAACGCCGCCGATACGATGAATTTCAGTTATTGCCTCATCTATCGGCCAATAGCTTTTAGGGACATTGCACGGTACAAGGTAGCGCCGAAACGCATCTTCCACCGAATCGGCATATCCCCGTTCCAGCAAAGCCCGAGCGATGTGCGGCCGACCAATGGCATCACGAGCAAAGGCCAGCACGTTCTCGCGGGCAAGTATGTTTCGCCCTTCAGCACGCAAACAGTCGTTCACACGCCCGAGAATTTCATCGTTGCGCCCCTCGCGGCGCTGCTTGAAACCATCAAGCTTCTCCAGAAAAATATCATCACGGCAATCGATGCCATACCCAAGCAGGTGGACATCTTTCCACTCTTCAAACTGAACAGAAAGTTCAACAGCAGGAATAACGTCAATATCAGCAACAGCCCCCGCAACGGACGCTTCCTCAACCCCGGCTACCGAGTCGTGGTCGGCAATGGCGATTACGCGTACATCATGTTTTGCGGCAAGGGCAACAAGTTCGGCGGGGGAAAAAGCGCCGTCGGAAAAACTGGAGTGTATATGCAGGTCAATGATTCATGCAGTGCATACTAGCGCGCCATGGCAAAAAAGTAAAACCGCTATTGCAGAGCAATTCAGCTTAGGATAGAATTCGGTCATGAAACCTGCGGATATACATACCGTCATCGCCATCCTGCTCGAAGAATACAAAAGCTGGCAGACACCGGCAGTTACTATCGTTGCCCAGTGTAACGGCAGCCCCTTCAAGGTCTTGATTTCTTGCATCATCTCGTTGCGTACCAAGGATGACGTGACGGCTCTGGCTTCGGCACGGCTTTTTGCACGAGCCCAGACACCTGAAACGATGGCGAAACTCCCCGTTGATGCAATATCGCAATTGATCTATCCTGCCGGGTTTTATCGCACCAAGGCCGATCAGATAGCGCTTACTGTCACGAAGACTTGTCGATGAGTACCACGGGACCGTACCGGACGATATCGATGAGCTGCTTCGATTCAAGGGGGTCGGACGCAAGACTGCCAATCTGGTCATGACTCTCGGTTTCGGCAAACCGGGGATTTGCGTAGATACCCACGTCCACCGCATTTGCAACCGCCTCGGATATATTACGACCAAAACCCCCGACGAGACGGAAAAAGTGTTGCGGCGTCAACTTCCGCCCGAGTACTGGATCGAGATTAACAATCTGCTGGTAGCATTCGGACAGAATCATTGTTACCCGGTTTCGCCCCGATGTTCGAACTGTAGATTGTCAGGCATCTGCGACCGGGTTGGCGTTACAGTGTCCCGCTGAAAAAAACAGAAAAAAACGATGGTCACGGTATTTGATTATTGCCAGTTGACAAAAACTCATATAAATTGAAACACTATTTTATATACTGCCACCTTCAGGAGGTATTGCATGTTACAAAAAATCGGTTTTATCGGACTTGGCACTGTCGGACGACATATGGCTGCTAATCTGGCCAAGGGAAGCTATGAATTGACCGTGTTCGACACGGAGTTGGCGGTCGTACAAGAGCTGGCTGCGGCGGGCGCCCAGGCAGCATCCTCTGCACTTGAAGCTGCCAAGGGACGTGATCTTGTCATCGCTATCGTTCCTGAAGGGGACGAGTTGGGGCCGCTCTTTTTCGGCGACACAGGCATCATTGCCGGAATTGACAGCGGAACGATCCTGGCTGATATGGGGTCGCATTCTCTCGAAACCACGATGAGACTGGCTGAAGAATGTGCAAAGAAGAACGTCCAGTACCTGGATGCGCCGGTATGGGGGAGCAAAGACCATGCGGTCAACGGACTCATGACGATCATCACCGGAGGCGACCCGGCACTAGCGGGCAAATGTCGTGAACCGTTCTCGTTTTTCGGACTGAATACCATCCATGTCGGCCAGATCGGTGATGCCACCAAGATGAAGTTTATCGTCAATCTGGTGCAGGCCGAATTGGTGCAGGTACTGGCTGAAGGTCTGGTGTTTGGCGAGAAAATGGGGTTCAATGCCGACAAGATTCTGGAAGTGCTTGATACCCGTGGCGTCGCTTCACCACTGTTCCACCAGAAGGGGCGGGCAATGGCCCGCGGCGACTTCTCCCGCAGCCTGGCCCTCAAATATGTTAACGACCAGCTGCATATGGTCATGAATGCCGCCCGACTCGTCGGTCTGGCTCTGCCCGCTGCTGAATCAGCAAGCAAGGTGTATCAGGCGGGAGTCGATGCCGGTCTTGGCGAAGAGGATTTCTCGGCTGTCATCAAAGTTCTGCGCAAGTAGAGCCCGGTACCAGAATTTTTCTGCATCAGGCGTCCAACTTACATTGGGCGCCTGTTTTTTTTGAGGAGCTGTCCCATGATTGTCCTTGGCATAGATCCCGGCTCACGCATTACCGGCTACGGCATTGTGGAGAAGGCGGGGAATCGTCTGATTCACATTGACAACGGCGCTATTTTCACCGATACGGCGGTCGACTTCCCCGGTCGACTCAAAAAGATCTTTGACGGACTTGTGGAGATTATCACGCAGTATCGGCCCGATCAGGTAGCCGTCGAGAACATATTCTTTGCGACCAACCCCCAGAGTGCGCTCAAATTGGGACAAGCGCGTGGGGCTGCCATTGTCGCCGCCGTTCACTGCGGCTTGCCGGTTGCCGAATACACTGCGCTTCAAGTCAAGCAGGCCGTTGTCGGCCAGGGACGGGCCGAAAAAGAACAGGTGCAAAAGATGCTCAAGGCATTGCTCGGCCTACCGGAAACCGCCCAGGCTGACGCCTCGGATGCACTTGCGGTAGCAATCTGCCATATCAATTCATACGGCCTCAAACAGCTATCAGTTGGCCCTGTAGGCATGAAACGACAAAAGACATCCTGGAGGGACATGAAGCTATGATTGCACTTCTGACCGGCCTGATCGCCCATAAATCGCCCGACCATATCATCCTCGACGTACAGGGGGTCGGCTATCGGGTTCACATCCCCTTTTCGACCTACTATGAACTTCCTGAAGAAGGTGGCACGGCAACGCTGCACATCCACACCAGTGTCAGAGAGGATGCAATATTGCTCTACGGATTCCGCACACGCCTGGAAAAATCATTCTTCCAGCTGCTGATTGGTGTCTCCGGTGTCGGCCCCAAGCTGGCTCGCGACATCCTCTCCAACATTCAACCCGGCCCGCTGGCCCAGGCACTGGCACAAGGTGATCTTAACAAGCTCTCTACCATACCCGGCATCGGAAAAAAAACGGCGGAGCGCTTGGTACTGGAACTGAAAGATAAGGTCGGCAAACTGGATCTATCATCGCTTCCAGCTTCCGGCCCCAGGGGAGTCCCGGCTGATGATGTAACAGAAGACGTGATATCAGCGCTACTCAATCTTGGCTATAAAGAACCGTACGTACGAAAAGCACTGGCTGGGCTGGATGCAAGCGGAGATATTTCAGTGGAAGGGCTTCTGAAGCAGGCTCTGAAAATCCTGATGAAGTAGGTGAAATAAAAGCGGCTTATCGGTAAGAATCGTAAACCGCTGAGTGTGCTGGTCGGTGAGACTGGAATCGAACCGGCGGCCCCCTGTATTTGACAACAAGCCATCTCCTGTTATCATTTGCTGAAGGTGGAAAACTTACATGGAGGTGCAATCATGAATAGAACTATCATTGCCGTATTCCTGCTAATTGTCAGCTGCCTTGTCACCAATTCAGCCTCTGCAGCCAGTACAAATACTCCAGACAGCATTAAGGGCAGGCTTGGTATAACGGGGAAGTTGGGGTTTCTGGTACCGGCTGATAGCGATGCAGTAAGTACCGGCATCGTGATTAGGAGGGCGCATACAGATACCGGTTTCATCGGTGGCGGCGGCATTATCTACGGGATTACAGACAAGATTGCAGCTGAATTTGATATTACCCATTCCAGTTTCGGCTCAGACGGGAACACGAATTTCGATACTACCAATATATCCATGGGGGCACAGTACCGTTTCACCAACCTTCCGGTCAAAAGCCTGGTTCCCTTTGCGGGAGCTGGACTTGATATCCTCTTAAACGGCGCAGACAACGGCCTGGATGTGGATACCGTTGCCGGGATACACGTGAAGGCAGGCGTAGATTATTTTTTGATGAGGGAGCTTGCCTTGACCTCTGAAATTAAGGGGGTAATCGCCCCCAATGCCGACATCCATAGTCCCGGAGGCGCTAAAGTTGGTGAATTTGATCCTGACAGTTTTTCCATGACTTTCGGTATTCGGTATTTCTTTAATTGAACAGTGGCTGGCCCGGGGAGTGCGGTATCGTTACCATGCATGTCGGGAAATAATTTGTGCGGCTGCTCGCCGACATCGTCAATAGAGACGGCATAAAGAAAGAAGGGGGTTACAGAATCAACTGTAACCCCCTTGAATTCGATGGTCAGTGGGGCTTGGAACCGAACCAGCGCCCCACTGCACACAAGGCAAGCGGCGGCTCCATAACTACAGGTATCCAGCAAATTAAAAAGCCCCTAGATTCAGAGGCTTTATGCAATGCTATATTTTTCTTACGTTTTGGGCCTGAAGCCCTTTCGGACCTTTAACCACCTCAAATTCAACAGCATCCCCTTCCTGCAGAGATTTGAAACCATCCCCAGTGATTGCGGAAAAATGACAAAACACATCGTCACCGCCTTCTTGTTCAAGAAATCCAAACCCTTTTGAGTCGTTGAACCACTTAACTTTTCCCTTAACCATTTTTTGCTCACTCCTGTCAGTTTTATTTTACCAAGGAAGATTCCAGGGCACTGATTAACCGTACCAACATTACATTCAATGTCAAGCGGGTGAATGCATATTAACTGCCAGTCACATGCATTAAGAAGTAAACACCGGATACAATTTATGCTCTCTTGGAACTTCAAACCCGCAGAAGTTAATTCCATGCCAGGCTTCTAACTACATTTTGCCGTTCCGACCTAAACAAGAAAAGAGGCGGAGCATGCGCCCCCCGCCTCTTCTGTTTATTTTCATATTGTTAATGTTTGACCTACTGAATAGGCTATTGGAGCGCTACTATTTCAGCCTGAAATTCGCACTGATTATCGAACCATCAAGGGTGGTGGCGGTGACAACTTAACATGTCCCCGGCGATTTGGGGGTCTGCCAATTATATATGAATTGCCTTGCTGTCATATCGTACCGGAGCGCTTTCGAGGTGGGATCACTGTTGCTGGCAAAAGGATGGCGGCATCATGGACGTTCAGGAGTTGGCGGCAGAGGTTACACTAGAGGTTACATGGAAGGCTGACATCAAAAAAGGAGCTACAGAATAAACTGTAACTCCTTGAATTTGCTGGTCGGTGAGACTGGAATCGAACCAGCGACCCCCTGCTCCCAAGGCAGGTGCGCTACCAGGCTGCGCTACTCACCGACGAAAGACAGACTTTTTAACATAGCTGATGTCTAAAAAGCAAGATAATAATAGCACGAGCGAACAAACCCTCATTGGCCGGAAAGAAAGGTACGAACAGACACCGTAATTCCGGCACTGTCCAGCCCAAGCATAGTTCGCAGCTCATGCTGTTCACCTTGGGGAATGTAAGAGTCCGGGTATCCGAGACGGAGCACCCGAATCCCGTTCAGGCCGCGCTGTTCAAGAAGTTCCAGAACCGCAGAACCAAACCCGCCCTGCAGTACATTTTCCTCGATGGTTATCAGAATTCTGTACTTCTCTGCCAACGCAATGATCAGTGTTTCGTCAAGCGGCTTCACAAAACGGGCATTTACGACCGTCAGGGATATGCCCTCCGCATTCAGGGCGGCGGCGCTCTCTAAAGCCGGATGTACCATCGTCCCGAGGGCAAGAATTGCAGCGGTTGAACCTTCACAGAGCACTTCAGCACGTCCGACCGGAAGAACCGTAAGCGTCTGATCCAACGCCACTCCATAGCCATTTCCACGAGGGTAACGCACCGCAGCAGGAGTTCCGAGACTGATGGCAGTTGCCAGCATGTGCTGCAGTTCGTTTTCGTCCTTGGGTGCCATCAGCGTCAAGTTGGGAAGATGGCGCAGATAAGAAAGGTCAAAAGCACCGTGATGAGTCGGGCCATCGCTCCCGACAACCCCGCCACGATCGATGGCAAACGTCACCGGCAGGTTTTGCAGACAGACATCATGACAAACCTGGTCATAGGCACGCTGGAGAAAACTGGAGTAGACGGCAAAAACCGGGCGATAACCGCCTGCAGCCATACCAGCCGCAAAGGTAACGCCATGCTGTTCGGCGATACCCACATCAAAAAAACGTTCCGGAAACTCTTTGGAAAATCCGGCAAGACCGGTTCCGTCCGGCATGGCTGCAGTGATGGCGGCAATCCTATCATCCTCGGCGGCCAATTTACAGAGTGCGGCGCCAAAGACTGCGGTATAAGAGGCAGCCCCACCCTTCCCCTTAAGCACCTTACCGGTCTCAATCTCGAACGGCCCGACCCCATGAAACAGCGACGGATTCTCCTCGGCAGGTTTGTACCCCATTCCCTTTTTCGTCAGAACGTGTACGAGAACTGAATTGTCAAATTTCTTTACATTTTCGAGTGTCTCGATCAGCGCCGGCAGATCATGGCCATCGACCGGCCCGATGTATTCGAACCCGAAGGCCTGAAAAAGCATGCCGGGAGTAAACAGGCCCTTGAATGACTCCTCCATCTTGCGAGCCACATGGAGAACTCCTTTGCCTATTTCCAACCGTTTGAGAAACGATTCGGTATTTTTTTTGAAGCGATGGACAAACTCATTTGATGCCGTGCGGGAGAGAAAATTGGACAGGGCGCCGACATTTTCAGCAATCGACATTTCATTATCGTTCAGGATAATGATCATGTCCTTGTTAAGATGTCCGGCGTGGTTGATCGCTTCATAGGCCATGCCGCCGGTCATGGAGCCGTCACCGATAACCGCCAGCACTTTGCCTCTACGCCGGTCAAGATCCCGGGCAACCGCAAAGCCGGTAGCAGCAGATATCGAGGTTGATGAATGGCCAACGTCGAATGCATCGTGCGGCGACTCATGACGCTTGGGAAAACCGCTGATGCCGTTCAGTGTGCGGAGTGTGCCGAAATTATCACGGCGCCCGGTCAGCAGCTTGTGCGCATAGGCCTGATGTCCCACATCCCAGACAATCTTGTCCGTTGGCGTGGTAAACACCTTGTGCAGGGCGATCGTCAGTTCTACGACCCCCAGTGACGGCGCCAGATGGCCGCCATTGGCGGCACAGGTCTGAATGATTACCTGACGCAGATCAGCCGCAAGCGCAGGGAGTCGGGATGTCGGGAGCCGTTTAAGATCTTCAGGTGAGTTTATTGTTTCAAGAATTGACATACATACGCCTTAAGCTTCAATTTTTACGCTGCACAATATACCGAGCAATTTCCCGCAACGGATCGGCCTCTGCGCCAAATATTTCCAAAGCCCTCAAGGCCTCATCCATCATCGACTGAGCCTCTTCCTTGGCAGCAGCCAATCCCATCACGGCGGGATAGGTCGCCTTGCCACGGGCCTCATCACTGCCGGCATCCTTGCCGATTTCTTCGGTCGTTCCCTCAATATCAAGAATATCGTCGGCAATCTGGAAGGCCAGGCCGGCCGCTTCACCATAGCGGGTGATCGCCGCCAGCTGCGGCCCCGCGGCACCCCCCAGAAGCGCTCCGGCCACGACTGAAGCCTTGATCAGTGCACCGGTTTTGTGGGTGTGAATATACTGAACAGTCGCCAGATCAATATCATGACGCCCTTCACTCTCCATATCGACCACCTGACCGCCAACCATGCCGTAGGAACCGGCACAGGTCGCAATCTCGTGGATTACGGCCAGCAGTCCGGAAGGATCGCAGCCCTCTGCAAAGCGAGGATCGCTGGTCAGCTTGAAGGCCTCTGTCAGAAGTGCGTCGCCGGCCAGAATCGCAATGGCCTCACCGAACACCTTGTGATTAGTCGGATTGCCACGCCGGAAATCATCGTCATCCATGGCCGGCAGGTCATCGTGAATCAGCGAATAGGTGTGAATCATCTCCATGGCACAGGCAGCCGGGATTGCGCGCCCGGTATCCCCGCCAACCGCCTGACAGGCCGCCAGCATCAGAATCGGCCGCACCCGCTTGCCGCCGGCAAAAACCGAGTAACGCATGGCCTTGTGGACACTATGCGGCAACTCCGTCTCTTTCGGCAGAAACCGGTCAAGCGCCTCATCAATACGGGCACACTGTTCTTTCAAATATACTTTCAGATCCATTACGGTTCCCTTTCAGTTAATTTTCTCCGGATTCAAAGGGTTCCCGCTTCAGGGAACCATCCTTCTGCTTCAGAAGGATTTCGACCCGCCGCTCAGCATCATCAAGCCTGCTGGAACAGAAAGCGGCATGTTTCACCCCCTCTTCAAAGGCCTTTAGAGAATCCTCCAGCGAAAGCGAACCGGTTTCCAGGCGCGTTACAATTTCTTCCAGTTTTTTGAGGGATGTTTCAAATTTATCAGTAGCCATAGTCAGTATCTCGCATGGTTAAATTTAGTGATTGTATACAGGAATAGCGGCCGGCGTCAAGTATTGCCGGTTTCGAGCGACTCAACCCGGCAGCAGGCCTGCCCCCGGTGAAGTCTCAGCAGCAGCCGTTCGCCGACTGTCAAGACACCCGCATCGGTTACCACCGTTCCGTCGCTGTCACGGGTTGCAATCGCATAGCCACGGGCAAGGGTTTTGAGCGGAGAAAGCACTTCCAGGCGCGCGGCATTGTCGCCGAATCCCTGCCGGAGGCGCTCCAGTCGCTGTGCCAGCAAACGTTCCGCCCGCTCCGACAGAAGCATGATTCGTTGACGCAGGGTATCGATTTTCCCTTGCGGATCGTTATGCTGCAGAGCTTGCATGAGGCGCTCAAAGCGATCACGACGGCGTGATACAGCCGCACTCAGACCCATTTCAAGCCTCCCGGTCAGATCATCCATCCTCTGGGCCAGATGCCCCAGCATCGTTCGCGGATCATGCAATGCCCGGCGCAGACCTTCGAGACGGACGTCATGCGCTGCCAGCAGGTTTTCGATAGATCTGCGCAAGCGATGGGATAGCGCTTCAATCTGGCTGCGAAGCTCTTCGGCGCTCGCAATCACCAACTCGGCAGCAGCCGACGGCGTTGGCGCCCGCAGGTCGGCGACAAAGTCGCAGATGGTCCAGTCGGTTTCGTGACCGACTGCCGAAATAATCGGAATCTTTGACCGATAGACCGCCCGGGCCACGACCTCTTCGTTAAACGCCCAGAGATCCTCCAGAGAGCCGCCTCCGCGACCGACGATAAGGACATCCACCTCGGCCAGCCGGTTCATCTCATCAATGGCTCGGGCAATTTCCAGCGCCGAACCTTCCCCCTGTACGCGTACCGGATACAGCACGACCTCCAGCGAGGCAAAGCGGCGCTTCAGCACATTAAGAATATCATGAATGGCAGCGCCGGTCGGTGACGTAATGACACCGATTTTACGGGGAAAACGCGGCATGCTGACCTTGTGCGCCTCGGCAAACAGCCCTTCACCGGCCAGTTTTTCCTTCAGTTGCACGAAGGCGGTCTGCAGTGCACCGATTCCGGCCGGTTCCAGATATTCGCAGATCAGCTGATATTCACCACGCTGGTCATAGACCGAAATCCGGCCACGCGCAATCAGTGCCATCCCGTCCGTCAGTCGGAATTTAAGATTCTTTACGGCGCTTTTGAACATCACGCAACGCAATTGGGCACCGGCGTCCTTGAGGGTAAAATAGCAATGCCCGGAGGAAGGGTACGAAAGATTTGATACTTCACCCTGCACCCAGAGCTGCTCGAAGTTTTCCTCAAGCACTCCGCGAAGCAGAGCGGTCAGACGACTGACCGTGAGAATAGTTTTTTCAGAGAAAATGTCCAAATGAGTACTCACCAGGTATGCGCTAGAAACGTCGGAACATATTAAAAATCGTCGGAAGCGCCACCACCATAAAAACCGCCCCCACCACCGGAAAAGCGGCCAGCTTCTGCTCCAGCCGTTTAAGTGATTCAGGCGACAGCATCCGCGCGGGGAACAGCAGCAGTGCAATAATCAGAAGAAAATTTTTCAGGTTCATGGCGTCACAGGTGATTCGATCAGAACTTGACTTTGGGCGCCACCTTGGCGCCCTCTTCCGCCTTGAACGCCTCTTTGCGCTGCAGATGCAGCATCAGCGAATTTGTCAGGGAGTTCGGGAAGGTACGGATACTGGTGTTGAAGACCTGAACCGAACTGTTGTAGCGTTCACGGGCCACATTGATGCGATTCTCGGTTCCTTCCAGCTGTTTTTGCAGATCAAGGAAGTTCTGGTTGGCCTTCAGGTCAGGATATTTTTCGACGACAACCATCAAACGCGACAGTGCACCGGAGAGTTCCCCCTGGGCCTGCTGAAATTTGTTCAGGCTGGCAGGATTATTGAGAACATCTTTTGATCACCTGCATGGAACCGACCTTGGCACGCGCCTCCGTAACCGCCTTGAGTGTGTCAGCCTCATGTTTGGCATACCCCTTTACCACCTCGACCAGATTGGGAATCAGGTCGGCCCGGCGCTGATAGGACGACTCGACATTACCCCAGGCGGCAATAACCGCCTCTTCATTGGCCTGCATGGTGTTGTAGCCGCAGCCGGACAGCAGTGCGAGCAGCGTAAGCAACGAGAGTCTGACAACGAGTTTTTTCATGATATTTCCTCCGTATGTACTGTTATCGCCGGGTCGTTAAGCCCCGGCTCACGATCTTCTTTGCCATATCGTATTTTCATACCGGTCAGAATGACATTGCAGACCAGGGGGGTGATGTTGGCCAAAATCAGCGGCAAGTCATTGATAAGAATACCGTATATCATCCAAAGTGCAACACCGAAGGCCAGCAGAAGCGGCTGCCAGATGGAAATATCGCGGACATGACGGGTCCTCAGAGTTTTGATCACCTGCGGGATGGCGGCAATACTGGTGAATGTTCCGGCCACAAGACCGATTGTTGTCGGAGTCACGAACGCTTCCTCCCGTCAAACGCCGAACTGGCCCAGTCAATCTGGGTCAGCATCCCGCGCAGCACGGTAACTTCACGACTGTCAAGATTCGCCCGAAAAAATATCCGCCGGAGCGAGCGCATCATATGCTCCGGATTCTGCTCGTTCAGAAAACCGATCTTGTTCAGAGTGGCGTGAAAGTGTGTAAAGAGAGACTCCATCTCTTCGGATTTTGCCAGTTCAAGCGGCCGTCCTCCCCCGACTGATTCCGCGGCCTTGCCAAGTTCATAGCAAAAAAGCAGCACCGACTGGGCCAGGTTGAGCGAACCATACTCATCGGAAGTCGGGATGGTGGCATGCCAGCGGCAGAGGGACAGTTCTTCGGTCGTCAGACCGCTGTCCTCACGCCCGAAAACAAGTGCCGCCCGGCAATCCGGAGCGACCTGTTCCCTGAAGTGACCGGCCACCTCCGTGGGAGAAAGGATCTCCTGGCGGTATTTGCCATGACGTCGGGTAGTGCCGACCGTCAGGGTACAGTCAGCCATGGCTGAAGCCAGATCGGGGAAAACCGTGAGCCGATTCGAGCAGATCCCGTGCTGCAACAGCAAATTTGAGCGATTCAGGATGGAAACGGTCACACCCGTTTACAATTCGCAACTGGGTAAAACCCATGTTCTTCATGGCACGGCAGGTCATACCGATATTGCCGGGTGATTGAGGTTCAACCAGAATAATTATGATGTCTTTGTTCAAGATTTGTGCCTTTCGTGAAGCATGTGCAGCCCGCATCCGGGCCAGCCGTTCTCTGGCGGGTTTTTTAAGTTTCCAGACGTGATAGGCATGACCGCACCACGCCATGAAGATGAAGCCGAACAGAACCAGTACGAGGTAATGTTCATAATTGCTGACATTGTCGAACACGAGCGATGCGCTTTTGCCGAACAGATACCCCCCCAGAGAAAAAGCAGTTGCCCAGGCGAGGGCACTGGCCAGGTTTATCCAGAGAAATGTGCGGGGGGCAAGATTGGTTATGCCGAGAATTATGGGCAGAACGATTCTGAAACCATAGGTAAACCGGGAGATGAAGGCAACAAAGTTCCCGTATTTTTCAATCAGCTTGAGTGCGTCACGAAACTTTCGGGCGATGGAGTGAAAGCGCTTGAGCAGCCCCCTCCCTTTGAAGCGACCGAGGTAGAAATAGAATTGATCGCCAAGAAACGAGCCTGCCCAGGCGGTACCTATAACACCCAGAACATCCAGATACCCCTGAAAGGCGAGAAAACCGGCCAAGAGCAGGATTGCCTCACCCTCCAGAAATGTGCCGACGAACAGAACCCAGTATCCGTGGAGCTCCAGGTATTCTTTAAGGATCTGCTGAACGTGCACCATCAACCCCTGTTGTATGGTGAATTACACTGCAAGGCGAGCGGCGATTTCCGATCTCATTAAATCAATCATTTCGTCGATACGGGCGTGGGAGTCAACAGCAATAGCATCGGCCTCGATCTGGGCAAGAAAAAGCATACGCTTCGCATCATCAAGTAACTGCGAAGGACCGCCCCTCTCCTTGATTCGCATCTCAACGATGGTACGCCCCGCCTTCGACAGATAGGCGCTGGCAACTTCAGAAATATCATCGACAAGCTCAAGAAGCTTCTGTTCACTCAGTGTTGAAGCTGAAGGACCGGCTGCAGCAGCTTCTTTCGGGCGTGGTGCTGCATTCCGTGATTGGGCTGATTCCCAGAGTTTCTGCAGGTTAACCATCTGCAGCAGATCGTACTGCATCAGTTCTTCAAGGGGCTTGGTCGAGCATATTTCAACACGTGCACCGGGCAGAGCGGCTATTTTGCGTGACTCATCAGGAGAAGTCTCAATCGAACTGGCTTCATCGTGATAAAAGCCAATCGGCAGGCCATCTTTGTAAAACATCATGGCTGAGCGCTCGGATGTATAAAAACGCACAACCCCGTTTGTTCCCTGCCCTTTTAAGCGGGCAAGTACACCCTTGATATCGACCTGACGCACCTCTTCGCCGTTAAACAGACGGGTGCCAAGAATCAACGCATGGGCACATACGGCAAGGTCGGGAGTCATGCGATACACATTTATTTCGCCGCCGGCCGAGATCACTTTGTCAAACAGAAGCACAATCGCTTCAAAACCGGTTTTGTCCCGCCCGTCATCGCTGCTGAGAGCACACAGCAATTTCCCTTTGGCAAAGATTCCGTAAAATTCAAATCCGGGAGCCGAATGGTGTATATACCCGGTAAAACCGCCATTTCCGAGTTTTTCAAGAACATCGGGAATTACAATTTTATTGGCTGCAATTTTTTCGTAGAGCGGATTTGCTTTCGGCAGGAAATGCATCCTACAGCCTCCGGATTAAATTTAATGTATCGCATTTGCCCCTGTTATTTCAGCCTGGACACCAGCCGAAATATTCTAAGCACCGTAAAGGATTTTTGGGGCCATGTCAAAGCAAAATGAAACCGCATAAATCACTGAATATCCTAATATAACCAAGATATTAAGCTTGACAAACCACTGCTGTTACAGTAGTTTTTACTGGTTTTAAAGTCACTAATGTTTAGTTTATTTCATGGAATTTCGACTCGGGGAAATTGATGGCGGTTATTTCAAAAAAAGACAAGCTGATTGAAGAAGCTCAAAAGTTTGCGGTGCGCGGTCAGTTTGACAAAGCAGCCAAAATCTACGAGCAGATTTTGGCATTGGAACCTGCCGCCATTAACCTGCGTCAGAAGCTGGCCGAACTGTTAGTTAAATGTGGGCGGCATGATGATGCCCGCAAAGAGCTTGAAACTATCGGCAAGACATTTTTCAAAGAATGGTTTTTATCTGAAAGCCATTGCGGTCTTCAAACAGCTGCAAAAGCTTTTTCCGGCAGACATGTCACTGTCGCTGACGCTCGCTGAACTGAACGAAAAACATGGCCTCGTTGCAAACGCCCTTTCCGAATACAAGCTCGTATATGAGTTTCACGAAAAAAGCGGCAATATTCCCGAGGCACTTGTCATTCTTGATCGGATGCAAAATATTGACCCCCAGAATATACCGATAAAAATCAAACTTGCGGAAGCCTACCTTCAACATGGAAAGAAGGATGAATCATACACCGTATTTGCAAAAGCGGCACACCTGCTTTTGGAACGGGGCGATAACAATACGCTTGCCAAAGTTTGCGCCCGGATTCAGCAGCTTTTCCCGGACAAGCCAGACTTTATGTTTGAAATACTCACCGAACAGGTCAACCACGGCAAGGCCGCAATTGCCATAAACAACCTCCAGAATCTGCTTCGCAGCAATCCGAACAACAAGCGCGCCTGGGATCTGATGGCACTGGCCTACCAACAGCTTAATCAACCGCAACAGGTCAAGATAACCTATCAACATTACCTGAAATTTTTCCCTTCGGAACCTGCGGCAATGATCGGACTTATTTCCTCTGCCACCGCTGAAAACGACCTTGACAGGGCACTGGAACTGCTTGAACAGTACGAAACAGCTCTGCTTTCAACCGGTTTCATGCCGCAACTGGAACAGGCCTATCGCTCCCTTGACAAAACTAATCCGCTCAACACCAGAGTTCTACAGGGTCTCATAAGAGTTGCCGCAGCAGCGGGCAACGAGAGTGAAGTACAGTCACTTACATCAAAACTGCATTCACTGCATTCCGTGTCGGGTGCCGTGCAAAACGAATCCCCCGTACCGGAGGCTCCACCCGCTTTTTTTGATGCGCAGCCCCTGGACTCTTTAAAAACCACTGACTCGCCTTTCTTTGACGAAAGCCCTTCAGAACAGACGACACCTCCTGTTTTCGGAGCCACTGAAACGGCATCTGACGCTAGCCCACCCCGATGCTGCTGTTGACACGCTCCGACAACCTGAAGAGGATATTGAGATCGATATCGAGATCGATATCGATTCCCCCTTTGACTCTTTTGATCAGGAAATCGGCACAGCCTCCGCTGATGACAACTGGCTTGACTCGGTCAGCGATTTATTTGATACCATCGGCACCGCTCCGCGAGGGGTAAAGTTTGGCAACGAAATGGAGAGTACCGACGCCCAGTCGCATTTTGATCTGGGTCAGGCATTCAAAGAGATGGGTTTATACGACGAAGCAATTACCGAATTTCACCAGGCTTCACAAGATCCATCAAAGCGGGTGGAATGCCTGATAATGCAGTGTGCATGCCTGAGGGAACGTGGTGAGCTGGAAAAAGCCATTACAATGCTTCAGGCTCTGCTGAAACAGGGATTAAGTGAAGAAGAAGTTTGTGCCGTAAAATATGAGTTGGCAACCGGATACGAAGCTGCGGGAAAGAATGAAGAAGCAAACCGTCTTCTCAATGAAATAAATGCCATAAATCCCGGTTTCAGAAATATCAACTCACGCCTCAACGCAGCACACATCTCGGACTCACTTGATTTTTCAGACGAGGATCTGGACGACTTCGGGCTGAAATAGCAACCGGCTATATTTTTGGTACAAATCCGCTGAACATACCCCAAGGAGGTTTACTACATGAAAAAGACTCTCTCTGCCATGCTGTTGTTCGCAGTGCTGGGGTGCATGCATTCAGCGGCATTTGCCGCAGAACTGCTTGACGTCAAACCGATTGTTTCCGGAAATGCCGTATCGATTGAAATATCGGCTGACATTGCTATGACATACACGTATTACAAGGTACCGGGCCAGGCGCGGGCAGTCATTGACATCGCCGAAGCCGATCCGGAAAAAATCGAGCCGTTGATTGTCGTCAACAAAGGTGCCGTATCAAGTATCAGTGTCGATAAAGCTCAGATATCAGGCATTGTCGTCAGCAGAATTATTTTCAACCTTGTTTCCGAATCGGACATCTCCGTAAGCGCATCTCCTGATCGCAAGGTATTAACGGTAACATTTGGCAGCGCAACTGCTGCTGCAGGCAAACCGGAACCTTCACAACCCGTTCAGCCACCCGAACCGATTGCGAAGGTTGAGCCACCTCCAATCGTCGCAGAAACTCCTCAGGCCGCTGCTCATAAGGAAGAAGACCCACTCGGACTCGATGAGCCTGCCGCCCCGGTTGCCAAAGCAGCTGTAGTGGCAAGTGTAGAACCGCTCCCCGCTGCGCCAACGGTGACACGGGTTCCAAAACTGGAGCCGGTCGTACCAGCTTCCGCTGCACCAGCACGCCCCTCAGCGCTGACGGTAAAGGGAGTTGTGACCGGAGCATCCTATGTAGAAATTATCGTTAACCAGCCCGTTACAGATTACAAGACTGTATCACTCAAGAGCCCCGAGCGCCTTGTGATTGATATTGCCGGTGCAAAAATAAGCCAGAAACCAACGTCCTTTTCTGTCAACAAGTTCGGGGTTACCAAAGTACGCATCGGTGTATCACCAAAGAACATCCGCGTTGTCATTGACTCAGACAAAGCCGGATTTCCTGCACATACAATTACCAACATTGAGAATGGTTTGCGGATAAATTTCAAATAGATTCAATTTACTACATAAACGAAATCGACCGACCTGCTCATCATTTTTAATGTGAGTTGGTCGGCCGATTTTGTTGTATGAACAACGGAAATACTGCAAGAGATAACGTCAATATTCAATTGCTCATCAGGTTTGAATAAATTCCCCCCTGACATTCCCATGACCTTGTGCTATTAACCCTGTATAAAGTGGCAGTGAAGCACCAGCCGCCAAACTAAACTCAAAGGTGAGGTTTATGACAAAAACGGAATTTGTAGCAAAAGTAGCAGAGGAGCTGGAAGTACCCAAAACGGTTGCGGCCGAAACGGTTGATGCGTTTTTGAAGGTAACAACCGACTTACTTAAAGCTGGTGATAAGGTGACCTTCCCCGGCTTTGGCACATTTGAGGTAACGCATCGTGCAGCACGTAAAGGACGCAACCCACAGACCGGCGCTGAAATAAATATTGCCGCCTCCAAGAGTGGTAGGTTTTCCGCAGGAAAGAATCTCAAAAACCTATAACCAAACGTAACCGGAAGCAGTAGATAGAAGGAGCCACCTCATAACCGGGGTGGCTCTTTTTTTCAACTTCAGTCGGCTGGGATGGTAATAATTTCCCAGACGCTATAAGACATAGAAATAAGTGACTTATTATATTTCCCATATTTTTTCCAGATTCATCGATGATCTTTTTGAGGCCTGGATTGATAAAGCTGGATCTTCTGGTATCGTTCAAGATGTTGGAGTATGCAACGAAAGGGGGACCAGATGAAAAAGCTGATTATGTTTGGATTGTTTCTGACGCTTGCCGGCTGCGCAACTACCAACCGTCAAGCGGATACCGCGGCCTATGACCAGATCAAAAAGGGCGTCACCACAAAAGCGGGAGTGCTGGACTTGCTCGGGGCCCCCATGAATATTATCAAGAGCGATGATGGCCGCACTTCGCTTTCCTATGGTTATGTAAACATGTACGGGTATCAGACACTTGTGGTTTCCATTGATCCAGATGACAAGGTTGAAAAGACCATCATGAGCCGAGCAAATCAGAATCCGTGAAACTTTTAGAAATTTATCCGCCGGTCGATCTGTTGAGCTTCCTTCTCTACTGGATCCTTCAGATTCTTACACCCAAACGGGCAGCGAAAACTCCACGATTACTACACAAAACCTGAACAAAGCAGTAATGATCAGACGGTTCCTAAACAAGTGGAAATACCTGAAAATTATAAAGCCCGCTTCCGGCAGTGGGAGGCGGGCTTGTTTATGGGATCAGTGAACCGGTTTACACTCGTTCAATTCCGTTCAACTTGTTTTACATTTATATATAACAACACGTTATGCCATATTTCAATTTTCGGTCATAAAATGCTGTTCATACAAATCTTCAAGGGACTGAAGATGACGGCTCTCCTCTTTATGGAGTTGAGCAAACAGCTTCCCCATCGGTGCCCCCGCGCAACCGTCCGAAACCTTGCCATAGAAATCCACGGCCCCTTTTTCCAGGTGGATAGCATAGATAAGCGCTTCACGTACTCCGGATTTCGGACCAAGCTCCTGCTTTTTAAACAGGTAATCAAGGTGCATCGTAGGAATGGGCGTGTCGAGATCTTCACTGCCTTCCATACGCCCATCCAGCAGCGCTTTTTCCAACTGATGCTTGTGATTCAGTTCATCCAGCGCATTTTCGCGCAACAGTTCCTTGGCGCCTTTGTTTGTCAGCTGGCGGATAGCGGACAAATAAGTGCGGAATCCCTCCTCTTCCATGGTGATCGCCATTTCGAGCGCCGCGTCAAATGTATAACAGACCTGATCGTTGCTCCATGCTATGCCTCCTGTTCAATCAGTCGGGCGGAGGTGATGAAAACCGGCTCCAGCGGCACATCTGAATGCCCGTTCTTGTTTCCGGTTTTCACAGCCCGAATCTGGTCAACCACATCCATGCCTTCCAGAACCTGGCCGAATACGCAGTAGCCGAAATGATCCTGATGTTTCCCCTTATGATCCAGAAATGCATTATCAACCGTATTGATGAAAAACTGGCAGGTTGCCGAATCAACCACCGCAGTACGGGCCATCGCCAGAGTGCCGCGCTTGTTCAGCAGGCCGTTGGTCGCCTCGTTTTTGATGGCAAACTTCGGTTTTTTTACCTCCATATTTTCGTTCATGCCGCCACCCTGAACCATGAAATCCTTGATAACACGGTGAAATATCAGCCCGTCATAATGGCCGTCCTTGACGTAGGAGAGAAAATTTCTGACGGTAATCGGAGCTTTATCCTTGAAAAGTTCGATTTTGATGGTTCCCATGGATGTTTCCAGCATAACCTGCGGATTCTGTTCTGACATCTGTTTCCTCCGAAATAGTGATGAGTGTTCTTATTTGCACGTACAAAATACTACGATTGCGTATCGTAGTACAAATAAAATGCTGAGCGGCGGTACAACAGGCGCTTACTGGATTCTCAGCACGATTTTCCCGAAGTGTTTATCCTCTTCCATCATGCGATGCGCGTCGGCCACCTGATCAATGCTGAAGACTTTTTCAATGATCGGGACGATGCTGCGATCGGCAAACTTCGGCAGGGCACGGCGGGTGAACTCGGCAACAATTTCGCCTTTTTCAGCAACCGGGCGCGAGCGAAGGACACTGCCGATAATCTGCTGACGCTTCACCATCATCAGGGCCAGATTAAGCTCGGCCTTGATGCCGCTGATAACACCGATGATAACCAGTCGCCCTTTATAGCCGAGCGAATTCATATTCGGGGCCAGGTATTTGGCACCGACATGATCCAGAATCAGGTCAACCCCTTTTTTGTTCGTATATTCCTTCACCACCTCGGTAAAATCAGGAGTCTCCTGAAAATTGATCAGAAAATCGGCACCAATCTCCTTGACCCGCTCCATTTTTGCAGGAGAAGCGGTCACGATCAGTTTGCTGGCAGGAGTCAGCGCCCGACAGAGCTGTATTGCAGCGGTATTAACCCCGCCCCCGCCGCCATGTAAAATGGCAGTTTGGGAGTCCTTGAATTCACCGATCATGAACACGTTCAGAAATGCCGTAATATACGATTCGCAGACACACGCTGCCTCCTCGAAGCTCATGCTCTCCGGAATGCGCATCAAATGGCTGGCGTATGCCACTGCAAATTCGGCATACCCACCGCCGCCAACCAGCGTCATGACCCGTTCGCCCACCTGCCAACCGGTGACACCGGCGCCCAACGCCTCTATAACCCCGGCAACTTCCAGACCGAGAATTTCGGAATCTCCTGCCGGCGGTGGATACTTCCCTTCACGCTGTACCAGATCCGGTCGATTGATTGATGTCGCATATACCTTTACAAGCACCTGTCCCTCGGCAGGCGCAGGTTTTTCCGCCTCACCGACCTTGAGAACGTCCACGCCACCAAAAGCGTCCATCAAAACTGCCTTCATACCTGACACCTCCTGCTTGAATATATATATCGCTGTCTGATAACCAATTTTTACGGGTTTTGAATGTAGCGACTTACTCCTGCTTTGTAAACACAAAATCAGAACATGTCGAGCAGCTTGATTTACCTCGATATTTCTGCGATAAATGAGATCAAATCATCACGCAAATAAAAGGATATGTCTCATGAACATCATGGTTACTAACGATGACGGCATCCACGCCGCCGGAATCCGCGCTCTGGCCGAAGCGATGACGGAACTGGGCACGGTAACCGTTGTCGCACCCGACCGCGAACGAAGTGCGGTTGGCCACTCCCTGACCCTGCACTCGCCGCTGCGCATTTTCGAGCTGCACAAGGGGTGGTATGCCGTCGACGGCACCCCGACTGATTGCGTCAACATGGGTATCCACAATATGCTGCCGATCACACCGGACCTGGTGGTCTCCGGCATCAACCATGGCGCCAACCTGGGCGATGACATCACCTATTCCGGCACTGTTGCAGCAGCTATGGAGGCCAATCTTATGGGTATTCCGGCGATTGCCTTTTCGCTGGCGACCTTCGAGCCAAGCGATCATTTTGCCGATGCCGCACAGATTGCCGTACAGGTCGCCCGCCAGGTAATCGCCAACGGCCTCCCTGCCGACACCTTCCTGAATGTCAACATCCCCGACTGCCCTCTGAGCGAAATGCAACATTCCCTGATTACCCGCCAGGGGAAACGCTCTTTTGTTGGAAAAATTGTCGACAAAACCGACCCGCGCGGGCGGAAATATTTCTGGGTCGGCAGTGAAGAGCCACAACTCAACGATGAACCGGGCACAGACTTTCACGCCATCAATCGTCAACACGTCTCCATCACCCCTCTCCATCTCGATCTGACGAACCATAAATCGCTGTCGATTCTGGCCGAATGGACGTTTTGACACATATGGACATTCATACTATCTCCTGCTATAGTCACAGCCGTCTTAGTCTGCAGGACATTGTTATCCCATTTGGCGGGTACGGGGCTGTCTTTGAACTTTGAGATCATGAGAAAAAAAATGGTGCACGACCAGATCGTGGCGCGCGGTATAAGTGACCGGCGGGTCATTGATGCCATGCTGAAAATTCCCCGCCACATTTTCGTCCAGGAAGCCTTCGCCGCTCAGGCCTACAGTGACAAGGCACTCCCGATTGGCGAAAAACAGACCATTTCACAGCCCTACATCGTTGCCCTGATGACCGAAAAACTGGCGCTGACCGGTACGGAAAAGGTACTGGAAATCGGCACCGGTTCCGGCTATCAAACCGCCCTTCTCGCCACGCTCGCCGAGCAGAATCTACTCGGCAGAGCGCATGCGCCCCTTGGCGCTGCGTGCCCGCAAATGCCTGGATTCACTTAAACTGTTCAATGTCCAGCTGCGCATCAATGACAGCGAAGGAAGCCCGATCGGGTGGGATGAAGAGGCTCCCTTCGATGCCATTATTGTCACCGCCGGCGCACCTGATGTTCCCGCTATCCTGACAGATCAGCTTGCCCGGGGTGGTCGTCTGGTAATCCCGGTTGGCGCCGATACCGACCAGCAGCTGATCACGATTACCAAAAATGAAGATGGTGAACTGCAGCGTGAATCCTCGGTTGCGTGCCGTTTTGTGCCGTTGATCGGCAAACAGGGGTGGCAGGCGTGAAAGCAACGGAATATGGAGAAAACTTGGATATGGATACCGCCAGCCTTCCACAACACGATTTTAGCGACGCACCCCCTCTGATCGGACTCTCCGCTTTGTCACTCAACGACATTGAAGAGCCGCTTCTCCTCTCTGACGATGAAAGCATCGAAGACGAGAGCGAAGAGGAGATTCCGCTGGTTGAGCTTGAGCGTTTTGATGATGCCATCAAAATTTATCTGCGTGACATCCAGCGCACCCCGCTCCTGAATGCCTCCGCCGAGAAGGAACTCGCCCGGAAAATCGAAAAAGGCGATGATGCCGCCCGCAACAAGATGATCGAATCAAATTTGCGGCTGGTTGTCAAAATCGCCAAGCGCTATATGAACCGGGGCCTGCCGTTTCTTGATCTGATTGAAGAGGGTAACCTGGGGTTGATAAAATCCGTCGAGCGCTTCAATTTGGCTAAAGAGTGTCGCTTTTCAACCTATGCGACCTGGTGGATCCGCCAGTCGATTGAACGTGCGCTTATAAATCAATCCCGCACCATCCGTCTGCCTGTTCATGTATCTGACGACATCGGGCGTATGATACGGGTTACGCGCAAACTTTCCCAGGAGCTGAATCGAGAGCCGACCATCCAGGAAATTGCCGACACCATGAAGGCAAAAATCCAGCACGTCCGCCGGCTGATGACGCTATTGCGCCACACCTGTTCAATAGAGGCCCCGCTCGGTGACGGCAACGATTTTGCGCTTATTGACACCATTGAAGACAGTTCCATGACTCCTCCGGCCGAACTGCTTGAAAACATCAATATTTTTGAATTGATCTCAGCACACTTCAATAAACTCACCGAACACGAGCAAAAAATCCTGACACTTCGCTTTGGCCTTGACGACCATGAACCGCAGACGCTGGATGTCATCGGTCAACAGTTCGGTGTAACACGGGAGCGCATCCGCCAGATCGAAGCAAAAAGCCTTGAAAAACTGCGCGCCTTTTACACGCAGAGCCAGGCATAAATCAAAACGATACGAGGAGAACGGTCGATGGACGACTTGAAAAGCATCATCCGCGATATTCCTGACTTTCCCAAAAAAGGGGATTATCTTCAAAGACATCACCACGCTGCTGCAGGATGCTCAATCATACCAGAAGATGATTGACCTCATTGCTCATCGCTATATCGGCAAACGGATTGACAAAGTTGTCGGCGTTGAGGCACGCGGTTTCATTATCGGATCGGCACTGGCGTACAAACTATGTGCGGGGGTCGTACTGGTTCGCAAGCCGGGCAAACTTCCATCCGAAACCTTTAGCAAAACCTACGAACTTGAATATGGCACAGACACCCTGGAAATCCACAAAGACGCAATCAAACCGGGTGAACGGATTCTGATAGCAGACGACCTGCTTGCCACCGGCGGCACCATGGCTGCAGTTGTTGATATGGTACAGAGCATGGGAGGAGAAATCGTAGAGTGCTGCTTCATGGCGGAACTGGATTTTCTGGAAGGGCGCAAGCGACTACCGGAAGGGAAGGTATTTTCACTCTGCTTAACTATCTCTATTTACCAGGGCTACATTTCTTGAAAGAGGTTGAACAGAAACAACATCTCTGATATATCTCATCAGCTTTTCACACATGTCCCCGTAGCTCAGCAGGATAGAGCACTTCCCTCCTAAGGAAGGGGCCGGTCGTTCGAATCGACTCGGGGACGCCAATAATATTGAAGGCTTACAGATTCAAAATCTGTAAGCCTTTTTTGTTGGGCAGTGTATGATCCATCGAAGCAAGCTTCGGGGAATTGCCACCGGAGAGATTAAAATCTCACTCGTAATCCTACCGCTGCATTGTGGCTCTGATATTTAAGCTCAGTAGTTATGTTGCGGCCTGCGCCAAACTTGGCATTTGATGTAGCAAAATAGCGATAGCCCAGATCCAGAGAAAGCCTCTGATTAAGAGCAATTTCCAGGCCGGCGCCACCCTGGTAGGCAAAAACGGTATCGTCATCTTCATTATAAATTGGTGGACCAAATTCAGAAACGAAAGTATCGCTCAGATGCATAGCGGCGAAACCAATGCCGCCCCCCACGTAGGGGGTAACCGGTGACTGATTGTGCAGGTCGAAGAATGCATTGAACATCATGGCAAGTGCCCCGATATTGCCGTCTGCATTATGAAACCGCTGACCAGTATTTTGATCTGTAATTGTCGCGATTTCTCCATGTTTGTACGACAGTTCACCTTCCAGGCGGATGTCACCAAAGTCAAAACCGGCGGTACCGCCAATGTTGATGCTGGGATCGAACTCAACCCGATCAGAAAAAGACGTGTTCGTTGAGAAATTAGAGCTTGCCACATCGGTATTTTGGGGAATACTTACACCGGCGAAACCGGAGACATAGGGGCCTATCCGAGGTGGAGTCGCCGCGCAGACTACCGGAATCGCGAGGGTTAAGAGAGCAGCAAGAATGATGAATTTTACTCTCATGGAAGTTCCTCCTTTGATGGCTGTAACAGTCCCGTGAATTTTCAGTCGGTTTACCAGCAATGAACCTGTTTTTATATAGTAGCATGGATTCTTTATTTCTCAACTGGCAGGCATACGCGCCGCTCCGCCGAATTGCGCGGTGAATAAAACGTTGCACAAAGTGTCCCTCCGCAACAAGAATCATTTCTTTTTTCAGATGTTCTCTCCTGTTAGCCTAATCATGCAACTGAGACACGACCACAGCTTGAGCTCCGTTGACATCAAAGCTTTACCTCGATAGAATATAGTTGGCCAAACTCTGAGTGATCAGGGGACGGAAAGCCAGCGGGACTTGGAATAAACAGTTTGATTCAGTTTTTTCTCTGAATCGGATTTATGTGTAAATTTGTCGTACGCATCAATTACCTTATTCTCCAAGTTAGCCGGGTTGCCGTTTGTAACCATCTGTATGGTTGCAAGCGTATAATCCGGCTTTTTTTTATTTGGTCGGCCGAGGAAAGGAGGTGGCTGTTGAAGGCGCCGCTTGTTCGCTTATTGTCAACCTTTAGCAACGAAAGGAGAATGCCATGAAAATAAACAAAATTGCATCAGCGATCTATCTCATCTTGACAGTAATTGTCTTTACACTAAACGGCTGTGGCGGAGGGAGTTCTTCTACTCCTACGGTATCAGGGGTTGCCGTCAGCGGGGCTCCTATGAGCGGCACAGCATTTCTAAAGGATTCTGCAAGTAATCCCGAAATGAGCACTACCATCAATGCGCAAAACGGCGCTTTCTCGTTCAATGTCAGCGGTAAAACAGCCCCTTACATGCTCAGGGCTGGTACGCTCTATTCAATGAGCAGTGGTCCGGGAACGGCCAACATCAACCCTCTGACGCACTTGATGGTGGCGGATGCGGCAGGTTTTACCAACATGTCATCCATGAACACTTTCTACAATAATCCGAACGGTACGCAAATGAGTACTATCTCTGGAAAAATCGGCACAGCACTACAGCACATGCAACAAACTATGGCAACATTGCTGAACGCGTATGGGGTCGCTACTGTGAACCCGATTACAGGACCGATCACAATCGGCCAGGGAATGGATAGAATGTTTGATGACGTGAAAATGACTATCGATGCCGGCGGCAACGTTTCCATGATGTATGTGAATGGCACTACCGCATATACGGGACCGATGGCAAGTATGTCGAGCGGTATGATGGGAACTGTGATAACGCCATCTACTACGCCAACAGTTAGCGCCATAGTCATAACTCCCAGTGTCGCCAAAATGCAAATGAACGCACTTACCCCCCCCCAGCAACAGTTTACTGCCAATATTCCCGTGACCTGGTCGGTGGTGACCACGAACGGAGGGACTATTGATGCAACCAGCGGACTCTACACTGGACCCAATGTACAGGGGATGTTTCTCGTGAAAGCGACCAGTATTGCCGACCCAACTGTATCAGCAACTGCCACCGTACAGATGGGAAGCGGTGGGATGATGATGTAAACGTTGTCTCCCATTCTGGGTAACGTTCTTAAAAAAAACTCTTCTTGTTCTAGTTAAAGGAAAAAGTTCGAAGTGCGCCACCAGAGGGCGCCAATAAAAGAGGTTACGGCTTAGGCTGTGACCTCTTTTTTGTTGTCTGTGTAATACTTATGTAATTGTGTTTTTTATGACCACTTGCCAAGTGTGCTGGTAACGCCTTTCCTGCTTATCAAATTGCGGTCTGAAACTGGAAACGCCGTGAAAATTTACGGTTTTGTCGAACCAGCTTACACATCCTAAATCTATACCATGTTGTTCCCTGAATTAGTGTGTCAGTTCAGCATGTTGGAAGTTGGTACATATCATGCAAACTAATGATTTCTTATTAAGTAATTTTGCATGCACCTTAAATTAAAAAATCCGGAAAGGAGAAATGTATGAGAACGACAAGTATTCTGTTCCTGGTTATCGCAGCAGCTTTGATCAGTAGTGCCTCCCAGGCATCTGCTGAGGAGCAACCCGCAAACTACGTGCTGCTCAAGGGGGGGATCTATTCGCCCAGCTTGTCTCACGACCTTGATAATTTCAACGGCGGCAGTACGACCCACCTCGACAGCAAGACCGGATTCGCCGGCGAGGTTGCTGTCGGCCATTACTTCCTTCCCATGCTTGCCGTGGAGCTGGGAGCGGGCTACTTTGAAAGCAAGGGCTCTCCGGCGGCAGGACCCGGCGAAGCAAAGCTGAAAGTAGTGCCGCTGATAGCAACCGGGAAGGCTCTCCTCCCGCTCGGGATATTCGAGCCGTACGGCTTGTTCGGAATCGGAGCCTATGTCACAGATCTGAATGTGAGCGGCACTACCGGGAACTTCCGGGGGTCTACGGAAGTCACCTATGGATTACACGCCGGAGCCGGTTTCAACATTAATTTCAGCAGCAACATGTTCGTGGGTCTTGAGGGGAAATACCTCTGGGCCGAGCCTTCATTCGGCGGCCAGCACATCAGGCTGGATGGGTTTATTACGACCGCAGATATCGGTTTCAGGTTCTAGGGAGCTGTAAACTAACAATCGGATGACATCGTACATGCGGCCACAGGCTGTGAGTAAAAAATTCATTAAAGGAGAACAACCATGAAGCTCAGATTTAAATTCGCCGTATATTTCATCGCGCTGCTCCTTGGGACAATCACCTGCCTGACCGGCTGTGCCACGACCGGTACAGAACGGGCCACAAAAACCACTACCTCTATGCAAACGGTGGAAGGGGATTACAAACAAGCCATTGTGCAGATCGATGCCACCAGAGCAGCTCTGGAGGAACTTGTCAAACCGAACCAGCCCGACATTAAGAAGGCCTATGACGTCTACACCGAAAATGTCAAGAAGATGGAATATTTGGGCAAACAGTTGGACACGCACACCGAAAAGATGAGCGCCCGGGGCAATCAGTATTTTGCGGAGTGGGAAAGTTCATATACAAACCCCGAAATCAGGGAGCTCAGTGAACGGAGGCGCATCGAGATGAGGGAGGGTTATGCAAAAATAGCCGAGGCCAGCATAGGAGTGAAAGGCGCGCTCAAATCCTATCTGACGGATATCAGGGAAATTCAGAAGTTCGTTTCCAACGACCTCACGCCTCAGGGGATCGAGTCCATCAAACCGGTCTCCCAGACGGCTATAACGGATGGCGAAAACCTGAAAGAAGCGATCAAACCGGTACTGACGGCCATTGACCAGGTCAAGGCCGATATGACCCAGGGCGGAATAAACAAAGGATCCGATAGTGGCGGCGACCAGAAGAAGTGACACCCAAGGGAGGCATACCATGAAATCAAGTGCAAAGGATCAGGCGGAAGGCAAATTTCACGAACTGAAGGGTAAGATCAAGGAGGTCGCCGGGAAATTAAGCGATAATCCAGATCTGGAAGCTGAAGGTACCGGTGAAAAGATAGCCGGCAAGGTTCAGATGAAAATCGGCCAGGCCAAGAAGGTTTTGGGGAAGTAAAGTGAGTGCGCCGTATCATGCACCGGCGTATTCACGCCCACCAGTCTGCCGTTGCACGACACACATGAGTCTGCAAAATCATTTTCAACAATCAATTGTTTGTTACTGTTGCAAACAATAATTGTACTTCTTGAAGACAGGAGAAGCGAAATGAAGAAACTTATTTTAATGGCAGTGTTAATGGCTTTCGGACCGGCCATGTTTTTAGGCTGCGCCGCCACTATGCACACGTGGCCGGATGATGAAAGAAGTGCCGAAAACAAGATGGTTGTAATCCAGGAGAAGATTGGGAGTGGGCTGAAAACCGGCGCCCTTACCCCTGATCAGTCTCAGATGTTTCTGTCGACGCTGAAAGGTATTCGAACAGACTATATGGGTCTCAGAGACAAAGTGGTCTCCCATGAAAAATGGGACAACATCAATACAAGACTTGATGTGCTTGGAGAGGAGATAAACAGGACGCTTGCCCGGACTCCAAAAATTGAAGAACCAAGGAATGGGGACAGGATTATCACACTCCAAAGGAAAATTGATGAAGGAAAAATCAGCGAACGCTTGCCTCTGGCAGAGGGGAGAGGATTTCAAACCAGGCTTGATTCCATTCGAAGAGATTATTTGCGGATGACGGAAGAAGGCAGATACGCTTCAAGTGAGGAGAGATCAGACATTTCCCAACGACTTGATTCCTTGGAAACGGATCTAAACAGGTTCCGGTAGTATTCTAGAGACAAATCGGCATCCAGTTAACGAATACCTGTGAGCACAAAGATTGCTTGACCTGGAAGCCCAAAGCGTGGGCCGTGCCTTACTCGCGGCGTGACGTTCCAGAACGAGTAAGGCACAGTCTCTAGAGGATCATCTCCTAGCACTTTCACACATCACAAGGAGAAAAGACATGGTAACGATACTGATCGTCATTTTATTCCTCATGCTTATCGGCGTACTGCCCACATGGCCTCACAGCAGAAGCTGGGGATACTATCCCAGCGGCGGACTCGGATTGATCCTTATGATTCTGATCATCCTGTTGCTTCTTGGGAGGATCTGAAGAGAATAATGAGAACGAGAAATCGTTTTTGACGGTGAACAAGCAAAAACATGAAAGGAGCTAATTTATGCCGTTAATCCAATTAGTGCTTGTTTTGGTTGTCGTTGGCGTGATCCTGTGGGTGATTAACAGCTACATACCGATGCAGGCTACCATAAAGAAAATCTTGAATGTGGTGGTGGTTATTGTTGTGATTATATGGCTATTGAGTGTCTTCGGACTCATAGGAAACCTCTCAACATTCGTATCGGGAAGTGAAGGACTTACAATACTCTCAATGGAGTAAAAAGGGCTCGGAGTAAACATGTTCAAAAAGCATCCACGTCAGACGTTGCCGATATGGCACGCCTCATATCGATCCAAGGAATACTTCACCTTGGGGGATTAATTCAGAAAGGAGAAAGCATCATGGTAAAACTGCATCGGATTATGAAATTTTTGGCCTGCTTTGTACTGGTATTCTCGTTCATGGGGTTGGGGTGCGCAGCTACACAAAAACACGAGAGTACCGGCCAGTATGTCGATGACTCCGTCATCACAACAAAGGTAAAAACCGCGATTTTTAACGAGTCAACGCTGAAAACGCTGCAGATCAACGTCAAAACGTATAAAGGGGTAGTTCAGTTAAGCGGTTTTGTCGATTCGGCGCAAAGCGTTACTAAGGCAGGAGAGGTTGCCGGACGCGTGGAGGGCGTCACAGAGGTGAAAAACGATCTGGTAGTAAAATAGCTGAATAACCTTATCAGGTGCAGGTGCGATGAGTTACGGTGTTTTTTAGATTCCGGCGAATGCTTAGGAACAGCGATGACTACCGTTACTAACCATTCGCCGTTACAAGGGGAGGATGATCATGCTCTGGACAATCTGCGTGGTTCTGATCGTGTTGTGGCTGTTAGGTATGGTTACCGCTTATACCATGGGCGGACTGATCCATATTCTGCTCGTAATTGCTATTATAATGGTGCTGGTACGCGTCATTCAAGGGCGGAAGGTCTTATAGGCCGTTAAATCCTGTATTGATACAGGCGACATCTTCCCGAATGGTTATCTGGTTTTCGGAAAGCACTATCTACGCCGCTCGTCGGGATGAGGAGACAGACGATGAAGCGATGGAAGAAAGCGGCGCTCATAACCGTAGGCAGCGTACTGCTTCTGGCGGGTTTCGTCGCTTTCGTGCTCCCCGGCATCGTCGAAAAGCGGGCGGTGCAGAGGATTGAGGCTGCGACCGGCAGAAAGCTTGCCATCGGCGGGATCTCCATCAACCCCTTTACCTTGACGATAATGATTCGCGATCTTCGCTTCTCCGAACCCGGTGGAGGGGAGACCTTCGCCACGTTCAGCAGCGCCCGGATCATCGTAAGCCCTGCAACCCTTCTACCGGATGGTGCCGGTCATCGCTGCGGCCCATATTGCCTCCCCCCATTTCCGCATCGTCAGGGTCGGGGCGAACCTTTACAACTTCACGGACCTCCTGAAGTGGCTGCCCCCGCATCCCCGTTTATCCGTCAACAACCTCACGACAACAAACGGCTCCATCGACTTCATCGACCGGGGGCTCCCCGTCGAGAAGCGGCATGAACTGCGCAAGATCGAGCTTGCCGTCCCCTTTATCACTACCATGCCGTATTATGCCGACCGTTACATCACCCCCCGTCTGAGCGCCGTAGTGAACGGCTCACCGATTCATATGGAGGGAAAACTCAGGCCGTTCCCCAGGGCGGTCGAGGCCTCTGCAACCATAGAGCTGAAGGATGTCTCCATCCCCTATTACCTTGCCTACCTTCCTGTAGAGCTCCCGGTCAGAGTCGAGTCGGGAAGGGTGTCGGCAAAGGTGGCGGTGAGCTACCTGGCAGCGCGGGAGAAAGACCCGGAGCTGACGCTGAGCGGCAGCATGGCGCTTGCCAACGTGAAGCTCGCCGACCGGACCGGTGCCCCCTTCCTGACCCTGTCGCGGCTCGACGCGGGGATCACCCGCGCCCGGCTCATGACGGGAGATTTCGATCTCTCCTCCTTTTCCGCCGATGAGCTGGAGGTTTTCCTGTCGCGCGACAAAAAGGGGGTCTGGAGTCACAGCCGACTTGCCGGTGGGGCTTCTCCTGGTGCCGTCCCGCACAGGAAAGCTCTCATCAACGTAACGGAGACGCGGCTCAGAAACGGACGGTTCCACTTTACAGACAGCCTCCCTCCTGGCGGGTTTACGACCGACCTGAAAGAAATATCCCTCGACATGCATGGCTACTCTACCTCCCCGGGGAAACAGGCACGCTATGCCCTCTCCTTTTCAACTATACGCGGGGAGAAGGGGCGCCTGAAAGGTGAGTTTTCTGCCATACCACTAGAGACCTCTTCGTCGCTCGAACTCACCGGAGTGACCTTGAAATCGTACTCCCCCTACCTCCCGGAAAACCTCAACATGGTAGTGGTGGACGGCAAGATCGATGCCCGTCTCGCCGTCTCCCTGGCGGCCAGGAGAGGCCGCTTGACCGGCAGGGTCGGCGGGTCGGCCGGCATCCGTTCCCTATACTGTCTCGACGCCGAGGGGGAGGACCTTCTGAAGTGGGAAAGACTCCAGTTGGACGAGCATAAAATGGGATCTTGATCCCTTTACCCTCGATATCGGAGGTGTGGCACTCACCCGGTTCTATTCCCGGATTGTCGTTGGAAAGGATGGAAGCCTCAACCTGCAGCACCTCTACACTCGGGAACCTGAAGGAACAGCACGGGATAAAGCGATGGGAAGAAAGGCGAGCATGGTCCGGATCGGTACTGTCACCATGCAGGACGGCACCCTTGCCTTCACCGACCATCATGTGACGGGGGGATACACCACGACCCTTTTCAATCTGGGGGGACGGATCAGCGGTCTCTCCTCCGCAGCAGAACCGATTTGCCGACGTGGACCTGCGCGGCAACCTGGAAAACCAATCCCCGCTCAGGATTACCGGGCGGATCAACCCGCTGCGCGACGACCTCTTCGCCGACCTCAAGGTGAGCTTCTCCGACATCGAGCTCCCGCCCATGACCCCCTATTCGGGAACCTACCTCGGCTATGCGGTGGACAAGGGCACACTGTTCGTCGACTCCAAATACCGGATCCAGAACAGGAAGCTCGAATCGGAGAACAAGGTCTTCATCGACCAGCTCACCTTCGGAAAGCACATCGAAAGCGACAAAGCAACAAACCTCCCGGTCCTGCCTTGCCGTTGCACTACTCAAGGACCGGAAAGGGGAAATCCGCCTCGACCTCCCGGTGACTGGACGGACTGACGACCCGCAATTCAGTTTCTGGCGCGTAGCGCTTGAGATCCGTGAAGAACCTTCTTGTTAAGGCGGCGACCTCCCCCTTCGCCCTGCTCCAGTCCATGTTCGGCGAGAAGGAAGACTTAAGCAGCATCGGCTTCGCCTATGGCTCCGACGAGCTTTCCCCCAGCGATACGCAAAGACTTCTGAAGCTGGCGACAGCACTCAACGACAGGCCGGAGCTGAAGATCGAGATTATCGGTTTTGTGGACAGGGAACATGACGATGAAGGGTACCGGAACGAGCTCCTCCTGAAAAAGATGCGCGCCGAGAAATTCCGCACCATGGTGAATGAGAAAAAGAACCACCCGGGCGATTCCCCCGAGACGGTTCAGATCACCCCCGAGGAGTACGCCAGATATCTGAAGGCGATCTACACCAAGGAGGAATTCCCCAAGCCGCGGAATATCTTTGGGCTGGTTAAGGAGTTACCCGAAGCGGAGATGAAGAAGCTGATTCTGGCCAACACCGTCGTGGGCGAACGGCAAATGAGGAACCTTGCCGAAGCCAGGGCTGCCAGGGTCAGGTCGTTTCTCGTTCAGCAGGGGAACATAGATTCAACACAGGTCTCCCTGAAGAGCGTTGACATGTATGGGGCTCCGAAAAACGGAGGGGAATCCGGGAGCCGGGTTGAGTTCAGGATTGCAGCTAAACGACCTCATAGCGTTACTACACCTGATTGACAGGGTATTTACTAGAGTCCGGAAAGAACGCTTTGACACTATTTTTCCACCCACATATCCAGCTTTGCAAGCAAATCATCCAGAATCAGCGGTTTGGGGAGGTGATCGTCCATACCAGCGGCAATACAATATTCTCGCTCATGTTTCATGGCGTTTCCGGTGAGCGCAACAATCGGGATATCATGGCGTCGCACGGCCGAAGCAGGATCACGGATGATGGCGGTGACTTCATAGCCATTCATCACCGGCATCATGCAGTCCATCAGTACCAGCCTATAGTCGTTGTTCTCAAGCGCCTGCAACGCCTCTTTGCCATCACACGCCACATCCACCTGATACCCGTAGTGTTCGAGCAGCCTGGGGACTATTTTCTGGGCTTTCGGGTCATCCTCAGTTAACAGGATGCGGATTTTTGCGTCACTTAGGATTCCTCTTTCCAGCCCTTTCCCTCTGTGTGAATTCGTCTCAAAACCATCCTCTTTGATAGAAGAGGGGGAGAGAACGGGTTGTGCCTGTTTTTCCATTACAACTGTGAACCAGAAGGTTGAGCCCTGCCCTTCCATACTTTCTACACCGATACCCCCACCCATCAGTTCTACAAGACGCTTGCATATCGCCAGACCCAGTCCGGTGCCGCCAAAAGCCCGCGTGGTAGAACTGTCAGCCTGGGTGAAGGGTTCGAATATAGTGGTAAGTTTTTCGGCAGCTATGCCGATGCCGGTGTCACAGAACAGAAAACGGAGGATGACGCTGCGTTCATCTTCGGCGTCTTTCCTAATCTGAAGCGATATGGATCCTTTCGTGGTAAATTTTATGGCGTTGCCGATCAGGTTTATGATGATTTGGCGCAGACGACTTGCATCCCCTTTCAAAGCCGTTGGAACTCCGGTATCTATTGACTGGACGAGGGTTATTCCTTTTTCGTGGGCCTGAAGCGACAGAAGATTTATGGTATGTGAAATTACAGTGCGCAGGTCAAAGTTTGACTGCTCCAACTCGATCTTGTCTGCTTCAATTTTTGAGATGTCGAGGATGTCGTTGAGGAGGTGAACCAGTTCGTCCCCTGACAGTTTGGCACTTTCGATGTATTCTTTCTGTTCCGGGGTCAGTTCGGTGTGCTTCAGCAGTTCGAGCATGCCGATCACGCCGTTCATGGGTGTCCGGATCTCGTGACTCATTGTTGCAAGAAACTGGCTCTTGGTGGTGTTGGCAGCTTCGGCAGCGGCCTTGGAGTCACGCAACTCCTTTTCCATCTGTTTGCGCTGGGTGATGTCGTACGACGTGCCGCTAACACCTACTATTTCATCATTCTCATCGCTGATAAACGTAGCGTTTATCATCAAATTGATATCGTTGCCGTTCTTTCCTATAAAAGTGGTTTCATAGCCATAAACCGGGTTGCCATGCATCACCTGGGCAAACACCATCAGGTCCCGTTCAGCTGTTTCCGCTGTTTGAAAGTCGCTGAATTTCTTCCCGAGCATCTCCTCCAGTTCGTAGCCAAAGACCTGCTCAACGGCCAGATTCAGAAAGCTAAATCGCCCTTCACTGTCACATTGCCAGATCAGATCCTGAGATGTTTCGACCAGCGAGTGATAAAGCGCCTCGGACTTCCTAAGCGCATCTTCAGTTCGTTTGCGCTCGGTAATATCCTGGATCATCCCCAACTTGGCAACGGTTCCATCTGCATAGTGAATGGGGGTATTTACCACCGCATACCAATTGCCGTCCTTGGGGCTCTTAGTTTCCCACCGGATGGTTTCACCCCTAAACACCCGATCGTTGGCGCACCATGGGCATACCTGTTCAAAATCATTCAAGGCTTTGAAGCATGACTCACCCACTGCATTGCGGCCCGTACGTTCGATCAACTTCTGATTCATGAAGGAAATACGGTTATCCTGAGAGCAGATGTACATCTGCCCATCATATGCCTCGACTATGGCACGATAGTGCTCTTCACTATTCTGGGCAATCTGCTGGGCTTTGCGCAGTAGACGTTCGCTCTCCCTGGACTGAACCTCTGCTTGCTTTTGTGCGGTGATGTCGATGACTGCGGAGCGGCACTCATCCCGTGATTCGGAAACCACCGCCTCGATCTGCACGTTGAGAGGCGAATGCCTTTCTTTCAGGAACACGACCTCGCACGACACTTTGGTCTCACTCGCGAATACCGTGTCGAGGAAGTCATGGAAAACCGGTAGTGTTTCATCGGAAATGTATTCATCCAGATGCCTGTTGACCAATGAGGAACGTTCGACTCCCAGGTATTTCGCGCCGGTCAGGTTGACGGCATGAATAATCCCGTTGTGGCCCAGATTAAAGTAACCCACCGGAGCGAAGTCATAGAGGTCGCTGTATTTTCCCAGCATGGCCTCCATCTGGTCCCTCTCGTCCCACGCCCTTCGGAGCTCTTCATTCTGCATTTCCAGCTCGATCTGATGAACCTGCAACTCATGAATAAGTCGCTGCGACTCTCCAGACGGCGGGAAAAACACGGCTGAGCCTTGTTCAGATCGCAACCGGTCCTCCGCATGACGGCGCAGCTCCCTGTCGACTGCTGACAGGCGTTTGTCTTTGTCGATTCCCATGGCTTACCCTCTTGTAACGGCGGCGTATAACACTTCTGTCAACGCCTTCTCGATCACCCTCCAGCCTCAAGCTTTTTATTAAGCCGTGCAATTTCCTCGCGCAGTTCCGCCTCCAGCGTCTTGGCCGCGGTGATGTTCGCAAAGGTGATCACCACCCCGCCGATGACGTCCTCCATGGTGCGGTAGGGCATGATGCGCACCGAAAACCAGCGCCCGTCGGTGGTGGTGATCTGCTTTTCCGAAAAGACCAGCGTCCGCAGCACCTCCTGCGCTTCTTCGGTCATCTCGGGATAGAGCAGGTCGCTGACGATGTCGGAAAGCGGTCGCCCCACATCGCCCGGGATCAGCTTGAAGAGTTTGTCCGCCCCGGTGGTGAAGCGCCGGACATGGAGTTCGTTGTCCAGGAACACGGTGACGATTTCCGTGCTGTTGAGCAGATTCCTCATGTCGTTGTTCATCCGCGAAAGCTCGTCCATTTTGGACTGTTGCTCGGCGTTCACCGTCTGCAGTTCTTCGTTCAGGGACTGCATCTCTTCCCGGGAGGTGGTCAGCTCCTCGTTGGTGGACTGCAGCTCCTCGTTGGTGGACTGCAACTCCTCGTTGGTGGATTTGAGCTCTTCCTGCGAGGATTGCATCTCCTCGCGGGTAGTCTGAAGTTCTTCGCGGAATTGCTGGAGTTCCTGCTCCAGTTCGAGAACCCTGGCGTTGCCGGCAGGAGCGGTCTTGGAGCGGCCCGGCGCTTTCTTTTCCGGGGGCGTTGCCACGTCGGTAAAGACGATCATCACCATCCCCCGCAGCGCCTCCGGCTCTTCGATCGCCTGGACAGTGATATCAACGGTCTGCGTGCCGCCGTTGGTCCCGACCTTGAGACCCTTGACGGTGATCGCCCCTTTTTGCCGGAGCGCCTTCTGGAAGGCGCTTCCCAGATCAAAACGGAGCCCTTCACGGGCCATGGCGAAAATATTCCAGTTGGCCTTGCCGGCCGCCGGTTCAAGATATTTGCCGGTCCGCCCGCTGATATAGAGGATATCGCCCTTGTCGTTGACCAGCACGGCAGGCGGGGAAAAGTGCTGCAGGAGCAGCTGGTCGGCGAGTGACTGGAGATTGGCTGCAGGTTTCAACATCGTTAACTCCTTGGGAACTCCCGGCAGGGCGGGGACAAACGAGGCTGGAAACGCTAGCGGTTCGGCCGGCAGGACCGATTCGCGCCGCCGGAAGAGTCGCGACTTGATGTTCAGCGGCGCGAAGAGATCGGTGAAGGTGCTGACGGTCTCCGCGCTCCCCAGAAACAGGACGCCGCCCGGGTTCAGGCTGTAGTGAAAGAGCGGCAGGAGTTTTTTCTGCAGTTCCGGTGTCAGATAGATCAAGAAGGTTGCGGCAGATGAGGATATCCAGCTTGGTAAAGGGAGGGTCCATGATGACGTTCTGCGTGGCAAAGGTCACCATCTCCCGGATCTCCTTGCAGACCCGGTAGCCGTTCTCTTCCTTGATAAAAAACCGCTTCAGGCGCTCGGGAGACACGTCTGCGGCGATGTTGGCCGGATAGAACCCCTGGCGGGCCTTGTCGATCGCGTCCCGGTCCAGGTCGGTGGCAAAGATCTGCAGCGTGAAACTTTTCCGTGGGTTTGACCTGTTCCAGCGCCTCCTTGAAGGCCATGGCCAGCGAATAGGCCTCCTCTCCGGTCGAGCAGCCTGCCGACCAGGCCCGCAGCGTACCGCCGGCCGGGCGGCTCGCCAGGAGCGCCGGGATGGCCTCATCGCTGCAGTTGTTCCCATGCCGCCGGGTCGCGGAAAAAGCTGGTCACTCCGATCAAGAAGTTCCTTGAAGAGGAGTTCCACCTCCTGGGGATTCTCCTGCAGATAGCGGACGTAGGAGGCGATCCGGTCGATCTGGTGAATGCTCATGCGCCGCTCGATCCGGCGGTAGACGGTGTTCTTCTTGTACAGGGAGAAGTCGTGGCCGGTCTTGGCCCGCAGCAGGATCAGGACTTTCTCCAGAGCGCTCTGGTCCTTCTCCTCTCAGGGGAAGCTCGGTCTTGGTGATGACGAGGGCGTGCCGGAGATAGTCGATGATCTTTGCCGGGCAGATCCTCCGCCGGGGCCACCAGGTCGGCCAGCCCGGCCTCAATGGCGCTTCTGGGCATGCTGTCGAACTTGGCCGAGGCAGGCTCCTGCACCAGCACCACTCCCGCCTTTTCCTTGATGGCCCGGAGCCCCATCGTGCCGTCCGAGCCCATGCCGGAGAGGATGACGCCGATGCTCTGCTCCTGCCGGTCCTCGGCCAGGGAGCGCAGAAAGAAATCGATGGGAAGACGCAGACCGCGGGGCGCAGTCGGCTCGAACAGGTGCAGCACACCGTGCAGAATGGACATATCCTTGTTGGGGGGAATCACATAGACGCAGTTCGGCTTGACCCGCATCCGGTCCCTGACCTGGAAAACCTCCATCCCGGTGACGCGCTGGAGCAGTTCGGGCATGATCCCCTTGTGGGTCGGGTCCAGGTGCTGGACGATGACAAAGGCCATGCCGCTATGTTCCGGCACATGGCGCAGGAACTGCTCCAGAGCCTCCAGCCCGCCGGCGGAGGCGCCGATGCCGACAATGGGAAAAGATCGGGACTGATCCTTCAAGGGGATGCTTTTTTGTGAACGCGCGACAGACTTCTTGCGGCTGTTTGTCGATGTTGGCGGTTTTCCCATAGTCGCTTTTTATACCTTTTCAACGGTAGATCCAAATAATATTTGTAACATACATAGCTGCGGCTTCTGTAGTCCACCGGCGAAACGGAGGTTGCCCTCCCCTGTCATGTTGATGGTCCTCACGACGCACTATATCACAACTCTCGCAGATGACAACGAGGGTTACACACCGTCACCCCGTTACCCAAATCAAACATCCCCATGGTGATGAAGCAACAATAACAGGTTCTCTTTAGCTCGGGCGACGCCAGGCATACTGGCGGCTTTACCGATAGTTACGCGCTTTGCTGCCTTGACAGTCTTCAGGAGCCTAGTATGCTTATCTATGCTGGACCATGCATTCAATCCGCAACAAGAGGGCACTACCAGTGAAAGGAATTCTTAGAATTGCCTACAAACTGTTGGTGAATGACAAGGGGAAATTCGCAGCTCTCCTGGTCGGCATTACCTTTGCGGTCTTTTTGATGGTCATGATGACCTCGATGTTTGCCGGCATCCTCCACCGTTCCTCCGCTACCGTTCTTAACGTCGGTGCCAAGCTTTGGATTATGGACCCTGCGGTCAACACCCCCGCGAACAGCATCCCGATGCCGGATTACGTACTAGACGCGGTGCGGAGTATCGACGGCGTCAAATATGCGGTACCGCTCTATTCCGGAGGGGGACTGGTAAAGCTCCGAAGCGGCATCTACCAATCGGTCACGGTCATTGGTCTCGACGACTCCAGCCTCTTTGGCAGACCGAACCTCATTGAGGGGCACATCGAGGATATCTATGCAGAAAACGGCTTCGTCGTGGTCAAGGACGCAGAATTTCGCAAGCTTGAAAATCCCCGCGTCGGCACGGAATTCGAGATAAACGACCATCGCGGCGTCATCGTCGGTATCGCCAAAGTCAACACTAGCGGCCTTTTTGGCGTTCCGACCCTCTACACGACGTATAACCGGGCACTCCAGTATATCCCCTCCACAAGATTCACCACCGCGTTCATCCTGGTTGAGCCGAAGAACGGTAATGGCGTGCCGCACATTAAGGAACAGGTTAAGGCACTTGGCTATGAGGCATTGACCAGGGACGAATTCATCCGGAAGACATCCGACTTCTACATGTACCAGACCGGTGTCGGCACTAACGTCCTTATCATGACGGTGATAAGTTTCATCGTCGGGCTCTCCATATCGGGGCAGACCTTCTACACCTTTATCCTGGAGAATCTGGAAAAGTTCGGAGCGTTAAAAGCGATCGGGGCCAAAGGGAAGGAGCTCGTCTACATGATCCTGTTCCAGGCGACCTTCACCGCCCTTACCGGCTATGGGCTCGGTATCGGCCTCGCCACCCTGCTGATCAACGTCGCACGGCTCAGGCTGCCGAGCTACGCAGCCAGGGTAACGTACGCGAATCTCGGGTTTGCCTTTGTCATGGTCCTGATCATTGCCGGAATTTCAAGTTATATCGGCGTCCGGAAAGTCCTCAGGATCGAGCCGTTCGATATTTTCCGGGGGTAATATGGCTGAGCTTGCCATGCGGGCAACAGAATTGGTCAAATGGTTCGGCGAAGATGATGCCAGGACGGTCGCTGTGCAAGGGGTAAGCTTTGACGCCTTCTTCGGGGAAATGCTCTATATCGAAGGTCCGTCGGGAAGCGGGAAGACGACCCTGTTAAGCCTGATCTCCGGAATCCTCAGGCCGAATTCGGGGACGGTAGTGGTTAAGGGCAGAAATATCTGGGACATGACAAGCGATCAGCTCGCCGATTTCAGATTGAACACGGTGGGATTCGTGTTTCAGGATTACCACCTCTTTCCGCGCCTGACCACGGTCGAAAACGTGGCAATTCCCCTCATTCTGAAACGTCACGACTGGGATACATCCATCGACGAGGCTATGGAGTATCTCGATATTGTGGGAATAAAGAATCGCGCATTGCTTCCGCCGGTTAAACTGAGCGGTGGAGAACAGCAAAGGGTGGCTATCGCACGAGCCATCGCCAGCCGTCCCGAGATCCTGATTTTTGACGAACCGACCGCTTCTCTGGATGGGGATACCGGAAGAAGAATCGTCGAATTTGTGAAGGGAAACATCCTGAACGACACGCGCTGCATCATTATCGTTACCCATGACAGCAGGATCTTCGAATACGCCGATCGAATTATAAAGATGGAGGATGGCAGGATCGTTAGCCTCAAACAGGGAGGGGAACGTGAGGAATAAGGTAATATTTATTCTTGCAATCATCGGACTGTCGGCCGGTTTGCTGAGTGCCTACATATTCGGCATTGAGAAAGCCCCCCAGCCACCGGCGTTCAGCCCCGCCTCCAATCCTTACGGCAAAGGGATCTACGCAAACGGCATCATCGAAAGCAATCAAGCGAACGGGGAAAACATCAACATCTATCCGGAGGTACCGGGAACTATCACCAGAATCCTGGTTGCCGAGGGGCAGACCGTACGGCAAGGAACGCCGCTCATAACGATCGACGATTCGGTACAAAAGGCCACGGTAGCGCAGCTGAAATTCCAGGCTGAAGCAGCGCGGACGCTCCTTGAAGAACTTAACGCCCAGCCGAGAAAGGAAACACTCGAGGTTGCCAAGGCCCAAGTCGAGAATGCGAATGCCACCCTCAAAAACGCTCAGGATCAGCTGGACAAACAGCGAAACTCATTTGAGCTCGAACCGAAATCAGTGAGCAGAGATGCCTTGGACAACGCAGAAAATGCCGTCAAGATAGCCAAATCCGGCCTCGAAGTTGTCCGGAGGCAGTACGACCTCACCAAAGCCGGAGCGTGGTCCTACGACATTCGAAACCAGGAGAGCCAATATAACGCCTTAACCAGAGCATTCATGGCGTCGAGTGCACTCCTGGACAAGTACGTCATAAAAGCGCCTACAGACGGCGTTGTCCTCTCTATAAATGCTGCTGTCGGCAGCTACATATCGGCACAGGGTTCCTATGACACGTATACCCAGGGGCTTGCCCCGGCCCTCGTCATGGGCGCTGCACAGGAGCATTTGGGGGTCAGGTGTTATATCGACGAGATACTCGTGCACAGGTTGCCGCAGCCTGCGCAGATCACTGCAAAAATGTTCATCCGTGGCACGGATGTCAGCATTCCGCTGGAGTATGTCCGGGTACAACCGTATGTATCGCCGAAAATACAGTTGTCGAACCAGAGGACCGAAAGGGTTGATGTCAGGGTCCTGCCGGTGCTGTTCCGTTTTGCTAAACAGAATAACGTTACACTGTATCCGGGTCAGTTGGTGGATGTGTACATCGGCGAGAAGTAACCGTTGCGATGTCCCGAAGATACGACGCCATCCTTAGCGAGGTACAATACCAGTGGAGATCCTGAGTGACATCGTCCAATTAACCTGTACAGCCATCAACGTTTTAGGTGCCACCGTTGTCATCTATGGCGTCATTGAAGCAGTTGTCAGTTTTACCCGGCAAAAACTGACCGCTGAAAAGAAGAGCAAGATATCCGAAAATGACGCGATCCGGCAATGTCTGGGTGCTCACCTTCTGCTTGGGCTGGAAATTTTCATCGCCGCGGACATCATCAGTTCCGTCGTCAGTCCGAATTGGAGCAAGGTGGGAATACTGGCCGCCATCGTTGCCATACGGACTGTGCTGAGCTTTTTCCTCAGGATGGAAGTGAGGCAGACACAACTATAACCACTATCGGCACAACCATCGAAGGACCGGACAATGACCTGTGATCAACTCGACTTCAGGCGGTTTGGAAAAATGGGGCATGCGGCCGTTGTCCCGTCGGCACTGACACGTTTGCAGATAGCATGCCTGGTGCCGCTGTTCTCTCTCTTCGGTTGCGCGGTGGGACCGGATTTTGTTCGCCCCACCCCACCCCCGGTTGATCAGTATACACAAGGGGCGGAACCGACCACAACCATGCCGGCCGACGGCCAGACGCAACACTTTGCCAAGGGGGCAACAGTCCCCGCCGATTGGTGGCGGCTGTTTCATTCCGCCAAACTCGATGTCGTCATTAACGAAGCCATCGCTGGTAATCCAAATCTTCAGGCGGCTCAAGCGAGTCTGCGCCAAAGCCAGGAGAATTTACGGGCAGGATACGGAGTGTTCTATCCTCAACTTGACGCCAGTTTCGATGCCACCCGGCAGAAGTTTTCCCCGGTCCGCACCGGATCAAGTGCTCCCAGCAGCATTTTCAACCTGTTTACCCTGTCGGCTACGGTCAGTTATGCGCTCGACGTCTTCGGCGGAGAACGCAGGGTACTGGAGGAGCTGAAGGCCCAGGAGGATGTGCAGCAGGCCGCTGTACGTGGCACATATCTCGCGTTGACCGGCAATGTTGTGAATACTGTGATTGCCCAGGCAGCCTACCGCGAACAGATCAAGGCGACCGAGCTGATCATAGAGGTACAGCGTGAACAGGTAAAGATTACCGAAACGCTGGCACGCGTCGGCACTGTCCCGTACGTAAATGTACTCGCCCTTCGGAGTCAGCTGGCTTCTTTTGAGGCGTTGCTCCCTCCGCAGAAGCAGAAGCTCAACCAGGCCGAACACCTTCTTGCCACTCTGGCTGGTCATACACCAGCGGAATGGACCCCACCGCACGTTGAACTGTCCGACCTCACTCTTCCCGGTGATTTGCCGCTAACGCTCCCTTCGGAATTGGTGCGCCGACGCCCTGATATCCTCGCCGCCGAGGCGGAGCTTCATAACTCCAGCGCGCAAATCGGCGTAGCCACGGCATCATTGTTTCCAAGCTTTACACTGAATGGCTCCTACGGACAGAACAGCATGTCGATGAATAGTCTTTTCAATAGTAACAGTAACTTCTGGATTCTGGGGGCGGATGTCACCGCACCGCTGTTTCATGGTGGGACCCTGTGGTTCAAGAGAAAGGCGGCCCTTGAAGGGTATCAGCAGACGCTCGCCACCTACCGCCAGACCGTCCTCAGCGCTTTCGCCCAGGTAGCCGATACCTTGCGGGCGCTGGAACATGACGCCGAAGGTCTGCATGCCCAGTCTCAAGCGTTCAAAACGGCTGAAGAAACACTTCAGCTCATCAAGGCAAATTATCAGGCAGGCGTCGTAAATTATCTGCAAATTCTCATCGCAAATGGACAGTACAATCAGGCGCGGATCGGGTATCTCCAGGCACAAGCCCAGCGCCTGCAGGACACCGTCGCCCTCTTCATGGCCTTAGGCGGAGGGTGGAGGGGTGCTGATGGGGATACCATGGATGCCGCATCTTCTGGAGGTGGAACGAATCCTCCCACTGAGAAGAAGACCCTCCAATAAGCTGGAGAGAGGTACGTAAAGAAATGAAAAAAATTATAGTTTCTTTATTGATTGCAATGGCAATACTTTCTCTAACCCTTGCTGCATGCGGTTCAGGTCATGACGAAGCCAATGGGGATATGGCCGAAAAAATGGCAATTTTCTCGTTGATTACTTTTTCAGTTTTTTCAATCATTCTTGTTTCGTTTGGCGTAAGCAGACAAAGAGATAAAATGTCGTCAGAGAATGTAGACCTTATGCAACATGGTTCGGTTTATCCGTTGACTACAGCAGACCTTACCAGTTACCCGGTTTACGTCTGGGATTACCGGTCTTCATTCCACAAAATTGTTTTCCATCCCGATGGTGTGCTGTCAAAATCATCGACCGTCTTTCCAAACGGTTTGGACCCAACGGTATCAGCTGCGGGCAGATGGAATTTGACTGTTGACGGCAAGGTCACGGTCACGCTTGACTCGACCGGGACAACCAAAACATACACCCGCATTTCCAAGAACACCTCGACGGTGCGGATGCAGCCTGATTTCGGACTTCTGGAACTTTGGTATTTTGGACCAGGAAGTCTTGCGAACATAGAGATCTCGATCCTTGGTTATTCCGAATCGGCCCCTGCCGCAGTAAAGTTTACTACTGCGTTCGTCAGCGGCAGAACTTTCTACTGGACGACATATCCTTACATATTGGTGACGACATCTGGAGAAGTTGCAGTCAACGAAGGGGCAACGTATGGGATGATTACGTTCAAGGAAGATGGCGTTCTGTCAAAATCAATCGACAACAAGATCCGTTTCGTTCCGGACTATACTCCATCTATATCGGGTGCCTGGTCGGTTGACGAACAGTCCGGTGTGTTAACCATGACAGTTTTAGGCTTTACTTCGACGGCTTCGATTCTGACCCAGGAATCAGAATATTGCGAATTACATGTGATTACTTCGGCAGGAAATAGGCTGTGGTTCTATGAACCCACAAATGCTCTCGATAAACTCACAACTTTTATCTCGTAGTCGCGGCATTTTTTTAGTGTCATCACCCCTGTTTCGTTGATAAGTTACTATTATTGACTTCAGGGGTCATATGGTATACTTCTTTTGCTTACTTACATAGATGATACACGATAATACTAAACCACCTGCGAGGGTGGGGCGGAAAGCCCACAGGGTCTCAGAGAGACAGCCGGGTTGCCGAAATATCACTATATTTCTGCGACCCGGCTTTTTTTATTTAAGATACCGGGAAAGGGGGCAACATGTTTCGAAAAGCACTATCAGCACTGAAAGTATCAACGGTTCTTGCGGTAGCAACAATGGCGTTGCTTCAGCTTCAAGGGTGCAGCGGCGGTGGCAGCAGTACAGCGTCTACAGGGACGCTGAAACTCGCGATCACCGACAAGCTGAGTGATGATTTTAAAAATGTTGTAATCAGCATACGTGAAATACGGGTTGTGCCCGCCGGCATGGATAACGCCTCTGACAACGATCCCGGACTTCCCGTAGTGGTGAGCTTTGCAACGCCCAAGGTTATAGACGTCATGCAATTGCAGTTCGTGCAGCAAGCACTTGGTGATGTTGTCCTCCCGGCCGGCACCTACAGCCAGATCCGCCTGATACTTGAACCAAACCCCAACGGCCAGGGACAGCAACCGCTTAACTACCTCGTGCTAAAGTCGGATTCCACTAATACAAAAATCCCGCTTACCACTCCCAGCGCCCAGCAGTCCGGCCTTAAAATCCTTGGACCGATCGGAATAAAACCGGGCGTAATCAACGCGCTCATGATCGACTTTGATCCGAATACGGCAATCGTTGCACGGGGAAACGGTGCGTACAACTTTAAGCCGACCGGGATACGGCTGGTGGGGATGTCCGATATGCTCACCCAGTTCGGCTCCATCTCGGGGACGGTCTTTTCGGCATTCAAGGACTGGTCAAGTGCAACTGTTTCCGTCAAGCGCCGCGGGGACATTAATGACACCGATCCAATCGCGACAGGCAGAATCTTCAGTAATTATACGAGCGGTGCTTGGCAGTCCCCGTTTGCCGCATTCGTTCCACCCAGTTCCGCAACGAGCTTGTACAAGACGTTCATATCGGCAAACGGATTCGGCCTCTACTCGTCTTCATCGGTATCTGTAACGCAAGGCCAGACGACGGATCTCGGGACCATCCAACTGGTTAAAACGCCCTGAGTATGAGCGTTCCTTCCTGAAGCAAGTCACGTCTTCAGACTGGGACGGTCACCCTCTCCTCATAGGGGAAGCGGTCGAAGTGCATCAGATGGATAGTGTACGCACAATAAAAAAGGGCCACGGCTGGTGCCGTGGCCCTTTTTTATTTACTATATTCTGGTTAATTACAAAACCCAAGGTGCTGGAAATTGCGCAGCTCTGATAAAAAGATATGAACGGCTAAAAATTCCAGCTTACCTCGATCATATGCATATCGACTCCGGGGTTGGGGGTCCCGTTAGGATAGAAGATGTGCCCGTTTGACAGGTGCTGTAAGCGATATCCTATTCCCGGCCCGTTCTCAAGGCGGTAGGAAAGACCCATATAGGCGCCAAACAGGAGAATACTCCCGAAATCCTGCCTGCCGAAGTGGCGTCTATCCATGAGGTCGGCATTAATACCCGCCTCCAGTGCAACTCCACCTCGCGGTTTGTTGAAGGCGAGCCCGGTGCCGATGGAACCGATGAAGCCGGTTTCATTGCCACCACTCAGGACGCCGGCGGACGTGCTGAGTTGGGGTGCCAGGCCCCATCCGGAAGAGGTTCGCCAATCCCACCAGGGCAGGCCATACACCGCAAACGCTTCATACTGATGGAAATATTCTCTCTTTGGTCCCGCTTGGATACCCATGCGCACGCCGGCCTCCTGCCAGTCCCCCCAAGCCGTCGTATCTGGCATGGTTAAAAAAAACTGGAGCACCAGGATGATTACAATATATATTGGTGATTTTTCACAAATACGGGCTGAAGCGAAGTAGTGGTTCATGGCATATCCCTCCGGTATCAGATGGCTGGTCGTGTGACCTCGTCTGTCAATAATGGGCACGAAAGAATTCATGCTACAGCCGAATGTTGATCTGCTGCAGTTATCCTCCCGTATTGGAATTACAATTCTAACAAAAGCCTAATACTGATTGAGCTTTTGTCAAGCCTACTGCGCAAATCTGAAGACGGGTGAAGACGAGGTTTGGGATGAACATGCGGGATTTATTAAATTTGGCATAAATCGGCGGAGCAGAGTTTGCATTCGGACTTGGACATTTGTCAAACGCGTCAGCCAAGGGACGCCAGATATCAAAAAGGTCACTTTTCTCAAAAAAAGTGACCTTTTGCTTTTGGTATTCATTGTGTTAACAGCAATATTTTTTTTCCTTGCCTTATTATGTCTATTCTTTTGTCGTCCCCTTCTAGAGGAATAAGGCGCCAGACATGCCCACATTCACATTCCTTTATCGGGCTTTCCTTTGACGTAAATCCTCGTGCTTCGTAGACATCAATCTTCCTGTTTTGGCAATTTGGACATTTCATATTTACACCCTGAGTACTTTTGAGGCCTCATAAAATATTTTCGATCTATTTCAGCATATGGCTTGCCAACACCTTCTGCACCTCATAGATGTTCACGTCCTTGTTGAACTTTTTCTCAAGCGGAATCGTGTCGCTGCCAATCCACACCTTCAATTCGGCATCAAGATCAAAACTGCCGCCTGTCTGTACGCTAAATTTCGTGATTCTGTTGTAAGGTACTGAAAGATATTCAATCTGCTTACCGGAAATGCCCTGTATATCGACAAGGATCAATCTCTTGTTGGTAAACAGGAACGTATCCCGGAAAACGACAAAACCCACCTCAATGATTTCGCCGTCAACAAGTAACTGTCCATAATCCGAATGTAATTTTTTAGTCTCCGAAGAGCCCGTATTTTTAGCTGCTCCAGTAAAAAGTCCCATAGTTCATCACTCCATGATTTGTTTATTTAATAACTGCGGGGCGGGCAAGTCTCACATGCTTGTGATGGTCCGGCATTCACCTGGTTGATACTCCAGTTCACCAAACCAGATTAAATTTTATCTGATGCAACATGTCACGCTCTTCAAACCATTCTGAGCCGCTCACAATATGGTAATATAGCATTAATCGGATGTTTTTACCACTATTGGCTTGCATCTGCTGATGATGGGTGCGTTTGTCTGGCAACAAAAGTGAATTGGAAAACAGCATCTCAAGTGCGTTATGTGATCCACCATATATGGCAGTTACGCCAACCATGAAGGATTCTGGTGACGGATTTTCCTTCACTCCGCACTTATTTCCCTGTACAATCAACTCATTGCATTCGCAATATTAGCAGTTATTCTCTGGCACGTTAGTTGCTGATTGTCTTCATAGCATTCTTTTCAGAACATGAGTACTGGAGCGACAAGCATCATTCCTCTTTTGACGATGATCGTGGTTGGAACGGTCTGCGGCGTGCTCATTTCTTACAAAGATCAATATCAGCAAAAGGAGTAAGACAATGAAAAAATCATTCGTAATTTCATCATTAATACTTTTCGTGGTAACCATGGTGCTGTCCGGCTGCTTTTTCCCTTACTGGGACGACGAAGGGGGTGGACATCACAGGGGCGGGTATCACGAGGGGGGGCATCATGAAGGTGGAGAACGCCGCTAACGAACACTGATCACCAGAAGCGCATAATCTTACAAATAACTGGAACGCAATCAGCCCCATTATGTTTCAATAATGGGGCTGATTCATTTTATTATCGCTATCGGACATCCCCCCTGCACAACCCTCAGAATTCATGTCTCAGGCAACATCCGGATATTCTCGTTTTTCCGCACGTAAAAGACGTGCACCATCGACAGCGTAACTGGCTTGATTTTCTGTTAGTGGAGTCCACTTCCCAGACCCAGGGCGGCATAGATACGGGCGGCCTCCACCACGTCTCCAAAGGCGACCTGTTCCTCGGGCGTGTGGGCGCTCTCGAGAAAACCGGGTCCAAGGATGATCGGACTGCTGCCGGCCGCATAAAAGAGGTTGCCATCGGAATGAGAGCGAAAGGCATCCAAACCCGACGTGCGCCCCAGCCGGACATAGATTTCCCGCAGCAGCCCGGCCAGTCGGTTGTCGTTTCCCAGATCATAGCCGGGTGAAGAAAAATCAAAGTTAAGCTCCATGTCCAGCTCCGGGATGAAACGCCCCGCATCGGCCGCAATGCCACGGATCGTCTCCTGCAGGGCCACCGGATCCAGGGCGGGCGGCAGGTGCAGGTCGATCCAGGCCTCGCAGCGGTCCGGAACGACAAAACCGGCCCGGGACGAACTCATCTCGCGAATCGAGTAGACAATCTCTGCCCGTTCCCGATCGAAGAGAGGTGCCGAGCCCAGATGCAGCAGCAGTCGCAGCATGGACTCCACGGCGTTATGCCCCAGTTCGGGCAGTGACGAATGACTGCGACGCCCGCGGGTGACAAACCCGGCCTCCAGATAGCCGTAATGGGCAAAGCAGGGCACCAACCCGGTCGGCTCGCCGATTACCACCCAGGGCGGACGGTACTGCTCCAGAAAGGTGGCGCTGCCATCGCCGTTCTCCTCCTCGCCAACGACCAGAAGCAGACCCAGTGACGGTCGGTCATCCGGCGGCAAAGCGGCGGCCAGGGCCAGCCACGCCTCCAGCATGGCAGCGCAACCACCTTTCATATCGGCGCACCCCAGACCGTGGATAATGTCCCTCTCTTCACGGGCCCCGAATTCTTCCAGATCCCAGGCCGGAACTGTATCCACATGACCGACCAGGTATAGTTCCGGTTCGCCGTTCCCCATGGTGACACGCAGGTTGTAGCGTTCATGCTCCACCTCCTGGCGCTCCACGCTAAATCCGGCACGAACGAGAATCTCCTCCAGATAGAGTTGGATGTCCTCCTCCTTGCCGGAGGGGGAGTAAATATCCAGCATATCGAACAGCGTCCCGTGAAGCCGCGCCGGGTCAATTGCCTTCCAGACTTCTTCCAGTCGGGAGATCATGGTTTCTTCACCGATTTTTTCCCGCTCTTGCGCGTCAGATTGAGGGACATGTAGAGATGCTCCTGGATATCACCGAACCCCTGCTTCTGGAAAAAATTGATGGCCGCCAGGTTATCTGCAGAGGTATCTATAATCATCATCCTCACTCCCTGCTCCACCATGCGGTGCTTGATCTCGTTGAACAGCCTGCTCCCCACGCGCCCCTTTTGAATATCCCGCCGCACCCCCAGCCATACTATGTAACCGTACTTCCAGGGGGAGTTATGCTTCTTGACCGTGGTCCCCAGAGCAAAGCCGACTATGCGTTTCCCCACCTCAGCCACCAGACAGAGTTCGGTATCCGAGTTAAAGAGGGTGGTAATTTCGAATTCATCCCAGGTACGGTAGAGACTCTGGGAATATTCGACAGTGAAAACCTCCTCACCGATATGGAAAACTTCGGGAAAATCGTCGATATCCATCTCGCGGATGCGGGGGGTCTCGTCGCTGGATAGTACTATTTCCGGCATGGCGTCACCTCGTTGCTATTGTCTGCCACCAGTATAACAGAGAATTGCGGTTCTTCCAGCGACAAGGGGCATTGGCAATCAAGGCTGGAGCCAAATACGATGATCTGAATTACCGGGGCTGCCAGCTCTATGGCCGGCTTACGGGTCTCTATTACGATAGAAAGCTGGACGAACAGTTCCGCCTGAGGTAGGGTGTCAGTCAAGAAAGAGAGTCTCTATCCCATGACCCCAACTGCATTTTCAGCACTCCACCTGAAGCCTCTCATGCTCAAGAACCTGGCATCACTCGGCTATGCCGAGATGACACCGATTCAGGCTCACAGCCTGCCGCGGATCCTTGCGGGCAAGGATGTAATCGCCAGGGCCAAGACCGGCAGCGGTAAGACTGCCGCTTTCGGCATCGGCCTGCTGGAGCACTTGGAGGTATCCAGCTCGGTCGTGCAGGCGCTGGTACTCTGCCCCACGCGCGAACTGGCGGATCAGGTCGGCAAAGAGCTGCGACGCCTGGCCCGTTTTACCGAAAATATCAAGATCCTGACCCTGTGCGGCGGCGTCCCTTTCGGCCCTCAGCTTGGTTCGCTGGGACATGGCGCCCATGTCGTGGTCGGCACGCCCGGCCGCCTGCTCGATCACCTGCGACGGGGGAGTCTCAACCTGACCGGTCTAAAGACGCTGGTCCTGGACGAAGCCGATCGCATGCTCGACATGGGTTTTCAGGAAGAGATTGGCGCGCTGATAGCCGCCACCCCGAAAAAGAGGCAGACCCTGCTCTTCTCCGCCACGTACCCCGATGCGATTGCCGCAATGAGCAATGCGATCCAGCACGAACCGGTCGAGGTCAGTGTCGATGAAATCCATGAGGAAGGCACCATCAACCAACTGCTTTTTGAAGTGGACAAAGAGGAGCGGACGGCGGCCACAGCACGGCTTCTCAGTCACTATCGCCCCGAATCGGCGCTGGTTTTCTGCAACACCAAGATAGAATGCCAGGAACTGGCCGATGCACTGGTCAAACTCGGCTTCGCGGCACTGGCCATCCATGGCGACCTGGAGCAGCGCGAGCGCGATCAAGTGCTGGTCTGCTTTGCCAACAGGAGTGCCTCGGTGCTGGTGGCCACTGATGTTGCCGCGCGCGGACTCGACATCAAGGAACTCTCGGCGGTAATCAACTACGAGCTTCCCCGCGACCCGGAGATTTATATCCACCGCATCGGCCGAACCGGGCGCGCCGGGGAGCAGGGACTGGCCTTAAGTCTGGTGACGGCTCAGGAAAGCCGGCGGGTGCAGGCAATCGAAAACACCGTGGGGACCGGCATGACCCGTGGAGAGGTGGAGTCACTGGCAGCTGCAGCGGACCGCCCGCCGGCACCCGCCATGGTGACGCTCTGTATCGACGGCGGGCGCAAAAACAAGCTGCGTCCCGGCGACATCCTGGGTGCCCTGACCGGCGAAGGCGGGATCGCGGGGAGCGAAGTCGGCAGGATCGATGTCTTCGATTTCCATGCCTACGTGGCGATCATGCGGCACTGCGCCGAGCAGGCGCTGGCTTGCCTGTGCAGGAACAAGATTAAAGGGCACTTCTTCAAGGTACGGAAGATACGCTGAAGGGATGCGCTGCCACCGTTCGCCGGACACATTTATAACCCGGTCAGGCCTCTACAGCGTATCGAGGACCACTTTCCCTGCTCAAGAAAGGTCCCACTGTACGCTGTGTCATTGATGCGCACCTATGATGCCGTCTCTCAGGCAGATTGATAATCAGAAATGCTCACTACTGCGATTCTCCGCCGTCTTTTGCCCCTTGCCGGCCCGGTCCCAAAAACTTCCCTGCCAGTTGTCCACCCAGTTTTCCTCGGCGATCCACGGAGGAAGGTCAACCTGAAAGTAGGTTGACAGTGCGTAGACGTACGGCTCGTACAGCTGTCGCAGCTCCAGCAGTTTCAGGTCGACGGCATCCCCCTCGCGCAGTTTCTGTCCGCTCCCTTCCAGAAAAAAGCGCAGGTCCACAAGCTTTTCCGGCGGCAGCCGGTCGTGGTTCGGCTTCCGCGGTGTGGTTCTGAAAACCAGCGAGAGGTCAATCACGGCATGGCGGGCCATGGCGAAGGTAAGTTCTGCCTGGCGCTCACAGGTTCCTTCCAGACCAACCATAATCAGCGCACAGGTGTCGAGGATTGCAGTCAGGGCCGCGAGCCACGACTGGTTGTCGTGCTGGGAACGGAAATAGGCGAGCACCGGATAGGAGAGGTGTCCCTCGAGGAACTCCGCCGACCAGCGCTCCCATTCATGCAGGAGCAGTTGAAGCGCCTCTTTTCCCCGTTCGTGACCGTGCCGGCGAAGCATTTCCGATGCGGTGGGAGGTGAGCCGGCTCGGGCATCGAGGAGTGAGATGCTCACCTCGCGACGGGCAAAGGACTGATTGAGGGCAGGCAGGTAGCCGATTACCAGGGCGAGAAAGGCAAATCCCATCCCCGATTCGACGACCACCAGCAGACGCGCCAAGGCAGTGCGGGGAAGAACATCGCCCAGCCCAAGGGTGAAAAACGTGGTGCCGCTCAGGTAGAGGTCGCTAAAAAAACCGGCTTCTCGGTCCAGGACCAATATTGCTGAACCGAGCGCCCAATGAATGAGGGCGAAGCCGATGATCAGGCCACCGGCCCAGACGCTCAGGAGCAGCAGGAGCGACAGCGGGCCAAAATAGCTCAACCAGCTTTCCCGCTGACGGGCAGGAACCAGGGTCTTGACTATCTTCACCCACGGGCGCCAACTGCCCCGGTAGAAAAACCGGGTAAGGCGGAAGCGTCGGGTCACGCGGCGCGGCAGGATGATGGTTTCGAACCCTTCCCACAGGACCAGCAGAACCAAGGCTATGCCGGATACGGTCGCAACAATCGTCATGCTGGCCTCCATGTAAGTAACAGGTTTACTCGTCGGGAAGCGAAGCGAGCAGCTCGGTTGTCGTCAGGATTGCGTGCGCATAATTTGGGCCGTTCAAAACATGCGCTGCATGCATCCGGTCCACCGAGAATGCTGCGGTTGCGTCCTTTACCAGGGTTACGTGGTAGCCGAGTTCCATGGCAAAGCGGCCGGTTGCTTCGATGCACGTGTTTGCCAGCATTCCGATCACGATCACCGTGTCGATTCCATGCTGCTTGAGTTGGAAGTCAAGATCGGTGTTCACAAAACCGTTTTGAGCCCAGTGTTCTTTGATGACGATGTCACCCGCTTGCGGCACGAAATCGGGATGCCATTCGCTTCCCCATGTGTCCTTCGCAAAAACCTGCCTCTTGCCGGAGGAAAGCTGGTCCGGGCTCGGATGGTTCCAGCTTTGGTAGTCGCCGGGTTCCCAGCGATGGTGCGGGACGATAAAAACCCGGATACCGGCCTTGCGAACCGCGGCGATAATAGTCCGCAGATTGTCGAGCAGTCCAACTTCTTTGGCGACGCCTTCGACCAGCGGCCAGAGTTTGCCGCCTTCGGAGAGGAAATCGTTATATGGATCGACAAGAAGCAACGCTGTCCGATCCTGTATATAGTTGTGTGATGCCATCTTCATTCTCCTTCCCGCGTGGGGTAACGTCATACCGATGCCCTGAAAGAAAGGGTATCAGCGCTGCAGTCAATGTCAAGACCGATCCCGGCTGTATGTGAGGAGTACTCATCGAAGGAGCTGTGGCGGATTTAGCATGGTCAGCACGTTCCTATCCTTTTCTTTTGCATGGCTTCATTATCCCCCCAGGTACTGCGCCGGGGAAATCCCGCAGCCAGGTGAACTGAGCGGAAGGGCATAACCCTTGTCCACCATTTATGCTATAATAGAAGAACAGATCGAGCTTTGGACCGATCTGTAGAATACAAAAAGGGGGAATTATCCATGGCACGTTTTTACGATACCGTGAAAGATGCAGATTTAGAGCGGGTTGAAGGGCTGTTGAAAAAAAGCGGCATTGTATACACAGTGGGAGAATTGGGTGATAATTCGACCGTGATAAAGGAAATTCAGGTTGCGGAAGAGGATTTGTCCGCCGCCGAGAAAATTTTGTACGGCACGTCCTATCCAAACAATTGAGAAGAGATGCGGTTGGCCGGGGTTTCTTTCTGCACGACGGGGGAGATGGATACGGCAGAGATGCGGTGTAACAGAAGCTATCCATACAATTCAACCTGTGCATTGTACACGTAAAAAAAATATTTAAACAGCCTGTTATTTTGCTCTGGCAGTGTTATATTGTAATTAAGAAGTGGGAGGCAAATCTGGTTTGGAGGTTTTGTATTATGAAAGAAACTCCACCTGAGTGTCACCGGATGTAGGAGGTTGTAGCACTCCGGTGTACCTGAATCAGAGGTGAATTTCACAAGGAGGCGGTTGTTATCGCAAATGCTCCACCTGAAAGCAGTATACATAGCTTTTACAGCATCACTCCGAGGGTAGGTAGGATCGGAACACTCCTTGAAAATGGAATCGAATAAGTAAAAGATACGTGAAGCCCACCGAAATATTTGGTGGGCTTTTCATTTTCTAGATTAATTACTTCAATGCTTTTACAAGCGCTCTTCATCTGGTATAGTTGCGCCATGATCTCACCCTCTTTCTACCATGTTGCAATCTATTCGCTCGTCTCTGTGGCCCTGATCGGCGGGCTGCTGCTGGCTGCGTGGTGGCTGGGTGCCAAACGCATCTCCAGCGCCAAGCAGATGCCCTACGAATCGGGTGTTGCACCCAGTGGCTCAGCCCGACTGGCCTGGCCGGTACCGTTCTATCTGGTTGCAATCTTTTTCATAGTTTTTGATGTCGAAGCAGCCTTCATCTTTACCTGGGCCGTGGCCTGGGATCTGTTGGGGATTGCCGGTCTCGTCCAGATTACGGTTTTCATTACGATCTTGTTTGCCGGTCTCGTATGGCTCTGGCTAAAGGGCGGCCTCGATTGGGGCCCTTCCCGTGAGGGAGGTATGAAGCGTGGCTGACGAAATTCCTCAGAACGTTATCCTCACCCGCCTGGATGACCTGATCAACTGGGGACGTGCCAACTCGCTCTGGCCGATGTTCTTCGGTCTTTCCTGCTGTTTTGTCGAAATGATGACCTCATTCACTTCGCGCCATGATGTATCCCGCTTCGGGGCGGAAGTTCTTCGCGGAACGCCACGCGAAGCGGATCTGATGGTGATCGCCGGCACCCCTTTTGTCAAAATGGCACCATCGATTTTGCACCTCTACGAACAGATGGCTGAACCGCGCTGGGTGATGTCCATGGGAAGCTGTGCCAATTCAGGAGGTATGTACGATGTGTACAGCGTCGTGCAGGGGATCAACCAGATTCTGCCGGTGGATGTGTATGTACCGGGCTGCCCGCCGCGACCCGAGGCTTTTTTGCAGGGACTGATGCTCCTTCAGGAAAAGATCAGAACCGGAGAGCGTCCAGCCCGCCCGGTGCTTCACATGCAGGGCGGCTGGCAGGGAACGACCGTGCCGGTGCTGGTGCCGGGTGAAACGAAATCCAATGACACGCGCGGACCAGGCATGGAGGCGATCAGTATTCGGGGCGCATCCGTCGGCCATCCCACACAGTACCTGCCCCGCTCCGACGAACAGTGGCGCCCACCGGCCCCGCGTCATGACTACCCCGATTTCGGGCTGCCGGGCGAAATTGAGCAGTTATTCGAAGGACAGGTTTCCGTTGACCAGTCCGCAACCGACATGTTGACACTGCGGGCTTCGTCGGCTCATGTCACCGCACTTCTGAAGCACCTTAAAAACCGCTCCGGCTCTTCGTTCAAGCGCCTTGAGGACATAGCCGCCGTTGATGACTCCTGTCGCCTGGAGCGGGACAATTATCGTGATTTCACCCTCAATTATCACCTGCTTTCCTTTGATCAGCCCGGATATCTCCGCATAAAAACCGAGCTGAGCGGCGATACTCCCGAAATACCCTCCGTCACCTCCGTATTTCCTGCCGCCAACTGGTACGAGAGGGAAGTGTACGATATGTACGGCATCCGTTTCAGTGGGCACCCAAACCTGCGCCGGATACTGATGCCGCACGACTGGGAAGGGCACCCGCTCAGGAAAAGCCACCCCTTCCGTGCGACCGAGATGAAGCCTTATACTCTCGAGGATGCCCGCCGTCACGCTCCGCTCCCCGCCTCCGATTTTTTTGAGCGGGTCGGCGAGGGGGAGATGATTCTCAACCTGGGGCCGCAACATCCCGGTACCCACGGCATCATTCGCTGTATCCTCAAGCTGGATGGCGAGGAGATTCGCGATATCGATTTCGACATCGGCTACCACCATCGCGGAGCGGAAAAAATCGCCGAACGCCAGCAGTGGAATCAGTTTATTCCTTATACCGACCGCATCGACTACCTGGCGGGCGTGCAGAACAACCTGGCCTACGTCAACTCGGTCGAACGGCTCTGCGGCATCACCGTTCCTGACCGGGCCATCTACATCCGGGTCATGCTGGCCGAACTGTTCCGCATCGCCAGCCATCTGGTCTGGCTGGGAACCTTCACAGCCGATGTCGGGGCCATGACGCCGGTTTTCTACACGTTCACCGACCGTGAGAAAATATTTGATATCGTTGAAATGATTACCGGCGGGAGGATGCATCCCGCCTGGTTCCGCATCGGCGGAGTTACCGAAGATCTGCCTGATGGCTGGCAGGCGCCGGTACGCGCTCTGCTCGCATGGATGCCGCCACGCTTGAAGGAGTATGAGCAGCTGATCGACGGCAACCCGATCTTTCGGAAGCGTTTGAAGGGTGTCGGAGCCATTTCGCTGCAGGATGCGCAGGAGTGGGGGATGTCAGGTCCCAACCTTCGTGCGTGCGGATTCGAGTGGGACCTGCGGCGCACAATGCCGTACGGCGGCTATGATCGTTTTGATTTTGAGGTGCCGACTGCGGAGGGTGGTGACTGCTGGGCGCGCTATCAGGTGCGGATGCTGGAAATTCGTCAATCACTGCGAATCGTAGAGCAGGCCATGAGGGAAATGCCGGAGGGGCGTGTTATTACCGACGACTATCGGTATGTACTCCCGCCGAAGCAGGACGTGTTACAGAACATCGAGTCATTGATCCACCATTTCGTCAACAGCACCCGCGGCATGTCCCCTCCGCGGGGGAAAACTACAGCGCCATTGAGGCGCCCAAGGGAGAAAACGGTTACTTCGCTGTATCGGACGGCCTTTCAATCCCCTACCGACTCCGCATCAAGACCCCCAGCTTCCCGCATATCCAGGCCCTGCCGATCATGAGCCGCGGCTGGCTGGTTGCCGATTTCCTGGCTATACTGGGCTCGGTGGATTTCGTACTGGCTGATCTGGATCGGTAGTACCCAAACGGTTCATTCCTGGCTTTTCTCGTAAATCTCAGCAAAATATCCCTTGATCTCGTCAAATGCGTTTAGAACCATCGGATCGAAATGCGTCGGTGCGGTGCGGCCATCGCCATTAAGGATGATATCGCACGCTTTGGCGTGGTCAAACGGCGCCTTGTAGATTCGGCTGCTACGCAGGGCGTCATATTGGTCTACCAGCATGACGATCCGACCCTCCAAAGGAGTTTCCTCCCCCTTCAAACCGGCCGGATAGCCGGTGCCATCCCAGCGTTCATGGTGCGTGGCGGCAATGACGGCCCCCATCTTGAGCATGCTGTGAGGAGATCCTTTCAAAATACGCTCGCCGATAGTCGTATGCTGCTTGATGGTGGCAAATTCTTCTTCCGTCAGAGGGCCCGGCTTCAGCAGTATCGAGTCGGGGATACCGATCTTGCCGACGTCATGCATGGCGCTGGCAACCGAAATATCGCCCACAAAACTGCCGTCCATGTTCAAGTGAAGAGCCAGGTGTCTGGCATACATGCCGACCCGCGAAATATGCTGACCGGTGTCTTCATCACGAAGCTCGGCGGCGGCCGTCAGTCGTTCAATAATTTCCCGGCTCATATGGGTGATTTCATCAAGTGCTGCATTGAGTTCTGCAGTTCTGATTTCGACCGTGCGCTCCAGCTCCGCCTTGTAGTTTTTTTCGATCTGGGTCAACCGTTTGAAATTGACCCCTTTCTCAACCGTGTGGACCAGTGACGGCGGACGGTAGGGCTTGATGATAAAATCAAAGGCGCCCTTCTGAATGGCTTTAACCGCCACATCCAGGTCGGCATATGCCGTCATCAGTACAACCGGTGTTTCCCTGTCAAGAAAGCGGATTTTTTCGAGCAGTTCAAGTCCATCCATGATCGGCATATTGATGTCGGTCAGCACCAGATCAACCGGCTCCATGACAAACTGCCTGACCGCTTCCTGACCATTCGAAAAGGCACGCACCGAAAACCCGAATTCCGTCAGCAGCGTTGTGACGCTCTCCAGAACAAAACGATCATCATCAACCACAAATATTTTACCACCGCTGTTATGGTTCATTATCCAGCACCTCACGTATTTTCATCAGCAGCTCTTTGGGGGTAAAGGGCTTGGTCAGATAATCCATCCCCTCTTCCAGTCCCCCCTGACTGACTACGATTTCCTTCGCATATCCGCTGCAGAACAGTATCCGCACGTTCGGGGCACTGCTGCGTATCGCATCATATACCTCACGACCATTCATCTTCGGCATTATGACATCAAGGACCACCAGGCTGATCCGCCCGTTCTGTTCGCGGAACTTTTCCAGGGCATCCTCGCCATCAACCGCTTCAATGACAGAATAACCAAATTCTTCCAATATTTCCCGGCCCAGTACGCGAGTCGTGTCATCGTCTTCAGCGAGCAGGATAACGCTTCCCCCTGAACATCCTCCACCTTCTCCTGCACCTTTTTCTCGGTTACTGCGGGGACCGAATCCACCAACGGCAGATAGATCTGAAAAATTGTGCCGAGGCCGATTGTGCTGTGGCAGGAGATATACCCGTTATGTTTTTTGATAATGCCGTAGACGATTGAAAGACCCAGGCCGGTCCCTTTGCCCAGCTCTTTGGTGGTATAGAACGGTTCAAAGATATGCTTGGCGATGTCCGCCTCCATCCCGTCGCCACTGTCGGTAAACGTCAGGAGAGCATATCTGCCCGGCTCGCCGAACCCTCTGGCAGTGACGAAATCAGAGTTGAGAGTGATCACTTCGGTTGAGATGACAATCGAACCACCTTGTGGCATGGCATCACGGGCGTTGGTCGCAAGATTCATCAGCACCTGTTCAAGCTGGCACACTATCAGCTACAACAGCCAGCACCTCCGGATCAAGGTTGATTTCCAGATGAATATCCTCACTGATCAGCCTCAGCAGCAGTTGGTGGACACGGTCGATTATTTCATTCAAGTCGACAACGACCGGATTTGATGCCTGCTTTCGGCTGAAAGCCAGTAGCCCTTGGGTAAGACGTGCACCACGTTCCGCAGTAGCAGCAATCTGCTCGGCGTGCTTTTTCAGGGGACTGTCGTCAGGAAGTTTGAGTTGCATGATACTGGCATAGCCGACAATAGCCGTCAGGATATTATTGAAGTCATGGGCAATGCCGCCGGCCAGCTGTCCGATTGCATCCATTTTCTGAGCATGTTGAAGCTGTCCCTCCAAATGCTTGTGTTCGGTAATATCCTCCTTGATGGCGATGAAGTGAGTAATGACATGGCTGTTGTCCCTGATGGGCGCAATCAGCGCCTGTTCCCAGTAAAAATCGCCATCCTTTTTGCGGTTGTAAAATTCACCGCGCCATTCACCACCGGCAACAATTGTTTCCCATAGTTCCCGGTATCCCTCGTTGCTGGTCTCCCCCGTTTTAAGGATATTCGGCCTTTTGCCAATCGCTTCTTCAAGGGTGTAGCCGGTCAACGTGGTAAAATACGGGTTGACATATTCGATGATGCCGGATGTATCGGTAATCACAATCGAAACCGGGGTCTGTTCAACGGCCACCGAAAGCTTGCGCAGATGCTCTTCGGCCTTTTCACGCTCAGCTAATTCATGCTGAAAGTTTTCATTGAGCCGGGCGTTCTCAAGCGCTAGAGAGGCCAATTCACCAAACTGGGCAAGGAGTGCCATCTGCTGATCGTTAAAGACGATACTCCGGTCAATAAATGCCAACCCCAACACCCCGATCACTTCATCGGCCACCTTGAGCGGCACACAAGCCACAGCATGCAGAATATTGCGATCCGCATCCGGGAGACGCCCCTCCCAATGGTTGTAATCATCAACCTTTATTGGTTCCCCCGCAACCCATACACGCCCTGAGATACCCTCTCCCGGCTTAACCGGGTGGTGGGACAGCGTGTCATAAATCCCGCTTTGATAGGCCATGTTCAATTCCGTACCGGAACTATCTACCAGATACAAAAAGCAGTGTTCCGTTCCGACCAGCTTTCCTGACCGCGTAACAATCGCCTGCAGGACACTGGCAACATCCAGCCGCTTGATCAAGCCCAGCGTGGTTTCATGCAGCGCCTGCAGGTATTCTTTCTGTCGCTGCGTCTGTTCGTCCGCACGCTTGTGTTCTTCGAGATCGCCTTCCAATCTGCACCGCTGGAAGTCACTTTCGCGCACGAGCTGATTGAAGGCCCGCCCCAACGTCGCGACCTCATCCATCCCCTGCGTCTGGAATAAGCGTTCCTCACCGCTTTTTGCCGGCAATTCTTCGACGTGCCGGGTAAGCGCATTGATCGGATCCGTCATGTTGCGCAGATAACGGCGCATAAACAGAAACAGTGCCAAGGAGAAAACCGGCAGGACTATCAAAAAGGTATGTCTGTATGTGTATGACAGCAGGAGCAGGCAGGCGAACAGGAGTGTTATGGCCATCGGAAAAAACAGGGTAACTTTGGTATTCAGGGTAAACTGCTTCATTTTCACACCCGTGTCCAATCGTTGCAGTTAACAAACGTGGCCGCGACGATACCACATATTCCCCTGAGTTTCCATTCGGAAACTCAGGGTGAAAACTCGGGATATGCCGTACGTTTTAGCCAACTTTTATTTGGACAAGAGCCGGTCCATACAGTAGTATGGCGATATTTAATTGACATAAGAGGAGCATTTGATTGGACAAACTCATCATCAAAGGCGGAAAAAAACTTAAGGGTGACGTAACCGTCAGCGGTTCCAAGAATGCCGCACTCCCGATCTTTGTCGCCACCATCCTGGCGCCGGGGATCAACCAGATCAGCAATGTGCCGTTTCTGCGCGACATCAACACCACCATCAAGGTGCTGGAGTCACTCGGTGCACAGGTCGAGGGAAACGGCAATATTGTCAGGATCGATACGACCAACATCAACAGCCATGAGGCCACCTACGATCTGGTCAAGACCATGCGCGCCTCGGTACTGGTTCTGGGCCCGCTGCTGGCCCGCTTCGGCAAGGCGCGGGTCTCGCTGCCGGGCGGCTGCGCCATCGGAGCCCGCCCGATCAACCTGCACCTGAAGGGGCTGCAGGCGCTGGGCGCCGAAATAACGCTTGAGCATGGCTATGTCGAGGCAAAGTGCCAAGCGCCTCAAAGGTGCCCGCATCAACTTCGACATTTCGACCGTCGGCGGCACCGAGCACCTGATGATGGCAGCCGCCACCGCCAAAGGTGAAACCGTGCTGGAAAATGCCGCCCGCGAACCGGAGATCGTCGATCTGGCCCTGTATCTGAACCGCATGGGTGCCAAGATCGAAGGGGCCGGCACCGACACCATCCGGATTCAGGGTGTGTCGGAGCTGTCCGCAGCCAATTACGAGGTCATGCCGGACCGGATCGAGGCCGGCACCTTCATGATCGCTGCCGCCATGACCGGCGGCGATATCAGGATCCACGGCATGAAGCTGGAACATCTGGATGCCCTGGCGTTCAAGATGCAGGATGCCGGAGTCGAAATCACCAGCCGCGATGGCGTGGTGCGGGTCAAAGGGCCCAAAAGGCTCAAGAGCGTCAACATCAAGACCCGCCCCTATCCCGGCTTCCCGACCGACATGCAGGCCCAGTTCATGGCGATGATGTGCGTGGCCGACGGGGCCAGCGTCATCTCGCGAAAACATCTTTGAAAACCGCTTCATGCATGTCTCCGAGCTGCTGCGTTTCGGCGCCGATATCACGGTTGAAGGGAACACCGCCACGGTCAAGGGGGTCAAAAAACTCTCCGGCGCTCCGGTCATGGCCACCGACCTGCGGGCCTCTGCCTCGCTGATCCTGGCCGGTCTGGCGGCGGACAGCACCACCGAAGTATCCCGCATCTATCACCTGGATCGTGGTTATGAATCCATCGAAAAAAAACTGGCCGGACTGGGTGCGGATATCGAAAGGGTTAAAGAATGAATGACTGGATTACCATTGCCATCCCCAAGGGGCGCATCCTGGAAGAATCGGTCGAGCTGTTCGGCCAGATCGGCATCGACTGCCGCGAACTGCTCTCCGATTCCCGCAAGCTGATCTTCGAAAATCAGGAGCAGCGGATGCGCTACATGATCGTGCGGGCCACCGATGTCCCGACCTACGTGGAATACGGCAGCGCCGACCTGGGCATCGTCGGCAAGGACACCCTGATGGAACAGGGCAAGGATGTCTATGAACCGCTGGACCTGAAATTCGGCTACTGCCGCATGATGGTGGCCGAACCGGCCAATCTGGCAAAGACGACGATCCCTCCGGCTGGTCGCATATCCGTATCGCCACCAAATATCCCGCATGTGACCGAAAACTATTTTGCCGCCAAAGGGGTCCAGGTCGAGATCATCAAGCTCTACGGTTCCATCGAGCTGGCGCCGCTGGTGGGGCTCTCCGACCGGATCGTCGATCTGGTCTCCACCGGCGAAACCATGCGGCAGAACGGCCTGGTCGAGGTGGAAACCATTGCCGAGATCACCACCCGTCTGATCGTCAACCGGGCCAGCCTGAAAACAAAGAACGACCGCATTTCACACATCATACAGGGGCTGGAGCAGGTGCTCCAGTCGCGCTGAGCAAGGTAGAGTATGCTTTTTCTTGATATTAATGATGCCGGTTTTACGCAAAAGTTCGACGCCATCCTTTCCCGCGGTGAAGAGAGCGGCCGCGAAGTTGAACAGATCGTGCTCGATATCATCGCCGATGTCCGTCAGCGCGGTGATGCCGCGGTGCTGGAGCTGACCCGCCGTTTTGACCGGCTGGAAGCCGCATCAGTTGCCGAGCTGGAGGTTTCCGCAGCCGAGATCGAGGCGGCCTTCGCCAGGTTTCCGACAGACGAGATTGCCGCCCTCCGCGCTGGCGGTCGAGCGGGTGACCCGTTTCCACGAAAAGCAGAAGCAGCAGACCTGGATCTCCACCGAAGAGCCGGACATCATGCTGGGGCAGAAGGTGACGCCGCTGTCACGGGTCGGCATCTACGTTCCGGGCGGCAAGGCCAGTTATCCCAGCAGCGTCATCATGAACGCCGTACCGGCCCGGGTGGCCGGGGTCGGTGAAATCATCATGGTGGCCCCCACCCCGGGTGGCGAGATCAACCCCCATGTACTGGTGGCGGCCAGCCTTTCCGGTGTTGACCGCATCTTCCGTATCGGCGGAGCGCAGGCGGTTGCTGCCCTGGCCTACGGCACGGCAACAATCCCGCGGGTGGACAAGATCACCGGGCCGGGCAACATCTATGTGGCCACCGCCAAGAAACTGGTCTTCGGACAGGTCGGCATCGACATGATCGCCGGACCGAGCGAGATTCTGGTGATCAATGACGGCAGCGGCAACCCGGCCCACATCGCCGCCGACCTGCTCTCCCAGGCCGAGCATGACGAACTGGCCTCCTCGATCCTGATCACGACCGACCGTTCTTTTGCCGAAAGAGTGGCCGCCGAAGTGGAACGGCAGCTGGCAACGCTTTCCCGTGAGACAATCGCCCGCGCTTCCTGGGAAAAATACGGTGCGATCATCGTGGCCGATACGCTGGACGAGGTGATCGCCTTCTCCAACCGCATCGCCCCGGAACATCTGGAACTGGCGGTGGCTGACCCGTTTGCGATTCTGCCGCAGATCACCAACGCCGGCGCGATCTTCATGGGGCACTGGACTCCCGAGGCGGCCGGAGATTATCTGGCCGGCCCGAACCACACCCTGCCGACCGGCGGCACGGCCCGCTTCTTCTCGCCGCTCTCGGTGGATGATTTTGTCAAGAAATCCTCGATCGTCTATTTTTCGCAAGGTGGGCTGAAGCGACTGGGCGGCGACATTGTCAGAATCGCCGGACTGGAAGGGCTGGAAGCGCATGGCAAGTCGGTGCAGCATGCGACTGGAGAAATAACAGTGAGTTATCTTCGTCCCAATATCGCCGCCATGAACGGCTATGTCCCCGGCTTTCAGCCGGAGGACATCGCCTCCTGGATCAAGCTCAATACCAACGAGAACTCCTATCCGCCTTCACCGAAGGTGGTAGAGGCCATTCTGGCCGAACTGGGCAGTGACGGTGCCAGTCTGCGCACCTACCCCAGCGCATCCAGCCAGAAGCTGCGCGAGGTGGCCGGAGAACTGTACGGTTTTGATCCCTCCTGGATCATCATGGCCAACGGCTCCGACGAGGTGCTCAACAACCTGATCCGGGCCTGTGCCGCGAAGGGGAGGAGATCGGCTATGTCCATCCCTCCTACTCCTACTACGCCACCCTGGCCGAGATCCAGGGGGCGCGGGTGCGCACCTTCGGCCTGACGGATGATTTCCGCATCGACGACTTTCCCGAGCGTTACGAGGGCAAGATCTTTTTTCTGACCACCCCCAATTCGCCGCTCGGATTCGCCTTTCCCGCTCGACTACATCGAAGAGTTGGCACAGCGCTGCGGCGGTATGCTGGTGGTGGATGAGGCCTATGCCGATTTTGCCGATGGCAATGCCCTGGATCTGGTGCGAAAATACGACAATGTGGTGGTGACCCGCACCCTTTCCAAAAGCTATGCCCTGGCCGGGATGCGCCTGGGGCTGGCCATTGCCCGCCCCGAAGTCATTGCCGCCCTGGACAAGATCCGCGACCACTACAACCTGGACCGTCTGGCCCAGGCGGCCTGTGTGGCGGCTCTCCAGGATCAGGCGTATTTCAGGGAATGCTGCCGCAAGATCCGTGAAACACGCGAGTGGTTCTCCGCCGAGTTGCGTACTATCGGCTACAACGTCATTCCGTCCCAAGGCAACTTTGTCTTTGCTTCGCCGCCAGACAGGAATGGCACGCGGGTCTATGAAGGTTTGTTTGACCGCAAAATCCTGGTACGCCATTTCTCCGACCCGCTCTTGTGCCATGGCCTGCGGATTTCGATCGGAACGCGAGACAGAGATGGAAGCAACGCTGGCAGCAATTACAGAAATCGGATAATCGTAACCTTGGAGGAGAAGTATGTCACGAACTGCCACTATTGAACGGATCACAAAGAAACCAGAATCAAGCTGTCGCTGACAGTTGATGGCACCGGGAAGTGCCACCATCTGCACGTCGGTACCGTTTCTCGACCACATGCTCAATCTGTTTGCCCGCCACGGTCTTTTCGATCTTGATGTTGAGGCGTGCGGCGACATCGATATCGATTTTCACCACACGGTTGAAGATATCGGCATCGTACTGGGCGAGGCATTCAAACAGGCCCTGGGAGACAAGAAAGGAATCCGGCGCTATGGTCAGGCCACCGTACCGATGGATGAAACACTGGCCAGTGTGGCCGTTGACATCTCCGGGAGACCGTATCTGGTCTATCATGTCAACTTGCCGAAGGTGAAGATCGGCGAGTTCGATGTGGAGCTGGCGCGGGAGTTTTTTCAGGCCTTTGTCAACCACTGCGGCCTTAACCTGCATATCAACGTCATGTATGGCGAAAATGTGCACCACATCATCGAAGCCTGCTTCAAGGCGTTTGCCCGGGCACTGGACACCGCCACTCAGCTTGATCCGCGCGTGGAAGGGGTCATGTCAACAAAAGGGGTCTTGTAGATTTTTGATGTATTTTCCCACGTAAAAAGGGCGGCCCGAATATTCGGTGCCGCCCTTTGTCGTTTGCTATCAAAAGGTGTCTACTTGATTTCCTTCAGCATACCTTTGGCCTTCTTGGCTTCCTCACTTTTTGGAAAACCCTCTATCAGTTTTTTCAGGACAAATTTGGCGCTCTTGATATCCTTGATCGCATTGAAGGACATAGCCTGTTTCAGCATGGCTGCGACGACCTTATCCTTGCCGGGGTAGTTCTTGATGACCTCCTGATAGGACAAGAATTGCCGATTCATAATTTTTTTCACTGTAATAGGTTTCACCGATCCAGTAGTGGGCATTGGCAGCCAGCTCATGCTTGGGGTTCTGTTCCAGAAATTTGGTGAAACTGCTCCCGTGCAGCAGCAATATCACCCGCCTTGAGCGAGTCAAGCCCCTTCAAGTACAGCGAATCTGGGGTCAGAGAGCCGGCTTTGCCTTGGTCATCTCTGCCATTTTTTTCGAGAGAGAATCGATCAGAGTCTGCTGCTTCAGGATACGCTCCTCCAGGGCAATAATGCGTTTGTCGGCATCTTCGCGATACCGGGCCAGATCATCGGCAGGTTTTTTAACGGCGATTGCGGCATCGTCAACCTTGCCGTTCATCGCCTGCATGTCACTCTTGGTGCTGTCGATTGTGGCCTGAATATCGGCCGACATTTTTCGGACGGCGGATACATCAGCCTTGAAACCCTTTTCGATCGCACCGACCGTTACCTTTGATTCCTCACGGACGTCGGCAAGATCCCGGTCCATGGAAAAAAGACGGGTTTTGATTGAGTCGATATCATTGCGGACATTATCGAGTGACCCCTGAGAGGCACATCCGGCCAGAGATGACACAAGAAGCAACACCATGATATTCGCATATTTCATACAAAATTCTCCTGTTTCCGTATTACTTATGCCGCAGATATAACACGTGTGAATACGGTTGACAAGCATCAGTAGCCGTGGATCAAAACAGTGCCGCCGAAGAGCCTGATGGTGAAGACGAAGGATTTGCGCTTGACAAAAAAGAGGCATTCCATTAACAATCTACCGTTTTTGGGTCGTACCGATTAGAATGCCACCGATTGGCTATTTATATCAACAGGAGGAAGTGAAAAAATGGAACAGTATGCAGTTGTTTTTGCCCTGGTCTGCGCCGCCGCAGCCGTTGTCTACGGCCTGATCACGGCACAGCTGGATTCTGGGTCTGCCTCAGGGCAATGACCGGATGAAACAGATCGCCGCAGCGATTCAGGAGGGTGCCGGCGCTTACATGAAACGCCAGTACACGATCATCGCCATGGTTGGTGTGATCATGTTCATCGCTCTGTTTGCAACACTCGGTGCCAAGACTGCGGTCGGTTTTGCCGTTGGCGCACTTTTTTCCGGTCTGACCGGCTTTATCGGCATGTTTGTTTCGGTTCGTGCCAACGTGCGCACGACTGAAGCCGCCAAATCCGGCATCACCAAGGCTCTCAACGTTGCCTTCAAGGGTGGCGCCATCACCGGTATGCTGGTGGTCGGTCTCGGCCTGCTGGGTGTTGCCGGTTACTACATGGTTCTGCTGAAGCTGATGCCGGGCGCACCGGTCAAGGATGTGGTCACCCAACTGGTCGGCCTCGGCTTCGGCGGTTCGCTGATCTCCATCTTTGCCCGTCTGGGCGGCGGTATCTTCACCAAGGGCGCTGACGTCGGCGCCGACCTGGTGGGCAAGGTTGAGGCCGGCATCCCCGAGGACGACCCCCGCAACCCGGCTGTTATCGCCGACAACGTCGGTGACAACGTCGGCGACTGCGCCGGCATGGCCGCCGACCTGTTCGAGACCTATGCCGTGACCCTGATCGCCGCCATGCTGCTGGGCGCCATCACCTTTACCGGCAATGCCAGCGCCGTCAGCTACCCGCTGATCCTGGGCGGCATCTCCATCATCACCTCCATCATCGGCACCTACTTCGTCAAGCTTGGCGGCAGCGGCAAGATCATGACCGCACTCTACAAGGGACTGATCGCTTCGGCCGTGCTCGCCTGCATCGCCTTCTACTTCGTCACGGTCCAGATGTTCCCGGCCGGGACTCACCAACGCTGCCGGCGTGAACTTCAGCGCCATGAACATCTTCATCTCGGCCATCGTCGGCCTGGTCGTTACCGGTGCCATCTTCTGGATCACCGAATACTACACCTGCCACCGAGTACGGTCCGGTTCAGCATATTGCCCAGGCATCCACCACCGGTCACGGCACCAACGTCATTGCCGGTCTCGGCGTCTCCATGAAATCAACCGCCGCACCGGTGATCGTCATCGCTGCCGGCATCATCGTCGCCTTCCAGTGCGCCGGTGTCTACGGCATCGCCATTGCCGCAGTCTCCATGCTTTCACTGACCGGCATCGTCGTTGCCATGGACGCCTACGGTCCGATCACCGACAACGCCGGTGGTATCGCCGAGATGGCTGAACTGGACGACTCGGTTCGCGCCGTAACCGATCCGCTGGACGCAGTCGGCAACACCACCAAGGCCGTCACCAAAGGCTATGCCATCGGCTCTGCCGGTCTGGCCGCCGTTATCCTCTTCACCTCATATGTTGATGAATTGAACCACGCGCTGCAGCTGGCCGGTAAAGAGATCATCAAATTTGACCTCTCCGACCCCTACATCATCGTCGGCCTCTTCATCGGCGGCATGCTCCCCTACTACTTTGCCGCACAGTGCATGGAAGCGGTCGGCAAGGCCGGCGGCGCTGTTGTTGTTGAAGTTCGTCGTCAGTTCCGCGAGATCAAGGGGATCATGGAAGGCACCGGCAAGCCGGATTATGCCGCCTGCGTTGACATCGTCACCAAGACCGCTCTGAAAGAGATGGTTATCCCCGGCCTGATCCCGATCCTGGCTCCGGTTATCGTCGGCTTCACCCTCGGCCCCAAGGCTCTGGGCGGCGTGATCGTCGGCACCATCGTCACCGGTATCTTTGTGGCCATCTCCATGACCACCGGCGGCGGCGCCTGGGATAACGCCAAGAAGTACATCGAAGACGGCCACCACGGCGGCAAGGGTGGCGAAGCCCACAAGGCTGCCGTTACCGGCGACACCGTCGGCGACCCCTACAAGGACACCGCCGGTCCGGCAGTCAACCCGATGATCAAGATCATCAACATCGTTTCGCTGCTGATCGTGCCGCTGCTGGCCAAAATGATGTAGATTCGTATGTATTGTCGGTTGCATCAAGGCGGTACGGGGATTTCCCCGTGCCGCCTTTTTCTTTGCTTTCAGCGTTAAAACAGATATAATCTGTCAGTTTTGAATCAAAACACGGGTCTGCACCACCTGAAAGGTTATCAATTGAAATGAGTACAACCATAAGCAAAAAAATGCTGATCAATGTCATGCACCCCGAGGAGGCCCGCGTTGCCATCGTGCACGACGGCCGCCTGATGGAGCTGAACATCGAAATCAGCGGCAAGGAACAGACCAAGGGCAACATCTACAAGGGGGTCGTCCTGCGGGTCGAACCGGGGCTGCAGGCCGCTTTCGTCGACATCGGCCGCGCCAAGCCCGGCTTTCTCCAGATGGGTGAACTGCATCCCGATTATCTGGGAATGGCGTGATGATGTTCCGGAAGACCAGCGCAAACGTCGTCCCCGTATCCAGGAAGTGCTGCGACGCGGACAGGAACTGGTGGTACAGGTCGAGAAGGACGAACGCGACAATAAAGGTTCGGCGCTGACCAGCTATCTCTCTCTGCCGGGACGCTACATGGTGATCATGCCGGGCAGTGATTCAACCGGCATCTCCCGCAAGGTCGAGCAGGAGGGTGACCGCAAGAAGCTGAAAGAGATCGTTGGCGGAGATGAACATTCCTGAAGGGATCGGCTACATCATCCGCACCGAAGCGGTCGGGCGCACCCCGGAAGAGCTGCAGAAGGATTTCTACAAGCCTGACTGGACATGTATGAATCCATCAAACAGAAGGCCTCCGAAATCAAGGGTGCCGGCGAAATTTATCGCGACAGCGGCCTGATCATCCGCACCATCCGGGACTATTTTTCGGATGATATCGATGAAGTGCTGGTTGACAGCAAGGATGCCTACCGTGAAGCCAAGGAGTTCTTCCGCGACACCATGCCGGCCTGCGAAAAGCTGGTCAAGCTGCACAAGGAAAAACGGCCGATCTTTTCCCGCTTTCAGCTGGAAGAGCAGATCGACCAGATCTATGAAAAACGGGTTGCCGCTACCGTCCGGTGGTTCGCTGATCATCGAGCCGACCGAAGCGCTGGTCTCGATTGATGTCAACTCGGGCAAATCCAGCGGTGAGCGCGGCATCGAAGATACCGCCTTCAAGACCAACATGGAGGCGGCCGAAGAGGTTGCCCGGCAGCTGCGGCTGCGCGACCTGGGCGGTCTGATCGTCATCGACTTCATCGATATGCGCGACAACAAGCATAACAGCGACGTTGAAAAAACCCTCAAAAAGGCCCTCAAGATGGATAAGGCCCGGGTCAACGTCGGGCGTATTTCCCAGTTCGGCATCATGGAGATGTCCCGCCAGCGGATTGCCAAGACGCTGAATGATGCCATCCATCTGGAATGTCCGCACTGCGAAGGTCGCGGCAAGGTCAAATCGGTTGAGGCCATGGCGCTATCATTCCTGCGCAAGGTCCATGCTGCCGCCGCCAAGGGAACCGTTGCCGAAGTGCGCGGGGGACTGCCGCTGGAAGTGGCCTACTACCTGCTCAACCGCAAAAAACGTGAACTGACCCAGATTGAAAATGATTACGAGATCGAAGTGACCGTCAAGGGCAAGACATCTTTCCTGCTCAATCAGCTGGAGCTTGAGACAGTAAAACGCGATAAACCGCACCTTGAAGATGTTCTAAAGAGCGAAGCCGAGGCGGAAGAAGCCCACAAACCTGTCGTTCCAAGCAGTCACTTTCCGCAGATCACCACGGATGAGGAACAGAAAAACGAAGCTGCTGCTCCTGCCGAAGGGGGCAAAAAACGGAAGCGGCGCAAAAAGAAGAAGAAAGCGGCCGGTGATACCTCGCAGAATGCGCAGCACACGATGAAACCGAAGCCGACAGGGACCATGACGGTTCCCATACGGACGATACTTCTGAAAAAGCCGACGTTTCCGTTTCGGAAGCACATGAAAATGAGACAGATCAATCCGTGAAGCCCAAAAAACGGAAGCGACGCCGCAGCCGCAGTAAAACCCACAAGGATCATGAACATTCTTCGGAGGAGACACCGGGCGCACCGGCTTCCGAATCAGCTGCCGTTGAGGTCCCCACTCCCGTTGTGACGACGCCTGAAGCAGCCGCCGCTGAAGCCAAACCGAAACGTGTCCGCACGCCGCGCAAGAAGAAACCGGAAGCTGCAGCCGAGGAGTCCGTACCTTCCGAACCGGTCGTGACGACACCGGAACCGGTTGCACCCAAGCCCCGGCGGCGCGCCGCCCCCAAAAAAGAAAAAGTCCTGGAGGCGCCCGTCGCCGCACCAGAACCGGAGACAGTTCCGCCCAAACGGGCTGCCAGGCCACGACGCGCAAAAAAAGATGTTTAACTCCGGTACCATCCATAATCTTCAGTGTTGCAAGGAGAGTTTAATGCAGAAAAACGTACCTTCGATGTTCATACTCGCTCTTTTCCTCGTTACCTGCATTACGGCGTGCGGAGGAACAACCACGGCGACGCCGGTGTATAAACTCCCCACGCCCATTGCCTCATTACCGGCATCAAAGCCCTATCTTATGGGCGGCGCTATGCAAGGGACACCACTGGTTCTCAGCGGCACGGTATCAACGCTGGCAGGCACAGCCGGACTCAACGGCATCGGTTTTTCCAATTTCACCGGAAACAGCAGCGTCACAGCCAAATTCGACCAGCCAAACGACGTTACCACGGACGGCACAGATTTCTATGTTGCCGATTACTTTTTCAGTCTCATTCGGAAAATATATACCGATCCTGTTTCGGGCGAGGTTAGAACCTCAACCCTGCAATGCATCGATAGTGTTACCGGTGTCGCCATAAGTTTCTTTCTCCCAACCGGCATCACGACGGATGGCACCCATCTCTACGTCGTGGACCGCGGCTACAACTGCATCAGGGTCATTACCATTGCCGATGACGGTACCGGTAAACATAAAGTCGTTACGATCGGCAGCCCCTCCGGTGTGGGCGGTTACGCCGATTCCACCGAAAAGATCGCCGTCCTCTTTAACCAGCCAACCGGCATTACGACGGACGGCGTCAACGTCTACGTAACGGATTACGGCAACGCCACCGTACGCTGGATAGATACGAGCAATAGCAGTACTGATAGTTATGCTGTGTACACTCTGGCCGGCATTCCGGGAGTGGTCGGTGTGGCTGATTCGAGCATCCCGTCAGCCGCAAGCTTCAACCTGCCAACCCGCATCACCACCGACGGGATAAATCTTTTCGTGACCGATGTCTTTAGCCGGACCATCCGCCGGATTGCTATTGCTACAGGTGCCGTCACCACACTCGCCGGCAACCCCGGACAGCTGGGTCTTGACGGTGGTACGCTTGATGGTGTCGGGGCAGCGGCAAGCTTCCGCCAGCCTAGCGGCATCACCTCGGATGGTACGAACCTGTATGTGACTGACTCGTACCTGAACATCATCCGGAAAATAGTTATAAGCTCAGGTGCTGTTTCTACCTTACCCATACCGAGCGGCAGCCTTCATACCTCACTTGGCCTTACTACCGATGGGGTAAGCCTCTTTGTCGCGGATACGTATACTGTTTTCAGAGATATCAGGTAATTACACGGATACTTATACTTTCAGCAACAGTATCCTCAGGATACAGTGAGTAAGCAGTCTGTTTGCGAGGCTTCACCCTTTGGAGGGCTGAGAGGTCCCTTTTTTTCTTGACGTACCGAGACGTTGAAGATAGTTTTATCCGCTTGATTACCGGAACCATATTTGTTGTGAAAGGTTGAATCGCTATCATGGAAGAACTCAGTGAACTCCTGCTCCAAAGACGACGCAAGGTAGATGCGCTCTGGGAAGCGGGCATAAATCCCTACCCCAATGACTTCAAGCCGCAGCATACCTCGGCCGACATCGTTGCCGCCTACGGCGCCGTAGAACAGATCGATGCCGCTGATGCCAACATAAGCGTGGCCGGCCGCATTCTGGCGCGCCGATCCTTTGGCAAAGCCGCTTTTATCCAGCTTCAGGACCGCAAAGGGCGCATTCAGCTCTATGTCAAAAAAGATGAGATCGGCGAAGAAGCGTTTGCCGCATTTCGAGATCATTCGACATCGGCGATATCGTCGGCGCTGAAGGCTATCCGTTCCGCACCAAGACCGGTGAACTGTCCCTGCATGTCCGCTCCATACGACTGCTGGTCAAGTCGCTCCTGCCGCTGCCGGAAAAATTCCATGGCCTGACCGATGTGGAAACCCGCTACCGTCAGCGCTATGTTGACCTGATCGTCAATCCTGAAGCGCGTGAAATATTCATCAAGCGTTCCCGCATCGTCAACCTGATCCGCAGCTTCATGACCAACCGCGATTTCCTTGAAGTCGAAACACCCATGATGCACCAGATTCCGGGCGGAGCGACGGCCCGGCCGTTTATAACCCATCACAACGCCCTGGACATGGAGCTGTATCTGCGCATTGCCCCGGAACTGTACCTGAAGCGACTGGTTGTCGGCGGCCTGGAGCGGGTCTTCGAAATCAACCGCAACTTCCGCAATGAAGGTATTTCGGTACGCCACAACCCGGAATTCACCATGATGGAGTTCTATCAGGCCTATGCAACCTATGAAGATCTGATGGACTTCACCGAAGAACTGTTCTGCCATGTGGCCCAGGAAGTCCTCGGCACGCTGGATTTCACCAACCAGGGGCTTGACATCAGCTTTCAGCGCCCCTGGAAACGGCTGACCGTCCGGGAGGCGATTCTGGAGTATGGTGATATTGACGCAAAACAGCTGGACGACCGCGATCTGGCCCTGGCCTATGCCCGCAGCATCGGCCTGGACCTGCCGGATGGATATCGGCTACGGCAAGCTGCTGATGGAGATCTTCGAAGAGGTGGCCGAGCACAAGCTGATCCAGCCGACCTTTATCACCGCCTATCCGACCGAGGTTTCGCCGCTGTCGCGCAAGAACGACCACAACCCGGAAATCGTTGACCGTTTCGAACTGATCATCGGCGGTCGCGAAATTGCCAATGCCTTCTCCGAGCTGAATGATCCGGTCGACCAGAAGGAGCGTTTTCTGGCCCAGGTGGCCGAAAAGGACAAGGGTGACGAAGAGGCCCACTACATGGACGAGGATTATGTCCGCGCCCTGGAGTACGGCCTGCCGCCCACGGCCGGTGAAGGTATCGGCATCGACCGCCTGGTGATGCTGCTGACCGACTCGGCGTCGATCCGCGACGTGATTCTGTTTCCGCAGCTGCGAAAGGAAGTCAAATAACCGATGCCATTTGAACTGTTTATTGGTTTGCGCTATCTGAAAGCCAAGCGCAAATCCACCTTTATCTCCATCATCACCTTTATCTCCACCGCCGGGGTTGCGCTGGGTGTCATGGCGCTGATCGTCGTGCTGGCGGTCATGACCGGCTTTGAGGAGGACCTGAAGGAAAAGATCCTGGGCACCAATGCCCATATGGTTGTCATCCGCAGCGGCGCCCCGATGGAAGACTACCGATCGGTGATGGAAAAGCTGAAAGGTTTCAAAGGGGTTCAGGCAGCCACACCTTTTATTTACAACCAGGTTATGCTATCTTCCGGCAAGAATGTATCCGGTGTGGTTCTGCGCGGCATCGATGTCGCCACCGACCGCCAGGTTACCCGGCTCAGCAAGTCGGTCGTCGAAGGGAGTATCGACGGCCTTGAACCGAAGATGGGACAGGGAGCGGATGCGATGCCCGGCCTGCTGGTCGGAAAGGAGCTGGCCAAACATCTCAACCTGTTTCTGGGTGACAAGGTCAACGTCATCTCGCCGATGGGCAACATCACCCCGCTGGGCATGATGCCGCAGATGAAGCCGTTCAGGGTTGCCGGAATTTTCAACACCGGCATGTTCGAATATGACTCGACTCTGGCCTATGTCAGCCTTGGTCAGGCCCAGCGTTTTTTTGATCTGGGCGATACGGTTACCGGCATCCAGCTCAAGGTGGAGGATGTCTATCATACCGGTGAACTGGCCCGCAGCATCAACCGTGAAATGGGAGCCGACTTTTACGCCCGTGACTGGATGCAGATGAACAGGAACATCCTGTTTGCGCTCAAGACCGAAAAGATCGTCATGTTCATCATCCTGACCCTGATCGTGCTGGTGGCGGCCTTTGGCATCGCCTCAACCCTGTTCATGGTGGTGATGGAAAAAACCAGGGATATCGCCATTCTTAAGTCGATGGGCGCCACCGGCAGCCAGCATCATGAAGATTTTTGTGCTGGAGGGGTTGATTATCGGGGTCATCGGCACGCTCTTGGGCGTTGCTTCGGGTCTGCTGATCGCACTCAATCTGGAGCCGATCATCGACGTTATCCAGAAGATCACCGGACAGAATTTCTTCAGCAAGGATATCTACTATCTGGACCATTTCCCTTCGCTGGTGGTGCCGTCCGATGTGGTGCTGATTTCGGTAACAGCGGTGCTGATCTCGTTTCTGGCCACGCTCTATCCGGCCTGGCAGGCATCGCGAATGCTGCCGGCCGAGGCGCTGCGCTATGAGTAATCTGCTGGAAGTGCGCGGCCTCTGCAAAACCTACGGCAGCGGCACAAACCGGGTTGAAGTTCTGAGCGGGATCGATCTTGACCTGGAAGCCGGCACGACAACCGCCCTGGTTGGTGCATCGGGTGCCGGAAAAAGCACCCTGCTGCATCTGCTGGGTGCCCTTGACCGGCCGACATCCGGAACGGTCTGTTTTCGCGGTGAAGATATTTTCAAAAAAAATGACCGGGAACTGGCCGCATTTCGCAACAGAAGCATCGGCTTTGTGTTTCAGTTTCATCACCTGCTGCCGGAGTTCACCGCCCTTGAAAATGTCATGATGCCGGCCTTGATCGCCAGGGTGCCACGCAGAAAGGCACGTGAAATGGCAGAGGAACTGCTGGACGGATGTTGGGCTGGCGCAGCGTATGACCCATCGGCCGGGAGAACTGTCCGGCGGTGAGCAGCAGCGGGTGGCCATTGCCCGGGCCCTGGTTCTTGTCACCGGAGCTGCTGCTGGCCGATGAACCGACCGGCAATCTTGACATGAAAACCAGTGACGGCGTACATGCCGTGCTGGCAGAACTGCAGCAGAAAAAAGGATTGACGCTGGTGGTTGTTACCCACAACGAACGTCTGGCCGCAGCCATGGGAACGACCGTTCACCTGGTTGATGGCAGAGTGGAAAAAACTACATGATATCCGGGGGAAGAGTGCCCAGTTTCAAAAATATTATTATCAGCCATGCTGTTATGCAGCTTGATCAGCTGCTCGACACTCGCCTGCGCTGAAGGTGAAAAGATCGTCGAAGTCAGGTGTCAAGGGCAATCGCCGCATCGAATCGGCGGCCATTCTGAACGTCGTCAAGATGAAGGCCGGTGACACCCTCGACAGACGACAAAACCGATGCCGATATCCGTGCCATCTACAAGCTGGGACATTTTCAGGATGTGCAGGCATTGAAAGAGGAGTCGGACAAAGGGACCGTACTGGTGTACGCCGTGCTGGAAAAACCGATTGTTCGCGAGATCACGTTTGAGGGGAACAAGGAACTGACCACCGACAAGCTGAAAGAAGCGCTTGAGTTCCGCCAGAATTCCATTTTTTCGGCAAAAGATCTGGCCAAGAGTGTTGCCAAGATCAAGAAGCTGTATGGCGATGAAGGGTATTATCTGGCAGAGGTACAGACCGAGGTAAAGAAAACGCTCCACCAAGCGATCTGACGGTTACCTTCAAGATCATTGAAGGAGAAAAGATCCTTATCAGACGATCCGCTTTGACGGCAACAAGGCCTTCAGCGACCGCAAACTGCGGGGGGTCATGGAAACCAAGGAAAAATGGTTCATGTCCTGGCTGACCGGCGCCGGCACCTACAAGGAAGAGGTGCTGAAAAATGATGCCCTGCTGATTGCCGACTTTTACCTGAACAACGGCTATATCAATGTCAAGGTCGGTGAGCCGGTCGTCAAGCTGAATGATGCCAAGAACTGCGCTGGAGGTTTCCATCGGCATTACCGAGGGAGATCAGTACCGGATTGGTGAAATCGGCTTCAAGGGAGAACTGCTGGAACCGGCTGCTGATCTGCGCAAAAAACTGAAGAGCGAACCGGGTGAGATGTTCAGCCGGGCCATCCTGCGTACCGACATCGGCACCCTGACCGATGTGTACGGCGACAAGGGCTATGCCTTTGCCAACGTCAATCCGCAGACCAAGCCTGGATAACGAAAAGAAGATCGTTGATCTGACCTTTGACATGGAAAAGGGTGAACTGGTCTACATTGAACGGATCAATATTGCCGGCAACCCCAAAACCCGCGACAAGGTTATCCGCCGTGAAATGCGGGTTACTGAAGGCGAACTGTACAGTGCCACCGGCATGAAGCGCAGCAAGCAGAACCTGATGAACATCGGCTTCTTTGAAGAAGCCAACATCGCCACCGCCAAAGGGAGTGCCAGCAACAAGCTCAATGTCAATGTGGACGTCAAGGAAAAACCGACCGGAACCTTCAGCATCGGCGGCGGCTACAGCTCTCTGGACGGCATCATCGGTCAGGGTTCGGTCCAGCAGGCCAACTTCCTCGGCCTGGGGCTCAAGGCCAATCTTTCCGCTTCCATCGGCGGCAAGTCGCAGACCTACTCCGCTGGGGCTGACCGATCCCTATTTCCTGGATACCAAATGGACGCTGGGTGGTGACATCTACCGTTCGGAGCGTGATTATACCGATTACAGCCGGCGACTGACCGGTGGTGACATCAAAGGCGGCTATCCGATCAACGACTTTATCGGCACGTTCTTCATGTACAAGTATGAAATCAAGGATATTTACAATCCAAGCGCTGCATATCAGACACTTCATGACACTACATGACCCGGACAACTACCCGCTCGGCACGACAACCACCAGTTCGATCTTCGGCAGCATCACCCGCAACACCACCGACTACCGGCTTGACCCGTCGACCGGCATGATCAACTCGCTCTCGGCCGAGTATGCCGGTCTGGGGGGCGACAACAAGTATGCCCGTTTCATCACGGACCACACCTAGTTTCACCCGCTCTACAAGAAACTGATCTTCTCGACCAAACTGACGCTGGGGTATATCCAGGAGGTCGGGCAACCGATCCCGATCGACGAAAAGTTCTATCTGGGCGGCATCTACTCCCTGCGCGGCTATCAAGTGCCCGTACGGTTTCCCCTACAAACGCTCAGCTGCACAGTAGATGTCGACGGCAACCAGTCAATCCAGCAGATCTACACTGGGCGGCAGACAAGGAAATCTTCGGCAATGTCGAATTAACCTTTCCGCTGCTCGCCGATGTCGGCGTCAAAGGGGTTGTGTTCTTTGACTACGGCAATGCCTTTAACGACAATTCAACGGTCATTGATACCATGCTGATGAGCTATGGCGGCGGTATCCGCTGGGCCTCCCCGATCGGCCCGCTGCGGCTTGAATACGGCATCCCGATCAATCCACGCGCAAGACATCGACAGCAAAAGCGGCCGACTCGAATTTTCCATCGGCAGCATGTTTTAGTACTATCGATTTTTTTAAGGGCATGATCGCCCATAACACATTAAAGGAGAAAGATTCATGAAACGGCATTATTCTGGCAGGTATCGTAGCGGTGTGCATTGCATCAACATCTGTTTTTGCAGCTGATCTGAAACTCGGCTATATCGACATGCAGCGGGCGCTGAACGGCTCCGAGGCGGGTAAAGAAGCCAAGGAACAACTGGCCGCCAGAGTCAAGAAATATCAGGACGAAATCAATGTCAAGCAGGAAGAGCTCAAAAAGCTGAAGGACGAGCTGGAAAAGCAGGGCATGCTGCTTTCCGATTCCGCCCGGGCTGCCAAAGAAAAGGATTACCAGAAGAAGCTGAAGGATTTTCAGCGTTTCACCAAGGATGCCCAGGATGAACTGCAGGGCAAGGATGAAGAATTGACCCGCAAAATTCTGGAAGGGATGGAGAAGGTCATTCAGGAGTACGGCCGCCAGAAAGGGCTACACCTTCATCTTTGTCAAAAATGAAAGCATGCTGTTTGTCGATGAAAAGGCTGATCTGACCGAAGAAGTCCTGAAACTGTTCAACGCCAACCAGAGAAGAAGTAGACGCTATGGCACTGCACACGAACACGTTACAGAACTTGCCGACTATCTGGGTGGCGTTGTGCAGGGGGACGGTGCCGTACTGATTTCCGGTCTGGCACCCTGGAAGCAGCCGGGCCTGACGCACTCACCTTTCTTGCAAACCCCAAATATGCCGCCAAAGTTGCCGAAACAGCTGCCGGCGCGGTGCTTATGGCGCCGGGCGGCGAACGCTATGGCCGCACTGTCATTGAAGTGGCCAACCCGTATCTCGGTTTTGCCAAGCTGCTGACACTGTTCTACACCCCGCCGCACGAGCCGCTTGGGGTGCTTCCGGCAGCAATAGTCAGCGAGACAGCGACTATTGGCGAGGGTATCAGTATTTATCCGGGCGCCTGCATCGGCAGAAATGTTGTCGTCGGCGACCGTACGGTGATCTATCCCGGTGCGGTGATCTACGATGGCGTCATCATCGGCGATGATTGTACCATCCACGCCAACGCCGTTATCCGTGAGCGCTGCCGGATCGGCAACCGCTGCATCATCCAGCCGGGAGCCGTGATCGGTTGTGACGGTTTCGGCTATGCCCCTGATGGCAGCAGTTACTACCGCATCCCGCAGATCGGCATTGTCGTGCTGGAGGATGATGTGGAGATCGGCGCCAACACCTGTATCGACCGGGCCGCCCTGGAAGTGACCCTGATCAGGCGCGGCACCAAGCTCGACAACCTGGTGCAGATTGCCCACAACTGCCAGATCGGCGAGGACTGCATGATCGTCTCCCAGGTGGGCATATCGGGCAGCACCAAGATCGGCAATCATGTCACCCTGGCCGGTCAGGTCGGTGTTGCCGGTCATCTCACCATCGGTGACAATGTCATGGTTGGCGCCCAGTCCGGTGTGCCCAGCTCGCTGCCGGCCAATGCCGCCTACAGCGGTATCTCCGACCATGCCGCACAAGGAATGGCTGAAATCCGCCATGGTTGTGCCCCGCTTGCCGGAATTGAAAAAAACGGTCTCGGCTCTGGAAAAACGAATTGCCGAGCTTGAAGCGACATTGAAACAGAATAGTCAGGAGAGATTAATATGCAATTGGATGTCAATGAAATCATGAAGATTCTGCCGCATCGCTATCCGTTTCTGATGGTTGACCGGATTGTTGAGCTGGAGCATGGCAAACGCTGCGTCGGGATCAAAAATGTCACCATCAACGAACCGTTTTTTCAGGGGCATTTCCCCGGTCATCCGGTCATGCCGGGTGTGCTGATCATCGAAGCCATGGCCCAGGTGGCCGGCATCATGGCCTATCTGGCCTCCGATGAAGCAACCCGAGAGAAGGTCACCTACTTCATGGCCATCGACAACGCCAGGTTCCGCAAACCGGTATTTCCCGGAGATCAGCTGCGCATCGAGATTGAAACAACCTATGAACCGACGAGGTATCTGGGGGGTCAACGGCAAGGCCTATGTCGGCGATACTCTGGTCACCGAGGCCGCCCTTAAGGCAACCTTTGCCGATGCAGCCGACTAAATTAACGTTACAGTAGAGCTCTACTGCAGTATGACAGTCTTACGGGAGAAACATCATGATCCACCCAACAGCAATAATAGATTCAACAGCCAGCACTGGCTGCAGACGTAGAAATCGGCCCATACGCCATCATCGGCAAACATGTCACCATCGGCAAGGGAACCACTATCGGCGCGCATGCCGTGATCGGTGACTGGACCGAAATCGGTGAGAACAACCAGATATTCCCGCAGGCATCGGTCGGTGCTCCGCCGCAGGATCTGAAATACCGGGGCGAAGAGTGCTGGACCCGGATCGGCAACAACAACATGATCCGCGAATTTGCCACCATTCACCGCGGCACCGTCACCGGACACGCCGAGACGGTCATCGGCAACAACAACCTGTTCATGGCCTATTCCCACGTGGCCCACGACTGCGGCATCGGCAACGGCGTCGTCATGGCCAATGTTGCAACCCTGGCCGGTCATGTCACCGTTGAGGACAACGTCATCCTGGGCGGCCTGGTGGCGGTACACCAGTTTTCACCGCATCGGGGCCTATGCCATGATCGGCGGCGGCACCATGGTCGGTCTGGATATCCTCCCCTATACGATTGCCACGTCCGGCAAGCGGGATGCCAAACTGCGCGGCCTCAACCTGATCGGTCTCAAACGGCGCGGTTTCTCTGAAGAAGCAATCGCCAACCTGAAAAAAGCCTACAAAACCCTGTTCATGGCCGACCTGAAGCTGCCGGACGCCATTGCCCGCATCAAAGAGTGAAATCACAGGCTGCCCGGAAGTCGATTACCTGCTGGCCTTTATCGAAAATTCGCTAAACGCGGGATCTGTCGCGGATGAGCGCGCTCAGAACGGCCGTCATAGGTGTCGGCTACCTGGGTAACTTTCATGCCCAGAAATATGCCGCCATTCCGGATGTTGAACTGGTGGGCGTGGTTGACAACGATCCGAAACGCGCCGCAGAAATTGCCGCTGCGCTCGGAACCCGCGCATTCAGCGACCATCGCGAACTGATCGGCAAGGTCGATGCTGTCAGCGTTGTTGTTCCGACCCAGTTTCACCATGCGGTGGCCACGGATTTTCTGGCGGCCGGTGTGCATGTCCTGATCGAAAAACCGATTACCGTCACCATTGAGGAAGCCGATGAACTGATCGCACTGGCGGAGAAGAACAAGGCTGGTTTTTCAGGTCGGGCACCTGGAGCGCTTCAACCCGGTTCTGCTGGCCTGGACGGAGTACTCCAGGAACCGCTCTTTATCGAGTCGGTCCGTATCGCCCCCTTCAAACCGCGCGGCACCGACGTGAACGTGGTTCTTGACCTGATGATCCACGACATAGAAATCATCCAGCATATCGTCAAATCCCCGGTGGAGCGGGTTGATGCCGTCGGAGCTCCGGTCTTCACCGGTGAGGAGGACATCGCCAACGCCCGTATCCTTTTCGAGAACGGCTGCGTGGCCAACGTCACCGCCAGCCGCATCAGCCTGAAGAGCGAACGCAAGATGCGTATCTTCCAGCGCAACGCCTACATTACCCTCGACTTCCAGAACCGCAAGATGCTGGTTGCCCAGAAGGGAAGCGGCGAGCTGTTCCCGGGCGTTCCCAACGTAAAGGTTGACGAACGGGAACTGGGCGAGGCCGATGCCCTGCGGAGTGAGATCGAATCATTCCTGACCGCTATCCGTGAGGGCAAGGAACCAGAAGTAAGCGGCCGTGACGGCCGAATGGCGCTGGAAACAGCGCTCAAAATCAATCACAGCCTCGACAGGAGACCTTCATGATACCGATGGTTGATCTGAAAACCCAATATCACAACCTGAAAAGCGGAGATTGACCGGGCGGTTCTCGATGCAATCGAGAGTACTCAGTTCATCCTGGGACCAAACGTCACTGCCTTTGAACAGGAAACCGCAGCCTACCTGGGAGCCAAACACGCCATTTCCTGTGCTTCGGGCACCGACGCGCTGCAGCTGGCCATCCTGGCAGCCGGGATCGAGCCGGGTGACGAGGTCATCACCACCCCCTTCACCTTTATCGCCACCGCCGAAGCGATCTGCTACGCCGGAGCCACTCCGGTGTTTGTCGACATCGATCCCGCAACATTCAATATTGACCCTGCCTTGATTGAAGCGGCCATCACCCCGCGTACCAAGGCGGTCATCCCGGTGCACCTCTTCGGCCAACCGGCCGACATGACGCCGATCAAGGCGATCTGCGACAAACACCAGCTGCTGCTGATCGAAGACTGCGCCCAATCCTTCGGCGCCGCCGTCGATGGTGCGATGACCGGAACAATCGGGATGCTGGGCTGCTTCAGCTTCTTCCCCAGCAAGAATCTCGGCTGCTACGGTGACGGCGGCCTGATCACCTGCGCCACCGACGAACTGGCCGAACAGATCAAGGTGCTGCGCAACCATGGCAGCCGCGTGCGCTATCACCACAGTGTGATCGGTTACAACAGCCGTCTTGACGACATCCAGGCCGCCATTCTGCGGGTCAAACTCAAACGCATCGACGAATTCAACACCGGACGCCGACGTGTGGCCCACCTCTACTCCGAACTGCTTGGCGATGTGGTCACCGTGCCGCATGAAGATGGCAAAGGCGTTCATGTCTATCATCAGTACACCCTGCTGACAGACCGGCGCGATGCCATCATGGCAAAACTGTCTGAAAAGCAGATTTCCTCCGCAGTCTACTACCCGATTCCGCTCCACAAGCAGGATGTCTTTGCCGAGGCGTATGCCGCTGTCACCCTGCCGGTAGCTGAAGATGTGGCCAGTCGCTGCATGTCGCTGCCGGTCTACCCGGAAATGCCGGAAGAATCGGTTCGGCTGGTCGCGCAGACTGTTCGAGAGGCGCTGGTTGGATAACAGCTCGCGCCGCATCATGATCGTGGCCGGTGAGGCCTCCGGTGACATCTACGGCGCCGACCTCGTCACTGAAGCCCTGAGCCTTTCCCCGGATCTGCACTTCTTCGGCATTGGCGGAGCCCGCATGCGTGAAGCGGGGGTTGAAACGCTCGTTGACTCAGCGATATGGCTGTCGTTGGCCTGGTGGAGGTGATTAAACACTTCGACGTAATCTCATCCGCCTTCCTGAAACTGAAAAAGATTCTTCTGAATGACGCTCCAGATCTGCTGATCCTGATCGACTATCCCGGCTTCAACCTGCGTCTGGCCAAGGTTGCCAAAAAGGCCGGGGTAAAGGTACTCTACTACATCAGCCCGCAGATCTGGGCCTGGCGTCAGGGACGGGTCAAAAAAATCGCCCGGCTTGTGGATCATATGGCGGTGATACTCCCCTTCGAAGCGCCCTTCTACCAGCAGGCCGGAGTACCGGTCACGTTTGTGGGACACCCCATGCTTGACCTGGTCAACGTGACCTTTGATAGATCCACTGCCGCGGCCAGCTTCGAACTCGACCCGTCACGCAAGATTGTCGGTCTATTTCCCGGCAGCCGCCGCAACGAGATTGAGCGACTCCTGCCGGTCATAATTGCAGCCGCCGGCAGACTGAAAGAGCAGTTTCCGGACATCCAATTTATCCTCCCGCTGGCATCCACACTCAAAAGCGAAGACATCATGCCGCTGCTGACTGCGGCCAACCTTGATGTGACCATCACCCGCGACCGGATCCACGACATGATCCGGGCCTGCGATGCCGTTATTTCCGTCTCCGGCACGGTTACCCTTGAAATTGCCCTGGTGGGAACACCGATGGTAATCATTTACAAACTCTCGCCGCTCACCTACCAGCTTGCCAAACGACTGGTGAAGGTAGACAACATCGGTCTCTGCAATATTGTGGCCGGTGAAACCATGGTCCAGGAACTGATACAGGACCAAGCAAACCCTACAGCGATAGCTGCCGAGGTTGCGAAATTACTCACCGACCATACCTATAATGACACCATCGCACACAAGCTTGGCGAAGTCCGAGCGAAATTGGGGCGGGGGGGGGCATCAGAGCGCGTCGCCCGTCTTGCTCTCACGTTATGCGGCGCTGGCAGTTCGACTGCCAAACAACCCCGGTTACCACAATGAAAAAGACTGTCTGGCTGGTACAAGCGGCTCTTTTCTATCTGTTTACCCTGTTCATAGCTGCACTCCCTCGCTCTCAATCACACCGCATCGGCAAAAATATCGGCACCTTTCTGTACAACATCCTTCACTCTCGCCGCTCAATTGCGATAGACAATATCAGGCAGGCACTCCCCTACATGAAACGCCACCACTCCTGGACAGGCGCCTTCGAGACTGCCGAGGAAATTGCCTTGGCAACATTCATGAACCTGGGAATTTCTATTGTTGAAGTATGTCGGCTGTATCATGGCAAGGGCGATGACCTGATAGATTCGATGGTCGTACATGGTCTGGAACATTTCCATCACGCCAAAGAAAAGGGTAACGGCGTGCTCTGCGTGAGCGGCCATTGCGGCAACTGGGAACTGATATCACTCTCCTTCAAACGGTACCTAGACGAAAATGTGTGGGCAATTGCCCGAAAACAAAACAATCCCTATCTCAATTCAATTGTCGAAAAGATGAGAATGGGTTTCGGCAACAAGGTCATTTACAACAAATCCGCCTTGCGACCGATCCTCAGCGTTATTAAAAACAAGGGTGTAATCGGCATGCTGGCCGATCAGGCCGTGTTTGAGGATAATGGCGCTCTGATCGAATTCCTGGGCAGAAAAGCCTGGGCAAACAAGGCCCCTGTCGTAATCGCACATAAAACCGGGGTGCCAATTGTCCCCGTTTTTGGCCATCGTGAAAATAATCGGCACGTGCTGACGTTCCTCCCGGAGTACACCCTGTGCGGAGATCTCTCCGAAGACGGCGTTGAGGCGGGACATTCAGGCGTTGTCCCGCTATCTTGAAGAGTTCATCTGCGCTCATCCGGCAGACTGGTACTGGGTGCATCGCCGCTGGAAACGGGCAGGAGAACCGATATGACTACTAAAGTGCGTGATTTCACTCTCCCTGCCGTAATCCTCGTTCTCGCAACTATCGTGATTGCAGTAACCGGCGCCGATCTGAAGATTTCAGGCCTCTTCTACATCGACGGGAAATGGCCGATCGGAGAACAGCAGCCATGGCACCTGCTGTACCTGCTGGATCGTGGACCATCGATTGCTTTGGGTACGTGCGGATTGGTTGCCGCTCTCATCGGCAGCATGTACATGCAGCGCCGCAGCTGGATTCGCCCGGGGCTTTTTCTGGTAATTCTGCTTGTTCTGGGCCCGGGACTGCTTGTTAATACCGTTTTCAAAGAGTATTGGGGGCGACCGCGTCCCCGAGATGTCATTCAGCTTGGCGGGACGAAAGAGTTCCTGCACCCCTGGCAGATGGGGATTGCTCACAAGGGGCGCTCGTTTCCTTCGGGGCACTCTTCCGCCGCATTTTATCTGACGGCCCCATTCTTTGTCTTTCGTCGCCGGAAACCACGGGCGGCTATGTGGTGGATGTCAGGCGGACTTGTCTTCGGCGTCCTGATGAGTATTGCCCGCATTGCGCAGGGAGGACACTTCCTGAGTGACACGCTCTGGGCATGGGGGATGGTTCACCTTCTGGCGGTAGCGCTCTATTACCTGCTGCGGCTTGACCGGGACGAAGCGCCTTCAGACAGCATCATAATCAGACCCATGTTCTTTTTCGCCTACAACATACTCTCCATCTTCCTGCTGATTCCGGTGGTCCTGTTCAATATCTACCGTTCCATCAGGCTCGGATGGCCTTTGGCAACCGCGGAACGTTTCGGTGTTATTCCGCAACGCAGACTGGCAAAAATTGCAGGACGGCCGGTTATATGGCTTCACGCGGTTTCGGTTGGTGAAGCAATCGCAGCCAGGCCGCTGCTCAAAGCGCTCCGCAGTCGTTATCCACACCACGCCATCGTAGTAACGAATACCACTGAAACCGGGAAATCGACTGCCGCCGGATTTCCGGAAATTGACCTCTGCCTCTACTTCCCTTTCGATTTTCTCCCTTCGGTGCGGGCCATTCTCAGCTCTGTCAAACCACGCATCATCATCATCATGGAAACCGAGATCTGGCCCAACTTTTCCCGCGAAGCCGCCAGAAGAGGCATCCCGCTTCTGCTGGCCAACGGGCGCATCTCAGACCGTTCATTCAAGCGTTATCTGAAATTCAGCTGGTTTTTCCGCCCCGCCCTGCGCTGTTTCTCTGCTATCTGCATGCAATCTGAATCCGGCCGTGAACGCATCGCCGCCATTGGTGCAGATCCTGAAGCGATACGGGTCACCGGCAACCTCAAAAACGATATTCCCTCCCGTCAGGTAAGCGGAGAGGAACGGCGGCGATTGCGCTCTCAGTACCTGATTCCCGAGGATTGCTGTGTACTGACCGCCGGCAGCACCCGCGACGGTGAAGAACAGCACATCATCGCGACGTATAAAGAACTGTCTGCAGAGATCAGCAACCTGTTTCTCGTCCTCGTGCCCCGACATCCGGAGCGGGCAGGAGAAATAGCAGCGTTGCTTGGCAGCGCCGGAATCCGCTACCAGAGACGTACGGCACTGTCTGACGATCGCCCTCTGCATCATGGAGAGGTACTGCTGGTAGATACCATCGGCGAAATGATGAACCTGTATGCGCTGTCCGATCTTGCGTTTGTCGGCGGCAGCCTGGTGCCGCTCGGCGGGCACAACCTCCTGGAACCGGCGTCGGTCGGCGTGCCAAGCGTTTTTGGCCCTCATATGGCCAATTTCCGGGAGATTGAAGCGCTGGTTCTGCAGTACGGTGCCGGTATCCAGATCCATACTCCTGAAGAATTGACGGTTTCCTGCCGGGCATTGATAACGAGTGCCGAGCTGCAGAGGAGTCCTGGGACAGAACGGCCTGAAGCTGATGCGGGATAACGGCGGCGCCACGGAGCGGCATATGGAAGTCATAGCCGGATATTTATGAACGTATCATGGCACACATACTGGAGGGGGCTTGCCTCCGGCAGCCGCACCGGCCTGATCGACAACCTCGTGCTGCTGTTGCTGACGCCATTTGCATGGCTGTATTCGTTAGCCCTGCGACTGCGGGCACTGCTGTATCGGAGTGGCATACTGAAAACGCATCGCCTCCCCCGCCCGGTGATTTCAATCGGCAACATAACCGTCGGCGGCACCGGCAAAACTCCGGTAACCGCCTATATTGCCCGTTTTCTTCTGGCACAGGGCTACAGGGTGGCCGTGCTTTCCCGCGGATATGGCGGATCTCTGGAGGGGCAGACCTGCGTTGTCAGCGACGGCGCCACGATTATGCTGAGCGCCCGGGAGTGCGGAGACGAGCCGTATCTGCTGGCATCAACGGTACCGGGACTCATGGTCGTGATCGGCACGGATCGGTATGCCGCCGGCCAACTGGCCATGCAGCAGCTTTCACCGGATATTTTCCTGCTGGACGACGGCTTCCAGCATCTGCGCCTGCATCGCGACCTGAACATTCTGCTGCTGGACTTCTCCCGGCCGTTCGGCAACGGTCTGACACTGCCGGCCGGAATATTGCGTGAACCTTTATCCGCAGTCACGCCGGGCAGACCTGATGATTTTTACGCGTGCTCCTGAAGGGGCAACCATTACCGCTGACACGCAGTGGAATCCCCGCTTGCGTATCCAGCCACACTATCGTCGACTTGCTCCCCCTCGGCAGTGACACGCCCGTTCCTTTTTCCCGCTGCAAAGACAATAAAGTGCTGGCCTTTGCCGGCATTGCCGATCCTGACTCGTTTTTTGCGGGACTGCGCACTGCAGGGACTGAACCTGGTGCGACTGCCTCAACTTTCCGGATCATGTCGTCTACGACAAGGAACGGTGTGATGAGATAGCTGAAGCGATGCGGGCAAGCGGAGCGGACGTATTGGTCACAACGGAAAAAGACGGGGTAAAATTGAAGGGTTTATCGCAGGAATGTGCGAGTACGAACACTACTCGCCCGGCTGGAGCTGACGATTGACAATCCCGCTCATCTGAAAGGAGCTGCTGACCGGATCTGCTTCAGCGTCATGATAGCGTAGTTTGACCGCCACGTCTGAACTTTTTCAAGGACATCACGCACCGTGATACGCTGCATCCGATCAGGACGATTCTCCATGGAGATCGGATACTCTTCGCCCGGATCACCGTAGGCATCAATCATCAGATCGCCGAATTTCCGGTACGGCCCGACCCGCTTCGGATTGGAATACCCCATCAGAGACACAACCGGACGATCAAGCGCCACCGTGATATGCAGCGGCCCGGTATCAAGCGAGATAACCAGCGCCGCCCCATCCAGAATCCCGACCAAACCGCGTAATCCGCCATTTCCCAGAGCACTCAACGGGGCATGTTTCGCCCGCTCCATGATGATCCGCTCGCACTCGACTTCAACCGGCGAACGTCCCCCCACCAGAATCGGCTGCAGTCCAAAATCAGAATACAGAGCATCGCAGACCTCCGCCCACCGCTCGGGAAGCCAGTTTTTCTGAAGTTTGCTGGTCGCCACGACAATCGGCACTGCCGGTCGATCGAGACGGGAGTAAAACTGACTTCTGCCAGGCCCGTTCCTCGTCGTTCCACGGTCCGAGCCCCCAGGTGACCGGAGCGGTCGGCGCTCCCAGCCAGTCGCAGAATTCAAGATACTGGTCCTGCACATGCTGCATTGCATGGGGGGGAATGCGGTGCGTGGTAAACAGCCAGTTAAGATCACGGGCACGGGCGAAATCGAAGCCGAGTTTCACCGTGGCGTTGATAAATGATGTGACGATATTGGCCTTGAAATAGACCTGCAGATCAAGGACAAGATCAAACTTCCTGGCTGCGCAGCTGCTCGCGAACGGCAAGAAAACCGCGAACCCCCTGGGTGCGGTCGAAGAGGATGATTTCATCAACCAGCTGATGACCGCGCACCAGCATGGCCGGCCCCGGTTGCAGTATCCAGGTCACCTGCATGGCCGGGTTTGCCCGTTTGAGGGCGTGCAGCACCGGCAGGACATGCACCGTATCACCGACGGCACTCATCATGACAATGCAGACACGGTCTGTTGCAACGCGCATCATTTGTTCTCCTCTGCAAGGACGGCCAGGCGAGACAACGAATCCTCGTCAAAATCGAGTCCCCAGCGTACGCGCCACTTGCGGGCTGATCGCGCCAGTCGCTTGAAGTTGCGGGAGGCGATGTCACGTCCGCCGGGAAATGTCACCCGGTCCACATCAAGCAGGTACGCGGTCAGATCGGCACCATTCCCGGCGATGTAGATATTCTTGAGATTCAGGTCGGCATGCCACGCTCCGGCTTGTGCAAGAGCTCGCAGCAACCTGGCCATAGCAACCAGTATCGAATGACCGTTCTGCTTCGCCCGCATTTTTCCAGGCGGCGGGAACATCGTCCCCCTGCGGCAGGCGCCGTGTCATAACATCGCTCCGGGCAAACATACCTGCTGCGGGATAGATGGCGTACGCGATCACTTCGGGCGTTGGAATCCCGGCAGCGGCCAGACGCAACGCTGTTGCCAGCTCAAGGGGAGCCCGCGTGGGAGCGAGAAAATACTCTCCTGTCAGACCATGCAGCAGCCCGCCGTGACGATTTCTCCGGACAACTACCGGGGTTGACGGAATTGTCGGCAGATCAACGGAGTAAATAATCCCGCGACCCCGCATCTCTTCTTTTAAAGGTTGCTGAGCCGCCCATTCATGAAGGGTGCCGGCTTGAAGTGCCAGGGCAACGGCCGAAGCGGCCCAGCCAAGAACAACAGCCTGGGCCCCTCTTACGTCGAGAGAAACGTAGCCGCATCGTTGCACGTCGGATTCTCTAAGCTCTGGTGAAAAAATGGGAAGCGGCATAGGTCTCGAAGGGTTGGGGAATTGGAATTGCTGTTTTTATGACTATGTTGTCTACCTGATGTAAGTATCATTCATTTCGAAGCATCGTCAACATGAAACTGGAATGAAAAGCAGCCGCTCGAGTTGGCCTGTACGACCTTTTTTGGAACCATCATAAGCCATTGCACGAGACATTCAGAGGCTTCCCGGCGATTACCCGACAGACCTATCATAGTGCAGTCCCCGCGAGGTCGTATGGCTCAAGTTACCGGCCGAATCGCACCTGAGTGAATATCAGCTCGGATGCCCGCCAGCTCCAATGGGTATCGTCGGCATAGTAAATATCCTTCTCACCCCGCATCACGGCATCATGTAGAATCTTCTTGGTATCGATGAACTCGTACTGTTTCGGCAGCGGGCGCAGTTTTTCAAAAAAAGTGCTCGTAGGGTATGGGTTGTTAACGATATATTCGCTATACAGATCATACTTGTCGACCGCCGGCATGAAATAGAGCGTAATGCCTTTTTTTTGTAACATCCCGGAAAACCGGTTGATAGTGTCGTTAAGTTTTGTTACCGACTTGCTGGTGGCCTTGCCAATACTTTTGGTGTCACCGTTAATAAACAGCAGTGTGCTGCCGTTTTTAACATTGAACATGTTCCTTGAAAGTTGTTTTCGTATGACCTCTTCTGTAGGGGTATCGGAAAACAGATATGCGAACTTGTAATATATGTATTTCAGGTTCGCATTATTTATAAAGGATTCCTTTTCAAGATAGCTGGATTGGTTCGAAGGTCTGCTGTAGAACGCGCGAATGGCATCGATACTTTCTGTTTCTGTGAAGTCGATTTCCGTAGCAAACCGATCAATACTTTGACGTTCCACGGATTCAATGACTAGAATCCTGGGTTTTATTATGTCGAGATACCCACTGTTCAACAGCAGAATTGCAGTTGAAAGAGGGTCATGGTGTTCAACTGTTTCCAGATTGAGCACTGAGAGGTTGTTTATACTGGCGATGTAGTCCTGATAATAATTGTTGCGCCCTCCCCCCTTTCCAGCTGAAAAGGAGTCACCAATGGTAACTATATCAACCTGCTGACCTTTATAGTCCCTGGCTGGAATATGTTTTCGCGGCAGGTCAACATTCGTCCAGCGTTCTTGCTTCGAATCGATTATATAGCCAAGGCGAGCCAGGTCCCCACCGGTTCCATAACGGCCTGTAAGAAGATGCTCGGTAAATAATGTCCAGATCAGATAGTTGAAAAAGACGAACGCGCACAGAGCCCAGATAAAACACCGTACGTACTTTGAATATTTCACGGGTAATCCTAAAATTGGAAATAAAGAAATTCACTCACCTTGTTCATTTCAAACAGAGGCCAGAAGGTGACAACCAGCAGCAATGCAAACCAATACCAGTTGGGGCGAACCCTTGTGACAAGCTCCATCGAATTTTTCCAAAATACAACAATCAGAAGGGCTGCAATGGAAAAGATCCAGGTTTTATCGTTACCCTTGACACCCGCAAGCCAGGCACCAAAGGTGAATCCAGCGTCGTGCAGTATGGTATATTTTCCCAGGGATTTATTCAGCATGACGCCATTAACTCCTGCCATTCCCTTCAGCATCTGCAGGGCACCTTCTACCGTTTTGGAACGGAAAAATACAAACGATATATTGATGAAGTTGAAGGTGATAAGCCAGGCCAGAAATACCGGCATATGTCTCTTTTTCTTTTTCCAGACGTGATTAACCACCAATCCAAAACCATGCATTCCACCCCAGATAATAAACGTCCATCCCGCTCCATGCCAGAATCCCGATACCAGCATCGAAAGAAATACAGCCACCAGAGAAGTAACGAAGGTTATTTTACTGAACGCGCGTAAAATCGGAGTGTACAAATAGGTTGTGATGAAGTTGGTCAGCGTGATGTGCCAGCGTTTCCAAAAATCGATCATTCCGGAGGCTTTGAAAGGACTGTTAAAGTTGATTGGCAGGTTGATGTTAAACATCCAGCCGATGCCGACAGCCATGTCGCTGTAACCGCTGAAATCAAAGTAAAGCTGGAACGTGTAGGAAAGGGAGGCCAGCCACGCAGGAAACAGCGTCAGCGGTTGAGTGGAGTCGAAACCTGCTGTAGCCCAGGGTGAAAAGACATCAGCAATTATCACTTTTTTAAATAGACCGAAAAAAAAGAGCATAAAACCCAGGTAGAGGTTCTTCCAGTTGAGCACCTTGTTTCTCAGTCGCTCAAACTGGGGCATCATCTCCTTGTGATGCAGAATCGGACCAGCCAGAAGGTGCGGAAAAAAAGTCACGAACAGGGCATAATTGAGGAGGTTCCGTTCCTCCACCAATCCTTCATATGCATCTACCAGGAAAGCTATCTGGGTAATTGTGAAAAAACTTATTCCAAGCGGCAGTACTATCTTCAAGAACGGCAGATGTAAACCGGTCATGCCGTTAGCCGTGAGAATGAAGAAATCCATGTATTTGAACCAGCAGAGCAGTCCGATATTGGCTATCAATGCGAAAACAAGGACCGCTTTCCTGGAAACAGTCCGTTTGCCTGCGTTTTCCACCTCCGCGAGGACACCACCGACAGCGTAATTAAAGAGGATTGATCCGAGGATCAGCGGCAGATATTTGACGTTCCACCAACTATAGAAAAACAGCGAGGCCAGAAGGAGCCATGACTTGGCCGCTATCGTCAGTCGTTTCTTCTGAAGCGTGAAATATACGATCAGAGTAATCGGCAGGTAGAGAAGGATGAATTCGTATGAGTTGAAAAGCATTAAAAACGCGCCCTATTTGGATAGCTTCTTGTTTATCATGTCCAGCATATCACCGACATTTTTGAGCAACTGCAGCTCACCGAGCGCAAACTTTATCTTGAAGCGGAGTTCGAGGGCAATCACCAGGTTCATATGGGTCAGCGAGTCCCAGTCGTCAAGATCATTTGCCGTCGTTGCGCGGTTCAGGGAAATGGTCTTGTCATCAAAAACTTCACGAAAGACCGGTTCCAGCATTTCAATAGTCAGCACGGTGTTTACTCCTCTAGAGTTGAAATATCCCCGGCGTCCAGTCCGAGGTAACGCGCCTTGAGGACGCGCCGCATGATTTTACCGCTATTGTTTTTGGGTACAGAATCCACCTGAATGACGTCCTGAGGGATGGCTATCGAAGAGAGGCGATTTGCGACGTGCAGTCGTATCTTTAACTCCAGTTCCGGCGTGAGCAGGATTCCGGGGTGAAAGCTCACAAAAGCGACCACCTTCTCAAAAAGCAGATCGTCAGGAGCGCCGATCACTCCTGATTCCGCCACTTCGGGCATTTCAAGCAGTGCGCTCTCCACCTCGAAGGGGCTGATCAGGTGCCCGGAAGTGTTGATCACATCGTCACTTCGCCCCAAAAACCAGTAGTAGCCATCTCTGTCCCGCCACGCCATATCGCCGGTGTAATACCAGCCATTCTTAAATTTGCTCTGATACGCGGCGTCATTATTGAGATAGGTGATGAATTTTGAGTCCCAGCCGTCCTTGACACAGAGGTTTCCATGCTCTTCATCTGACAGTTCGCTGCCGTCGTCTGCAAGTATCCCTGGTACGATGCCGGGAAGCGGTATTCCCATCGATCCCGGACGGATTGAAAGGCCAGGGCGATTGGCAATCATGATGGCACCGGTCTCCGTCTGGAACCAGGTATCGTAAATGTCTTTACCCAAGACATCACGTCCCCAGGCGATTACTTCAGGATTAAGCGGCTCACCCACACTGAAAATTGAGCGAAGGTGCGTCAGATCGTACTCACGAAAACTGCCTTTATCTTCTCGCATTAGCATGCGAAGAGCCGTGGGCGCTGTGTACCAGACGGTGATTTTCTCGTTCTGTAACAGCTCAAACCAGTTCCCGGCGCTATAACCGCCACCGAAGTGTATCTGGGTCACCCCCATACTCCACGGGCCGATGATGCCGTATGATGTTCCGGTAACCCAGCCTTGGTCCGCAGTGCACCAGAACAGATCGTCATCGTGCAGGCCAAGAACTTCCCGCGTTGTGCGGTTCTGGTAGAGCAGGCTCTTGTGGCTGTGTAGTACCCCTTTTGGCTTTCCGGTGGACCCGGAAGTGTAGTGCAGCACCGAAGGAGTATCCGGAGAAGTGCCGGGCACCGTGAAGCAATCGGCAGATTCCGCCATAAGGCGCTCCAGGCTCAACACTTCGGAGGAAATATGGTCAGACACGTCTGTCAGGATTACGACATCGAGGGCCGGGAGTTGGTTGCGGATACGCTCGATCTTCCGGTAGAGTGACTTCCTGGTGACGACCAGTCGCGCGGACGAGTCCCCCAAACGGTCAAGCAGGGCATCATCGCCAAAATTCGAGAAGAGGGTGCCGGTAATGCACTGTTTTTTGAGGGCTCCTAAAAAGGCGATGAACTGTTCGGTTGATTTGGGGAGGAAGGTGAAAATGACATCACTCTTGCCGATTCCGAGACCTGTCAGTACATTGGCGAAACGGTTGGAAAGCTTTTCCAGATCGGCAAAAGTAAAATTATGGCCCTCGAAACCGGAAGAAATCCAACGCAGCGCAACTTTGTCTCCCAGGCCGGCCTCGCATTGCCGCCCGGTACAGATATGGCCAATGTTATACTGACCATCAGCGAAATTGAGTTGCATATCCTCTCCAGCTCTACTTGATTCGATATAGTCGTACCGGTTTGATGAGGCGATGAAATCAGGATCCATCCGTTTGTTTTGCAAAGCGTGAAGCATGACACGTTCTCACGAAGGGTACACTGTTTCAGTAACATATCCAGCTAGTTACTGCCTTTACGTGGATCATGATATTATTTTGCACATATTACGATTTGAAACGGAGACATAGCACAAAACCTGCGGCGATTCAAGATGCATCACGAGACATATAATGTAAAATTGGATATTTACATCAATTCAAACCACTTTAAAGAGGTACCACACCATGATCATATTTTTTTGTTACTGCCCTCTGGAGATGTAATTTGCTTCAAAAACAATGTCATTTATGGCATATTGGGCAATCAATGTTTTTGCCATGGATACTATGCTGCCACTTGAATTTGTACATATACTCGCGTGCCCGATCTGCAAAGGGGAATTGATTCAGATCGATAATGGTTCTTCACTGCGCTGCAAACCATGCAACAAGGTGTTTCCGGTTGTTGAAGGTATCCCTATGATGCTCCCGGAGCAGACGAGCGCCGTTCTTCGGACAAAATGCGAGGCATCGTGAATACATTCCGGCACGGCTCCATCCGGAAGATTCTCATCCGCTCGGTCAACTGGATCGGTGATGCCGTGATGACCACACCGGCTCTCAGTGTTATCCGGGAGCACTTTCCGCACGCCGAAATCACTATTCTGGCCAATGCGATGGTATCCCATCTTTTTTTGCATCATCCCGGCATTGACACCATCATTACCTTTGATCGGCAGGGGAAACATCACGGTATTGCCGGAAGATTACGACTGGCAGCCGAATTGCGTAAGCATGCGTTTGACCTGGCGATCATCCTCCCCAATTCTTTTGACTCCGCGCTGGTGCCCTGGCTGGCCGGCATTCCACATAGAATCGGAAAATGCAGCGATGGACGCACCCTTTTGCTGAACGGACGATTTATCCCGGAAAAACGGACAGTCGCCTGCCACGAAGTCGAATACTACCTGAACCTGATGCGCTATTTCGGAATCACAGGAAATTGCACCCAACCGCACCTCTTCATTACTCCAGAAGAAGAGGACAGGGCATCTACCCTCCTGGCTGAACAGGGCATACAACCCGATGACTTCGTACTCGGCATCAACCCCGGTGCGAGTTATGGCTCAGCAAAGCGCTGGTATCCGGACAGATTTGCCGAGGTCGCCCGCCGCCTCGCGGCTGAATGGTCGGCAAAGGTCGTTATCTTTGGCGGCCCCGGCGAAACAGCAATTGCCGCAGACATCGAGAGCCGCCTGGAAGGAACCGCGGTAAATGTGGCCGGCAAAACCTCAGTGCGGGAATTGATGGCGCTGATCAAGCGCTGCAATTTTTTTATAACCAACGACTCCGGTCCGATGCATATCGCAGCGGCATTTGACGTGCCGCTGGTCGCAATTTTCGGCTCGACCGACCACACCGGGACATCTCCCTACAGCAGCAATGCGGTGGTCGTACGTGAATGACGTCGAATGCGCACCCTGTAAATTGCGGGAATGTCCGACCGATCACCGCTGCATGGCGCTGGTCAGCGAAACAGCCGTGATCGACGCTGCGCGGGAACTGGTCGGCAAATTGCAGACTGCGGGCTGACATTCAAGCGCCTCATGCAAACAGACAATATCAAAAGGAACAAGGATCGTAAAATGCCGGTATTCAAAAGACTCATGCAGTACATGAAACCCTACTGGTGGCGCATCCTGCTGGCTGCACTAGCCTCCGCAGCATATGGCGGACTCGATGCCGCGTTTGCCTACATGGTTGAGCCGTTACTGAAAAAGATTTTTGTGACAAAAGACGTCTTCATCTTTTCAATTCTCCCGTTAGCGATAATACTTATTTTTGTATTTCGTGGAGCAAGCCGCTATATCAACGACTATTTCATGAGAACAGCTGCCCAACTTGCCGTTCAAGATGTGCGAAATGAAGTTTTCGCAAGAAGCATTTTTCTTGATCTGCGTTTTTTCCACCAGAACCAGACCGGCTCACTCATGTCACGCGTCGTGAACGATGTTGCCATGATGCAGGACGGTGTCGGGGGAATTATAACCGGAGTATTCAAAGACTTCATCGGGTTCGCTTCCCTGCTTGGCGTCATTTTTTACCGGGATTGGCAACTCGCTGCGATTTCCATTCTCGTTATTCCCCTATCGATCTATCCAGCCCAAGTATTTGGGTAAAAAAATCAAGGTAAATGCCCGTAAGGGGCAAGATGAATCGGGTGCTTTTGCCAGCATTCTCCAGGAAGCGTTGAGCGGCATCAAGGTCGTCAAGGCCTTTTCTCTTGAAAACATCATGATTGACCATTTTACCCGGGCAAACCTGAAGTTTTACGAATTCACTCGTAAACTGATAAAATACATGTTTCTTTCGTCACCGATTATTGAAGTCATCACCTCGCTCGGTATTGCCGCGGTGGTGTTTTTCGGCGGAAGCAAGGTAATGGCCGACAAAATTGTCGGCGCCTGAGTTTTTTTCTTTTATTACCGCAATGGCTTTGGTGTATTCCCCCCTGAAAAGAATGATCTCTGCGTACGGCGAAGTACAGCGCAGCCTGGGTGCTTCCGAACGCGTTTTTGAAATCATCGACGCCCGACCTGAAATCATTGATGCGCCTGACGGGTATATACTTACTCCGAACGACAACCGGGTTGAATTTAAAAATGTTTCGTTTAAATATCAGGAGGATTACATTCTTAACAACGTGAGTCTGGTGGCTGAAAAAGGAGATGCAGTTGCATTGGTAGGGCCATCAGGTGGTGGCAAATCAACACTTGTTTCTCTGATTGCCCGTTTTTTTGACACCAGCGAAGGACAGATCTTTATCGGCTCACATGATGTACGTGATATCAAGAAAAGCAGCCTGATCAACAACATCGCCCTGGTGGACCAGGAAACCATCCTTTTTCACGACACGATAGCAAACAACATCCGCTATGGGAAACCTGACGCAACTGACGATGAAATAGCGAAAGCGGCACAAGCAGCGTATGCCCATGACTTCATCATGGACATGCCTGAAGGCTATCAGACAAGTATCGGTGACCGAGGCGTCAGGCTTTCAGGCGGACAGCGGCAAAGAATCTGCATTGCCAGGGCAATCCTGAAGAATGCCCCTATCCTGATTCTGGATGAAGCCACCAGTGCGCTTGACACCGAGAGTGAGAAGATGGTTCAGAAAGCTCTGGACAACCTGATGACCAACCGCACGACGTTTGTCATTGCCCACAGATTGTCGACCATACTCCATGCCGATAAAATCATCGTTCTCGACAACGGCCGGATTGCTGAGAGCGGCACCCATCAGGAGCTGATCGAGAGCGACGGACTCTACAGCAGGCTCTGCGCGACACAATTTGGAAACGAGTAGACACATGAAAGATTGCATGGCTTCAGCAGCTTCGATAACAAGCGGGATCAGCATCGTCATTCCCAATTATAACGGTGAACAGCTTTTGCGTGAAAATCTGCCATCGATTTTTGCAGCGATTAATCACTGGCAGGGTGCAGCAGAGGTCATTATTGTTGACGATTGCAGCACGGACGGGAGCTGCGAACTCATTAAAAATATGTTCCCTGATGCAAAACTAGTGGTAAATACTCAAAATGTTGGTTTTTCAAAAACCTGTAATGCCGGAATGGCGGTGGCTCAGTTCCCAATTTTGTTCTGCATCAACACGGACGTGAAGATCGAGGCCGATCTATTTTCCTCGCTTGTCCCGCATTTTGCCGATCCGGAACTGTTTGCCGTTACCCCCCGCATCATTGTGGAGCGCGAAGGCAAGAACCAGGGGGCCGTGATTGCCGCCTATCGCAGAGGCTTCATCAGAGGTGGTTTCATCGGCATGAATGAAGATTTACCAGCGCGTGAAAATCTGTATGCGATAGGTGCCTGCGCTGCGTATGATGCCAAAAAATTCCGGGAGTTGGGTGGCTATTCCGAGATCTATTCACCCTTCATATTCGAAGACGTCGACATTTCATACAGGGCATGGAAAAGAGGCTGGAAGAGCATTTACGAGCCATCGGCCACTGTCTGGCATCATTCCAACTCAACCATCTACAGGGATAAAACAAAGCACCGTTGGCACCAAGTGATCTATTTCAGGAATAGATTTATCTTTCACTGGATAAATTTGACTGATCCGGCATTCGTACTGAGGAACGTCTTAATTATTCTGTTCCGCCTATCGGTCAGCTTTCTGTGGTTAAATTTCACTTATTACAAAGCTTTTTGGGAAGCTGTGCAATTCTGGAAAGACATTCAAGCATTACGCCGCGCGGAGCGCCCCCACAGAAAGCTTCGTGACGCCGAGATTCTTCTCAGGACGTCACGTAAATAAATCATTTCAGCCAGGCGGCATTATGAAGTTTGGCTTTGGAGGTTCGCCTGAGTAATCATCTTGATTTGGGTTGTGGCAAGTTCCCTCGAAATCCGTACAACCAAAAGAATCTTTACGGGATTGATGTCAGAGACATCAAACCTAATTCTTTTGACGAAGGTTTTTTTTATAAAAAAGCAAACCTGTTTCTTGAACCTATTCCGTACCCGGATAGTTATTTCGATTCGGTGTCGGCATTTGATTTTCTGGAGCACATTCCCAGGGTTCACATCGACGCGAATGGAAATGTACATTTTCTATTTGTCAGGCTTATGTCTGATATTTACCGGGTACTCAAGCCTGAAGGTCGCTTTTTCGCACTTACTCCCTGCTATCCAAATCAGGAAGTGTTCCAGGATCCTACTCATGTCAACGTTATCACTAAAAATACTCATCACTACTTTTGCGGAGAGAATCCTGAAGGATGTATGTATGGATTTACGGGACGATTTGAGTGTATCAGGAGCCACGCAGTATATTCCAGTTACGCCAACAAAGAACTGTCTTATTCATTTGGCGAAAAGTTTAAGTGGCTACGGAAATTTTTAAAAGGACAGCTGTCACACGTTGCGTGGGAATTGATCGCAAAAAAATAAATACGTTGAACACACGTTCAAATGAACATAGTTACAAATCATACACTCCGATATATGCCGAACATTGAGGCGACACCCATATGAATAGTAAAATCGAGGCCCAAAAACGAGTACTTGTCATCAGGGCGGGTCGGCTTGGCGATACGGTCTGGGCGACAGCCGTCATTGAGCCCATCAGGGCTTTTCTGGGAGAGGACACTCGGTTCGATATCATTGTTGCACGTGGAATGGGGAAGCTTTTCGAACATGATCCTCGTATTGATACCATTTTTGAAATCAATCACCGTAGTATTCCGCTCCTGTGCAGTCCTGTAAAGCTATCCGTTTTATGCAAATCTCTGCGGCATCCGTATGATCTTGCCATTATGCTCGAAACCGGGTCACATTTTTCCAGCCTTATGCGTTATGTCCGTGCAAAACAGAAGATATATGAAACAACTCTTTCGCATTCCGAAAGTCGTTCCGAAGGGCGAAACATGGTTCATGTGACTGGCTACGTGTTAGCGCAGGGCATACCAGCTCATTTTTGCCAGAATGCCGCACCATCACTACGCCCTCCCAAGAACATCAGCATTGCCGACCTGATCGGCAATAATCGCGATTACCTGTGCCTGCATCCCGGCAACAGTCTTTTGGCCCGTGGTAAACCGGCTTTACGCTCCTGGCCCGAGTCCTACTGGCGTGAACTGGTCGGACTGATTTCTCAACATACGCCCGACCTGCAAATAGTATTGATCGGGGAAAAAAGTGAGCGAGATTTGAGTGAGGCTGTTGCGGCAGGCGTCCCAGGGGTGATAAATCTGGCGGGACAAACCACGTTGCAGCAATTAATGGTTGTTCTCGCTCATGCACGAGCCCTGGTCACGACAGACACCGGACCAGCGCATGTCGCAGCTGCGCTGGCGACCCCGGTAATCGCCGTGTTTGGACCTAGTGAAGCACATGGTACCGGACCGTATGCCTCGTCCGACGGTTGGGCGACATCAGTCATGAAAGAGATCGGCTGCAACCCTTGCGTTAATACAGAGCTGGCCAGGACGTGTGTTGAAAATAAATGCATGCAGAGCGTCACTCCATCGGAAGTCATGAATTTACTGGAAAAGGCGCTTTTGAGACAACCGGTAGCCCCGATTATTCAGATCAGTTGACAGTTTTTGGACAGATAAGGGGAATGAACCATGTCCTTTCAAGATATTTTTGAGAATACTTTTCGTGAATTTGAAGTAAAGTTCAAAGGGGCAACCGTTGTGGATGTCCCAGCCGGAGAAGGCAAAACAGCCGCCTGGTTAAAAAACTGCGGCGCAACCGTTATTGCCATGGACCTTTTTCCTGAATTCTTTCAAGCTGAAGGCCAGCAGTGCCACTTTTGCGATCTGTCCGGTACAATTCCGCTGCCGGACGAGACCGCCGATTATCTGATCTCCCAGGAAGGGCTTGAACATATTCCAAATCAGGTCAATGCGTTTAAAGAGTTTTCCCGCGTTTTGAAGATGGACGGCAGCTTGCTGTTAACGTGCCCGAATGGCTCGAACTTAACATCTAAAATATCGCATTTGATTGGTGAAACGGAGAAGTACGGACGAACGATGTCCCCCAATTTAGTCGATAGCATCTGGTTTAACTCCACAACTGAGAGCCAGATTTATTTTGGGCACCTATTTATCCCGACAGCAACCCGTGCGCGGGTTCTTGGACAGGTGGCAGGGCTTGATCTTGTTCATGTACATTTTTCTGAGTTCAAGATTTCAAGTTTTCTGTGGTTTCTCCTTTTGTACCCGTTCATTTTACTGCTTCAACTCAAAAGCTACCTTAGAAATTCTCAGCGCAACCCAGACGCGAAGCCAGAGTACCGGAAGACATTTTTGCTCTCAATAAACCCGAAGATTCTTATCGATGGCAGCATGGCATTGGAATTCAGGAAGACCAAAAAGATTGACCAGGCTCAGAATGAGCTTAGAGATTATTGGGGCAAGATTCAAAAAAATCGGCCGTAGTGCCCAGACGTTTTCTGTGACACTTCTTTGTATACATCAAGGGTATTGCGCCGCCCCGGCAAATAAAAACACGTTGCAAATGCAAAGGTCTGTAAATGCCCCCCATTTCCGTTGTTATCATAACTTTTAATGAAGAGAAGAATCTTGGGCGATGCCTGCGTTCGGTGCTTGATATAGCCGATGAGATCGTCGTACTTGATTCATTATCAACAGACCGGACAAAGGAGATCTGCCAAGAAGTTCAACGTTGTGTTTATTGAACAACCATTCCTTGGCTATGTGGAGCAAAAAAACAAGGCGCTGGAATTTGCCACATACCCGCATGTTCTGTCGCTCGATGCCGACGAGGCGCTCTCTGACGAGCTCAAGAGTTCGATCGTTGAGATCAAGAACAATTGGCACCACGACGGGTATAGCTTCAACCGCCTGACCAACTATTGCGGCTCATGGGTCCATCATTGCGGATGGTATCCGGACCGGAAACTGCGGCTGTTTGACAAACGAAAAGGGACGTGGACCGGCAATACCATTCATGAACGCTATCTTCTGAACGACAACAGCGCCCCGCAGAATATCTCCGGAGATTTGCTGCACTACTCCTACTACTCAATCGACCAGCATATCGACCAGATCAAAAAATTTACGACCATGATGGCGCAGGTTCAGTTTCAGAAGGGGAAAAAACCGGGATTGGGAAAACTTGTTCTGAACCCGCTCTGGTGTTTCATTCGCCAATACATCGTGCGGCTCGGTTTTCTCGACGGCTATCACGGCCTTGTGATTTGCTGGCTGTCTGCGTGCGCCAATTTTATTAAATATGCAAAGACTCGGGAGTTGTTTCTGGCCGAGGAGCGACTGAGTGCTCAATAACCTGATCATAAGCCGCACCGACGGCATCGGCGACGTCGTCCTGACCCTGCCGGTTGCCGGTTTGATGAAGAAGCTGCATCCCGGGCTCAAGATCTGGTTTATCGGCCGTTCATATACGGCCCCTGTTATTTCCGCTTGCGAACATATCGATGAGTTCATCAACTGGGATGAACTGTCCACGTATACTTCTCAGGAAAGAATTGAATATTTCAAGAACCTGCACGCCGACGCAATCGTGCATGTATTCCCAAACAGGGAACTGGCCAGGCTCGCCTATCACAGCAACATCCCGCTTCGTGTGGGTACTTCGCATCGCTTCCATCACTGGCTGTACTGCAACCGTCTGGTACATGCAGGACGGAAAAGATCACCGTTACATGAAACCCAGTTGAATGCCCGGCTGTTTCGCCCCTTGGGCGCGTATGTGACGCCTTCGCTCGACGAGCTGATACCTTTGATGGGGCTTACCAGACCTGACAATCTCGACGAGACCTTTGCCCGGTGGCTTGATCCAAACCGGTTTAATGTGATTTTGCACCCCAAATCGAAGGGAAGTGCCCGCGAATGGGGGCTTGACAACTTCAGCGAACTGATCCGCCTGCTCCCGGGGGACCGCTACAAGATTTTCATCTCCGGCAGCGAGGCTGATGGTAATGCACTGCAACCGTATCTGGGAACGTGGGGAAACGACGTAACCGATATCACCGGAAAAATGCCGCTGTCTCAATTTATTGCTTTTATCAATAAGGCCGATGGACTGGTAGCGGCAAGTACCGGACCGCTCCACATTGCGGCAGCGCTCGGCAAAGTGGCGGTAGGTCTCTACGCCCCTATGACGCCAATCCATCCGGGGCGCTGGGCGCCGTTGGGGCCGAGGGCAGGATATCTCGTTCTGGACAAACAGTGCCGGCAATGTCGTAATGACAATCGTTGTGCGTGCATTGAAAGTATCAAGCCTGCGGATGTTGTACTAAAGTTGGAGCAGTTGAAACGCTGATTAGCGTCAAAAACAGCTATTCAGCGCCATTACATAACGCCCCCTGTCCCCCTCTTAACTTGAGAGGGGGGACGCGAATGGCAACATTGACGGTTGCATTGTAGCGTCCCTCCCCTTAATTAAGGGGAGGTCAGGTGGGGTTATGACTTTGTGGCTGATCATGCTGAATAATCACCTCGTTAGTATTAATAAGAGAATCGCACGTATGCCGCTACGAATCCTACATGTTTTGTCTTCAAATTTTTTTGCCGGATCGGTGGCATATGCCCTCCAGCTGGCAGAAAGACAGTCTGCCGATGGCCATGACGTGTTCATGGCAACCGATCAGGAAGGTTTATCCGAAAAGATTACCTGCCTGTCACTTCCTGTGTCCGATCGCTCGTTATTGCAACGGTTTCATAATATTCGTTTTTTGCGGAACGTGATTCGCGAGCAGAACATCAGCGTTGTACATGCCCATTCGCGTGCCGCCAGCTGGATAGCCCATTATGCCGTTCGAGGAACGCGCGTGCCGCTGATCTCCACCATACATGGACGTCAGGTAAAACACTCCGCTCTGAAATCGAATGATATTTATGGCGAGAAAGTCATCGCCATCTGTCCCCATCTCGTCGACCATCTGGCTGACGAACTGCACATGGACAGGCAGAAGCTGGTGTTTCTACCCAATCCTCTCGATCTTGAGGCTCTGCAGCAGATCCGAAGAACCAGAGCACACGACGGGCAGGTAATAATGTCTGTCGTTGGGCGCCTTAATGGCCCGAAAGGCGCACACATTTCGGACCTGGTGTCGCATGTTTTCCCACGAGTTACTGCAACAATACCCCGCCGTCTCCGTACAGATCGTCGGCGGCGAATGGGATTCATTCCCGCAAGCCGGAAAAGACGCCTTTGCCCATCTCCAGTCCCTGTTCGGGGAACGCATCCGGTATCTCGGATTTACGAAACAGGTAATGGAGTTGATGGCAAATTCTGATGTGGTGATCGGGGCCGGGCGGGTTGCCATGGAAGCCCTGTCCTTGGGGACCGCCGTTTTTGCCCTGGGCGAAGCCTGTTGCCATGGATTTGTTACCAACGCCAATTTGAGCGATGCAATCGGCACCAATTTTGGCGACATACTTTCAGTAGCCGCGCCGTTTCGCCCGGATACTGATGCAATCACCAACGAATTACAGGCGTATGTGACCGGAGAAGTTGCGGCGGGGATCGATCGAACGGAACTGTCACGTACCTATGATCTCAACACGATCATGCCGAAGATACTGAACACGTACACCTCCGCCATCATGCGCAAGCTGTCCCCCGCCGCCATCCCCGTACTGATGTACCACCGGGTACCGGAAGCGCCCATTGACACGAGACACCGAACCTTTGTCATCAAGGAAAACTTTGAAAAGCATCTGCGCTTTTTCGCCGCGCGGGGTCTGCAAGCAATTACCTTTCAGGATTACCTGGCATTCTCCACCGGAGACAAACCGCTGCGGGAATTCCCCAGAAAGCCATTTATTCTGACCTTTGACGATGGTTACCTTGACAACTTCCACAACATGCTGCCGCTGGCACAGAAATACGGCTACAGGGGCGTCTTGTTTTTACTGGGAGACTTCTCGGTGAGCGGCAATTTCTGGGATATCGGCGAGGATGCCGAGGCGAACAGGATAATGACCACGGAGCAGAAAAGAGCCTTTGTGGATCAAGGGTGGGAGATCGGCGCACACACACTTTCGCATCCTGATTTAACGCTGTTGAGTGATGAAGATGCGCTGTACGAATTGCGCGAAAGCAGGAACCGCATAGAACATGAATTGCAGACCAAGGTCGTATCGTTTGCCTACCCTTTCGGCACATATGATGGCCGCATCAAAGATCTGGTCAAACAGACCGGATTTGAATTTGGCATTGCCACGGATGCCGGTGGACTTACCATTGAGGACGACCGCTTTGCGGTTTTTCGCGTCAACATGTTCCCTGAAGAAAGCATGTTCAGCCTGTTCAAGAAAACATCGTCATGGTATCGCACATACTACCGGCGAAAACGGGGCAAGTGACGTTTTCCCGAAGCAATCTCTACCATTCATATGAAGTGAGTACATGAAATCATTCCTCTTTGTAAACTCCGCATCCGGCCATCATTCAGCCCAGCGCTTACAGCATGTCCTGGAGCGATTGCACGCAATCGGAAAGAATCCGGAGATTTTTCAGGTACGCACCCCGCTCGATATTTTCACATGTTGTACCATCATCAATAAAGAGCGCGAACCGCATCTGGTTATCGTTGCCGGAGGTGATGGCACGTTCAACGCGGTTGTCAACGGCTTGGATCACGGCACCGCCACGCTGGCGGTGTTGCCGTTCGGCACCTCCAACGTATTGGCCGCAGAAATTGGCATCACATCTCTTGATGACGCACTTGAACGGATAGCCGCCGGAAAAACGCTCTCTCTATCGGTGGGGGTAATTGAACTGGCAGGACGCTCGCACCGGTTTGTGCTTATGGCCGGGGTCGGGCTTGACGGGGCTGTCGTCAGGGATGTATGGCCGACGGCAAAAAAGCTTCTGCTGCAAGGCGCCTACGCCTTGTCAGCGTTAAAGAATGCACTGGCATGGGACAGCACTGTTTTCGAACTCAGTACCCCTGAGGGTGATGTAACATGCCACTCCGCCATCGTCTGTAACGCCTCTCGCTACGGCGGTGATTTTATCCTGGAACCGCAGAGCAGTCCGTTTACCGCCGGCCTCACCGCCCTTTGCGTCACGGACAACCATCGTAAAACCTACGTTCGTATCGCCTCGGACCTTTTCCGCGAAACAAAGCAGCAATGCCGGACTCTGGTCCGATTGCCTGCAGCAAACATTGAAATCAGGGGGACAAAAGCGATTCAGATTGATGGTGATTTTATCGGACATGGGCCGGCGCGGATCTCGACGGAACCGGATTTTGCGCGGATAATTGTGTAACAAACTACGGAAATCACGACCCCCTATTCAGCAGAAAAAGACAGTAGTACGAATCCACAACGCACATCAATCTCAGCGTCAGCAAAGGCAGACTAATTCATGGCACTTCATCGTTTTTCCCGTACCGAACTTCTGATCGGCGTCAACGGACTATCCACCCTGGCCGATAAACACGTCATGATCTGCGGCATCGGCGGAGTCGGCAGCTATGCCGCAGAGGCTCTGGGGCGGGCCGGCGTCGGGAAGATCACGCTGGTGGACTTTGATGACATCTGCCTGACCAACATCAATCGGCAGATCCATGCGCTGTCCAGCACTGTCGGCCAGCACAAAGTGGAGGTCATGGCAGCACGATTGCGCGATATCAATCCGGCAGCAGAGATCATACCGGTCAAGGAGTTTTTCTCGCAGGAGAACGCCGAACGACTGCTCGTGCCGCGCCCCGATTATGTTCTGGACGCGATTGACCATTTCACCGCCAAGGCATCACTGATAACGATCTGCCGCCAGCAGGGCATTCCGGTCATCTCCAGCATGGGGGCCGCAAACAAGCTGGATCCCACAAAGATAGAGGTATCCGACATTTCGTCCACCAAAAACTGCCGCATGGCCCGCAGTATGCGAAAAATACTGAAAAATTCCGGCATCACCTCCGGAGTGCAGGTCGTCTACTCGACCGAACTGCACCGTGAGCTTGATCCTGCGACATCAAGCGCATGCGGCACCGACTGCATCTGCCCAAACCGGTCCGAACAGACGTTCCGCTGTGAACATCGCCGGGTGATTCTCGGCAGCATTTCATACATACCTTCCATCTTCGGACTGACTATGGCAGGAGTTGTTGTCAACGAGCTTTTGAACACGAATTAGATGTCAGGCAACAAAAGATTGAGCTTTCACCGGTAAATCGTGCTGTTTTTTATTGACAAGCCCTGAAAATAAAGGGTAACGTCACATCACCTCAGATTAAACATCCTGGCATCCGAATAGATCCCTAGACTTCTTCATACGCAAATTATTTAGAACCTCTGAAAAAATCATATTCTGCTGTTTGAGCCAGAAGCTCCCAGCGACGACAGTTTCATTACATACAGCCGCTTTATAGTTTCCCCGGAAAATCGAATCCACCTATGCTGAATCCCCATACCATGAACAACACTACGCAGGAGAACAGATGAATTTACAAGAGCTTAAAGGCAAAAAAATCAGTGATCTCAACACTATTGCGCGGGATCTCAACATTGAAGGGGCATCAAGCCTTCGCAAGCAGGATCTGATCTTTGCAATTCTGAACGCCCAGACCGAGCAGAACGGTTCGATCTTCGGCGAAGGTGTTCTGGAAACACTTCAGGACGGTTTCGGTTTTCTGCGGGCCACCGATTACAACTATCTGCCGGGTCCGGATGACATCTATGTTTCTCCCAGCCAGATCAGACGTTTCAACCTGCGCACCGGTGACACCGTCTCCGGTCAGATCAGACCCCCCAAGGAGGGTGAACGTTACTTCGCGCTGCTCAAGGTGGAGTCGGTCAACCACGAATCACCGGAAGTTGCCCGCGACAAAATCCTCTTTGACAACCTGACGCCGCTCTATCCGCAGGAAAAGCTCACTCTTGAGACGACTTCCGAAAACATGCCGATGCGCGTCATTGAACTGGTGGCTCCGATCGGTAAAGGGCAGCGCGGCCTGATTGTTGCGCCCCCCCGCACCGGCAAGACCGTGCTGATCCAGAACATTGCCAATTCGATCGCCGCCAATCACCCCGAAGTGTATCTGATCGTCCTGCTGATCGACGAGCGACCGGAAGAGGTGACCGACATGCAGCGTTCGGTCAACGGCGAAGTGGTCTCGTCCACCTTTGACGAACCGGCCACCCGCCACGTCCAGGTTGCCGAAATGGTCATCGAAAAAGCCAAACGACTGGTGGAACACAAAAAGGATGTTGTCATCCTGCTGGACTCGATCACCCGCCTGGCCCGGGCCTACAACACGGTCCTGCCGCCATCCGGCAAGATTCTGACCGGCGGCGTGGATGCCAACGCCCTGCAGAAACCGAAACGCTTCTTCGGTGCGGCCCGTAACATCGAAGAGGGCGGTTCGCTGACGATCATTGCCACCGCTCTGGTCGATACCGGCAGCAAGATGGACGAAGTCATCTTTGAGGAATTCAAAGGCACCGGCAACATGGAGCTGCATCTTGACCGCAAGCTGGTCGAGAAACGCACCTTCCCGGCCATTGACATCAACAAGTCAGGAACCCGCAAGGAAGAGCTGCTGATAGAAAAAACGTATCTGAATCGGATCTGGATTCTGCGCAAGATTATCCACCCGATGAATGTGGTCGACAGCATGGAATTTCTGCTGGATAAACTTTCTGAAGCCAAGACAAATCAGGCTTTTCTGGATTCGATGTCGAAATAACCAAATAAATGGTTGCAAAATATATTCAAAATGGCTACGATTACACTTTACTGTTCATAACTGATTACGTTACGCCGTAAAGCACTACTGAAGGAGGAAGAGATGAAAGAAGGCATTCACCCAGATTATTCCGAGATTACCGTTAAGTGCCTGTGCGGTAATACATTCCAGACACGCTCCACAAAAAAAGAGATCAGCACCGAGATCTGTTCTGCCTGCCATCCGTTCTACACCGGCAAGCAGAAGTTAATTGACACCGCAGGACGTGTTGAGCGCTACAAAAAACGTTACGGTCAGGCTTGATCGATCGTTTCGTACACTATTGAGAGGGGCTTTGTCGCGAGGCAAATCCCCTTTTTTTTCTCCTGACGCCGCTGTTTCCATCAGGTCGATTTAGGAATCACAACTCCACATAAGAGCATGCCAGTTTCAGAAATGACCATTGCTACTCCTGAGCATGGCTCGAGCAGGACACTATGAACGTCACTCTGATCGAACACACCCCCAATCCTGAACGTACCGTAGCGTTAGCTGCCCGTCTCTGTTACTCACCTACTTCAATTGATGACCTACGGGAAAAGCTGGCGGCTTCCGATATCGAGTCGTTTCTGGACAAGATCATGTCCCTGGGGCACCACTCGGTGCTTGAACACGCCTCGTTCACCTTCGGCATCGAAGGGATTTCGCGCGTCACCACCCACCAGCTGGTGCGGCACCGTATCGCCTCATTCTCTCAGCAATCCCAACGCTATGTGTCGCACAAGGAGGAATTTACCTCCATCATGCCGGACTCAATTGCCGAGAATCACGAGGCGCGCCAGATCTTTGCCTTCATGTCTGAAACAGTCCATAAGGCCTACGCTCAACTGATCGACATGGGTATTCCGGCCGAGGATGCCCGCTACATCCTCCCCAACGCCACCGAAACCAAAATCATCATGACCATGAACGCCCGCGAACTGCTGCACTTTTTTGCCCTGCGCTGCTGCCAGCGTGCCCAGTGGGAAATTCGCGAAATGAGTGTCGAAATGCTGCGACTGGTGAAGAAGGTCGCGCCGATCATCTTCCGCCAGGCCGGCCCTGGCTGCGTGGGCGGCCCCTGCCCGGAAGGAAAATTCTGCTGCGGCCAGACCACCGAAGTAAGAGAATTTTACAAGAATCTTAACTAACTAGCCCCGTTAAGCGGGATAAGTGCGTTAACGAAATTATTTCCTGCAAAATATCGCAGAAAATAATTTCTAACTTACTGAAAGAGGTTACATGGATAAGATACATGTTGGCGGCCAGGCGGTCATCGAAGGGGTCATGATGCGTGCCCCCCGCTCGGTGGCCATTGCCGTTCGCCGTCCCGATGGCGAAATTGTTGTCAGGAAAGAACTGGTGGTGCCGCTCTCCGAGCGTTTTCCGATTGTCAAACTACCGATTATCCGCGGTGCGGTGGCGCTCTTCACCTCCCTGATCATCGGCATCAAGGCGCTGAATTTCTCGGCCAACGAAGCGATGACCGAAGATGAAAAAGAAAAAGAAAAGAAAAAGGATGGCGGTAAAGAGGGGGGAAGCGAGCTTTCTTCATGGGCCATGGCCGGCACCATGTCGATTGCCTTCGGTTTCGGCATCTGCCTGTTTTTCCTCTTTCCGCTCTATCTGACCAAGCTGCTGACGCCGGTCATCGGCGACAACAACATCGTCTTCAACCTGGTGGACGGCGTCATCCGGGTGATTGTTTTCCTTGCCTACATCTGGGGCATCTCACGGATGGAAGATATTCAGCGGGTCTTTCAGTATCATGGTGCCGAACACAAATCGATCTTTGCCTTCGAAGACGGGGTCGAACTGACCGTTGAGAATGTGCGCCGCTACAGCCGCCTGCATCCACGCTGCGGCACCAGCTTCCTGCTGATCGTGATGCTGGTCAGCATCGCCGTATTCTCGCTGATTCCCAAGCTCTGGCCGTTCTATCTCAAAGCCGGATCGCGCATAGTGCTGCTGCCGATGATCGCCGGCATCTCCTATGAGTTTCTCAAATGGAGCGCCACGCACGACAGCCATCCGCTCGTCAAGATGGTGATCACCCCCGGACTGGCACTGCAGCGCCTGACCACCCGCGAGCCGGATGACAGCCAGATCGAAGTCGCCATCCGCGCCATGAATGAGGCGCTGGAAGTAAATGCAGGCTACAAGGACGACCGGTTGGTAGTATAATTCCGGGTCGTTCCAGGCAATAAGACTATGCTCTCCTTTGAAATGACCCACCACGATCACTGCCGCCGACTGGAAAGCTACCTGCGGACTCTGATGCCGACTTCACCTTTCGGTTATGCACGTAAACTGATCAAAAACGGGGCCGCAAAACTGAACGGCGCCGTCGCGACCCCTGATACGCTGCTTGCTCTCCATGACGCCGTTACCCTCAAGGAAAGCGGCGCCACAACCGGATATATCTCTTCCGCCAGACCGGTTCTGGATATCCTCTTTGAGGATGACCGTATCGCTGTTGTCAACAAGCCTTCCGGGCTTCCGATGCACCGTACCGCCGAATGTGAAGACAACCTGGTGGAGGTTGGGCAGGCCTATATGATTCAGCGAGAGACGTCCTGCAAGCTGTATCCGGTCAACCGCCTTGATCGCGGCACGTCAGGAACCGTCATCCTGGCCAAAAGTTCCAGCTCCGCCGGCATCTACGGTCGTCAGGTAAAAGAGACCGGCCTGGACAAGCTCTACCTGGCGCTGGTATGGGGGACCCCTGAGAACAGCGGAGTCATCGATGAGCCGCTCGACGAGAAGGAATCTGAAACCCGCTTCCGGATTCTACTGGCAGGTGAAAACTGTTCCCTGCTGGCAGTCACCCCGATCAGCGGGCGAATGCACCAGATCCGCCGCCACCTCTCAATGATCGGTCACCCGGTTGTCGCAGACAAACGCTATGACGGTGGCGATATGCCGGAATTTTCCGGATTCGCCCTGCATTCATTCCGGACGGTGCTGGATCGGGAAGATGCCGGTACGTTGACCGTCTGCGCACCCCTGTCAGATGACATGCTGACGCTGTGTACACAAAGAGGAATCGACCAGGATCTGCTGTTGGAACATGTGCATCGACTGGCAGCATGAACCGGCGCACTGTGAGCTGATCAAAGGAGGCATCATGAGCGGGAAAACAATTTTCATCACAGGAGCATCGTCAGGATTCGGCGCGGCCTGCGCCCGCATGTTTGCCACCGAAGGCAACCGGCTGATTCTGACCGCCCGGCGGATTGATCCGCTCCTGAAGCTACAGGAAGAGCTGGCAGCAAGCGCCGAGGTACAGATAATCCCGCTTGACGTGCGAGACCGCGAGGCGGTGCACGGAGCGGTCGAAGGCTTGCCGGAGCGTTTCCGCGCCATCGACGTCCTGATCAACAATGCCGGGCTGGCATTGGGACTGGAACCGGCTCACCAGGTGAATCTGGATGACTGGGAAACCATGGTGGATACCAACATCAAAGGGGTCATGTACTGCACCCGCTTTGTACTCCCCGGCATGGTGGACCGCAATCGCGGGCATATTGTCAACATCAGCTCGACCGCCGGTGCCTGGCCCTATCCGGGCGGCAACGTCTATGGCGGCACCAAAGCCTTCGTGACCCAGTTTTCCCGCAACCTGCGCTGTGATCTGGTCGGCACACGAGTGCGGGTCACCTGCATCCAACCCGGCATGGCGGAAACCGAATTTTCCAAAGTACGTTTCAAGGGTGATGACGACAAGGCTGCCGATGTCTATCAGGGAACGGAACCGTTGACGGCAGAAGACATCGCCGAAACGGTGCGCTGGGTCACCAGCCAACCGCCGCATGTCAATGTCAATACCCTCGAGCTGATGTCGATAGACCAGACCTGGGGACCGTTTGCCATCCACCGCAAGGGGACGCCATAATTCAGCCCCCGGTTCGTCGACTCGACGCAAACTTCCTCGACATAGCTGATGCTATGCCTGCGTCGTTTGCCTCTCGCCGCCTGCCGGTCATCTGAATTCTGACGCCCCAACATATACTATAAGCACAAGGATCGAACACATGGCAAAAGAACTCTACGTCGGACATATTTCGGAACAGGCTACCGAAGAAGATCTGCGCAAACTTTTCGAGATCATGGGGGTCGTCACCTCGGTCCACCTGATCGTCGACGAGCAAACCGGTGAATTCAAGCGCTGCGGCTATGTCCGGATGCTGTCAGAGGTCAATCTGGATGAAGTTGTCGAAACCCTCGATGGCACCTATTTGATTGACCGTTGTATCGTCGTCAGCATAGCCAAACCGCAGAAGGATCGGCCGGCAAAAACCCCATACGTCAAACGAAAGCCAATGGCAGGTGCTCGTCCAGCGGCAACTGTTCGTACACCAGGAGCACGTTCGACTGCCGCTCGTCCACAGGCAGCAGCCGAGAGCAGCGCCGGGAGTTCACGATCGGCTGCGGCAAAGCCTGCGAAGAGCAGTCGTCCGATAGTTAAAGAAGCGACCAAAACCGGACGTTCTTCCGCAGCGAAAGAGGCCGTCAGGAAATACCGTCCCAAAGCGACTAGAGATTCTGCCATAAGTGAACGACCCGCTCCTGCCAAACGGACCGGGCGACCGACCGGCGGCAAACGACAGGGAGAAGGCCCGCGCCCGCCATCAAAAGGGCGCAAATAAGAAGATAACATCATACCCGCACCGACGTGCGGGTATGATGCATTAATTCGTCTATCAAAGAGCGTATCATGAAAAATCAACGCATTTTTCTGTTCCCGACTCTCATCCTGATTCCCGCCCTCACCTTCTCCGCAGATCTTATTCGTGTTCCCGCATCATCCCGCATAACCGCCGTCACCGTCTACGCCGACCGGGCGCTCACCACCCGCAGCTCCACTCTCACCCTCAAACCAGGCAGAGATCAAGAACGATGGGACGATCATCTGGAAGACGCCGCTGCTGGCGGGAGAGCTGACCTCCGGCATACTGGTGGAATACCCAAAGGAGAAGGAATTAACGGGCTGTAGCAGACTACACAGAAGGAGGGATGACGATGAAACATTCTCTGCAAGTCGGCATTGGACACACGCTCACGTATCGCGTACCGGTAGAAAAGACGGTGCCATACCTCTACCCGGAATCGGCACAATTCGCTGCCATGCCGCAGGTATTTGCCACCGGTTTCATGGTGGGGTTCATGGAATGGGCGTGCATGGAGGCTCTGGCTCCCCATCTTGACGAAGGGGAGAGGAGCGTGGGAACCATGATCAACGTCACCCATGAAGCTGCCACACCTCCGGGGATGACGGTGACGGCCACTGTCAGGTGTATTGAAGTGGACGGCAAAAAAAACCTGTGGGAAATTGAGGTACATGATGAACAAGACCTCATCGGGAGGGGCACCCACGAGAGGTTCGTCATCAACGTTGACAAGTTCAATGCCAGGGTGCTGGAAAAGCTTTCACGAATTAACCCGGCATCCTGAGAGAAGTTTTACCGGCACCTCACACAGCCTGCAGCACAAAGCATTTCAGATATTCCGACTCCGGGAATGACAGCAGCACCGGATGATCCGCCGCCTGACTGCACGTTTCCACCAGCCGCACCTCACGCTTCGCCAGGCGGGCGGCCTGTATCAGCATGTCGCGGAACGCTTCGCGCCCCATATGGTACGAGCAGGAACAGGTGATCAGATACCCGCCCGGCTCCAGCAGTTCCAGTGCCCGGCGGTTGACGGTCAGATACCCTTTGGTCGCCTCGGCGATGTTCTTGCGGCTCTTGACGAAGGCGGGCGGGTCCATCACGATCACGCCGAAACGCTGCCCTTCCTGATGGAGCGAGCGCAAGCCGTTCAAAGGCATCGCACTCCTCAAACTTCACCCGGTCGGACACCTTGTTCAGCTTGGCATTGCTGCTGGCCTGTCCCACGGCCCGCGCCGAAATATCGAGCCCCAGCACCGACTTCGCCCCGAACGACGCGGCATGCACCGCCCAGCCGCCGGTGTAGCAGAAGCAGTCGAGCACACTCTTCCCGGTACAGATGTCCCTGAGCAGCAGATGGTTCTGCTTCTGATCCAGGAACCCGCCGGTCTTCTGCCCTTCCCGCAGATTTACCTGAAACGAGAGGCCGTTCTCTGCCATCTCGACCCGCTCGGGGATGTCACCCCACAACAGCTCGACCTGTTCGTCCAGCCCTTCCAGCTTGCGGACGGCAACGTCGTTACGGGCGATGATGCCGGCAGGATTGAAGACGTTCCGGAGGGCCGCCACGATCTGCTCACGACGACAATCCATACCGGCGGAAAGAAGCTGCAGAGACAGGTAATCGCCGTATCTGTCCACCACCAGACCCGGCAGAAAATCGCTCTCGCCATACACGGCACGGAAGGTGGCCAAGCCGGGGTAGCGGGCCTGGCGGTGAGCCAGAGCGGCGGCAATCCGCCCTTCGAAGAATGCCACCGTGTCGATATCCTCCCGAACGCCGGGATACCAGCCGGAAGGCGATCAGCGAATGCGGGTTGTAATGACCGACGCCGATGAAGCCGCCCGCCGCGTCATACAGCTCCGCCGCTATTCCGGCGTCACGCTCTCCCGCCACCTCGCGGATCTCATTGCTGAAAACCCAGGGGTGACCGGACTTGATGCGGCGATCTTCGTTTTTGTTAAGGGTGATTCTGGTCATGAAGTGTCCTCTGCTTGCGCAACCATCTGCAAGGTTTGAATTAATTTCTGCTGTCATACTTGACAGCCATTTCCTTGTACACCATTATGCTTAGAATTACTTTCACAATCAGCTGAGGAACACACGTGATTGATCCCAAAACCGTTGTCATGTTTTTCACCACTTCGGTCCTGCTGGCCCTCGCCCCCGGACCGGACAACCTGTTTGTCATGACCCAGGCCGCTCAGCAGGGGCGCAAGGCCGGCCTGCTCGTCACGCTGGGGCTCTGCACCGGCCTGCTGTTTCATACAGCAGCGGTAACGTTCGGGCTGGCAGCGCTGTTCAAGACATCGGCAGTGGCCTTCACCGGTCTGAAGTTTGCCGGAGCCGCCTACCTGCTCTATCTGGCGGGGAATGCCTTCCGGGCCGGGACCGAAAGCGGGCCGGCAGCCGTTGCCGATCACCTGAACCCGGGCGTTCTTTACCGGCGCGGCATTATCATGAATATCACCAATCCCAAGGTATCGATCTTCTTCCTCGCATTTCTGCCGCAGTTCGCCGATCCGGCCAAAGGCTCTCTGTCCGCGCAGTTCCTGCTGTTGGGTGGAGTCTTCATCATCGCCACGATGATAGTATTCGGCGCGATCAGCATTCTGGCAGGAGTTTTTGGCGAACAGTTCCGGCGCTCGGCGTTTGCGCAAAAACTGCTTAACCGGGCGGCAGCGGGAATCTTTGCCGGGTTGGCACTGAAACTGGCTCTGGCGCAACGCTGATGACAACCGCCACCCTGTACATAATCGCCACCCCGATCGGCAACCTGGAGGACATGACCTACCGGGCCGTGCGGATTCTGGGGGAGGTTGACCTGATCGCCGCCGAGGACACCCGCCACTCGCTCAAGCTGCTCAATCACTTCGACATATCCAAACCGCTGACCTCCTATTTCGACCACAACCAGCAGTTCAAGGGGGAGCGCATCCTGAACGCGCTGCGGCAGGGGAAATCGGTGGCGCTGATCTCCGATGCCGGCACCCCCTGCATCTCCGACCCCGGCTATCAACTGGTGCGTGATGCCGTCGCCGAGAACATCCCGGTAGTTCCGATTCCCGGCGCCTGTGCCGCCATTGCCGCCCTGTCGGCTCCGGCCTGCCCAGCGACAACTTCACCTTTGCCGGTTTTCCGCCGTCGCGCCAGGGAAAACGGCGCACATTTCTGTCCGATATGAGCGCCCTGCCCGGTACACTGGTGCTGTACGAAGCTCCCCATCGTCTGGCTGGAACCCTGCGGCGATATTCGTGAGGTTCTGGGGGAGCGCCAGGTGGTAGTGGCACGGGAACTGACCAAGATCTATGAAGAGTTTATCCGCGGTACCGCATCGGAGGTCATGGCAGCAGTTTCACAGGGCAAGGTGCGCGGTGAGGTGGTCATCCTGATCGCACCGGGTGAAGCGTGCAGCACAGGAGACCGAAGCCGCTGGAACAGGTGCTGCGGCCGCTTGATGGCCGAGGGAACGCTTTCCGTCAAGGACGCTGCGAAGCAAGCCGCCGTAATTTCAGGAGTTTCCCGGAGCGAAGCCTACAGCTGAAGCGCTGAGATTGAGAAATGAACGCGGATTGAGTCGAAAATCCTGGAATTTCAGAGGGATAGTGTGTTATAGAGTACCAATTATATATCAGCTTTGGAGCGGCTGAATGAAAATCTGTATTTTTGGCGCCGGTTATGTCGGCCTGGTGGCAGCCGCCTGTTTTGCCGAAAGCGGCAACAGCGTCATCGCCGTCGATATTGACGAAGCCAGGATAGAAGGCCTCAAGCAGGGTATCATCCCGATCTACGAACCGGGCCTGAAAGAGATGGTCCTGCGCAACCAGGCCGAAGGGCGGCTCTCCTTCACCACCGACATGCGACGCGGCCGTCACAGTCCTCCCTGGTCTGCTTCATCGCCGTCGGCACCCCGCCCGGCGAAGACGGCTCCGCCGACCTGAAATACGTCCTGGGTGTGGCCCGCGAGATCGGCCGTGCCATGAACGGCTTCAAGATCATCGTCGACAAATCCACCGTCCCGGTCGGCACCGCCGACAAGGTGCGCGCTGCCGTTCAGGAAGAACTGGCCACTCCGCGGCGTCAGCCTGGAATTCGATGTGGTCTCCAACCCGGAATTCCTCAAGGAAGGTGCCGCCATCGACGACTTCATGAAGCCGGACCGGGTCGTCATCGGCACCGACAACGTCCGCACCGCCGAGATCATGAAAGAGCTCTACGACCCCTTCATGCGCAAGCAGAACCGCATGATCGTCATGGACATCCGCAGCGCCGAAATGACCAAATATGCCGCCAATGCCATGCTGGCCACCCGCATCTCCTTCATGAACCAGATCGCCGGCCTCTGCGAACGGATGGGCGCCGACGTGGCCGCCGTCCGCGAAGGGATCGGCTCCGACTCCCGCATCGGCTACGACTTCCTCTTCCCCGGCCCCGGCTACGGCGGTTCCTGTTTCCCCAAGGATGTCAAGGCCCTGATCAAGACCGCCGAAGAATGCAACTACGACTTCCTGCTGCTCAAGGCGGTCGAAGAGGTCAACGAACGCCAGAAAGAGGTCCTGGCCGACAAACTGATCAAGGCTGCTCGGCTCCCCTGACGAAGAGCAGCCGCTCACCGGCCGCATCGATCGCCTGCTGGGGGCTCTCCTTCAAGCCCCGCACCGACGACATGCGCGAAGCCCCGGCCATCACCATCATCGAACGGCTGCTGGCAGCCGGAGCCACCGTCCGGGCCCATGACCCGGAAGCCATCAAGGAGGCCCAGCAAGGTCTTCGGCGACCGGATCGAATACAGCAACAACCAGTATGACATCCTGGCCGGTGCCGATGCCCTGGCGATCATCACCGACTGGAGCGAATACCGCAACCCGGACTTCGACCGCATCAAGACCGCCCTGAAAAACCCGCTGATCGTGGATGGCCGCAATCTCTACAAACCGGACCGCATGGCAGCCGCCGGCTTCAGCTACATCCCGCTGGGACGCTGCGGCGGCGGTGTCTGCGGAGAGGTGAAATAACATGCGCATTCTGGTCACCGGCGGTGCCGGCTTCGTCGGCTCACATCTCTGCGAACGCCTGCTGGATGAAGGACATGACGTCATCTGCCTGGACAACTTCTTCACCGGCAGCAAGGACAACATCATCCACCTGATGGACAGCCACCGCTTCGAACTGGTCCGCCATGACATCACCGAGCCGATCCTGCTGGAGGTGGACCGGATCTACAACCTGGCCTGTCCGGCCTCACCGGTGCACTACCAGTACAACCCGGTCAAGACCGATCAAGACCAGCGTCATGGGCACCATCAACATGCTGGGGCTGGCCAAGCGGGTCAAGGCCCGCATCCTGCAGGCCTCCACCTCGGAGGTCTACGGTGACCCCCAGGTCCATCCGCAGACCGAAGACTACTGGGGCAACGTCAACCCGATCGGCATCCGCAGCTGCTACGACGAAGGCAAGCGGGTGGCCGAAACCCTGATGATGGACTACCACCGCCAGAACAGTGTCGATATCCGCATCATCCGCATCTTCAACACCTATGGTCCGCGCATGGCCGAAAATGACGGCCGGGTGGTATCCAACTTCATCCTGCAGGCGCTGCAGAAATGAGGACATCACCGTCTACGGCGACGGTTCCCAGACCCGCTCGTTCTGCTATGTTGCCGACCTGGTGGAGGGGATGATCCGCATGATGGAATGCGACGGTTTCATCGGTCCGGTCAACCTCGGCAACCCGGTGGAAAATACAATCCTTGAGTTTGCTGAAAAAATCATTACAATAACCGGATCAACAGTCGAAGATCATCTTTCAAGCCGCTGCCGCAGGATGACCCGAAACAGCGTCAGCCCGATATTTCCCTGGCAGCGCAAAAACTGGGCTGGAAACCTGCAGTCGATCTGGATAACCGGACTCAGAAGGACCGCCGCATATTTTGCCGAACGGATCAGGAAAGGGTAAACGTTGAAACTGCCCCTTCAAAAAAAGATGTATCTCATTCCGGCGGGATGCCTGGCCTTCATCCTCTTTTTCACCGTTTTCGGTGACAAGGGGCTGCTGCGCATCTTCGAACTGAAACAGGACAAAAACAAAATCGAAGCCCGCCTGACTGACAGCAAAGGCTGAAAATGAAAAACTGAAGCGCGAGATTGTTGCTCTCAAAACCGACCGCCGCTACCTGGAAAGCATCGCCCGCAAAGACTTCGGCCTGGTGCGCAGCAACGAAGTCATCTACCAGTTCCCGCAGGAAAAGAAGCAGCGTAATTCCGGGAAGTACAACCATGTCACGACAAAGCTGTGCCGTCTGTGCCTGGCGCGAGAACTGCTCACAAACGATTCAGTGTCCCTGACGGCGGGGCCAGATGCCCTGATTTCTCCCGCGATGTCAGCATCAAGGATACGCTGACGAAGACCGACAAACCAACCGACACAGAAAGAACAGCCAAAAAATGATGCGACACCGAATAGCCCCCCTCGTTGAAACCGCCCTGACAAAGCCGCACGCGGCACAAGAGCTGACGACATCCCCGCTGCCCGCCGTCATCATCGGTACACCCGGCCAATCCGGAACATGGGGATTTTTCCTGCAACATCGCCATGCAGATGGCCAAGGGTGAACGCAAGGCGCCACGCCAGGTGGCCGAGATCATTATCCGACATCTGGGCGACGGCGGCGGCCTGCTGGCAAAAAGCGAAATCGCCGGTCCCGGCTTCATCAACTTCTTTGTAGCCCCGGCCGCATGGCAGGCCACCCTGCTGGAGATCGAGTCACAGGGCAGACACCTATCGGCCACACGACAACCGGGGCAGGCAAAAAAGTCCAGGTGGAGTTTGTCAGCGCCAACCCGACCGGCCCGCTGCATATCGGCCATGGTCGCGGAGCGGCCATCGGTGATACCCTCTGCCGTCTGCTTGACGCCACCGGATGGGATGTAACCCGCGAATTCTACTACAACGATGCCGGCGAGCAGATCACCAACCTGGCCCTCTCGGTACAGGCCCGCTGCCTGGGTATCGAGCCGGATGACCCGCGCTGGCCGGCTGACGGCTACCAGGGCGAGTACATCAAGGATGTGGCCGCGTCCTATCTGGCCAGGGAAACCGTGGAGGCCGACGACCGGCATGTGACCGCCCTGCGGTGACCCGGACGATCTGGATGCCATCCGCAACTTCGCCGTGGCCTGCCTGCGGCGCGAACAGGACCTGGACCTGGAGGCCTTTGATGTCCAGTTTCGATGTCTTTACCCTGGAATCAAGCCTCTACAGCGAAGGGCGCGTCGATGCGGTTGTCAGGCTACTGATAGCAAACGGCCACACCTACGAGCAGGACGGCGCGCTCTGGCTGCGCACCACCGACTTTCGGTGACGACAAGGACCGGGTCATGCGCAAGAGCGATGGCGGCTACACCTATTTCGTGCCGGACATCGCCTATCATCTGGCCAAATGGGAACGCGGCTTCACCCGGGTCATCAACGAGCAGGGTTCCGACCACCACAGCACCATCACCCGTGTCCGGGCCGGACTGCAGGCCCTTGACAGCGGCATCCCCCAGGGATGGCCCGAATATGTGCTGCACCAGATGGTCACCGTCATGCGCGGCGGCGAAGAGGTCAAGATATCCAAACGGGCCGGCAGCTATGTCACCCTGCGCGACCTGATCGACGAGGTCGGTCGTGATGCCACCCGCTTCTTCTTCATCATGCGCAAGCCTGATTCGCAACTGGTCTTTGACATCGACCTGGCCAAGCAGCAGTCCACTGAACAATCCGGTCTACTATGTCCAGTATGCCCATGCCCGCATCTGCAGCATCTTTGAAAATGCCGCTGAAAAGGGGTTCATCGCACCGGAAAAACCGGCACCTGCCGACCTGGCCTGTCTCTGGACACCCCGAAGAACTGCAGCTGATCAAGCTGCTGGCAGCACTGCCCGACACGGTTGACGACAGTGCCCTGCATTTTGAGCCGCACCGCCTGACCTACTATCTGACCGAACTGGCCAGCTGTTTCCACAGCTTCTACAACAAAAACCGGGTCATCAGCGAAGATCAGGACACTTGACGGCGGCTCGACTTTACCTGCTGAAACGTACCGCCCAGACCCTGAAAAACGCCCTGACCATCCTGGGCATATCGGCACCGGAACGGATGTAGCGGAGGCCACCATGCGCATTGACTACAGTGAACCAAAAAAATCATGCAGCTCTCCCCAGCCGAGCCAGAACCGCCCTCGAAAAGAATCCTCCGGAGGCGTACTGACCGTTGTCTTTATCACCGCGATCATATCTCTCGTGATCGGCTTTGGCAGCGGCTGGATGCTTTCCCAGCGTTCCGCAAAGAAGGCTTTCAAGGCTGCGATGGAGCAGCAAAGTCTTGAAAACTCACCACGACAGGATGCAGTCCAGCCTTCACGCCAACAGCCAGCGCTCCAGCCTGCGGTGGCACAACAGCCTCAAGCCGGCGGCTCTGCCCAAAAACCGGGAGCCACGGGCGGAGGATCACCACCAGCGAACGATCCACCCCTCAGTTTTTACAAGACACTTCCCAGCGGGCAGAAAAACAATGTCATGGGCAGCGGCATCAATGCCAGAGACGACAAGTCGGCGAAACAGCCACTCCAGGCAGCCATGCCCACCAACATAACCAAACCGGCATTACCTCAGAGCGATGAAAATACACGCACGCAGCCTGCCCAGACCGCACCCGCAAAGCCAGGCGCCCGTCAGGATGCAAACGGCTTCACCGTCCAGGTTGCCTCCTACAGCCTCAAGTCGGAAGCAGAAGCGCAGCGCAACAAGCTGTCGGCAAAGGGTATAATGTCGGCATCCAGGAATCTCATCTGGGAGACAAGGGGACCTGGTACCGTGTCCGCGTCGGTAAACGCCTTGATCCGGATGCAGCCAAGGAACTGGCCGGAAAACTCGGTAAAGGGGCAATCGCCATCCCTGACAAGGATTGATGGTACACTCTGTTCCCTGAACAAAATGTGCAGCAGTGAAATTTTTTATTGACAACAACCAACTCACCCTGCTATAAATACGTTTCACTTGTCGCGGGGTGGAGCAGTCTGGTAGCTCGTCGGGCTCATAACCCGAAGGTCACAGGTTCAAATCCTGTCCCCGCAACCAAAACATTATCGCCTCTTTGGTATCCTCTGACCAAAGGGGCGTTCTCAAATTTTTGGCTGTTTAGCTCAGCTGGCTAGAGCAAGCGACTCATATTCGCTAGGTCCGGAGTTCGAGTCTCTGCACAGCCACCATTCTCTAGGACGCCTCTGATACTTTTTCAGGGCGTTTTTTGTTTAACATACATCGCACCACCGAGGAGGTATAACGTGATTCAGATTGATTTCGACAAAATGGGCGGCCTGATCCCGGCCGTCATCCAGGACTACGAAAACGGCGAAGTGCTGATGGTGGCCTTTATGGACAAAAAGACCCTTGATCTGACCCTGAAGGACGGCAAGACCTGGTTCTTCAGCCGTACCCGCAACAAGTACTGGATGAAGGGCGAAGAGTCCGGCAATACCCAGGAGGTCATGGAAGTACTGACCGACTGTGATGCCGATACGGTCGTCATCAAGGTCAAGCAGAACGGCCCGGCCGCCTGCCACACCGGCAACCGCAGCTGTTTTTATGTCAAGTGGGAAAACGGCGAGTGGGTGGAACATTCCAATCCGCTGTTCGATCCGAATGAAGTTTATAAAAAAGCGTAGCTCACCCAGAGAGGATCGTTATGTCAAACATTCTGAATTTCGGCATCCCCAAAGGAAGCCTCGAAGACGCCACCGTCGACCTGTTCAAAAAAGCCGGCTGGCAGATCAGCATCTCGTCCCGCAGCTATTTTCCCGGCGTTGACGACGCCGAAATGAACTGCAAACTGATCCGTCCGCAGGAGATGGGCAGCTACGTGGAACGCGACACCATCGATGCCGGCATTGCCGGACGCGACTGGGTTCGGGAAAACGACTCCGATGTGGTTGAAGTCTGCGAAATGGTCTATTCCAAGGTTTCCCGCCGTCCGGCCCGCTGGGTGCTGGTGGTCAACGGCGATTCCAAGGTGCAGAAACCGGAAGATCTGCACGGCGCCACCATCTCCACCGAACTGGTCGGCTTTACCAAGCGCTATTTTGCCGAACGCAATATCCCGGTCAACGTCGAATTTTCCTGGGGCGCAACCGAAGCCAAGGTAGTTGACGGACTCTGCGACGCCATCGTCGAAGTGACCGAAACCGGCTCGACCATCAAGGCCAACGGCCTGCGTATCGTCTGCGAACTGATGGAGTCGGTACCGGTGCTGATCGCCAGCAAGGCCGCCTGGGCCGATCCCTGGAAACGGGCAAAGATCGAGCAGATCGCCACCCTGCTGAAATCATCACTGGCCGCCGAAGGGATGGTCGGCCTGAAGATGAATGCCCCGGCCGACAAGATCGATGCGATCACCCGGATGCTTCCCAGCCTCAAAAACCCGACCGTGTCGCACCTCTACAATTCCGACTGGCTCTCCATCGAGAGCATCCTGTCCGAGAAAGAGGTGCGCACAGTTGTGCCGGAGCTGCTCAAACTGGGTGCCGAAGGGATCATCGAGTACCCGCTGAACAAGATCATTTAGTTTCCAGGTGGAAACTGTGTACCAGAAATACCGCCAACCGGTGATGGATTACAACGTATGATGATGGACAAGATAGAAGAACTGGAGCGGCGCTATCAGGAACTGGAAGCGCTGCTGTCCGACCCGGCCGTTATCTCCAACCAGCCGGAGTTCCGCAAGTTTTCCCGCGAACATTCCGACTTGAGTGAGCTGGTAGCGGCCTATCGCCGCTATCGGAAAGTGCTGGGCGACATCTGCTGACAACCGGGAACTGCTGGCCGATCCGGACATGAAAGAGATGGCAGAAGATGAGCTGAAAAGCCTGGAAGCGGAAAAGGACCAGCTTGATGCCGATATCCGGCTGCTGCTGCTCCCCAAGGACCCCAACGACGACAAGAGCGTCATCCTGGAGATCCGGGCCGGTACCGGCGGCGACGAGTCGGCCCTCTTCGCCGGCGACCTGTTCCGCATGTATTCGCGCTATGCCGACACCAACCGCTGGAAGGTTGAAATCATCTCTGCCTCCGAATCCGAACGGGGCGGTTACAAGGAAATCATCGCCTCCGTCGAAGGTGACGGGGTTTTCGCCAAACTCAAGTACGAATCCGGCACCCACCGCGTCCAGCGCGTACCGGAGACCGAGGCCCAGGGGCGCATCCACACCAGCGCCTGCACCGTGGCAATCATGCCGGAAGCGGAAGACGTTGACATCGACATCCGCCCGGATGACCTGAAGATCGATGTGTACCGTTCTTCCGGTGCCGGCGGCCAGCACGTCAACACCACCGACTCCGCCGTACGCATCACCCACCTCCCGACCGGCACGGTTGTCGCCTGCCAGGAAGAGCGGAGCCAGATAAAGAACCGCGCCAAGGCCATGAAGGTTCTCAAAACCCGCATCCTTGACACCATCCAGCAGGCTCAGGATTCAAAACTGGCCGCTGACCGCAAACAGCAGGTCGGATCGGGCGACCGAAGCGAACGTATCCGCACCTACAACTTTCCGCAGGGGCGCATGACCGATCACCGCATCGGCCTGACACTGTACCGGCTCGATTCGATCATGACCGGCGACATCGCCGAAATTACCGATGCGTTGCGGGCGCATTACCAGATGGAGGCGCTTAAAGCGCAGAGCGAAGGGAATTGATTCGCAGCCACCTTAAATTTCAGCTACATTAAGATAACAACATATGTTACAGTACCGCCATGTCGCATTTCCTCGATAACTACAAACAACTGACAGCCCGAATTGATGCACTCTGCAACGAAATTGCAGCGGCTTTAGGGGAGCAGATAACCTGTTCGGCAGGCTGCAGCTCCTGCTGCACCGCCATAACGGTTTTCCCCGTGGAAGCAGCGGCCATGCGGGAAGCACTGGTGAATCTGCCCGATACGGTGGCCGAAGAAATCCGCCGCCACGTTTCAGAACATGCCGATGACGAGCGATGCCCACTCCTGCTTCACCACCGCTGTCTGTTGTATGACGCCCGCCCGATCATCTGCCGGACCCATGGGCTGCCCATCGTCTACACTACAGACGACCAACGCAACAGTGACTGCTGCCCGCTCAACCTGACCGAAGCTGAATCGATTTCCGGCTCACATGTAGTCGATCTCGACAAGCTCAATACGCTTCTGGTCGCGGTCAATTCCATCTATCTGTCGCAGACCGACAGTACCGAATCCCCGGAGCGGCTCACCATCGCCGAGGTCATAACCAAACAGACCCGCTGATCTCGGCACCCCGGAATACATTGTCCGATGAAATTCACAACGGCCTGACCGGACCGGGTATTGATCTCTCTCGATCAGCCACATACAATACATGATCAGCTCCGCATTTTACTCAAAGGAATAGAAAATGACACAGGTAGGCAAGAACAGAATCGTTACGCTCAGCTACAGCTTAACGGACCCTGACGGAAATACACTTGACGCAGGCAATGACCCGATCGTCTATCTGCACGGTGGGTATGACGGTGTCTTCATCCCGATAGAAGAAGCGTTGGAAGGAAAATCGGTCGGGGACACGGTGACCGTGAAACTGCAGCCGAATGACGCCTTTGGCGAATACGATTTTGATCTGCTGCAGATTGAACCGGTTGAAAACCTGCCACAACCGCTTACAGTCGGGATGATGATCGAAGGCGACGTGGAAGAGGGTCTGGAGGACGGCGCAGTTTTTTACACCGTAACGGAAATTGCCGATGGAAAAGCTGTTCTGGACGGCAATCACCCGCTATCCGGCATGGCATTGGTATTTACCGGTACCGTCACGGCCATACGGCCGGCAACGGACGAGGAGATAGCAGCACGTGAGCCGGCTTCTTGATTCCAGAGCCGGACATAACAGGATACCTTGAATTGGTCCGGAAATCCGGAATTACTTCAGGCTGGTAATATAGTTGCGGACACCCTCAAAAATGCCGTTGGCGGTCATATCCTGATAGGCGGGGTCTTTGAGACGTGATTCCTCGGTTGCGTTGGAAACAAAAGCGGTTTCGACGAGGATGCTGGGCATGGATGCTCCAACCAGGACATAAAACGGTCCCTGCTTGACCCCCATGTTTTTGACATCGCTGTGGCGGGTGCGGATTTTTTTATGGAGGGACTTCTGCACTTCATCAGCCAGATGCGCCGAGTCGTTCAACTTGTAGTTCGCCATCAGATCAAACAGAATCGCCTGCAGCACACTGACCTTTTCGAGTGACGTGCCGTTCTCCTTGGCAGCCAATTGCGCTACCTTGTCGGTTTTGGCCAGGTTGAGATAATACGTTTCAATGCCGGATGCGGAACGGTTGGGCGCAGCGTTGGCGTGTACCGACAGAAACAGGTCGGCTCCCACTTTGTTGGCAATGGCGGTACGCTCCTCCAGCGGGATAAAAACATCGGTCGAGCGGGTCATAACGACATCCACCCCCAACTCTTCCTTGAGCAGATCCCTCAACTTGAGCCCGATCGCCAGCACCACGTCTTTTTCCTGAATACCGGTCGGGCCGACCGCGCCCGGATCATGGCCACCGTGACCCGGATCAACCACAATTCGCCTGATTTTCGATAATAACCGGCTTCTTTGGAGGTTTCGGCTTTTTCTCCACAACGGCAGGGTGCTCCTCAAGCTTCGGCACCACAACCCGTTCGGGCACGGCACTGACCACCGGCTCCAGACGCGATATCTCTGTCGGACGTTCGCCGCGGACATCGATTACCAGCCGCGCCGGATCGGACAGCGGAAATATTTTATAGTCCTTGATATTTTCGGTATCCAGCACCACCCTCACCACTTCGGCCTTGTACTGACCGATCCGGGCGCCTTTCAGCAAGCCGTCCCCGATGGTGATATCCTTGACACCCTTTCCGAGACGAGTCCGCTTCAGATCGATATAGACCCTCCCCGGCTTGCCGGGAGCACCTTTGCCAAGTTCATGCGACTCCCAGGTAACATCCCGATCAAGTTCAAGCGAAATCCGTGTATAATCAGGGTTTGACCAATGTTTCATCTCGGTGAGAACTGCCGGAGGACGGGTGGTTGCGGAAGTCTGTTCGCTGAAGACACCCGTCTTTTTCTTGGCCGCAAGGGCCGGAAACGGCAGCAGCAGAGAGGAAATGAGGAGGCAGGCTAGAATGTAAAGGTATCGGTTCATGGGGTCGCTTTGTTAGCCAGCAGGATCAGTATAAAAAGTAACGTGTTCTTGTAGCAGAAATATCAGCTTTTAACAACTGATTGGGGCCAATGAAGCCGACTGCGCCGCATGGTATCAGTATGATTGTGACTGCGTACATCCAGCATCACCTGGTTTTCTCCGCACTGCATCTCAACGCCTCTTGAGTGAAGGGTTGGCCGCTCCGCCCGGGCCCCGGCTTTTCCCGTCCCGTCCTGCGCCGGACGAGCCTGTTTTCTTGAAGTTTTTGGGTGGCGCATCTTTTACTACGATCAGCCTGTCACCAAGCTTGGCTCCATTCAGCAGATCGACCGCTTCCCTGGCTTCATCTTCGGTCGACATCCTGACGTAGCCGCATCCCCTGGATTCTCCGGAACCGGAGTCGGTTACCAGGTGGACAGACGTGACAGTACCCACCACGGAGAACAGCTTCCGCACTTCATCCTCAGTAACCGTACCGGAGATATGCCCCACATAAATCTCTACACCCATAGGGAATCCTTTCAGCTTCGTACATACGTGAACCTCCCTAACTCATTTGTGGTCAACAATCAAGCGTATTTTCAGACAGTTACTCGCCGCACAACGTGTGATGCTTCTGTTCATATTTTGCAACCCATTGAAATAACGTGAGTTCACATACTCGTACTTTCTAAAATGTATACACCGGTCGCAATCAGGATAAGCCGGCTCACCATTAAAGACCGAATTACTCTTTTTATGCTTTTGCCACAGTGACAAGAAAGAGTAGAATGTAACCATGAAGACATATTTGTGGCGCGACTATTGGTTTCATGTGGATTAAATAGCGTAATTCGAATAAAATCCGCCTCCGCATGAAATATGGTAGAACGCTACGACGAATAGCGGGAGCCGCATTTCCTGCTTTCTTTGCAATTCCGGAGGGATCCAGCCCATGAGACGACAGTCACATGACCGAATACGCAAGGCCCTGTACATCATGGCATCGGTGTTTCTCTTCGCCATGGGAGTAATCATCGGCCAGACCATTCCTGGCAACCACGTCGCAATGTCGAACGGCATCCTGACGGTTGTGTTCGCGGCCATCATCGTGACGCTCTGCGTTGTCCACAGCAGGCGCCTGCGCCAACTCGAACATTCCGAAGCTATAATCATGGAGGAAAAGAAGCGGGCCAATGACCGTGAAAACGTGATCAGCTCCCTGCTCAATGCCGTTCCGGAATCCATGATGCTTATCGATCCCGACGGCGTTGTCCTGGCCATAAACGAGACAGCCGCAACAAGGCTCGGTTCAGTACCTGGCAGCATGGTTGGAACCCCGATCTGGGGCTATATCCCCGCCGATGTGGCCGAAGCGCGCCGGGCACTGCTTCTCGAAACGCTGACCAGCAAACGGGCGGTGCTGTTCGAAGACCAGCGAGACGGCTACAGTTTCTACAATGTCAGTACGCCGATCATCGACCCGGATATGCGGGTGAGACGGATAGCGGTGCTGGGCTTTGACATCACGGAGATCAGGCGTACCCAGGCGGCTTTAAAGGAGAGCGAAGAGACCTTTCGTGCGATGTTCAACGAAGCACCGGACCCGATCCTGCTCATCGACGAGACCAGTTGCTTTGTGGACTGCAACGAGGCCGCCGTGCGCATGCTGGGGGCTGCGTCACGGGAACAGGTGCTGATGCGGCACCCTTCGTTCTTTTCGCCGGAGAGGCAGCCGGATGGGCAGTTGTCCGCGGAAAAGGCTGACAAGATCATCCAGGCGGTTTTTGCCCAACAGGACATGCATTTTGAATGGCTGCACCACCGCCTGGACGGAACCGAGTTCTTCGTCGATATTTCGCTGAAGCGGATTTCACTGCACGGGGAAAGGATGCAGTTGGTGCACTGGCGCGACATCACCGAGCGGAAACAGATTGAAAACACCCTGCGCAAGCTTTCCACGGCGGTAGAACAAAGTCCGGCCGCCATCGTTATTACCGACTCGACCGGCGCAATTGAATACGCCAACCCCAAATTTTATCGCATGACCGAATACACCGCGGAAGAGGTGCTGGGACAGAACCCCCGTATCCTGAAGGGAGGCACCCACCCGCCGGAATTCTACCATGATCTGTGGAAAACTATTTTAGCGGGGAAAGAATGGCAGGGCGAGTTCCTTAACCGCAGCAAGCACGGGAAGCTGTTCTGGGAAAAGACATACATCTCGCCTATCAAGGACGGCTCCGGCGTTATCACCAATTTTGTGGCGGTGAAGGAGGATATCACGGAGCGCAAGCTGCTTCAGGAACAGTTGGCGCGCATGGCGCATTTCGACAGCCTGACCGGGTTGCCCAACCGGGCGCTGTTTTTTGACCGCGCCAGCCAGGCGATTGTCCTCGCCAGGCGGGAACACAGGCGCTGCGGTATCCTGTTCATCGATCTGGACGGATTCAAGAACATCAATGACACGTACGGTCATGAGACGGGCGACCAACTGCTCCGCCTGGTTGCAGAGAGTATCAGGTCCAATCTGCGGGAATCGGACACCGTGGCACGCATGGGGGGGGACGAATTCACCGTCATCCTCACCGTCCTGCAAGGGCGCAGCGACGCGGCCCTTGTGGCGAAGAACATCATCGACCGGCTTTCACAACCGATTGTCATCGGTGCGGCGGTCTGTCATATCGGGGCGAGCATCGGGATCAGTATTTTCCCCGATGACGCAGAGGACGCGGAGAAACTGCTGCATGGCGCGGATACCGCCATGTACGAAGTAAAACGGAGCGGCAAGAACAACTTCTGTTTTTATATTCGGTAGCCGGCAGTTACATTCAACGCGAAATCAGAACGTAGAGGAGACGCCCCCCTCACACCATCCGCTTCAGTTCATCCAGCAGATTAAGCGCCTCCAGCGGAGTCAGGGTGGCGATGTTGAGTTTCTTCAGGCGCTGGCGCAACTGATCCTCGCTGGTTTCGAACAGCGAAAACTGCGGTGACGGCTCACGGGGCGGCTTCTTGCTGCTCTTGGCCAGGCGCGGAGCCCCCTCCTCGAACTCGCCGTTCTCCAGGTTGCGCAGGATCTCCTTGGCGCGCTCGATGACGTCGGACGGCATGCCGGCCAGACGGGCCACCTGGATGCCGTAGGAGTGGGAGGCGCCGCCGGGAATGATGGTGCGCAGGAAGATGACCTGGTCGTTCCACTCGCGCACCGCCACGGTGAAGTTCTTGATCCGCTCGCGGGTCGTCGCCAGTTCGGTCAGTTCGTGGTAGTGGGTGGCAAAGAGGGTGCGGCTGCGGCAGGTGGGGGTGTCGTGGATGTACTCCGCCACGGCCCAGGCGATGGAGACGCCGTCAAAGGTCGAGGTGCCGCGGCCGATCTCGTCCATGATGATCAGGCTGCGTGGGGGTGGCGTTACGGAGGATGCCGGCCGCCTCCATCATCTCCAGCATGAAGGTGGACTGGCCGCGGGCCAGGTTGTCGCCGGCACCGACGCGGGTGAAGATGCGGTCGGCGATGCCGATGCGGGCCTCGCTGGCCGGGACGAAGCTGCCGGCCTGGGCCATCAGGGTGATCAGCGCCACCTGGCGCATATAGGTCGATTTGCCGGCCATGTTGGGGCCGGTGATCATCAGCAGCTGGTTGTCGTCGGCATCCAGAAGGGTGTCGTTGGGAACGAAGCGTTCCCCCAGCTTCATAGACTCGATCACCGGGTGGCGACCGTCGCGGATATCGATAACGTCCGAATCGTCCACCAGCGGCTTGCAGTAATTGCGTTCACCGGCCACGATTCGCCAGCGAGATGCAGCACATCCAGAATCGCCAGACCGTCGGCGGTACGGGCAGATCCGCTCGGCCTGGGCGGCCACCTGTTCGCGAATCTCCTGGAACAGGGTGAATTCCAGCGTCGCAGATGCGCTCCTCGGCTCCCAGCACCTTCTCCTCGTAATTTTTCAATTCCTCGGTGATATAGCGCTCGGCGTTGGCCAGGGTCTGGCGGCGGATGTAATCGGCCGGTACATTGGCCAGGTTGCTCTTGGTGATCTCGATCGAATAGCCGAAGACCCGGTTGTAGCGGATCTTGAGGGTCGAGATGCCGGTGCGGGCCCGTTCCTGGGCCTCCAGCCGGGCGATGAAGCCCTTCCCCTCGCTGCTGATGGCGCGCAGCTCGTCCAGCTCGGCATTGTAGCCGGGTGCGATGATCCCCCCTTCACGCAGCGAGAAGGGAGGGGTTTCGATGATGCCGCGCGCCACCAGCTGGCAGATGTCATCCAGCGGATCGATGGCGACGGTCAGCGACTGCAGCAGCGAAGCCTGCACGCCGGCCAGTCGCTCCAGCAGCGGCGGGAGGTGGATCAGCGAATCATGCAGTGCCCGCAGGTCGCGCCCGCCGGCGCTGGCCATGCCGATGCGGCCGTTGAGCCGCTCCAGGTCGGCAATGTCTTTCAGACGTGCGCGACCAGCTCGTCGCGCAGTTCGGGCGACTCCAGCAGCTCTTCCACCGCATCCAGCCGCTGCCGGATCGGCTCCAGCCCGACCAGGGGATAGCTGAGCCACTGTTTCAGGCGGCGGGCACCCATGGCGGTGCCGGTGCGATCCAGACAGCCCAGCAGTGAACCGGCTCCGCTTCCCCTCGGCCATGCTGGCGGTGATCTCCAGATTGCGGCGGGTGGCCGGGTCCAGGGCCAGATGCTCGACTGCGCTGCGTAGACAATGATATCGCGGATATGCGGCAGGGCCGCCTTGCGGTTTTCCCGCAGATAGTAGAGGGCGGCACCGGCGGCCATCAGGGCGGTCGGCATCCCCTCCAGCCCGAGCGCCTCGGCCGATGCGGCGCCGAACTGGTCGCAGAGCAGCGTCGTGGCATAGTCGCGATCATAGACCCAGGCCGGGGCCCGGGAGATGATCCGCTCTCTCAGAAATGAACGCAGATCGGGCGGCAGGGCGTCCCGATCCAGCGCGTCGGACAGCAGAATTTCGCGGGGTTGATGCCGACCGCTTCAGCCAGCGCGGCAGCGGCTCCGGTCAGCTCGGTCACCCGGAACTCGCCGGTGGAGACGTCCAGCCAGGCGCAGCCCCACTGTCGCCCGGCGCCTCGCAGAGTGCCAGCAGATAATTGTTTTCGTCCGGGAGAAGGCTCTCGGACTCGATCAGCAGGCCGGGGGTGACGACCCTGACCACCTCGCGCCGCACGATCCCCTTGGCCTGTTTCGGGTCTTCCACCTGTTCGCAGATGGCCACCTTGTGGCCGGTTTCGATCAGTCTGGCGATATAGGGGGTGACGGAATGGTAGGGGACGCCGCAGAAGGGGATCTCATCGCCGCTCCCCTTGTTGCGGGAGGTCAGGGCGATATCCAGGATGCGGGAAGCCAGCAGGGCATCGTCCAGAAACATCTCGTAAAAATCCCCCATGCGGAAGAAGAGGATCGCATCGGGATACCCCGATTTGATCTCCAGATACTGCCGCATCATGGGGGTTTGTTCTGCCATGGCAGGTATGCCTTTCGCGTGCTGAAATGAGAGATTTGTTGTACCATACGGCACCACGCTTTTCAAGGCGGAGCGACAGATTGAAATGCGCTCTGGCGCTTGCTCTTAAAAACAATCGTGATAGAATAGCACATTACAATTTGACCGCCCGAAGGATCGGCCCCTCACACTATGACTTCTCTCTCTCTTCGAAAAAAATTCATTCTCGGCACAACACTCCTGATCCTGTTGATTGGAGGCGCGCTCGGCCTGGTGGTGAATCATGAACTTCATTTCCGTTTTGAAGATGAACTGATGAAGCGCGGCCTTTCCGTTGCCCGCTATATAGCAGAGGCGGCCGAAATTCCGCTGATTACCGAGAATAAATCCAGCCTCGGACTGCTCGTCAACGGCTACCGTAAACTTGATAAGGATATCGAATACATCTATGTCGTCACACCCGACAATACGCTGGCAACCCACACCTTCGGCTCAGCTGTCCCTGAGGAACTGCTTGATGCTGCTCTCAACGCGCATCGGGCGTCGGGCCAGACGGCTATTCTTGAAACGGTCGGGGGCCGGATCTATGATATTTCGGCCCCTATCCAGGGCGGATCTCTCGGGTCGGTTCATATCGGCCTGTATGAAGCGCTGATAGACAGGAACGTCGAAGGGGTTTTGATACGGATGTTGCCGTTTGTCCTCGTCATTCTGATCCTCGGCATAACTGCGGCAATCGTGTTTGCATCGGCAATTACCCGTCCGATTGCGCTTTTGACCAACGCTGTCCACCGCTTGAGCAGAGGAGAACTCAACGAGCCCATTACCATCACGTCACATGACGAAATCGGCCATCTGGCGACCGTTTTCAACAGCATGACCGAAAAACTCCGCACGACCACCGTTTCGCGTGAATACATGGAAAAACTGATCGACAGCATGAACGATGTGCTGATTGTCATTGACCCTGACGGCGTGATTCAAAGCGTGAACCGCGCCTACTGCGAGCTGTTCGGCTACCGGCCCGATGCCGTTGTGGGACACCGCTTGACTGAATTTGATGAACCCGATGCACCGCTCTGCATGCTGTGGGCCTTCTCACAAGCGCTGGAGCATGGCCCGATTCATGGCATCGAGAGCAATTGTCGTACCGCAGACGGAGACGTTGTGCCGATGCTCTATTCGCTGGCGGTCATGAAAGATGAAGATGGTCAGCCGCAGGCGGTCATCTGTGCGGCCCAGAACATCAGCAACCTGAAAAACATTCAGGACGCCCTACAGCAGAAGCAGGCCGAACTGGAAGAGGTCAATCGGAATCTGGAAGGAATTGTTGCCTCGCGCACAGCCGAGCTGGCGATTGGCAACGAAGGACTGCGGGCAGAGGTCGCCAAGCGGAAGAAAAATGCCGAAGAACTCCGGACAGCCCGCGATCTTGCCGAATCCGCCAATCGCGCCAAATCCGCTTTTTTGGCAAACATGAGCCATGAAATGCGGACTCCGCTCAACTCGATCATCGGCGGAACCGAATATTTTGACTCGGCAGCGCTGAGCGAAGACCAGCAGCGCTGTCTTGCGATGATACGCCATGCGGGAGACTGCCTGCTGGTACTGATCAATGACCTGATCGACCTCTCCCGCATAGAAGCCGGTCAGCTTACCATCATCAACGGACCCTTCAACCTGCTGCATACGTTGGAGCGGGTCATCCTGATGATCGGGCAGACTATTGAAAGCAAGAAACTTAACCTTTCCTTGAATTGTCCCCCCTCGATAGTACAGGTCGTGTCAGGGGATCAGGCCCGGCTGCAACAGGTTCTGGTAAATCTGGTCACTAATGCGGTTAAATTTACAAACGATGGCGGTTCTGTTTCAATTACGATATCTTCCGCACCGGCCGAACACGATCGGATACCGGTAACATTTATTGTCAAGGACACCGGCATCGGCATCGACCCGAATAAACTTGAGATGATCTTTGACAGTTTTTCCCAGGCCGACACATCCATTACCCGCCGCTTTGGCGGCAGCGGACTCGGATTGGCCATCAGCCGCAAACTGGTTGAAGCGATGGGCGGCACCATGCAGGTTGAAAGCGTGCCGGGGGTCGGAAGTTCCTTCAGCTTCACCGTACCCTTCCTGGTTGCATCGGTTGAGCCGGAACAAACCGCCAACGCGGCAGCGCGGGAAACCTGGTCTACCACGGCAGCGGCGGAGGATGCCCGGGCCGGAAATCCCAATCGGGTGCTTCTGGTTGACGACTCTCTTGAAAACCGGAGATTGATGCGACTGCTGCTGCGCTCGTTTCCGCTGGAACTGCATGAGGCAGGCAACGGTCAGGAAGCGGTTGATCTATGTGCGGAGCAGAGCTATGATCTGATTTTCATGGATATCCAGATGCCGGTCATGGACGGCTACACAGCCACCCGCATAATACGGAGAGATGAAGAACATTCCGGTCGCAAAAGAACGGCCATCATCGCCCTCACCGCCCATGCCTACGAGTCGGACATTCAAAAATGTCTTGAAGCGGGGTGTGATGGCCATATAGCAAAGCCGTTTAAAAAACGGACGTTGCTGGATTGTCTGGAGCACTATCTCATTCCGGTTTCAGTTCCGGATCAAGGGGATTTTACATGAACGGTACACCATATCAGGATACCATCACCGTTGAGATCAATAGCGAAGTACAGTCCATCGTTCCGGAGTTTCTCGAAAACCGGAGAAGTGACTGCCTGCTGATCGGCACTCTGCTGGAGCGGGGTTCCTTCAGCGAAATCGGTACGTTGGGACATCGCATGAAAGGCGCAGGCGGCAGCTACGGCTTTGATGACATTTCAGCGATTGGCGAGGCAATCGAGGAAGCGGCCATGGCGGGTGACAAAAAAAACATCGTCAGCGCGGTGCTGCAGTTGTCCGACTACCTGGAACGGGTAGCGGTGGTGTATGTATGATGCCGCTTATTTCAAACCGTACAGCTGGCGATAGGTAGCCGCCGACGCGTACACTTTTTTCACATAGTCGCGGGTTTCCTGATAGGGGATACTCTCGATAAATTCATCTTTTTTCAGTCCAACAAAACACTTTTTCCACCGCTCCAGCGCCCCCGACCCGGCATTGTATGCTGCCGCCATGTAGACCACGTCGCCATCATACTCTTTCATCAAGTCATGAAGATGCTTCGTACCCAGGCGGATGTTGTACTCCGGCACGGTCAGACGCAGGGGATTAAAGCTCCCTTTTTCGCGGGCGGTCAGCTTGGCCGTGGCCGGCATCATCTGCATCAAGCCGATCGCTCCGGCACCGGACTTTATGGCAGGGGCAAAACCGCTTTCGGCACGGATCAAGGCATAGACCAACCCTTCCGACAGCCCGTTAAGAGCGGCATGCTGACTGACAAGATCCGTATACGCGCGGGGATACCCGGCCGTCCAGAGCGGCAGACTCCCCTTTTCCCACACAACGGGGCGGTTCTGCATAAACAGCGCGATCGCCGAGCCGTAGTCCCGCATTTCGAGGTAGACCCTGGCGAGAGCGGGGAACTGTCCCTTCTTTTCGCCGCTTTTTTTACGGGCGACCGTCATCTCCGTCCGGGCTTCTTCAAGCATACCGAGTGACGCCAGCAGGCGCGGTTTGTCAAATCCGGCCAGCAGCGGGGAGTTCAACCAGGGGGTCGCGATTGCCGAGTGACTCGCGGGTATCCTTCACCCCCTTCTGTTCTCGGTACCATGTGGCATAAAAACCGGCCGGAAATTCGTCCAGCAGGGTGCGATAATATGAAGCGGCAGCGGCACTGCTGCTCTTTTCCAGCGTCCTGGCAAGCCAGTACAATACCTTCTCGCGCTGGGTTTCATCGGCGAGCACTTTTTTGAATGCCTCTGCTGCCGCAGGATAATCACCGGCCAGATAGCGGCACCATCCCGCATCCCACACCGATTTTGCAACAGTTTTCGATTCGGGCGAAAGCCTGGAAGCCTGATCGAACAGGCGGGCCGCTTCGGCATACTGCCCGAGACCGCGCTTCATACCGGCCGCCTCGATCAGGGCATCGTCGGCAAACTCCTGTTTTTTCCCTTCACCGGCCAGCTCCATGTACATCGCCAGGGCGCGCTCTTTCAGATCCTGTCGCTCAAGTGACTTGGCCAGCCAGAAGCGGGCTTCGGAACGCACTCCGGGCAGAGAACTGGCAGCCGCTCTGGTGAACTGTTTTTCGGCCTGTTTGTACTGCCTCAGGCGATACTGAGCCATACCGGCACGAAGATCGATCCGGTTTGCAATTGCTTGCGGTTGAGCTGCGGCCGGGATCATATCCAGGGTTTTGAGGGTGGCAGCGAACTCATTCTGTGCATAGAGGGTAGAAGCCCGTTTCAGAAGTTCTTCAGCCGTGTACGGGGGGATTGTAAGACCTGATTGTTCCAGCAGCCTGAGCCGCTCCAGCGACTTGGCGGCGAGGGGTGACGCAGGGCTGTTGAGCCAGATGCTTCGATATATCAGCAGCGCACCCCCGGCATCTGCCGACGCTTCCCGGCAGCGCGCCGACGAAAAGCTGGCATCGACGGCATCGCCGCCCGAGGGATACTTCTCGATATATGATTGATATGCCTTGAGGGCACTCTTGCAGTCTCCAGACTCATACAGGATATCGGCATACAGTTTTTCCGAGCGGCGGACCATCCTGGAGGAGGGAAACGACGTACGAATTGACGCCGCTTTGGCAGCGGCAGCGGGATACTGCTTCAGTTTCAGGAGCGCTTCCGCCTGAAAGTACGCGGCGTAATCGGCAACCAGCGGCAGTTTCTGCTCCGCCTCGGCCAGCAGCGTCACCGCTTCGTCGAACTTCTCGGTACGCAACGCCGCCATCCCGCGGACAAAAACCCGCTGGGCCTGATCGGAGGATTTTCCGGCTGACGTATAGGCCCCTCCGAAATCCTTGTCGCGGTACTGTAAGACCGCACGGCTGAGATAGTCATCGGCCAGTGATGAAAGTGTGGTACCCGCTATAACTGTTACTCCGGCAAAAGCCAGCAGAACCGGCCTGAAGCGATATGACATGAGACGTGCCTTTCGTGAAAAAGGCCATGAGCAGCAGCTCAGGGCCGGTAAGAATAATGATTACTGACGTAAAAAGTGAGGTTCACCTGCAGAATGTCACAATTTTCTTCGGGCCATTTCGTCGTGGTAAAATTTCTGGTAAAGAACATCGTAATCCCGACTGCCGGGAGCCTTGTTGCGCAGCTTCTGCCTTGACCGCCGCTTCAATCTCGTCCACAGCGCCGAAAAAAGCTTCGAGTGACTGCTTGACCCGGCCGAGCGCGCGACTGTCATCGGACACATCGGCCAGATCGTCCCGCCAGATACAGGTGATTATTTCATGGGCCATCGTTGAAATACGGTCTTCAGATAATGACATAGTAAAATCCCTTCCAAGAATCACAGGACTATCTTTCGTTCCTTGGCCAGCTTATCCTTGATCATCTTCAGCATGCGGCGGCGATCGATATCGGCAGCGCCGCGTCCCATGCGCATCAAGGGTTTCATCCAGCAGCTTTTCCGCATCCCGCTCCAGCTTCTGCTCGGCGGCAAAGTTCTGCGAGATGGCACGGGCAATCCCCGCAACAACCGCCCCGCGCTCCCCACGCGGCGTTATCAGGAGATCTGCCGCCAGGTCGCTGTAGACCTTCTCCGCCAACCCGCGGATCTGTTCCTCTTTTAGTCGCATGGTACCTCAAATGAAAAAGGTCTGCCATCCGGCAGACCTCATCTATAGGATGATTTGCTTTTTTCCGGCGAAGAACGTGAGAAAAGTAGACTTATTGTACTCAATACGCGTAAAATTGCAAACCATAAAGTTCATGCCCGTTCCCGGAGACCCTTATCATGCAACGTAAAGCGGTAGTGTTGTATAGCAGCGGACTGGATTCCACCACCTGTATGGCGATAGCCAAAGCGGATGGGTTTGTCCCCTATGCCATCAGTTTTTCCTACGGTCAGCGGCACAGCTTCGAGCTGTCGGTTGCCACGGCAGAATGCCAAAAGAATCGGCGCGGCTGAACATCTCGTTGTCGATTTCGACCTTCGCCTGATGGGGGGAAGCGCCCTGACCTGCCGATATCGACAGTTCCCAAAGACGGCGTCGGGAGACGACATCCCGGTCACCTACGTACCGGCCCGCAACACCATCTTCCTCTCCTTTGCCCTGGGATGGGCCGAAGTGCTGGGCGCGTCCGACATCTATATCGGCGTCAACGCCCTCGATTACTCCGGCTATCCCGACTGCCGGCCGGAGTACATCGAGGCGTACGAGAAGATGGCCAATCTGGCGACCAAGGCCGGCGTCGAAGGGACCTCGCCGTTCAAGATCCATGCGCCGCTGATCAACATGACCAAGGCCGATATCATCCGGCGCGGCGTGGAGTTGGGAGTAGATTACGCATTGACGCACTCCTGCTACGACCCGACCGCGGAAGGGCTCTCCTGCGGAGAGTGCGACTCCTGCCGCTTGCGCTTGAAGGGGTTTGCCGAGGCGGGCCTGACCGATCCGCTCAGGTATGTCTGACAACACTGTTCCCGGCGACACGATACCTATCAGAATCCCCCCGCCGCAGTAACGACAAAAGGCGCACTCCTTATGAAGAGTGCGCCTTTTGTCGTTTTGAGAGCCTTGCTACCCCTGTGCCGCCTGCACCGCCGTGATGGCGGTGACGTTGACGATGTCGTCCACCGAACAGCCGCGCGAGAGGTCGTTGACCGGCTTGGCCAGCCCCTGGATGATCGGGCCGACCGCTTCGGCGCCGGCGACGCGCTCCACCAGCTTGTAGGCGATGTTGCCGGCATCCAGGTCGGGGAAGATCAGGACGTTGGCCTTGCCGGCCACGCTGCTGCCGGGAGCCTTCTTGCTCGCCGACCTTGGGGAGCAGGGCGGCATCGGCCTGCAGTTCGCCGTCGATCTGCATATCCGGCTTGATCTGTTTGGCAATCTCCAGCGCTTTCAGCACCTTGTCGCAGTCGGCATGGCTGGCGCTCCCCTTGGTGGAGAAGGAGAGCATGCGCCACGCGGGCATCCACATCCAGAAACGCCTTGCAGTTTCCGGCGGTGGCCACGGCGATCTCGGCCAGGGCCTGGGCATCCGGGTTGGGATTGACGGCGCAGTCGGCGAACAGAATGATGCCGTTTTCGCCGAAGGTCGGGGTCTTGGTGATCATCAGGAAGAAGGAGGAGACGGTCTTGATGCCCTTGGCCGGGCCGACGGTCTGGAAGGCGGCCTTGAGCACGTTGCCGGTGGTGCCGGTGGCACCGGCCACTTCGCCGCCGGCATCGCCGTTACGCACCATCATGCCGGCGTAATACAGGTTGTCGTCGGCGGTCAGAAGCTTCCTGGCTTCATCGGCGGTCAATCCCTTGCTCTTGCGCAGTTCGACCAGATCGGCCACGTACTGCTCCAGTTTTGGCGATGTCGCCGGATTGAGCAGTTCCACCCCTGCCAGATTGATCCCCTTGGCAGCAGCGTCGGCCTGGATCTTGGCCGGATCGCCCAGAATGACGATCTTTGCCAGCCCTTCCTTGACGATTTTTTCCGCGGCAAACAGCATCCGCTCATCGTAACTCTCCGGCAGCACAACCGTCTGCAGATTCTTTCTGGCCTTTTCCTTGATCTGATCAACAAGATGCATATTCAGCCTCCTTTTAGTAAGTTGGAAATAATTCGCTCCGTTTTCACCGCAGAAAATTATTTCGCTAGCGCGCGTATCCGACATAATCAAACGGGTTTACATATAGTCGAAACAGACGCGACTGGTCAACAAAAAAAGCCCGATTTCTCGGGCTTTAGCGAAGCTTAAACGGTGTAATTACGGCTAAATTTTCGGGTCACACACTCATACCGCCCGAGTGGTTACGAGATGACAGTTTACTTCGATCCCATCCGCGGTCGTGTTCCGAGCGGGTGGATGCAGCCGGTCCGGGGTACTAGGGGAGATTGATCGAAAGTTGCGTTGTGAACGTCGGCTTGCCGCCCGCCAGGGTGCGTTGGCCGGGGTTGTATATGGTTACGCCGGCCAGCAGGTTGACCTGCTTGGTGAACGACCATGAACCGCCGACACCGATACCGTCATTGCTGTTGCCGCCGCTCATGTAATCCACACCCAGCCAGAGCTTGTCCGATACTTCCGTGATGCTGCGATCCCAGGATGCGAGCAGACCGCTATTTTCCTTTTTGCCCAACGCATCTTCAGAGCCGCTGTACCCGCCGACCGAGATGCGCCCGATGACGGGGAAGGTCCTGGCGGCAAGTCCATAGACGATATTCTGCGGGAGCGACGCTGAAATGGTACCGATGTTATATGCGCCCACGGCAAAGGCGGGCAACCCGGCAAACAAGGCGTCTTCGGCAGTGGCCACCTTGGCGTTGAATGTGAATGGATACGCCGTGCCGACACCGCTCGTCGTATAATCGGCGCCTATTTCGATTTTCACCTTTTCAAACGGCAACAGGCCGGTAACAACGCCGATACCGTAGGTATTCGGACCGGCATCGGCTGCGCCGGAGAAGCGGGCGTAGTTGTTGACACTGAGGGTAACTTCCTGAAGCCCTTTCGCATCGGTCGAAGGGATATTGATCTGTCCTGTCGGACCCGCCATCGCCGAACCGCACGCAGAAACGAGTACTACGCATACCACTGCCACCATGTTCCTGCTTTTCATCAAATCAACTCCCCCTTTTCGGTTCCCTTGATCTCAACTAGAACGAGATCCCCATGGCCTCGGCTACGGTGTGCATATCCTTGTCGCCGCGACCCGACAGACAGACCACTATCGTCTTGTCCGTACCCAGCGTGGGCGCCAGCTTGATGGCGTGCGCGATGGCGTGGGACGATTCCAGGGCCGGGATGATCCCCTCTTCGCGGGTCAGGGTGCTGAATGCCGTCCAGCGCCTCGTCGTCGGTGATGGAGACGTATTCGGCGCGGCCGCTGTCCTTCAGCCAGGAATGTTCCGGGCCGACGCCGGGATAGTCGAGACCGGCCGAAATGGAGTGGGCGTGGGTGATCTGGCCGTGCTGGTCCTGCAGCAGATAGGTCTTGTTGCCGTGCAGGATGCCGGGGGAGCCGGCGCAGAGCGGTGCGGCGTGCTTGCCGGTCTCGATGCCGTAACCGGAGGCTTCGACCCCGATCAGACGCACGCTCTTGTCCTTGAGGAACGGGTAGAACAGCCCCATGGCGTTGCTGCCGCCGCCGACAGCAGGCCACCAGATAATCCGGCAGACGCCCTTCGACCTTCTTGTGCTGCCGCTTGACCTCGGTGCCGATCACGGACTGGAAGTCGCGCACCATCATCGGGTACGGGTGCGGCCCGGCCACGGTGCCGATCACGTAAAAGGTGTCATGGATGGTGGTGACCCAGTTGCGCATCGCCTCGTTCATGGCATCCTTCAGCGTAGCGGTACCGGCGGTGACCGGGGTCACGGTGGCCCCCAGCAGCTTCATGCGGAAGACGTTCTGTGACTGGCGATGGGTATCCTCTTCCCCCATGAAGACTTCGCACTCCATCCCGAACAGGGCGGCGATGGTGGCGGTTGCCACGCCGTGCATGCCGGCGCCGGTCTCGGCAATGACCCGCTTCTTCCCCATCCGCCGGGCCAGGAGCCCCTGGCCGATGGTGTTGTTGATCTTGTGCGCGCCGGTATGGTTCAGGTCCTCGCGTTTCAGGTAGATGCGTGCGCCGCCCAGCTTCTTCGTCAGCTTCTCGGCGAAATAGAGCGGGTTGGGGCGACCGACGTACTGGCGCAGGTAATAGGCGAATTCCTGCTTGAACTCACGGTCATGGCGATAATGCTCGTAGGCCTTTTCCAGCTCCATCAGCGCCGGCATGAGGGTTTCCGGGACATAGCGTCCGCCAAACTGGCCGAAGTGCCCTTGTTTATCGGGATAACGCATAATAGTCTCTTTTCATTGTTAGATCTTGCCGCGAAGACCCCTCGTACGGGAGAGCCGGTACGAGAATATCGATCGGCGGCAGTTTTTCAGCATTCTGCTATAGCGGATCAAAGCGGTATACTGCGACGGTATACCCGCTCTGCGGTGACCGGTACATGGTTACAAACGTCAGCCCGGGAGGGGTTGCCTTGATCTGTTCAACCGGGACGGAACCATCCATCTCTTCGAGATAGAATTCGGCTCCCTGCCTCACGGCAAACGCGTGTAACCGGGGATAGTCCGCTACCGGTGCAGCGGTCCAGAGTCCGTTCAGAGGATAGATCAGTTTTGACCAGGGGACCATGTAATTATGGCCCGGCCCCAAGGTCTGGGCGATCCAGAGCCCCGCCTTCTCCGCCTCAACGGCATAGGACCGGCGCGCCATGATCTCTGCCGACGGTTGCGGCGCAGGAATGCCGCTCGTACCCTGAGCTGGGAAGAGATGGACGGGGAACGCCGCGGTGCGGAAATACAGTGCCAGTCCCAGCATGACCGCCAGTGAAGCTGCGCGTCGCGTCGATTGCGGAAACCTCTTGAACAGTAATTCCGCTGCGAAGGCGATCCCTGCGCACCCGAGGATAATCAGAAGCGGCGCATACGGCACCAGATACTTCCACCACCCCTCGGTAAAAACCGGCAGCACAAACAGGATCAGGAACGGAGAGAGAAGCACCGCCTTGTCGCGGCGGGAGCGTTCACCCCATTTCCGGAAGGATGCAAAAACGGCGGCAAGGGACAGAATCACCGGGAAAAGCTGGGGGTATTTCTCCATGCCGCTGTTGTTGGGGATTCTGCCCGGAACCTCCCGAAGCAGATTGTCAACATAGACCCGGGCACTCTTCGCGGGATGGGACATGAGGTACGAAGCCACATCCCCGAAGCCGGACGGCACCTGCCATTTCAACTGTGCCACTGTCGGTCAGCCCCCACAACGCCTCGTTGCCGACCTCGCCGGCATTGTTGTCGTGGTAGATCCTCCCCTTCATCCAGATCAGCACATACGTCGATTTCGGGCTGATGACCCAGCCACCGTACTGTTTCTTGAGGAAGAGCAGGTAGGGTAGCGAGGTCAGGAGGAACGCCAGAAGAAGCATGGCGGTGAAACGCACCATCTTTCCCCGCATCGTGCGGCGCCATTCCGAGAGAAGGGCTGCGGCAACGACGAAGAGCATAATCAGAAAACCTTCCGAGCGGGCCATATAGGTGAGCGAGAAGGCGATTCCGCTGAGAATGAACAAGCCGGACGACTGCTTGCGCAGGGCCACGAGAAAAATCCAGAGGGAACAGACCAGGAGCGCCGTATAGGTGCATTCGGCCTCCGGCGCCTTGCTGATCCAGAGAAAGTGCGGATAGAGGGCTGCCACGACGGAAGCGCCCAAGGCCACGGAGCGGCCGAAAAGCTCCGATGCGAGGAGCCAGACGGCACCGGTGAGGAGAATACCCATGACCGCCCCGACTATCGCAGAAGCCATGAGCAGGTCGGGAACGCCCGGCAGCCACCCGACGAGCGCAACGAGGATGGAGTGCAGCGGAGGAACCCAGAGTGCCTGCCAGCCGAGTCCGATGCCGAAGTGCAGGTTGCGGGCGATCTGGAGGTACGTCTGTCCGTCAGCCGTGATCCCCGGGCGGGAGAAGGTGGAAAAGATCACGTAGCATGACAGGGCTAACGGTATGAGCGGCATCATTCGTTTGGGGTCTTTACACATGTGACGGAGAAAGGTCATGAAACCGGATTCCTAGGAATGTTCGATAGATTGTCGCGCGGCTCCGATAAAGGCCCGAACCAGTCCGGCATCTTTTATTCCCGGCGCACTCTCCACGCCGCTGGAGACGTCGACCGCATACGGTTTGACCGTTGCGACCGCTTCGGCAACATTTTCCGGTGTCAGCCCGCCGGCCAGGATGATGGGGTGCGAGGCGGCAGCCCTGGCGGCGATATCCCAGTTAAAGGTGGTGCCGGTGCCGCCATGCGCCGCCGGAGACCAGGCATCCAGCAGACAGCCGGCGACGCGATAGTCCGGCATGTCATCCAGACTGGACGCATCCCTCACCCGGAACGCCTTGATGATCCTGCGTTTGACGACAGCACAGTAGTCGGGGGACTCTTCGCCATGCAGCTGGACCAGATCCAGACCGCACTGATCGGCAACCAGGTTGACCGTTGCCGGCTTCTCGTTGACGAACAGGCCGACCGTCTGCACGAACGGCGGCAGGCTGCGGATAATCGCAGCCGCCTTTTCGGGAGAGATGCAGCGCGGAGAGCCCTGAAAGAAGACGAAGCCGAGAGCATCAGCTCCGGCTTCGACCGCCATCAGGGCATCTTCCAGATTGGTTATGCCGCAGATTTTGACTCGTGACCATAGGTGCTTACAAACTTATCTTGGGAATCTTTCCAGCGCCGCCTTCACCATCGCATCCGGATATTCGTAATCTTCCAGATTGCCGGAGAGATAGGAATCGTAGGCGCCCATGTCGAGCTGGCCGTGACCGGACAGGCCGAACAGGATGGTCTTTTCCTTCCCCTCCTCCTTGGCCAGCACCGCTTCATCGATGGCGGCGCGCACGGCGTGGGATGATTCCGGAGCCGGGACGATCCCCTCGCTGCGGGCAAACAGCAGCGCCCCCTCGAAACAGGAATTCTGCTTGTAGGACTTGGCCTCGATCTGCCCGGCACTGTAGAGCTGCGAGACCAGCGGCGACTCGCCGTGGTAGCGCAGACCGCCGGCGTGAATGCCGGGGGGCATGAAGTCGTGCCCCAGCGTGTACATCATGGAGATCGGCGCCATCTTGGCGGTATCGCCGTAGTCGAAGGCGTAGATCCCCTTGGTCAGGGTCGGACAGGAGGCCGGTTCGACCGCCAGACAGCGGACATTCTTGCCGTTGGCGCGGTCGGCGATGAACGGGAAGGCCAGACCGGCGAAGTTGGAGCCGCCGCCGCAGCAGGCGATCACGACATCGGGATAGTCGCCGGCGATCTTCATCTGCGCCTGGGCTTCCTGGCCGATGATCGGTCTGGTGCAGGCAGACGTGGTTGAGCACGCTTCCCAGCGCGTAGTTGGTGTCGGCATGGGTGGCCGCATCCTCCACCGCTTCCGAGATGGCGATGCCGAGAGAGCCGAGGCAGTCCGGGTCATGGGCCAGAATGGAGCGGCCGGCGTTGGTGAATTCGGACGGTGACGGATGCACCTGGGCGCCCCACAACTGCATCATGCTCTTGCGGTACGGCTTCTGGGTGCAGGAGACCTTGACCATGTAGATGGTGCATTCCAGGCCGAACATGGAACAGGCGAGCGCCAGCGAGCTCCCCCACTGACCGGCGCCGGTCTCGGTCGCCAGGCGGCGGATACCGGCCTGCTTGTTGTAGTAGGCCTGCGGAATCGCGGAGTTCGGCTTGTGCGACCCGGCCGGGGAAACCCCTTCGTATTTGTAATAGATCTTGGCCGGCGTGCCGAGCGCCTTTTCCAGACGGTGGGCACGGAACAGCGGCGACGGCCGCCACAGCTGGTAAATTTCACGGACTTCGTCGGGGATATCGATCCAGCGCTGCGTCGACATCTCCTGCTCGATCAGCGCCATCGGGAAAATGGCCAGCATTTCGTCCGGGGTGACCGGCTGCATGGTCCGCGGGCTGATCACCGGCGCCAACGGGCCGGGCATATCGGGAATGATGTTGTACCACTGACGCGGGATCTGGTCTTCAGGCAAGCAGAATTTTGGTGATCATGATTCCTCCTAAAAGAGCTCCCCTCCTTGATTAAGGAGGGGTTGGGGGTGGTTAGTTACTCCAGATTGTCTTCAATACGGATAAAGCTGGTTTTCTCGCAGATGATGTCAAGCTGGTCGATCTCGGCCAGCGCTTCCTGAATCGAGCCTTCGCGGGCCTCGTGGGTCATGATGACGATCGGCACCGGCGCCGAGTCATCGACCTCATGGGCGGTCTGCACCATCGATTCGATGCTGATGCCATGCTTGCCGAGCGATCCGGCGATCCCCCCCAGCACGCCCGGCTTGTCGAGGGCGCTGAAACGGAGCATGTATTTGCTGATGATCTCGGCCATCGGCTTGACCGGAATGGTGACTGATAGCATCGTCCAGAAACCCGAGCGGCGACATGCGCCGCCCGGCGCCGGCCTTCATGCTGCGGGAAAGGCCGATCAGGTCGCCGACAATCGCGCTGGCGGTCGGGTTCTGTCCGGCGCCGCGCCCGTGAGAACATGACCGGGCCGACAAAATCACCGGTCAGGCGAATGGCGTTGAACACGCCGTTGATATCCGCCAGCGGGCTGTCGAGCGGAATCATGGTCGGATGCACGCGGGCCTCGATCTCGCCGTCGACATGCTTGCCGATGGCCAGCAGCTTGATCCGGTAGCCGAACTGGGCGGCATACTTGACATCCAGCCCGCTGATATTGGAGATTCCCTCGGTGTGGATATTCTTGAAGTCGATCCGTGGTGCCGAAGCAGAGCGAAACCAGCACCGCCAGCTTGTGGGCGGTATCAACCCCTTCGACGTCAAAGGTCGGATCGGGCTCGGCATAGCCGAGTTCCTGCGCGGCCTTCAGCACATCGGCAAAGTCGGCCCCTTCCTGGGTCATGCGGGTCAGGATGTAGTTGCAGGTGCCGTTCATGATGCCGAAGACGCTGCTGAAATTATTGGCGGCCAGGTTGCTCTTGATCGCGGTCAGCACCGGAATGCCGCCGCCGACGGATGCTTCGAACTGCACTTCGACGCCCTTGCGCACGGCAGCGGCGTAGATATCGGAGCCATGCAGCGCCAGAAGAGCCTTGTTGGCGGTGACGATATGCTTACCCTTTTCAATCGCCTTCAGCACGAAGGTCTTGGCCGGTTCATAGCCGCCGATCAGTTCGATGACGACCGAAATTTCCGGATCGTTGAAGATGTCATCGACACTGGTCGTCAGCACGCCGGGCTCGACCACCACGCCCCGGTCGCTGGTGATATCCAGATCGGCGATGCGTTTCAGGACGATGCCGGTCCCGACCTTGCTGCGAATAACGTCGGCATTCTCGCGCAGCAGCTTGACGACCCCCGCCCCGATATTGCCGAATCCTATCAGACCAACCTGTATATCTTTCATTGTTCCTCGCTTGACGGTTCAGTTTTTGCGCAGGCCTCGATCTCGTCGAGAATGCCGTTGACAAACGCCGGTGATTCCTTGTCGCCGTAACGGCGGACGATCTCGATCGCCTCGTTGATAGCTGACTTTTTTGGGGATATCGGCACGGAACATCAGCTCGTACGTGGCCAGACGCATGACGTTCAGATCGACCCGCGGCATGCGTGACAGCGACCAGTTTTTGGAGCGGGCCCGGATGGCTTCATCGATAACGTCGCGGTTGGCCTGAACACCCTGCACCAGACCTTCGGCAAACTCCCGCACCCGTCCCGTTATCTCGACCTGTTCCTCGCGGAAGGTCTGCAAGGTTTCACGCACCCCGGCAGAGCTGTTCGAATCGAGTGCGTACAACATCTGCAGTGCCAACTCACGTGCTTCACGCCGTAATCCCATTATTTGAGCACCTTCAGCAGGTTGACGGATTCAATGGCGGTAACCGCCGCCTCGAACCCCTTGTTGCCGGCCTTGGTGCCGGCGCGTTCCACCGCCTGCTCAATCGTATCGGTCGTCAGGACGCCAAAGGCGATCGGCACCCCGCTCTCCAGAGAGACGCTCGCCACCCCTTTGGAAACCTCGGAGGCGACATAATCGAAATGCGGCGTAGAACCGCGGATAACCGCGCCGAGACAGATCAGGGCATCGTATTTGCCGCTTTCCGCCATTTTCTTGGCAAAGAGCGGAATTTCAAAAGCACCCGGCACACGGGCAACGTGGATGTTTTTGTCATCAACGCCATGACGGACCAGCGCATCGACGGCCCCTTCCAGCAGGCGTTCGCAGATGAAGCTGTTGAAACGGCTGACAACAATTCCGAACTTCTGCCCTGTGGCTTCAAGTTTACCTTCATAAAATTTCGGCATGACTACCTCCTGAATATCGCTTAAAAAGAATCGCGATATTAGCATATTTTTTGCCGCTGGGGAGAAAAAATATCCTTAAAAGGTGATCATTACCGGTACGATGGGAATTATGCCGTTATCGTTTTAATGAAGAGGGTTTACGATGGCTATTTTGGTTAGAATTTGTTATGGGTTTGCATGCTTTCTGCAATTGAAAGATAAGTGAAGGGGGTAGAGCGACAATGGCCCAGGAAACCGCAATAAAACTGTTTGAATCAAAGAAGGTTCGTTCGGTATGGGATGAAGAAAAGGAAAGCTCTGGTATTTTTCAATTGTTGATGTGGTTGAAATTTTGACTGACAGTCCCAATCCCAGAGATTATTGGTATCGCATCAAACAACGTGAAAAAATTAGTGGAATTGAACTGTCGACAATTTGTCGACAGTTCAAACTCGAAGCTCCGATGGCAAAGTTGCGCGAGACTGACTGCGCCCATACAGAAGGACTCCTCCGCATCATCCAATCCATCCCCTCCCCCAAGGCCGAGCCGTTCAAGCGCTGGCTGGCACGGGTGGGTTACGAGCGGCTTGAAGAGATTGAGAATCCGGAACTGGCAGCGAAGCGGATGAGGGAGTTGTACCGGGACAAGGGGTACAGCGACGAATGGATTGAGAAGCGGGTGCGCGGCATCGCCATCCGGGACGAGCTGACCAACGAATGGAAAAAGCGTGGGGTGAAGGAACAGGTGGAGTATTCCATCCTGACCGCCGAGATCAGCCGGGCCACCTTCGGCATGACGCCAACCGAGTACAAGGAGTTCAAGGGGTTGGAAAAGCAGAAGGACAACCTGCGGGATCACATGACCGATCTGGAACTGATCTTCACCATGTTGGGAGAGGCGTCCACCACCGAGATCGCCCGGAATCGCGATGCCCAGGAATTTGACGAAAACCTGGAAGCTGCCGTTGAAGGCGGCACCGTGGCCGGCAATGCCAGAAAAGATCTGGAGCGGAAGTCGGGGAAGCGGGTATCGACACGGGAGAATTTCAAGGAGATACCCGAAGCGAAGAAGCGGAGGGTCGGGGTTGGCAGGGGTTAGGATACTGAGACACATTTAAGTGTGTATGCCTAGCCCTACCGTTTTTGACTAATTCAAATAAATCTGTCCCGCTTTTTTCTTTGTCAGCCAGACAACAGTTTCCCGTGGGGGGTGTCGCTTTGAATAAGAAGACGATCGGAATCGTGGTAGGCTTGTTTGTTCTTTTCATATCCGGCTGCAACGGCACTGCCGGCAACTCAAGAAACCCTGCAGACAATCCCGCCAGTACCGTACCGGGCGTCGTCAAAGCGATTGGTCAGGAAGGTACCGCTATCGGGCAGTTCACCCTTCCGGAATCAATCGTTCAAGACACTGTGGGGAACATTTACATTGCTGACACTTTCAATGACAGGATCCAGAAGCTCGATCCTTACGGCAACTATATCCTGAGTTGGGGAAGCAGCGGCGACGGAGACGGACAATTCATGGGATGCCGGGGACTTGCAATCGATGCCGCAAATAACGTTTATGTCACGGATGTCCTACTGCACCGCGTTCAAAAATTCGACTCTTCCGGCAATTTCATTACGAAGTGGGGAAGTGAAGGAACGGGGGAGGGTGAGTTTTCGGCTCCTTTTGATATTGCGGCAGATTCTTTAAATAACGTCTATGTCGTCGATGCCAATAACAACCGCATTCAGAAATTCGATTCTTCCGGCCTCTATCTCGGTCAGTTCGGGACGAAAGGAAGAGGAGACGGTCAGTTCGATGAGCCGATAGGGATTACCCTTGACCGTAACGACAACATCTACATAGCAGATGGACAGAATAACCGGATTGAGAAATTTGACAGAGGCATGCGATTCGTCGGCAAGTGGGGCGAAGCCGGAACCGGCGACGGCCAATTCTCCGGTCCTTACGGTCTCGCTGCCGATTACGACGGCAATATCTACGTTACGGAGATTGAAAATAACCGCATCCAGAAGTTCGACACTTCGGGAAATTATCTGGGGAAAGCGGCGCACGCAGGCTACCGGGAAGGCGATTTGTTTGACCCTTCCGACATAGCCATAGATCGATTCGGTAATCTCTACATCGTTGATGGGAATAACCACCGGGTTCAGATTTTTACGCAGGCAATCTTCTCTGCATCTGCCGTCACCGCGCGTCAAGCGTCGGTTTCGGCATACGCCTCCCCGACCGCCTCCCCGACCGCCTCCCCGACCGCCTATCCAACTGCCAGCTGGATGAGAGATATTGCGGCATCCAATAGTACCTTCAATTCAAATCCTCTGACCACCCTTCTCATCCCCGGGACTCACGACACAGGGACCTACGGCATCACATCCAGTTCGGACATGGCAGACGACGGCAATTTCAATGGCGAGAAGGCCGTAACCGACGTAACCGGGAAAGTCACTGGCTGGTGCGACAAAGATTTCACGTGCAAACACACGCTCGGCAAACTTCTCCACAAGTTGGTAGATCCTATAAACAACGCTGCCGTGTCCATCGCTAAATCCGTACAGGCGCCATGGAGCAAGAGCCAGGATGAAACGGTTCTTCAGCAACTGAACGGAGGCATCAGATTTCTGGATCTGAGGGTCCAGGCATACCAACCGAATAAACTCCAGACTGAATTTCTGGTTGTGCACTCAATGGTTAGTGTGCCTTTGTCCACTGTTCTTGATGATATTGCCACCTTTTGCAATACTCCTGCCAGCTCGCAGGAAGTCATTCTGCTGGCAATAAGTAAGATCTATGACATGAAGGGACATCACGAAGAACTGGTGAAACTTATCGAGCAGAAGCTGGGCCCCCTGGTCGCCGGAGGCGAGTCGTTGCTCATAGAGCGGGCTGACCCTGCTATGGTGAACCTGAACAATCTCTGGACAAGGCGCGGCAGAGTGATCGTGTTTTACCCGGACTACGGAACAGTGAAAAAGCACCCGACGTTATGGCTGAAGAACTCGGGTGACGGCAACACTGTCGATGCTTACACCACCAGTGACATCACCATGTCCAGCGCCATGGTGAACTACTGGCCGAGTACGAAGGATAGCGATTATCTGCTGCGCAGCCTTCCCGGCTTCAGGTTGTCTTTCCTGGGCTCACCCATGGATGATTACCGCAAATACTTCTATGTATCGCAGCTGGTAAGGACGCAGGACGGGGTAGCCATCGGGATCGGGGTAGAGAGCAAGGTCTTCAGTTTATTTTCAAATAAGTTAAATAAGATCGAAAGGTACGCTTTTAAGAAAATATGGAAAAAACTGGGGCTTCATTTTCAAGTTATCGGGACGACGAACCTACTGGACTGGGGTGAGGAGACCAACGACGACGTAACGGGACCATTGTTGGAGAATCTCAGCCCCTCACTTAAGTGGAATATTTTAATGGTGGACAACTACAAGAAGGGCACCTACAAGAATAAACCGGTGGATTTTGTGCAGCAGATTATTTTGTACAACCTCCGCCTCTAACGATGTTGGCACTGGATACAGGATAATAGCCAGGAGAAAAGATGCCAAAGAGAACTTATAAGAGAGAACTTATAAGGGTCAGGTCTCAACTCCATACAAGCGCCTCGTAATGTCAGCGGTTGAGACCTGACCCTTTAGCCGCTTCTTGAGAAAATGCGCAAGCGCGATCTTGAGCCAACTGGGGGACATTTTGTCCCTCCCTTGAACAGATAATTTCAAGGAGATACCGGAAGCGAAGAAGCGGAGGATAGGAGTTAGCAGGGGTTAGGATGCTGAAGCCAAATTGCTGCCACTGACCAGAAAAGTATATAGATATAGATGGGATTGATAACAAGATATCGGTGTAAAAGCGTCTACATATATATGGACAGCGGCTATATATATCTAGATAGTTCCATCTACATGTATATACTTCCATATACATATAGATAGCACACCCTAACCGCTCAATAACAAGTTGGATTAAGAAAAAATCAGAAGGAAACGATGGAAATATTAAAGGCAGATCCTGAATACAAACGGAAAATTCTGAAGATCCAAGGACTCTTTGTCGTTGGTGTGGCCGCTTTGATCCACTGGGGATTACCAGCATTCAAAACATTCATACATTCAAAAAAACCAGAAGAAGGAATTCACATCCTTTTGTGGGTTCTGGTTCTGCTCTTCTCACAATTCGTCTTTTTCGGAATTTATATTGTCCGCAAAGGGAAGAAGGTTCTGGCTGCGGGACAATTTCCGCTTTCAGGGACAAAAGTGTTTCGGGACACCACCATACTCAGAGGAGAGAAAGCACAATACAGAGCAAAGTTGATGATAGGTGGTGGCATAGTAATTGGAGTCCTTTCTCTTTATGGCGCAATCCATTATCCGTGGGCACTACACAAGGAATTCCATAGGAGCCCGGCGGAAAAATCCAACAACGGGCGGCAGCAGGACAGCGCGAAAAAGCCTGCGCTGCCGCTGCGCCCCTGAGCCGTTGAATGACAATAAGGAAAAGGAGAAACAAGACATGAAAAAGTGGCTGATAGTCGTGGTCATATTGTTAGTTCCAGTTCTCGGGTTCGCAGCAGACACCAAAGAAAAACAACCAACAGCCAAAATTACGGACATCAATAAATTAGGAAAGCTTACGAACGGCTACTACGTCTCAGAAAAATATGTGAACCTGAAGAAAAAGACATACTCGACGACAAGAGGTTTTGATGAGACACCGATTTATGGTGAGTTTGAGATTGACAATGGTAGCGCTGGAACAGGATTTCAAGGCGGGAACTTCAGAGAAGGCTTAGTCTTCTTTGACGTCACAAAAAGTGGTGTCGTCAATGGAAGCACTTGTTTCGACAGGTTCTGTATCTCCGAAATCAAACCAATAGACGAGAAGTCTTTTACAGTCAAAGTTAACGGCAAAGACCAGAAGTTCATCTCGACAAAAGGTCTAAAAGCGCTGAAGTAACAAAAGATACATTCAACAAGGCAGAAGCACCCGCCCAAAAGACGGCGGGTGTTCTTCCAAACCGTTAACAAAGAGGTAAAATGAACAAACCGTTTAAACTGATATTGGCAGTAATTTTCTTCATAGTCAGCTACATCGAGGCAAAGGATGCCATGACTTCCAAAAGCATCACCACTATTAGTGATTGGACAATATATGTATGGGCTTTATGTCCAGCCCTGCTGGGGATTTACTTAATATGGTCGGTATTCATGACCGTACCCAAGGACAAATAGACGCTTATAAAGAAAATACCCTACAAACCCTTCACCCCAGCCTCAACGCCGAAAAAACCATCTTCCAAACCACAATCACCGTAAACAGATACGTTCTTACTTTATATCTCGACCGTAAATGATATGCTTAACCGGGTTTTACGTTTCGTTGTTCCCTAAACCCCGTTCCCTACTCTACCCTACCTCTGAAACTTCTCAGTTATACTTTTGTTTCAACGTGAAAGTTGTATCAAATAATTCGTGATGATTTTCTTTTCATTATCTGCAAGCTCTGGTTTACCCCTTGACCTCATGACATCCTGCATATTTTCCACAACAGAAGGCCATTCTTCAGCACGATGCATGTGCGGATTGGGAAGCTCATGGCATTGCGTGCAATACAGGCTTAGAAGCTTGGCTCCCTGATCATCTCGTTCGGAAAGGTTGCTCTGCTTGATATCTTGAGAGGGAATGGCCGGATTCATTCCGCGTGTGCTATCCTTCATTTGCTGTTGCTTCATTACTCCGCCACCCATCATCGTATTCTTTGTCTGAAATGGCCAATTGCCAAAAAATTTTGTTAATACAATTAATCCACAAATTCCGATGATGAGAGCAATGGTCATTACAAGAAATCGAGATTTTTTCATATAGTCTGCCTCCTTCTAAGAATGTCAGATTATATTCCAACATGGATATTTTCGACTAATCGCTTTTAGAAAAACAGGTGTTATTTACGGATAAGCTCTTAATCTGGTCGGTATTCATGACCGTTTCCAGGAACATGTAGACTCTTACACCGATGCCTCTCCACCTCACCCCAGCTTCAACGCCGAAAAAATCATCTTCCACACCACAATCAGCGTAAACAACAGGTAACAGACCAGCGTCACAACGGTAAGACGGCGCTGCATGGCCGGGATGATGCGCACCAGACTGCCGACCTGCCGGAACGGCATCAACACCCCGACCCCGATCCCCGCCACGGCTCCGCCGAACAGGGTGGCGTACAGGACGTAGCCGATGTAGCCGTACTCCTTCTGCAGCAGGCAGAACGGGCAGTGGTGGCTGGGCAGTTCGTAGAAATAGAGGCAGATGAAGGAGAGCATGCGAGGCGAGCGCAATCAGAAATGTGACGCTTGCTGCGGCCGAGAACAGATAGCCGGCCCGTCCCTTCAGGTAGAAGAACAATCCGCTGACCGCCGTAAGCGCCATGCCGGCAAAAAAGGCGATCTGCATCGGCCGGTGCGGCAGCGCCGCGAGATCGCCGCTGAAGCTGCCGGATGTCGTGGCTGAACAGACTGCCGCAGCAGGAGGTGATGACATCCGGCTTTACGCCGGCAAAATAGGCGAACAGCAGGCACCCCTCCAGCACCAGCAGCGGCACCAGCAGATTGAGCAGTTCGTATTTGACCTTGATCAGCGGGTAGTCATAGCCCCGGTTATCGGCATGGTTGACGATCAGCCAGACCCCGGCCAGCAGGAAATTGACGATCTTGAGCAGCAGCGCCGGATAGCCGAAGGAATTGACCGCGAGAGTGCCGGCCGCGCACATGGCGCCGGTGAACGAGCGTGTGCAGGTCGTCGGCGGTGTAGATGAACAGGAACAGCGACATCAGCTCGAAGACTGCAGGATGTAGCTCATGATGCGTCGAGATCAGGTAGGTTCTGCGCTCCAGCTCCAGCTGCAGTTCGCTGCCGCTGCGCCGGATCCCATCTTGCCAGAATCCGCATGCCGTAATAGCCGGCATAGATCCCCATGCCGGAAACCAGCAGCGCGATCAGCAGCAGCGCGAGAACGGCGGGATGCAGAATCACCGGCAGCTCCGGCTGTTGACGACCGCACCGTCACGCATCTCAACCAGCGTGTCGATCAGCGGCGAATCAAACACGATCGGGTCGTGGCTGGCGATCAGCACGCTCTTCCCCTCCCCCTTCAAGCGGCCGACAATCTCCATGAATTCCTGCGACAGCTTTGAATCCAGATGCGCCGTCGGTTCATCGGCGATGATGATGGCGGGATTGTTGATCAGGGCCCGGGCGATGGCGACCCGCTGCAGCTCGCCGCCGGAAAGCAGCTCCACCCGCTGCCCGGCATGGCGGGCGATGCTGAACTGCTCCAGCAGATCCAGGGCCCGGGCACGGAAGTCCGCCCGCCCCTCGCCGGTCGGATAGGCCGGCAGCATGACATTTTCCAGGACGCGTGATCCCCTTGACCAGGTTGAACTGCTGGAAGATGAAGCCGAAGGTGGAGCGCCGGATCTCGTTCAGGAACCGCTCCGGCAGGCTGGTGATTTCGACGGCCTCCGCCGCCTTCCTGCTGAAACGGCACGGCGGCCGCCACCCCGCGCAGGAAGATCCGCCCCGAGGTGGGACGGGCCATGCAGCCGATCATCGTCAGGAGCGTGGTCTTGCCGGAGCCGCTCGGCCCCTTGAACACCGTGATCTGCTGCGGCTTGACGGCCAGGGTGACATTATCCACGGCGGTAAACTGGTTCGGCTTGCCGCTGTTGAAGCGTTTTGGTGATCCCTGACAGTTCTATCACGTCAAGACCTCATGGCGGCATCGGGGTCGATCGTGGCCGCCCGCCAGCAGGGGATAATCGTCGCGGTCGTATAGGGGACCACCGTCAGGAAGAAGAGCACCGTCAGCTGATAGGCATCGACCACCGGCACCAGCTGGAACCGGGGATAGATCACCGACCACCCCTTGAGCGCCTGGGCAAAGAGCGGCGCCGACAGAAAGAAAACATGCCCGTAGGCCAGCACGATCCCCAGCAGAAAGGCCGTCAGCGAGATCACGATCCCTTCCCAGAATTTGAGCAGCAGCACATCGGAGGTCTCCCAGCCGATCGACTTGAGGATGCCGATCTCCTTGCGCTCCTCGGCGGAAAGGCCGGTGGCCTTGTCCCAGGCGAAGATGATGAAGGAGAGCAGCGCCGACGCCAGAATGATCAGCGTCATGCCGCCGCGCCAGTCGAAGATCGACTGGTAGGTGCGCAGGATCTCGCTCTTCAGGATCGGGCGGGAGTCGGGGAACTGGCTCGGCAATCTTGGCGGCAACGGTCGGCAGCTCTTTCGGGTTGCGCACCGTCACCGCCAGGTCGGTCGCCTGCCCGTCCGGGAAATTGAACAGCTGCCGGAAATCATCCGGAGTAGACGACGATCAGGTCGGCCGCGATGAGGTCGGAGCTGCTCGGGAAGATCGTGCCGATCTCCAGCATCAGCGGCGCTTTGTCATAGCTTATCAGCGGCAGCAGATCGCCGACCGCCAGGTTGCGGGCCTGTGCCACGCCGGCGCCGATCGAGGCATGTTCCGGCTTGACCGCGGGATCGTCACTGGCCATGATCGTATAGTTGGCGCCGTTCACCGTATCGTAATAATAGCCCCACAGGCGGGGACGCACGTCCGTCACCCCCCTGATGTGGGCGATGTCGGCGGCATAGCCGGCCGGCACCAGATCCTGGCGCCCGGCGACCAGCCGCTGCACGACCATATCGGGCGCATCGTTCAGGATGATGGCCGCCTCCCGCTTCAGCGCCGTGACGAAGAACATGCAGCGAGGCCAGCATGAAGACCACCAGCAGGTACATCGCCAGCAGGGACAGGTTCTTGGCCCTTCTGCGCAGCAGCGAGGCGAGCGTGAATTCAAGGATATTCAGATGCCGCTCAATGGCCCGTTTCATGGTTTGGCACCGTTCGGAATATTTGGCAGGATCAGCGAACCGGAGGGGAAATGTTCCAGCGCCAGGGGATGCTCCTGAAACGGCGCGTGGCGGTCGGCCATGGCCGGATGGCGGGTGTAGCGGGCCTCCGTCGCGAGACAGAGATCCGTCACGTGGAGACTCCGCAGCTCGTGCACTCTGCAGTGTCGCGTAGCCATCGGGGCGCTGCTGCGCATAACGGGCGTGCAGCGGCAGCGACAGGAAGATGGCCAGATTGGCTGCGGTGAACAGCAGGAATAGAATTGATCGGCGCATGGCAGTATTCCGGGTGAAACGTGTCATGAATAGCAAATTATCCTGCAAATCCCTTCTCCCTGAGGGAGAAGGTGGCCAAAGGCCGGATCGAGGGGGATCAGCAGTTCATATAGACTCTGCCCCTCACCCCAACCCTCTCCTTTAGGCCCCAGAGGGGCCTCATGGAGAGGGGGTAAAATTAGCTCTAAATCACAGAGTACTTAGTTGAGCGACCCGATCGTCTGGCGCGTGACCTCTTTGAAACGAAGGATCCGCTTCCCCTTGTGATCGAGCTTGAAGGCTTTGGCGTCCTTCTCGTTGCTGAACGGTATCAGCTCGCTCCCCATCGGCCCGTTGACGTCACTGCCGATCACGAAGAAAGCGCTCCGCGCATCGATCGTCGCCAGCGAGTAATACTCCTTCACGGTCTGTGCCGTGATGTCGCCCTGGCGTTTTCCGGGGGTGTAGCGGGCGGTGTCGAAGTAGTGGGTGAACATGTCCTTCGGGCCGTCGTAGTAGGAGATCGTGCCGTCCTTGAAGCGGGCGGTCGCAGCCCAGTTCGGGTATTTGGCGACAAACATCCCGCAGACGGCGCACTTGGCCCCGGCCGGGATCGGCTCGGCGACCTTGTCGGCGGCAAAGACGCCCACGACCGTCAGGAGACAGATGATAACGACTGCCGGGATGATGCGCTTCACAAGAGTCCCGCTGATGTACCCACGTACCGGTTTTTGTTTTATCACGTCCGCTCCCCTTTCAAACTCGACTATGTGCGATATATATACCCGATGTCACCCCCCCGTGCAACCGGCCAAGAGACCACCGTAAGATTTGTGTAATCTGACCATGGTGTATTTCAGCAAATACGGTAAAATATACCCAGCTGCAGCCATCGGAACAGGCGGATACATGCAGGCCGTTTCCCATCCAGAAAGGGAGTGACGCGACGTGTCAACGTTTGTTGTTACCTGCACTTTTTGCGGCACAGCCAACAGGATTCCGGACGACAGGGAAGGACAGACGGGTCATTGCGGCCACTGCCACAAGGAGCTGATGCCGTTGTATTACCGGCCGAAGCCTCTGACCGATTCGAACTTCGACGCATTTATCAGAGGGTACAACGGTCCGGTGCTGGCCGAGTTCTGGGCCCCCTGGTGTCAGCACTGCAGGGCATTCGAGTCTACAGTAACAAAAGTGGCCGGCATTCTTGCCGGGACGGCGGCCGTTGTACAGGTCAATACCCAGGATAATCCGGCTCTTGCGGGTCGTTTTGATGTCCGCAGCATTCCGGTTCTATTTTTGCTGAAGCAGGGAAGAATCGTTGACCAGATGTCCGGCGCCCAGGAGAGTGCGGCCATACTCTCCTGGTTCCGGCGTCACCAGTGATGCCGGTTCGCGCCGCTGATTACTCCGGACATGAAAGATCTGCAGATGACAGTGTGGAGGTAGCCAATGGAAACCACGTTGCGCAGGACAGCTTCCGATCATGAGCTGCTCAGGTTTTACGAGCAGATGTTCCTTTCCAGGGAATTTGAGGAACGGTGTGCCGAGCAGTATACCAAGGGACATATCACCGGTTTCCTGCACCTGTACAGCGGGCAGGAGGCGGTGGCGGTCGGAGCGACGGCCGGACTGCACAAGGATGACTATATCCTCTCCGCCTATCGGGAACACGCCCAGGCCATCGTGCGCGGAGCCGAGCCCCGGCGGGTCATGGCCGAACTGTTCGGCAAGGCCACCGGGATCTGCAAGGGGAAGGGGGGCTCCATGCACCTCTTTGACCCGGCGCTGAATTTCATGGGGGGCTATGCCATCGTCGGCGGCCAGTTTCCCATCTCGGTCGGCCTGGCCTTCTGCGGCCACGCTACCGGGGCGAAGACCGTATCGCCGCCTGCTTCTTCGGCGACGGGGCGGTCAACCAGGGCACCTTTCACGAATCCCTCAACTGGGCGCAGCTCTGGCAGCTGCCGGTGCTGTTCATCTGCGAAAACAATTTCTACGGCATCGGCACCGAAGTTCACCGTTCCTCGGCCCTGGCCTCCATCCACAAGCGAACCTGCGGTTACGACATCCCCTCGGAAAAGGTGGACGGCATGGACGTGATCGCCGTCTACAAGGCGGTCAAATATGCCGCCGAAAAGGTCCGCGAGAGCGGCCGCCCCTACTTCATCGAGGCGACCACCTACCGTTTCCGGGGACATTCCATGGCCGACCCGGCCAAATACCGCTCCGCAGCCGAACACGACGTGTGGAAGAGCCCGCGACCCGCTGCCCAGTTATGCAAAACGCCTGATCGACGAGGGGATCGCCACCCGGGAGGGGCTGGATGGCGATCGAGGCGCGCTGCCGGGCAACCGTGGACGAAGCGGTGAAATTTGCCGAAGAATCACCCTGGCCGGAAGACAGCGCCGTATGGGAGGATATCTATGTCTGAGATGACCTATCGCGATGCACTCAATCTGGCCCTGAAAGAAGAGATGCGCCATGACCCGTCCGTCGTTGTACTGGGCGAGGACGTGGCCCTGTACGAAGGATCCTTCAAGGTGACCCGCGGTCTGCTGGCCGAATTCGGCGAGGAGCGGGTCAAGGACACCCCCATCTCGGAGAACACCATCATCGGTGTCTCAGTCGGGGCCGCCATGGGGGGCCTACGGCCGGTGGCCGAACTGATGACGGTCAACTTTGCCCTGCTGGCCATGGACCAGATCATCAACCACATGGCCAAGATTCGCTCCATGTTCGGCGGACAGACCTACCTCCCCATGACGATCCGCATGCCGGGCGGCGGCGGCAGCCAGCTGGGCGCCCAGCATTCCCAGAGTCTGGAAACCTATTTCATGCACTGCCCCGGCATGCACGTCCTCTATCCGGCCACACCGGCCGATGCCAAGGGGCTGCTCAAGAGCGCCATCCGCGACAACAACCCGGTCATCTTCCTGGAGCACGAACTGCTCTACAACAGCAAGGGTGAGGTGCCGGAAGACCCGGAGTTCCTGGTTCCGATCGGCAAGGCCGAGGTCAAGCGGATCGGTGAGCAGGTCACCATCGTGGCCTATGCCCGCATGACGATCCTGGCCCTGCAGGCGGCCGAAGAGCTGGCCAAAGAGGGTATCTCCTGCGAGGTCGTCGACCTGCGCAGCCTGGCGCCGCTGGATATGGAGACCATCCTGGCCTCGGTTCGCAAGACCGGTCGGGCGGTGGTGGTGGAGGAGTGCTGGCGCACCTGCGGCCTGGGGGCCGAAATCACCTCCCGGATCTACGAGCACTGTTTCGATATCCTCAAGGCACCGGTCAAACGAGTATCCGGCCTGGACGTGCCCATGCCCTATTCGCGCAAGATCGAAAAGATCTGCATACCGCAACCGGAAAATATCCGGCAGGCGGTGACAGACGTCATGTCCGGCGCATATTAAAGGAGGAAGCACATGGCCACCGAAATCACCATGCCCAAGCTTTCCGACACCATGACCGAAGGGCAGTTCGTCGGCTGGAGAAAGAATGTGGGTGACCGGATCGAGCGCGGCGACATCATCGCCGAGGTTGAAACCGACAAGGCGGTCATGGAACTGGAGGCGTTTGCTTCCGGCATACTTATCCAAACCATGGTCCGGGGGGGTGAAAACGTCGAAGTCGGTGCGGTACTCGGGCTTATCGGCGAGGCGGACGAGTTGGCGGCGTCAGCCGCCAGCCAACCATCTTCGCCTGCAGAAGTTCCCCGCCGCCGAAACCTGAAACAGCTGCTGCGCCCGCAACTCCTTCACCTGCAGCGCCAGCACCTGTAACTCCAGCACCTGCAGCACCTGCAGCACCTGCTGCCGTCGCACCCCACCCGGAGGAGCCAGGACAGGAGAAAGCCTCTCCGTTGGTACGGCGCCTCGCACGGCAAGAGGGGATAGACCTGGATCAGGTGACGGGGAGCGGCCCCGAAGGCAGGATCACCCAGGATGATCTGGCAGCGTTTGCACGGGACCGGCAGGGCCAACCGGCAGGCGAGGCACCGCCGAGCAACTCCTCCTGCAGAGGCAGGGGCGCAGCGCCCGGATATGAGTCCCATGCGGCAGGCGATTGCCGACACCGTCACACGTTCATGGCAGTCCATCCCCCATTTCTCGGTTACCGTTGAAATTGACATGGATGCCTGTTCCGAGATCGTTCGCGAACTGAAGGAACGCCCCGTTTCCGTCGGGTACAACGCTCTGGTGATAAAAGCCTGTGCAACGGCTTTACATGAATTTCCGTTGCTCCACGCAGCGGATCCGGGGTCTTCCGATAAGATCAATATCGGCTTTGCCGTGTCGCTGCCCGATGGGTTACTGATGCCGGTTATCAGAGAATGCCAGCGTCTGTCGGTTGCCGACATCGAGGAGGAATCCTCCCGCCTTGCAGACAAGAGCCGGTCGGGACGCCTGACGTCCGAAGAGATGTCCGGCGGATCATTCTCGGTGTCGAATCTGGGGATGTACGGTGTGGACGAGTTTACCGCGCTGATCCTCCCCGGCCAGAAAGCGATACTGGCGGTCGGTGCCGTATCCGAACGCGCCGTCGCCCGTGACGGCCACCCCGCCGTGGCCACGACCATGCGGGTAACCCTCTCCTGTGATCACCGTTCTGTTGATGGGGCCTATGCAGCATCCTTCCTGGCAAAATTACGCTCCATCCTGGAGAAGCCGGTTTCGCTTCTGATCTAATACCCCGTAACTCTTATTTTTGCGCGGCTAACCCCTCTAAATCTCCCTTTAGGCCCCAGAGGGTCCTTACCTAAGGGGAGACTTCAAGGCTTCCCCCCTTTAGGTAAGGGGGGACTGAGGGGGGTTAGATTTAGATATTACATGGTACTAGTATGACTCCTGTTGACTTTACGTCGCGTTGGAACTAACACTGTACGCGCTCATGACATCACGCGAACCAGCAAGGAGCCGATCGATGAATATCAGTAAAAAACATATACTGGCGCTTTTCAAACAGCGGGAGGGGGCCATCCATTTCGATGACCTTTTGCGTGAATTCGGCGGGCGTCATGTCAAACGGGAACTGAAAAACATGCTGGAAGACATGGCCGAGGACGGCGAGATGGTCCGGTTGAAGGGGAACAGCTACAGCCTGCCGGGGAAGATCAAAACCATCCGCGGCCGGATCTCGGTACACCGCGACGGCTACGGCTTTGTGACCCCGGAGGGGGGCGGCGAGGATATCTTCATCCCGTCAAAGTTACCTGAAAAGCGCCATGCACGGCGACATGGTCGAGGTACAGCTCCGAGCGCGAGCCGCATGGGAGGCGAAGCAAGCTGGACGGACGGGTTATGGCGGTCCTCGAGCGGGCCACCAGCCGCATCGTCGGGCGCTACGAGGAGACCCGGCGCGGGCGCGATCGTCATCCCCGAGAGACCAGCGCCTCAACCTGGTGGTCGCCATCCCGGCCAAGGGGCGCGGCACGGCCGAGGACGGTCATCAGGTGGTGGCCGAACTGACCGTCCTACCCGATCGGCGGGCGCCCGGCCGAAGGGCGGGTCGTGGAGGTGCTGGGCTGGCCGGATGATCCCGAGGTCGAGGTGCAGTCGGTCATTCGCCGCTTCGACCTGCCGCACATCTTCGGCCCGGACGTCCTGGCCGAGGCCGAGGCGATTGCCGAAACGGTCTCCAGCGAAGACCTGAAGGGGCGCGTGGACCTGCGCACGCATGCCGACCGTGACCATCGACGGCGAGACCGCCCGCGACTTCGACGACGCCGTTTCCCTGCGCCGCGAAGGGGACAACTTCCGGCTGTGGGTCTCCATCGCCGATGTCTCCCACTATGTCAAGCCAGGCAGCGCCCTGGACCGCGAGGCCTACCTGCGCGGCACCTCGGTCTACTTCCCGGACCGCTGCATCCCGATGCTGCCGGAGCGGCTCTCGCAACGGCATCTGTTCGCTCAACCCGCAGGTGGACCGCCTGACCATGACGGCCGAGATGCTCTTCGACCGGAGCGGCACCATGCTGGAATCCTCCTTCTACCCCAGCGTCATCAAGAGCGCGGCCCGCCTGACCTACACGATCGTCAAGCAGATCATCGTCGACGACGACCGCGGAGCTGGCCGACAAGCACCGGCCGCTGGCGCCGATGCTGCTGGAGATGAAGGAGCTGGCCCTGATCCTGATGGCGATGCGCAAGAAACGGGGCAGCATCGATTTCGACCTGCCCGAGCCGGAGATCATCATCGGCCTGACCGGCCAGACCGAGGGGATCATCCGCGCCGAGCGCAACCTGGCCCACCAGCTGATCGAGGAGTTCATGCTGGCCGCCAACGAGGCGGTGGCCGCGCTACATCACCGGCCGGGACATCCCCTTCCTGTACCGGGTCCACGAGAACCCCGACCCGGCCAAACTGATCAACTTCCAGGAATTTGTCTTCGGCTTCGGCTACGAATTCGCGCTGGTGGAGGAGACAGGTCAAGCCGGCCGACCTGCAGCGCCTGCTGGCCCAGGCCGAGGGACGCCCCGAAGAGCGCATGATCAACTACGCCCTGCTGCGCTGCATGAAACAGGCCCGCTATGCCGCCGAGAACGTGGGGCATTTCGGCCTGGCCTCGGACTGTTACTGCCACTTCACCTCCCCGATCCGGCGCTACCCGGATCTGGTGGTGCATCGCATCCTGAAGGGCGGCGCTGGCGCTCAGACGAGAAGCAACAGGAGAGCAAGCGCGCCGCAAAGCAGCTCGCGATCGCCACCGAACGCCTGGGAGAGATCGCCGAGCACACCAGCAAGCGCGAACGGGTCGCCATGGAGGCCGAGCGGGACGTGGTCGAAATGAAGAAGCTCCAGTACATGCAGCAGCATCTGGGAGAGGAGTTTGACGGCTACATCACCGGAGTGACCGGCTTTCGGCTTCTTCGTGGAACTGGAAGAGCTGTTCGTGGAGGGTCTGGTGCATATCTCGACCCTGGACGACGACCTGTACAGCCATGCCGAGAAGCAGCACTCCCTGATCGGACGGCGCACCGGCACCGTATTCCGGATCGGTGATGCGGCACGGGTCAAGGTGGCGTCGGTTTCACCCGCCACACGGCGCATCGAATTTGTCCTGACGGCACATACCACCTCCACCTCCGCGCCCAGGCCAGGCGCCGGGGCGACAGGATCGGAAGAGTACCCGCGCATCCCGCTGCGGGGCAAACGGCTGACCGGGCTGCAACCGCGCAGTGACAGCAGCGAACAAGGCGGCAGAAGCGGCAAAAAAAGCACGTCAGGCAAAGGGAAAATCGGGGGGAGGAAGCGCCGTTAATTGACCCTCCTCCCGACATCCGCAGTAAAAACAGTCATTGGAATACAAACCGATTAATACAGTGGTGCCATACCTGACCGGATGAAATGTTATTTCCCACCCGCTCGTTCTCCCGTTACCGTAAATACAATCATGTCCGAAAATGGCGAGCACGGATGCCTGGAGCCGTGCTACGCTTCAGTTGTTGGATGACAGACCCGCCAAAAGGGGGTGCCGCATGCTGCTGGACACAAAAACGTGCTATACCGCTTTACGGGCGCATGATTCACGCTTTGATGGCCGTTTTTTCGTCGGAGTGAGTTCCACCGGCATCTATTGCCGGCCGATTTGCCGGGCCAGAACGCCGAAAGAAGCAAACTGTTCCTTTTATGCGAGCGCCGCTGCGGCTGAAGCAGCCGGCTTCCGCCCCTGCCTGCGGTGCCGCCCCGAACTGACGCCGGGGCTGGGCCGGGTGGATGCGGAAGCCCGGATGGCCCGACTGGCAGCACTTCGGATGGAGGCGGACGGCCTGTCCGACCAGTCCATCGCGGGACTTGCTGAGTCACTGGGGATAACCGACCGTCACCTGCGCCGCGTCTTTGCCCACGAATACGGCGTGTCCCCCATTGCCTGGCTGCAGACCCGCCGCCTGCTGGCCGCCAAGCAGCTGCTGACCGAGACCTCGCTCCCGATCATGCAGGTGGCCATGGATGCCGGCTTCGGCAGCGTCAGACGCCTGAATACCCTCTTCCGCAAACGGTATGATCTCGCCCCTGCGGATTTCCGCCGCACAACGGCAACAGGACACAACACGGCAGAGTCCATTACGCTGTCGCTGGGCTACCGCCCCCCCTTTGCCTGGGAAACGCTTCTTACATTTCTGGGGGAGCGGGCGATTCCGGGTGTTGAGCTGGTGGATGCCGGCCACTATCGCCGTACCGTCGCACTTCCCCATAAAGGCATGATCCGGCGCGGTTGGCTATCGGTAGCACACGTTCCGGACCGCCATCTGGTGGCCGTCACCCTTTCATCATCCCTCTTTCCGGTCGTCAACCAGGTGCTGTCGCGGGTGCGGTTTCTGTTCGACCTGAACTGCACGCCGTCAGAAATACAGGAAAAACTGGGAACCATGCAGATAGGAGGGAAGCTGGCATTCGAACCCGGCTTGCGTCTGCCCGGTTGTTTTGACCCGTTTGAAATGGCGGTGCGAGCCATTCTTGGCCAGCAGATCACGGTGCAGGCGGCCCGTACCCTGGCTATGCGGCTTGCCGCGCGATTGGGTGAACCGCTCCAGACTCCTTTCAAGGAATTGACCGTAACCTTTCCGACGGTAGAGCGGATCTGCGCCTTGCCGCTGCCGGTGGCGGATCATCTGGGGCCGCTTGGGGTGACCGGAGCACGCGCCCGTTCGATCCGGTCGTTGGCTGAGGCGTTGCAGCAGGGGGCGATCCGCCTGGGGCCGGGGGCCGATCCGGAACGGGAGATGGCAAGCCTGGCGGTTCTGCCGGGATTTGGCCCCTGGACCGTGCAATACCTGGCAATGCGCGCCATGGGCTGGCCGGACGCTTTTCCGCACACGGATCACGGTGTCAGGAAGGCCCTCGGGAACCTGACATCCAAAGAGATACTGGAGCGTGCCCGGGAGTGGGCTCCCTGGCGTTCTTACGCCACGGTGAGCCTGTGGAGCTCTTTAAAGTAGCAACAACAGCGGTGCGCATAATAAGGAGACCGACGCTATGAAACGGAAATGCTATCTACAGACACCACTGGGTGAAATGATCGCGCTGGCAGAGGAGGACGGACTGTGCGGATTATGGTTTGTCGGACAAAAGTATGCGCCGGCAGATAGCGGAGAATGGCAGATGGAGCCGGATCATCCTCTTTTTGTGATGCTGGGTGGCCAACTGGCCGACTATTTTGCAGGGAAGCGGCGCAGCTTCGACCTGCCGGTTACCCTGCACGGGACTCCATTTCAACTATCGGTCTGGGCGCTGTTGCGCACCATCCCGGCCGGCCAGACCGCCACGTATGGCGCCCTGGCCCGGAAACTGGCCGAACAGCGCGACGGACGCATCCCTTCTGCCCAAGCGGTGGGGGGAGCAGTAGGACACAATCCGGTTACCATCGTCATTCCCTGCCACCGGGTGGTGGGGGCAAACGGTTCCCTGACCGGCTATGCCGGAGGTCTTGAACGCAAGGCCGCCCTGCTGACCCTGGAGGAAGCAACTAATGTGAGATAACTGCATCAAAGCGCGTTACGGGCTAAATCAGGTTGCAAGCCGATACGTCACTGTGGTAGGAAGAAGGCATGAGCGAAGAAAAAGTAATCCCCGTAATCGAACATCTGGTTGAGCTGCGCAAGCGGCTGGTTGTCATTGTTGTCGCGGTTGTTATCGGGATGGGGGTGGCCTGGAACTTCTCCAGCGACCTTCTCAAATTCATCGAAAAGCCGTTGACCGGCAAGACCTATCTGACCGAGATCAAGAAGGATGCCTATCTCAAAGTCAAAGAGCTTGCTCCTTCGATGTACACCCACTACAAACTCGACCAGGAAATCAACGCTCCTCAGAAACAGCACCCCCTCAACTACAGTGCGCCTCTGGAGCCGTTTTTCATCCAGTGCAAGATCTCGATGCTGGCCGGTTTCATCATGGTCCTGCCGATCGTCTTCTATCAGGTCTGGCTGTTTATCGCACCCGGCCTGACCAGGCGTGAACGGCAGGCTGGTCGTACCGTTTGTCATGGCCGCCACACTGACCTTCTGTGTTGGAGCCATGTTTTTTCTGATCATAATCTGGCCGGTAATTATCAATTTTTCCCTGTCGTATGAGGCCGAAGGGCTGCAAAGCTGGTTCAACATCAGCGCCTACGTCAATTTTTGCCTGCGGCTGATTCTGGTGTTCGGCCTGATCTTCGAACTGCCGGTTCTGACACTGCTGCTGGCCCGTTTCGGGATCGTCAGTTATAAGTTTCTGGCCCCGAAACGGAAATACGCCCTGCTGGCCAGTGCAATTGTCGCCGCTTTCCACGCCGATTTGATAACCATGTTTGTCATCATGATTCCACTGTACCTCATGTATGAAATCAGTATCTGGGTGGCATTGATCTTCGGCAAGAAGAAGGTTGTGATTAATAATGAGCTGCCCGGCCAGACTGCATAAAACATCATAATAAATATACGTTGACAATTTTCGGCAAAACCCCTAAAAAGAGTTAAACTGTCTTGTTAGTGCATTTGAAGTTATTTTCTCCGTTTTTTTAGTACGATAGAAATGATTTCGCGGTGTAGTGCAGAAATCATTTCGTGATCGCACTCATCCGGTCTATTGGGCTGGCAGAAAATCTCTTCATTAACGCACTCATCCTGTTTCAAGGGTTAGGGGTTTTGTATGATGGAGCTTACACGTAAAGGTGATTATGCAATCAGGGGTATCGTGTATCTGGCGGGAAAACCGCTTGATAAGGTCTGCCTGCTAAGTGACATCGCCGCTGCTGTTGATGTACCCCCCACATTTCTTGCCAAAATATTCCAGCAGTTCAGCAAAATAGGGTTGGTCAAGTCGTTTCGGGGCACCGGCGGCGGGTTTTTGCTGGGGCGTCCCCCCGAACACATTACGCTGCTGGAAGTCGTTGAAGCGGTTGAAGGGCCGATTATTCCGAACCGTTGCGTCGTTTCTCCCTCTGATTGTGACCGCTCCACGTTCTGCACCGTCCATCCGGTCTGGCTACGAGTCCAGGAAGAGGTCCGCACCGTCTTGGATGGAATAACCCTCAAAGAGCTGGTTTCCAAAGAATAGTCATACATAACTATTTGTTTTTATTGAGTTGTGCCAAAATTTATTTGACACATCCCGTTTGTTGCTATATATATCCAATCAATCTTGTACAGAATTCACCAAAGTCCCGTAACCCGGGATTTTGGCGTTTCAGGGACAAAATAACTTAGAAAGGAGCATTCCGCCGGAGATACGCCCTCGCAGTTCGTGGGCAACGACGCCGCTCCGGCAAAGCCGATACAACTTCCCTACTCATTTATTATGCGAAAAAAAATTATCTATCTGACGTGCCTGTCGTTATTGACAGCGTGCGAAAATGCCCCGTTCAAACTGGCGGAAATCCAATCGACCATGTCGATGGCCTCCGAATCATCAGTCCTTGACAGTAGTAACATTTCCCTCATACAGCGAAAAAAACAGCAGACGGTTATTGAAGCTGCATTCTCCCGCAGAACATCACCTGAACGAGCGCATCAATTGGCCACAATCTGTTTTGACAAGACCATCGGCACCGTTTTCATGCCATTTGATCTGGCCGAGATTGCGCTGGCTGAAACCGGCGGCCACAGCCTCTCCTCGCGGGCTGTTTCAACAAAAGGTGCGTGCGGAGTCTGGCAGTTGATGCCGCTCCGCGCCCGAAGCCACGGCTATTCGCCCAAAGACATGCTTGACGATGGCAAATGTGCCGAAGCTGCGGTCTGTGAACTCTACGCAAAACTTGACATGGCCCAGGGAGACCTCGAACGTGCCAAAAAGTATTATTGTGGACAGGGGCCGCAGGCCAATGCATATATGAAAAAGATTCGCAGCATCCGGCAGGAGATGATGGCGGAACTAATCGTTCAGAGCAATACAGTGGCCATGGCCGATTCGGCCGCAAGGAGCCGGTAAGAAAACCTATCTGTAGACTCATCTCTTAGCCGCGTGTGGAGTTGCTCCAAGCGGCCGTTACGGGTGTTTTTTCTTGATATAAAAGCAGCCGCTCTGCTATAGTCGGGCGGCTTTTTTTGTTCATGGTATCTTTATTCGGAGAGGAGTTATTTGTGGAGAGAGGAACGTCTACCGCCAGTTCGACCGGCCTCACCCTTCGCGCCAAGATGGTACTTCTTTCTGCGGCGGCTTTTTTAGGTATCCTGCTGGTCGGATCGATCAGCATGTATATGATGAACGAAGTCAGGATTGGCGGCACTGCATATCGATACATTCAAAAAGACAAGGATGCGCTTGAAAGTATCGCCCTGCTGAAAGCAGACCTTTTTCAGATCAACAGTGAGATGCAGAATTTCATGCTTGAAGCGGACCCCGTCACGGCCGAAAAAAACATTGTCACTATAAAAAGCCTCACAAATGATATTGAACGCAATTTCAGAACTGTCCTCGGATCGGTTGAATCACCTGAAGAACATGCCGCCATAAACAAGGCAAACTCCATTTGGAAAGAGTATCGGAAAACGTTGCTGGATGAGGTGCTGCCTGCCGCTGCCAAAGGCGATGTGCTTAAAGCCAGTTATCTCATGACCGGCATCCAGGCGCAGCGATTCAGTACGTTCAGCAAGGCCGTTGCCCAGATGGTTGACCTGATTCATCAGGATGTCAGCTGCGACCGAACAGCAGGTTGCCGCAAGTGTCAGGATAAAAATCGCTATTTCTGCTGCCGTTACAATCGTTGTTATTATCCTGATCGCCCTATGCTCCTACCTCATTACCACCTCGATTACCAGTCCGCTCAAAAATTGTGTCAAGTTCGCCAAAGCCCTGGCCGGCGGCAAACTTGATGCCCGCCTGGAAGTGCGTGGCGGCGGGGAAGCGGCCGAACTGGCGCATGCAATGAACATCATGGCCGAAAATCTCCATAGCATGGTCACACGCATCAGCTCCGCCTCAGAAGTACTCACCTCCATCGACAACAATCTGGAAAATGCTGCCCGTCAGGTCGTAAACTCCGCACAGATGCAGGAAAAGTCAGTACTGGAAACCTCACTGGCCGTTGTGCAAATCAACAAATCGGTGCATGAAGTATACGATGGGATCGACAAACTCTCGCAGTCAGCCGCCGAGACGTCCTCCTCGTCACTTGAGATGGCTGCAACCATTGAAGAAATCGCGATGAGTGCCGAGAAACTGGAAGTGGCCGTTGAAGAGGTCAGCTCTTCGATCACGCAAATGGCCACTTCAATCAAGGAAATCGGCACGAATATCGTCAACCTGTTGAACGCGTCAACGACGACGGCTTCGTCGATTGCCGAGATGGACGCAACCATCAGGCAGGTAGAAAAAAATGCCATGGATTCGGCTTCGATATCAGAAACCGTCCGAAGTGACGCAGAAATCGGCAAGAAAGCCGTTCTTGAGGCGATTGCCGGCATGCAGGCGATCAGGGCCTCGTCGCAGATAACCTCGGAGGTCGTTGAAACGCTCTCGCTGCGGGTAAACGACATCGGAGCCATCCTTTCCGTTATCGATGAAGTTGCGGAGCAGACCAACCTCCTGGCGCTCAATGCTGCCATCATAGCAGCTCAGGCCGGTGAACATGGCAAGGGATTTGCCGTGGTTGCCGATGAAATCCGGGAATTGGCCGAACGAACCAGCAGCTCCACCCGGGAAATTGCAACGGTCATCAAGGGTGTTCAGGAAGAAACCAAGCGCGCGGTAGATGCGATCAGCCAGGCCGAGGAAAGTATTGCCGCGGGTGAAAAACTGTCGCAACGGTCCGGTACGGCACTCGAGAAGATCGTCAGCGGAGTACAGCAGGCGGGAATCCAGGTGAGTGAGATAGCCAAGGCAACCGTTGAACAGGCGCGGGGCAGCCAGAGTATCCGGGAAGCGATGGAAAGCGTTGAAGACATGGTTGAAAACATCGCCAATTCTTCGCGTGAGCACTCCCATGGAACCGATCTGATTACAGCGGCAGTTGAACGGATGAAGGATCTCACCGTCCATGTGCGTACTTCGACCCGCGAACAGAGCAAGGCAAGCAGCCTGATCGCCCGGACAACTGAAGATGTAACCTCCATGGTTGACCAGATTCGCGAAGCGTGTCGTTCGCAGGTAGACAGCAGTGCCCTGATTTCGAAATCGGTCAACAACATAGAAGGGGCAACGGTTGCCAACAGTCATGCAACAAAGGTCATGAATGCTGCCGTTACCGATCTGACGCAACAAATTGACCTGCTTGAGAAGGAGATGACCGGTTTCAAGATATGACCGGCTGTGTGATAACGATATGAGCAGACTTGCAGCACGCTTTCGTGCGCTTCAAACAGAACATGACAAGGCGTTGGTCACATTTATTACCGCCGGTGACCCGAATCTGCGTGAGACTGAAGAGATAATCTATCTGCTTGAGGACGCCGGAGCCGACGTAATCGAGCTTGGAGTCCCTTTTTCGGATCCGATGGCTGACGGTCCGACGATCCAGCTCTCCTCAGAGAGAGCACTGGCCTCCGGGACGACGCTTCATGGTATTCTGGAGGTCGTAAAACGGGTTCGTACCCGCTCTCAGATTCCAATTATTTTGATGGGATATCTTAATCCCGTTCATGCGTACGGCTACGACAGTTTCTGCCGGGATGCGGCTGAAGTCGGCGTTGACGGTGTCCTCCTGGTGGATATGCCGCCGGAAGAGTCACACGAACTGACCACCCCGGCCCGTCGCTACGGGCTGGATGTAATCTTCCTGCTCACACCGACCTCCGATGCCGCTCGCATATCTACGGTAGAGCGACTTGGCAGCGGTTTTGTCTATTATGTCACGGTTACCGGGGTTACGGGAGCCAGGACCTCAGTGTCCGGTACACTGGTGCAGGAACTGTCGCGTGTAAAGCAATCCATTTCGCTCCCGGTCATGGCCGGATTCGGCATATCCACCCCGGAACAGGCCGCCGAGGTGGGACAACTGGCCGACGGGGTCGTCGTTGGCAGTGCCATTGTCAAGCTTTTCGAGCAGTATGGCGGAGAAGAGTTGAAACAGCAGCTGCGGCGCTATGTCACTGATTTGAAACAGGCACTCTGACCCGCGCTTGACAGCGCTCCCCGTTTCTGCTACCTAGCAATTTTATTTGTACTTAACTATTTTAGGGTTACGAAAGATGCGAGGTCTCACATGAGCTGGTTTACCAAAGAAAGAGTCGGCATAGAAAAATCAAGTGGCAAAAAGGTCACGTTTCCGGATGGCATGTGGGTCAAATGTCCAGGCTGCTCCGAAACGCTGCTAAGCAAGGATATCGAGGCCAATCTGCAGGTCTGCCCGAAGTGCGGTCACCATTATCGCATTTCTGCCCGCAAGCGCCTTGAAGCTCTGCTTGATGGCGGTGCCTGGCAGGAATTTGATGCCGATGTGACATCGGTCGATTTTCTTAAATTCAAGGATGCCAAAAGCTATCAGGAACGTATCGATGCGGCGCTGGCCAAAGGCGGCTCAAAGGATGCGGTCATCTGTGTCGAAGGGGCAATCGAAGAGCTTCCGGTCCAGGTTTCCTGTTTTGATTTTTCCTTCATGGGGGGCAGCATGGGGAGCGTCGTGGGCGAAAAGATCACCCGCTCCATCGAACGCGGCCTGCAGAAACGTCAGCCGGTGATTATCATCTCCGCTTCCGGCGGGGCTCGCATGCAGGAAAGCATCCTCTCCCTGATGCAGATGGCCAAGACGTCGGCAGCTCTGGCGAAGCTCAAAAGAGCCGGCATCCCCTTTGTTTCGCTCCTGACCGATCCTACTACCGGCGGCGTTACCGCCAGTTTTGCCATGCTGGGAGATGTCAATATTGCCGAGCCGAAAGCGCTGATCGGCTTTGCCGGCCCGCGTGTCATCGAACAGACCATCCGCCAGAAGCTGCCCGAAGGCTTTCAACGGGCGGAATATCTGCTGGATCACGGCATGATCGACGCGATCATCCCTCGTACCGAAATGCGTACCAAACTGGCTTCCATACTGAAAATGCTGCATCGTCCTGCAGCCTGACATGCCTCTGGCAGATGTGCTGGAAAGGCTTTACGCCCGTCGGCGCTTTGGTATACGACCAGGCGTCGACAGGGTCAGCACGCTGCTGAGACGTCTGGGCAATCCCGAAAAACAGTTTCGCACTATCCATGTTGTCGGCACAAACGGCAAAGGCTCCACATCGGCCTTTCTCTCGTCCATTCTCCTCCGTGCGGGGCACTCTGTTGCCCAGTTCAGCTCCCCTCACCTGGTACGATTCACTGAGCGGTTCAGAATAAACGGCACGGAATATTCCGCTGAAAAGCTGGCGAGCAGCCTGGATACCGTGCTGAAGGCCGCCCCGGAAGAAGCGACTTTTTTTGAGATAACAACAGCCCTGGCAGCATATGTGTTCAGTCGAGGAGCAGGTCGAGCTGGCTGTCATGGAAGCAGGAATGGGCGGGCGTTCCGATGCGACAGCCGCCTTTGATGGCGAGATGACCATACTTACCCCGATTGCTCTCGACCATACCGAGTATCTCGGCGGAACCATCGCTGATATTGCCGGCGAAAAAGCCGGCATCATCAAACCGGGCTCGCTCGTCATCAGCGCCGAACAGCCTGATGCGGCACGCGTGGCAATTGAAGAGCAGTGCCGCGCCGAACACTGTATATTGAAGACGCTCGGCACAGATTTTTCGGTCGACCGGAATCCCGACGGCACCATCGATTACCATGGCATGGGCAAAACGCTGGCTCAGCTCACACCCGGTTTGGCAGGCCACTATCAATCCCGGAATGCCGCCGTTGCGCTTGCAGCGGCCGAGACCCTTGAGGCAGGCGGTATGGAGATCGCCCCTTCCGCCTTCAAAGAAGGTATTGCCACGGCATATTGGCCGGGCCGAATGGAACTGGTGCCAGGCACCCCGCGACTGCTGCTGGACGGGGCACATAACCCTGCCGGTGCATCTGCGCTGGCGGAAGCGCTGGGGGAGTATTCCCACTCGCGGCTGCTGCTGGTGACCGGGGTCTGCAGTGACAAGGATATTGACCTGATATATGCGCCTCTGCTGCCGCTCGTCGATGCTATTTATACCGTGACTCCTGCAGTTGAACGGGCCTTGAAGGATGAAGAGCTTTCACACTTTTTTCACAGGCAGGGGATCGCATCCCAACCATGCGGTTCTGTCGTTGCAGGGATCTGCAAGGCCCGTGGTGAAGCATCCGAAGGAGATCTCATTCTCGTGTGCGGTTCGCTTTTTGTGGTTGGTGAAGTCAAGGCATGGCTTGAACACGTTAATTTCACCGGAATCAGAGGCTGATTGTTTCAATGATGCGTACCAACTATCCAGCACAGACAAACAGAATATTTAATTACATGCTGCTCTTCTTCTGTATGTTCTGCTGTTGGGTGCCGTCTGCCGAAGCTGATGGAACTGCCGCGACGCCCATTTCCGATGAAAACATACATATCAACGCTGACCGCATGAGCCAGAATGCGGCCGACGGGGTATATACCGCAGAAGGACATGTGGTCGTTCTGTGGCAGGGGATGAATCTGGTCGCCGATCAGGTTCGCTATGCGGCAGCGACTCACATGCTGTATGCAACCGGATCGGTCGTCCTGTCAAAAGGGCCTGGACTCTTAAAGGGTAAATCGCTGGTCATGAATATGGAGACCGGTCAGGCCGAAATGGATTCGACGCAGCTTACGGTTCCTGACATGGGTTTGACGATCAGCTCTGAAAAACTTATCCGGATAAACGACAACGAGTTCAACGCAACATCCTCAGAGATGACCACCTGTGACATGCCCGATCCAAGCTGGAAGTTCGGTGCCGACACCCTCAAGGTCAACCTGTTGGGATATGCCACGGGGCGTAACGTCATCTTCTACGTCAAAAACATTCCGGTACTCTATCTTCCCTGGATCGCTTTTCCGGTCGTGCTGGAGAAACGATCGGGTCTCCTCTTTCCGCGTTTCGGCTACTCGCAAAGCAGAGGGGCGCAGCTTGATATTCCCGCCTACTGGGTGATTTCACCCAGCCAGGACCTCCTGTTCGATCTGGATATGATGTCGCGCCGCGGCGTAGGAACCGGATTCGACTATCGCTACATCCGAACGCGTGGGAGTGAAGGTCACATCAGCCTGTATCAAATCTACGATCAGACTGAGAACCGGTTGCGCTGGCAAATTGCTGCAGGAACATAAAGAAATTTTTTCGCCTGACGCAAATCTGCGCATGATTGTTAACGCCACCAGTGACCGGACATTTTTGAACGATTTCGGTGAAAAGAGCGGCGATTACAACCGTCAATCGAATGATACTACAATTAATACGCTGAATACGTGGCAACACTACGCCGTGACTTCCTACCTGCGGTATAATGAAGATCTCTATGCCGTCGACCCCCGGGCCACCCTTCAGACCATGCCGTCACTCGGCGTGGCAGGGGTGCGGCAGTCCATCTTCTCTCTGCCGCTCTATTTTGATCTTGATGGCTCAGCAGAGAATCTCTATCGCGAAGTTGGCACCCACCGGCCAGCGTCTGAATCTCTTTCCCCGGGTCACTCTGCTCCCGTTCCACAGCAGTTATATTCAAGCGACGCTGTTTGCGGGGGCACATATCAGAGGCTATGCGACCGACAAGCGGGACAGCAGCGGGCTTAAGGCGAGTGACGGGGATCTGCTGCCGGAGGCGGGTGCCCGCATATCAACGTCGCTGACACGCATCTACGACACCGATTTCCAGCTGCTCAAAAAGATCAGGCACGAAATTATTCCTGAAATCAGCTACAGCTTCGTACCGGAGCGCGATCAGCAGAGGCTTCCGCTTTATGATTTTACGGATCGCATGATCCACCAGAACATGATGTCTCTTTCGGCCACCAGTTTGCTGAACGGCAAGTTCGTCTCTGGTGATACGACTGAATACCGGGAGCTTTCACGGATCAAGCTCGAAGCGCGGTATTCGATTTCCGGGGAGCAGCGGGACCTTTTAACACTGGTGCAGAGTCAGCATCCATTGAGCGATCTGATACTGGAATCGGAAACGTGGCTGAGCAAACAGCTTAAGATCACATTTGATACACGCTATGACCTCTATGAAAATCGTCTGTCAACGGCTGTTGCAGGGATAGAATTTGACGACCATCAGGGCAATTCGCTCGGGACCGATTACCAGATGGCCCGCAACGAGGTGGAATATGTCGAGGGGCGGTTCTCAACCAAACTGATCAGGCCTCTGAATATTTCCTATACCGCCCGCTACTCGTTTGACCGGAGTGATTTTCTTGAATCGGTGTACGCCTTCGAATATCGGCACAAATGCTGGAGTGTGAATCTTTCGGTTCATCAGCGCCCCGGAAATAATTTATTTGTGGCAGGAGGTTTCACTCTGGCAGGGTTTGGAAGCAAATAAAAAAAACAGGACGGCTCTTTCGAGACACCCTGTTCTGTGCGTTTACAACGTACCGGTTTTTCTTTGATGCTACTTACACACCCCGATGGAACCTTTTTTGCAGACCTTTCCGTCCAGCCAGGTGGCGTCATCAAAATTTGCCCCACTCAAGTCGGCATCATCAATCGTGGCGTGATCCAACGACGCACCGGAGAGAACGGCCTTCTTCAGATTGGCTTTTTCGAAACTGGCATCGTCCAGAACGGCATCCGTAAGATTAACCCCTTCCAGATTCGCCTCCAGCAGATTGGCACCCTCCAGCCCCGCCTGTTCAAGATTTACACCGCGCAAGTCGACGCCCCTCAGGTCACACCCCGGGCAATTTTTTGAACCCTTCAAGCGGGCAAGATCCTCCGGCACGAAAGCAAAAACCTGCAATGTCGACAGGGCAATGCTGCACACTGTGACTCCCACACATATAAACGACCTGAAACGTACAGCAGATTCCGACACTGATACCTCCTTTTCAACAAGAACAGAATATTAAAATGGCATATACTCTACCAGAAAGAGGAGGCGCTTGTAAACAGCAACCCGCTTCGCTTCATCGCCGGACAGCTCACTATGGCGGACCGGAGTAACAAACTGCCGCAGAAAGGCTCTATCACGACCGGTGAGCAACGGATTGACGATCCCGACCCGGGCAGGTATCCGCAGGGACCCAAACCTGAAGCGTCCGACTGCGGACACAAGACACGGATTGAGCATAATCATGCCGTCACCGGGGCTGCTACCGGCCTCCCTGATATTCTTTCCAAGATAGAGCACGAAATTGCCGGGTGACAGGCGATCTTTTTCGAGTGTTCTGAGGCGCTCAATCTCTTCCAGCGGCTCTTCCAGAGCGCCGGAATGAGCGAACAGCAGCACCTCAAGATCGGTGTGAGCGATCATCTCCAGCAGTTCGTCTATCCGATAGGTGTGCACAGTCGGGTGAAGCAGGGCATCGGCACAACCGGAAACAGTTGCCGCTTCATCGGATGCCGCCACGTAGTTCGCCAGACGTGATCCTGATGCGGCGTTGCGCAACAGGCGGCGGGCGCTGCGGGGAGAGTCTATGCCGATAAGTCTGAAAGCCCGACGGATGGACTCCTCTTCCCGACGGGCATAACGACTGTAGAGCATGATGCGCAGAATACCGCCCGGCACAAGACGTTTTTCCAGCGACTTCAGACCTGCCAGTGGATCATCGAGATGGTGGAGCACCCCGAAGGAATCGATCAAACCGAATGTGCCGTCGATCGCATCCTGATCCGACAGATCTCCACAGCGGTAGACGACATTGCGCCGCCCGTGCAGGAGACAGTGCCAGCGAGCCCGCTGCAGGCTGCGCTCCGACAGATCCAGTGCGGTAATCGGCACATCAGGATTGGCTACTGACCAGGGATACGGGGCAAAGGTGCCGCAGCCGGCAATAAGTATACGTTTCGCTTCCGGCGGCGGCAAGGTCCGGTTAAATCGGGCCCAGAGGGCGTGCAGATTGAGAGCGTAGGTGTCGCTGCGTCGCACCGAAGCGATCAGCGGGTAGTGCGGATAGGGATACTTCTGATAATGTGCGTGTACCGGATTGGACATACCGCACTGTAGCAGGATGTTGTCCCGCTTTCAACCGTCTGAAAAATGAACCCCGCGCAGGATGTACGCAACCGGCTTCGGTTTTTTATTTACCTGCCGGACGGGAGGTACTACCATCTCTCCACGCGCCGCACCCTGCAACACAGGAGCAGACATGTTTAACCGACTCTACGTTCACGTGCCGTTCTGCCTTGAAAAATGTCATTATTGCGCCTTTGTCTCCCGCACTCCCCACAACAACGAGCTTGCGGAGTACCCTGCGCTCCTGTTGCGTGAGTTGGAGCTCTCCGCCTCCGGGTCCCGGCCGGTTGATTCGATCTATGTCGGCGGCGGCACGCCGTCGCTGCTGGAACCGTGTCAGTATGCCGGGCTGCTCGAAGGAATTGCCGCCCGGACAGGCATATCGTCACAGGCGGAAATAACCCTGGAAGCGAACCCGGGCACCGTTGATCACGTTTCCCTGAAGGGGTTCCGGGGCGTCGGCATCAATCGGCTTTCATTGGGGATTCAATCATTTGATGATAATTTTCTGCACTGTCTGGGCCGGATTCATACGGCGGAGCAGTCCCGCCAGGCCTTTCAGGAGGCCCGCACCGCGGGGTTTGAAAACATCAGCATCGACTTGATTCACTCCCTTCCCGGCCAGAGTCTTGATCTGTGGCGCTCTGAACTGCAGCACGCAACAGAGCTCAACCCGGAGCATATTTCCATCTACGGGCTGACGGTGGAAGAAGGCACCCCTTTTGCGCGCATCTATCCTGCCGACAGCCCGGCATTGGTCGATGAGGATCTTTCAGCCGATATGTTTGAACTGGCGGACGATCTTCTCACGGAAGCCGGTTTTGAGCATTATGAGATTGCCAACTATGCGCGGCCCGGGTACCGATCACAGCATAACAGCGGTTATTGGAAGCGGGACGGCTACCGGGGGCTTGGTGTTGCGGCACATTCGTTTCTGCGTGAGGGATATGGCATACGTTTCAGCAATCCTGATACCCTGGAAGAGTATCGCCGAAGTATAACGTCCGGGCAGCTGGTGCGTATCGACGAACACCAGCTGACGGAGGGTGATGCGATGGCGGAATATCTGTTTTTGGGGTTGCGTCTGGCGGAAGGGGTGCATCTCTCCGCCTTTGAACGTGAGTTCGGCCGGTCGCTCGAATCTGTCTATGGCTCTGTGGCAGCAGACCTTGTCCGACTTGGCCTCCTTATGAAAAACGGGGGTCTGCTTACCTTGACACGACGGGGGATGCTGCTCTCAAACCAGGTATTCGCACGATTTATTCAATAACCATGTGATTCGTCAGGCGAGAAGCACATACCCTCCGAAGCGAATCAAACGACAGTATTGTCATCAAAACTAATTGATAAATAGGAATGTTACGCGTATAAAAAGGCACTCTTTTTTTGTCATATTCATTGTCTTTGTGGGAACCGAAATGCACCGGTGAGAACAACACTGGTGGAAAGGAGTTACCCTGTTTAGAATTATTATCTTCTGTTTTGCAATACTGACAGCAGCCTCAGCATCCACCGCATATTCTTCACCGGTAGGCACCGTCACGACTTTCAGCGGCGATGTGTATTTCAGAACCAGGGACAACACCACCTATCAGCCGATAACATCCGCCATGGGGATTCCAGAAGGGGGATGGGTCAAAACCGGCAAGAACGGCTGGATTAAACTTGATCTAATCGATAAAAGCACATTCACGATAGCCAACAATTCGGAATTGGAGCTCGTGCATCTCAAGGTAGATACAACGACGAGAGATGGGCTCTTCACCCTCACCCGCGGAAAATTACGGGCCTCGGTAGCGACATCGCATGGGCTGAAATCCTCCCTCAAAATCAAGAACAACGCCGTTGTCGCCGGAGTCAAAGGCACGGAGTTCCTGATGCTCTCCGAGGGGCCGGCAAATGTCTTTTTCGGGAATGAGGGGAAAGTTGCGATAAGCGGCCATGACGACAGAGAAATAATTCTTCTGCCGCAGTATATGACTCAGTCGACCCGGGGATATTCCCCCGTTGACCCGGTCGCTGTCGAACCGAACACCCCTGTTGCCGATGCCAAAGCCGCCTTCGAATCAGTTACCCGCCCCGTTCCGCCGGAAGAGTGGGTTGCCTCCGACAATCTCCCCGCCATCATTGCCCGTTGGAACATCAGTTATGGCCATTATCTTGCCGATACGGGAAAGTACGAGCAAGCGCTTCAGGTATTTCAGATTGCGCTTGACCTTGCCAAAGCAGCCGAAATCCGCTGTGATGCCAGGTTGGAACGGAGTGCGGTCTATGCCAGATTCCTCGGTAACCCCGAGGCCGCGCTTGCGGAGAACCTGCTCATCCTGGAAGAGTACCCAAAAGCTATCCAGGCAGAATCCGCACTCTTCAACACCGGCCAGATTTTTTTTGAACTTTCGTTCAAGGAACAGGCAAAAGAACGCTTCAATGAATATCTACGGAAGTATCCCCGGGGTAAACATGCAAGTAATGCCGAAACATTGCTTGGCATCCTCAGAAAATAAGGCTTCGCGGTGTGTGAATTATCGCACCCCGCGGTTTTATGTGTAGGGCCGCCGCTGCCGTCAAAAAGCACCAGAGCTGATGTATCTCAATGCACTGGTCTATTTCCCAGGAGGAAATCCATGAAACAGAGACTGATCCAGGTATCCCTGATGTTTGCAACCGGTGTGGCGCTACTGTCCGGCTGCTCGACCGTCAAACCCACATGTACGGCAATCGAGGACAATCCTGCCCACCATTACCTGATTGGTATGAAGGCTCTGGAGGAAGGCAATATCGCGACGGCGCAAGAGAAATTTGAGCGCGCGCTGTACTGCGACGAAGAGTTCAGCATCGCCCACTCGGGGCTGGCCATACTATTCGCTGAAAAGACCAAAGCCCAGACTGACACCGGTTTCAAGGCCGTTGATGCCGAACGTGTGGTTGCGGAACTGAACAAAGCAAAAAAATACGCCGACCGCCCCGACCAGTACTTTGATTACTACACCGCAGTCGTCCGCACCGATACCCTTATGAAGCCGAAGAACTGGCTGGCCGATGCCGAAGACGCTTACAAAGACGGCAGCACATTGAAAGTGGACGAGCGTAACCTGACCTACTACCTGGGAACCGAGGCGCTCCCCTATTTCATGGGCGTTGCCTGGCTGGAAGGAAATCAGTTTCAAAAGGCCCGCGACTCCTTCAGTGCCGTGCTGAATGCCAAACAGGAGAGCAAGTGGCATGAAAAAGCCGACAAGGGGTGGAAGCGGGTAGACAAAATCGTGCGTGCGATGGGGGGTATCACCGTCGGTGATGTCGGCAAGTCGATAGCAACCAGGGACAATGTCTCTCGCGCCGATCTGGCGGCACTCCTCATCGACGAGCTGAAGATTGACAAAGTGATGGCGGGACGTATTCCGCGTGCCTCCCAGCCAGCCAAAAAAGCTGAATTTATTCCGGCAGACATGACCAGCCACCCCTTCAAAGAAGAAGTATTGACCCTGATGAAATGGCATGTCCGCGGCATGGAACCAAAATACGACGATACCAGCCGCGCCTATCTGTTCAAACCGGGCGATCCGGTTACCCGCGGAGAAATGGCATTTATCCTCGAAGATGTCCTGATCAAACTCACTGGCGACGAGAAAATTGCCACCGCCTACTTCGGGCAGGACAATTCACCGTTTCCCGATGTTAAAGCAACGTCGGCGGTCTACAACGCCGTCATGAACATGACCAGCCGCAGCATCATGGAAAGTGAGCTCTCCGGAGAATTCAGAGTCAACTCCCCGGTTGACGGTGCCGAAGCGTTGCTGGCAATCCGCGTACTTAAACAGAAAATAACTATTTACTAACATCCCAGGAGGAATCACCCATGAAGACCATCTTTGCTGCCATGCTGCTCACACTGGCCCTTGCAATTACCGCCAATGCTGATTTTGTGCAGGTTGACGGCGCCTTTACCAAGACACAGAAATGGCTTGACGAGAAAAACATCACCATGACCGGTGGACCGAACGGTGCTCGTAACGACCTGGCAGCCTTCAGTCAGGAAGCGCTTCTTTTCTATGGTGAAGCGGTTGGAAATCCCGAACATCGCACCGCTGCCCAGCGCGAAATGATGGCAAAGCGTGCGGCTGTCGTCACCGCCCAACGCGCTTTGATGGAATATCTTGAAGGGTTCGTCATGGTCGGCACCACCCTGGTAAAAGATGGCATGGCACAGGACGATCTTATCGTCTCGGTCGTTGCAGGCTTTGTAAAAGGGAGCCAGGTTGTCTTTCAGGAATACAACAAGGATGCCGACACCGCCATCGCGGTGATCAAGCTTGGCATGTACGGACCAAAAGGGTTTGCATCCTCTTTCTACGAAAAGATGTCCAGCGATCCCAAACTTAAGGAAGCGCTCAAAACCGACAAGGCCCCTTTCAAGGCCGAAGCGGTCAAACTCGACACAGCGTATGACGGCCTGATTATCGATGCCACGAGCCAGAACTTCAGGCCGGCTCTGATCAATCGTATCTTCGCCACCAAAGGTGACGTACTGTACGATCCCGCCAAAATCAGCCAGAAGGTGCTCGTAGAGCAGGGATGTGGCGATTACACCAACAGCATCGACAAGGCCAAAGCGGCACTGGCAACCAGAGGGGTAAAGAACCCGCTGGTGATCAAGGCCTCAGGCGCTGTCACCTCTGCCGACCTTCAGGTAACTGATGACGATGCGGTGACGATCTACTCCGCCAACCAGAAGGGAAGTTTCTTGGCAGCGGCAAAAGTGGCCTTTGTGTTGAAGTAGGCAAGTGCAGGCATGGCGGGGCGGCTTACGGGCTGTCCCGCTTTTTATATCCGAATCAACACCGATGGGACCATGGTTTAGAATGTGTCAAGAAGCATCATTTTGTAACTCTATGACGAGGTCTGCATGCCCCGCTGCTATTGTCCGGCATTACTTCTCACTGCCTTTATGGTGTGCACGTCACCAGCCTTGGCCAAGACTCTGGTCGTTGAGGGGAAACTCGACGGCGTCGTAACGGTGAAGAAAAATGTACGCTTTTCTTCCGACCAGACTCTCAGCACGTTCACCTACCAGTTTTCGGTACCGTCCATCTATGACAATGCCGGCAATGTCCAGCGACTGGATGACTTTCAGGTCTCGGCAACCCCGCCGCCCACAGAGGCGAAAGAGACTACCGACCAATATGGTAACCGCTCGCGCACACTGATCTGGCACAAACTTCAGGATGATGCTCAGGTTTCCATCAGCTATACCACCGGTATTACCGCGACCATCTCCCCCCGCACCAGTCGGGCCCCATTCCCGCTGACGGCGGTACCTGAGTCCGAGCAGCGTTTTTTGAGACAAAGCAAACTGGTCCAGAGCGATGCCCCCGAAGTTATTACACTGGCGGGTGGATTGACTGCCGGAGCGACCACCCAGCACCAGGCGGTAAGCGCTATTCTCACCCATGTAGCCGATGCCATCAAGTATACGTACAACCCAAAACAGTATGACGCTCTATTCGGCCTTACGACCGGCACAGGCAACTGTCAGAATTTTTCCCATCTTGCCGTGGCACTGCTCCGTGCCTCCGGCATTCCGGCCCGGGTCTCAATCGGCCAGACGCTTAAAGACAAATGGAAAATTCCGCTGGATAACAAAGGTTCGTCACTGGTGCAGGGGATGGGAGAAGGGCTGCATGCCTGGATCGAGGTCTGGTACCCGGATCTGGGGTGGCTGCCGTGCGATCCCCAGATGTCGCGACTCTTCACCTCTACGCGCCATATCAAGTTTGGCCACGGCCTTGACGCATCTGATGTCCTGGAATACTGGAGTGCAATACCGGTCGTTCCCCGGATGAGTGAGAGCCTGGAAGCGATATATTCAACCGACACGGTGAATCTGCGCCTTCGTGAATCGCTTGATCAGCCGACCACCTATCTGCTGGCAGGCCCGGTGACATCAATAGCAATTGCGCAGAATGAGCCACCAACGATCCACCCCAAACCGGCCCCGCCACCTCTGCCGCCTAAACCCAAACCGATTCCGATCAAGCCGAAGCCCGTTTCAATAAAACCGAAGCCCGGCACGCCTGTCGAGATTGGCAACCGGGACTTCCCGGCACTCGTAGAGATATACCAGGTGGATGGCAACGTGGGGCACCGAAGCTTCGACCGCGAAACCGCCGAATATGCGACCTCCAGATACATCTACGCCCAGGCGTTTACCCTTGATGCGCCACTTGCCCTCAAAGATGCCGGGCTCGCCATGCGGAAGTTTGGCGGCGACGGCATGGTATATATTGATGTAGTAAAGGATGAAGGCGGAAAACCCAGTCTTGACGGGGTTCGCTCGATGCCGGTCTCTCTTGAGAAGATAACCCGCAAGCCGGGATACTATTGGGTTGATTTCACGCTGCCGGAAAACACGACGTTGGCACCCGGCAAATACTGGCTGGTGCTGCGTCATTCCGGAGAGGCGATCATGAACTGGTTCTACACCCCCGGCAAGAGGGTTAATGGACCGGATGACAGCCGTTCCACCGCACGGGGATGGCAGTGGGAGGACGTGCTGGCAGGAGAGTTTGTGTACCGGGTGCGTGGTGTGGTGCAATAATACTAAGAGTTTAAAAAAACATAGACCCAATACGGAGATTCAATGAAAAAAATGTGCTGGTATTCGCGCTGCTGTTGAGCTGTCTATTGCCACAATTCGCCCATGCAGAAACTCCTGCCATGCGGCAGAGCACTCCGGAGTCGAACATATATGGCGTGCGGGCGTTACAACTCCTCCGCCAAAGCCACAGTGAGCTGTTTCAGGATGCTCAGGGCGTATTGGTAACCGGTGTCGTGATCGGTTCTCAGGCGGATGCTGCCGGTTTGCGCATCAGCGACGTTACCATGAAAGAGTTGGGTGACGTAATTGTGAGTTATGCTGGCCAACCGATTGATTCCCCTTTGTCGTTTATTACTGCCGTTACAAGGTTTTCTTCGACAAATGGAAACATAGATATGGTTGTTAGTTCGAGCACAACAAGAAAATAGTAGTCAAGCTCGCAAGCGGAAAAGTCGGCGCACAGGTTTTGTCTGTCGTTTCACCTCACCGGACTGTCACTTCACCTCCTAAAGGATGGACACTCGAAGGTGGCACAACAGCAGCGGACGCGGATAACAAACCGCAAATTTTTGTGCAACTGGGTGGGCAGGCTTCGTCTTCTGTTGCGATGAGTGCTGATGGGCGACTGGCACTCTCTGGCGCGGGAAATAACGTAAAATTATGGGACATCGCCTCGGGCAGAGAGATTCGCACCTTTACCGGGCATACAAAAAAGGTGTCCTCCGTCGCGCTCAGTCCGGATGGTCGATATGCGTTGTCAGGCGGTGAGGATGGGAGCTGGAGACTCTGGGAGCTGGCCACGGGTAAAACTATTTATGCCGTAAAAGCACATCTTGAAGGATTGCACATCCACGTCGCGTTCAGTCCGGATGGCCGTCAGATGTTGTCGGGCGGTTGGAATGAAGTTAAATTATGGGATCTGGCCACAGGGTTACATATCCGCACTATGACCCTACCCAAGAAATCATCAGGATTCGTGCGTTCAGTCGCCTTCAGCCCGAACGGTCGGCAGGCTTTGTCAACCGAGCTGTACGGTGTTGCATCGGCGTTTGGGACAATGCACCATGTTCTCAGGTTGTGGGATGTCGCCACCGGGCAACATCTTCGCGACCTGGATGGGCACTCCTCCCCCGTGAATTCCGTTGCATTCAGTCCGGACGGTCGGCAAGCCTTGTCGGGCGGATTATTTGATAAAACCGTAAAGCTATGGGATCTCGAAAGCGGCAAGGAAATCCGCAGCATGGACGGCCATACAACGATGGTGAACACCGTTGCCTTCAGCCCGGATGGGAAACAAGCGATATCCACGGGCGGCGGCGGGACAAAACTCTGGGATCTATCGTCCGGAACGGCAATCGGTACATTGGTGGACACGTCTTCTCTGCCGGGGAGGATGGCGGCTTTAAGTTTTTCCGAGGCGGCTGTGTTCAGTCCCGACGGCCGACAGGCATTGTCTATTGACCAGGGGAAAATGCAATTGTGGGATCTTGCTACCGGTAAGCTGGTCAGCCGCTTTCGTGACAATACATCCGGACCGTATTCGTTCGGCGGACAAACATCCCTGGACACAGTCGGCTTCAGCCCGGACGGGGGGCTGATCATATCGGGGAACAGAGATGTGACAAACTTCTGGGATGTCGTCACCGGCAGGATGACGCGCGTTATGAAAAGTGCGACGTATATCCCGCAGGGAAATGCCGCTTCGACACCCATTGTCTTCAGTCCTGACGGACGTCAGATGTTATATGCGCATCATGATGAGGCGCTGACGGGAGTGATCGAGCTCCGCGACGCCGCCACCGGAAAATTGATACGCAGCTTCAGAGGACATTCGGGCATGGTAGGATCGGTTGCCTTCAGTCCCGATGGACGGCGCGTAATCTCCATGGGCACTGGCAAAAAAAGTATGTGGGCCGGAATACAAAGCACCCATATCGACGGAACGATCCGGCTCTGGGATGTCGCGACGGGAGAAAACATTCGCACGCTGACGGGTACCGATACGGCAATAATGCATTTCGTTGCCTTCAGTCCCGATGGAAAACAACTGCTCTCTGCCGGTAATGTCGAACCCCTGAAGCTGTGGGATCTCGAGTCCGGCACATTAATCCATACGTTCAAGGATTTTACGCAGGCGGCGGCTTTCAGCCCGGACGGACGCTACGCCCTGTCCGCTTACGTAAACACCGTACGGTTGCTCGATCTTGGTACAGGCCAGGAAGTACGGAGTCTTACGGGCCACTCGAACTCTGTGAAGTCGCTCGCCTTCAGCCCGGACGGAAAGCTGGCCCTGTCAGGCAGCATGGACAATACCGTTAAGCTCTGGGATGTGGCCACAGGTAAAGAGATTCGTACTTTTGTGGGACATTCCGGCGAAGTGAGCTCCGTAGCGTTCAGCCCGGATGGTCGCCTTGCCGTGTCAGGAGGTGCCGATTCAACGGCTCGCATCTGGGAAGTCGCGACCGGCAGGCACATTGTTCAGATGGTCGGATTCAACGACGGCGAATGGCTGTCGTTTACCCCTGAAGGCTACTTCAGCGCCTCTTCACCCAAGGCGGCCGAAAACATCAATATCCGCGTGGGGATAAACGCCTACGGCATCGACCAGTTCTACGACGTGTTCTACCGCCCCGATATCGTGGAAGCGGCCTTGGCCGGCAAGGATACTGCCGGCATGGTGACGCTGACCATCGCCGAAGCGGTCAGGAACCCGCCCCCGGTGATCGAGAAGGTCGAGGCACCCGGCTCCACAGCAGCTGATACGGTGAAGGTCACGTACCGCATCAAATCGACTGGCGGCGGTATCGGCGACGTGCGCGTGTTCCACAACGGCAAGCTGGTCAAGTCCGATGGTGTCGTCCGCACCATGCCCGACAGCCTGCTGGGTAAGAAGACCAATCAGATCACCAGCGATGTGCTGGTCAGCCAGATGCGCGGCCTTTCCGTCATTGCGGTCAAGAATTTGTTAATGAAAAGCGCTGTATTGTCCACGCCCAAACCCGATCCGTACGAGTCGGTTGTCGAGATTGAACCGATTCCCGGCGAGAACGACATTTCGGTCGTCGCCTTCAATGCACAAAACTCGATCCAGTCGGTAGCGAGCACGGTACATTTCACCTCAAGCAAGCCGGCGGTTGCCCCCAGGCTCTATATCCTTGCGGTCGGCATCGACCACTACAAAGACAGATCGTCGAATCTGAAGTTTGCGGTGAAAGACTCGGGCGATATCGCGGCCCGCTGGAGAGCCCAGGCGGCCACTATCTATGGCGAGCAGAACATCTTTGTGGAGACGCTCTCGAATGCGCAGGCGAGCAGGAAAGGCATCCTCGCCACGATCAACCAGATTGCGGCGCGGGTCAGGCCGACGGATCACTTCATGCTCTTCGTGGCCAGCCATGGCGTGTTGCTCGGTGAGCAGTACTACATGGTCACCAGCGATTACGATGGCGCACTGCGACCATCACAGCTGATCGGCGCCAACGAGATCGTGGACTTCTCCAAACGCATCAAGGCGCTGTCGCAGCTCTACATCCTTGACACCTGCCACGCCGGCGGCATGGGTGGCGTAGTCAGCGGCCTGTACGATGCGCGGGTGAGCGTGCTGGCCAAGAAGATGGGGTTGCATGTGTTTGCGTCGGCCAGTTCGGCGGAAGAGGCGCTCGATGGCTTCGAGGGGAATGGCTTGTTCACGCATACGCTTCTCTCCGGACTGAACAACAACAAACAGGCTGATACCAATGCGGATAAACAGATCAGCCTGATGGAACTGGGCAGCTATTCCAAAGGGCAGACCAAGGAAATAGCCGCCCGCATGCTGCACAAGCAAGACCCGTTAATCATCAACTTCGGGCAGGATACGCCGGTGTACAGGTTGCAGTGACACAGCTATGACCAACTATCTTTTTGGAGGACCCACTATGACACGATTGTTCCTTGCCGTTATGTTCGCCTGCCTGACGGCCTCCACACTTCACGCCGGCCAGTCAATCATCACTGAAGGTGAGGGATACGCCTGCATGGGGGATGACAAATCGCGCAAGGGTACCGAAACAACCGCTATGGCCGACGCGAAGCGCAAAGCCTCCGAAGCGGCCGCTACCTACATTCAGGCCGAGACGCACGTCAAAGACTCCATGCTGGAGAAAGATCTTCTCTCGGCGTATGCCAACGCCCAGGTCAAGGTGCTTCAGGAGCTTCTGAAGGAGTGGTACAAGGAGCAGGGACTGGGCGACTGTTACCGGGTGAAACTCAAAGTGGAGGTTATCCCGGATGAGAAGGCGATGACTGCGAATGCAAAAAAAAGCCAGGACATCCTGGAGAGCGATCCGACTGCCCCGCTTGCGATCAAGGTCTGGACTGACAAGAAGGACTACGTGCAGGGTGAACGGATGAAGGTCTTTATCAAAGCCAACAAACCATTCTATGCCAATGTTGTGTACAAGCAGGCCGACAGCACGCTGTTGCAGCTGCTGCCGAACCCCTACCGCGAGCAAAACTATTTCAACGGCGGCGTGGTATATCAAATCCCCTCAGGAGACGACCGTTTTGACCTGGAAGTCGCGGCGCCATTCGGCTCAGAGAATGTAACGGTCTATGGCAGCACCTCTCCCATAGGACATCTCGATGTAACGCCGACCGGGGGAGTTTTTTCAATCGCCAACAAGGTGTCGGATATTTCATCCACAACCCGCGGTATCAAATTTGTCCAGAAAGGTACAGGGCATCCGGTAGCCGAATTCGCCGAGGCAACTGCGACGGCGATTACCAGAGCCACCGCCCATTGAGAGGTAACCGCCGCCGGCGTTGCGAGAGTCTTTCCGCTTGCCACACGCACCAAAGCATCTATAATGTCATCTATGATCCCCGAACACCTTAAAACGAGCCTTGAACAGCGTGTTACCAATGCGGCCACCAACCGCGAGGCGGCTGTCGATGTCATGAAAGAACTGCAGCGCCATTATGGGTGGCTGACCGATGAAGCAGTTGAAGAGGCGTCACAGCTGCTGGGCCTGTCGCCGCTTCAGGTTGAAGAGCTGGCCACCTTTTATGAGATGATCTTTCGCCGTCCCGTCGGGCGGCATGTGGTCCATGTCTGCGACTCCATCTCCTGCTGGGCTTCGGGGGGTGAAACGCTGCTGAAATCCCTGGCATACCTTCTGAAAATTGAACCGGGCTCAACAACTACTGACGGCGCCGTAACTCTGCTCCCCTGCTCCTGCCTCGGCAACTGCGGCGAAGCTCCCTGCATGATGATCGACGAAAAACAGTACGGCCGCATGACGCCGGAAGCCGGCGCGCAGATCGTGGCAGAGTTGAGAGCAGCTTCCCCGGCGGCTGACCCGGCATAACGACCACTTGTCTGTCCGCTTACCGAGTGCTATGGTGCGGAGTCGCATCACTCCTCTACAAAGAGGAGAACTATCTGTAACAAAAAGGAGAACAGGATGAAAAAAAGCATTTTGATGGCAACGGTTGTGTTAAGCGTCGGCATGATGTCAGCTGCGGCATTTGCGGCAGAAACCGGTGAGGCGATCTTCAAGGCGAAATGCGCTGCCTGTCACCCGGATGGCGGCAATATCATGAAACCTAAAGCAACCCTGAAAGGGTTGAAGGATACCAAGAAGATCATCACCCAGGTTCGCAAGGGTGGCGGCGGAATGCCCGCTTTCGACGCCAAGGCCATTTCCGATGCCGACGCCAAACTGCTGGCAGGCTATATCGTAAAAACCTTCAAGAAGTAGCCTGCCCTGCCGGGGAGACCTGTTCACGCGTCTCCCCGGCAATCATAATCCATGGAACAGATCCTGCTCAAACATACCCGCCCCGGACAGTGCCTTTCATCTGACGAGTACCGCTCGACCGGCGGTTTTGAGGCCCTTGTGAAGGCGCTTGGAAACATGTCGCCCGCTGACGTCCAGCAGCATGTGATCGATTCCGGTCTGCGGGGTCGCGGCGGCGCCGGTTTTCCGACCGGGAGGAAATGGTCGTTCGTGCCGCGTGACCTGCCGGGTCCGCGCTACCTGATCTGCAACTGCGACGAGATGGAACCGGGCACCTACAAGGATCGGGTGCTGCTGGAGCGAAACCCGCACCTGCTGGTGGAGGGGATGGCGCTTGCCTGTTATGCGCTCGGGGTGCAGCACGCCTTCATCTTTGTCCGCCGTGGCTATGAACAGGCCGCCGAAAACCTGCGTACAGCTCGATTGCCGCTGCCCGCCGTTCCGGCTTTCTGGGGGACAATATTCTGGGGAGCGGCTTCTCCCTGGAACTCGACGTGCATCAGTCGGCCGGACGCTATATCTGCGGCGAGGAAACCGCCCTGATCAACGCACTGGAAGGGAAACGCGCCAACCCGCGGGCCAAACCCCCCTTTCCGGCCATCAAAGGGTTATGGGGACAGCCGACCGTCGTCAACAACGTCGAAACCCTGGCCAACATCCCTGCCATCATCACCGGCGGGCCGCTCTGGTGGAAAAGCTGCGCGGCCACGCCCGAAGCGGCCGGCACCAAGCTGTTCTGCATCAGCGGACATGTCGTCAACACCGATTGTTTCGAGCTGCCGCTCGGCATGACGCTGGGCGAAATCATCGACGGCCCCTGCGGCGGCATGCGCCCCGGCAGCAGTTTCAAGGCCTGCATTCCGGGCGGCGCCTCCACGCCCTACTTTACCGGCGCACATCGGGACGTGCCGATGGATTTCGACCCGGTGGCCAAAGCCGGTTCACGTCTCGGCACCGGCGGAATTATCGTCTTCGACCAGAGTACCTGCATGGTGGCGGCCACGCTCAACCTGATCCGTTTTTTTGCCCGGGAATCGTGCGGCTGGTGTACCCCCTGCCGTGAAGGGCTCCCCTTCGTGCAGCACACCCTGGAACGGATCGAAGCGGGGCGGGGCGAAGCGCGGCGATATCGATATCCTGCGGGAACATGTCCAGACGTTGAATTACTGCCTTCTGCGCCCTGGCCCCGGGCGCCATGGGTCCGGTGGAGGGGTTGCTGCGACTCTTCGGAGATGAACTGGAAGCTCACATCAGCGCAAAAAAATGCCCGTTCTGAAAGTATGGATGCATGCCTAAATTGATCATCGACAACATACCGGTTGACGTCCCCGAAGGCACCAACGTGCTGGAGGCGGCCCGCAGCATCGGCATCACCATCCCGCATTTCTGCTGGCATCCCGCGCTGGGCAAGGCCGGTGCCTGCCGGGTCTGCGCCGTCAAGATGCTGGAGGGGCCGGTCAAGGGACTCCAGATGTCCTGCATGCTGCCGGCCCAGGACGGCATGGTGGTCTCCACGACCGACGCGGAAGCGGTGGCCATGCGCCGAGCGTGTCATCGAATGGCTGATGATCAACCACCCCCACGACTGCCCGGTCTGCGACGAGGGGGGCGAATGCCAGCTGCAGGACTTCACGATCGCCGGCGGCCACGGCATCCGCCGCTACGACGGCATGAAGCGCACCCACGTCAACCAGTATCTGGGCGACCAGATCGAACATGAGATGAACCGCTGCATCCAGTGCTACCGCTGCGTCCGCTTCTATCAGGAGTACGCCGGCGGCACCGATTTCGGCGTCATGGGGCGCGCCGGCAGCGTCTACTTCGGCCGCCAGCAGGATGGGCAGCTGGAATCACCCTTTTCCGGCAACCTGGTGGATATCTGCCCGACCGGCGTCTTCACCGACAAGACCGCCCGTTTCCGGGCCCGCTACTGGGATTACGACATGGCCCCCTCGGTCTGTCCGCACTGTTCGCTGGGGTGCAACACGGTCCCGATGGCGCGCTACCGCGAACTGCTCAAGGTGACCGCCCGCCGCAACGATGCGGTCAACGGCTGGTTCATCTGCGACCGGGGGCGCTTCTCCAACGCCGCCGTCAACGCGCCGGACCGGCCCCGGCAGGCACTGGTGGACGGCGAAGCGGTCGGCATGGATGCCGCGCTGGATGCGCTGGTGGAGCGGCTGAGCGAGCTTCATCGAACTGCACGGCTCCTGCAGCACTGGCCATCGTCGGCTCGCCCCGCATGTCCCAGGAAGGCAACATCATGGCCGCCCGCCTGCGGGAGGAGGCCGGTGCGGGAATCCTCTGTTATTCCGGCGATGCGCAGCATTCCGGGGTGACTGCTGACGTGGTTGCCCTGTTGAACCGGGACAATGCCGCTTCGCAGGAGGATGTTCGCCGGTGCCGACCTGGTTGCCGTGCTGGAGTGCGACCTGCTGGACGAGGCCCCGATGATGGCGCTGGCGGTACGCCAGGCCTGGCGTAACGGGGCACAGGTGTATGTGGTGGGGAGCGAATGCCCGTCTGACACCACCACACCGGCTCTATGAAGTCGACAGCGGTCACCTCGCTGGCTGACATCCCGTTTAAAGAGGCCCGTACCCCGGTAGTGATCTGCGGAGCGACCAGGAAGGGTCTGGACACTGTCCAGGCCGCCGCTCTCGATGGCGTGAAGCTGGCCTTCATCCTGGATGCTCCCAACTCCTTCGGCACGGCCCTGCTGGCGCACGAACAGGGTGCGGTGTCTCTCCCGGAAGCGGTGGCAGGAGGCAGGGTCAACGGGGATTATCGCCCTGGAAGCCGATCTGCCGGCGGATCTGCCGCCGGGGATCAGGGTGCTGGCCGCCGCCGACTGGCTGCCGACCCAGCTGCTCGAACGAGCCGAAATAGTTCTGCCGGTGACTTCCTGGGTCGAGATGGACGGTACGTATATCAACAACGAAGGTCGCGCCCAGCGCTTCAAGCAGGTCATGCGCCCCGGAGCTGCCGATCAAGGGGCTGACTCCGGAGCTGCACCCACCGCGCATCCACCGCCATGACCCGCCCGGCGGGGAGATGCTCCCCTCCTGGATGATTGTCTCGGAGGTGTTGAAACGCCTGGGAGTTGAACAGAGCGGCGCTGTCAGGTATGGAGAAAAATGGGAGCGGCTCGGGTCGCTTGACGCGGAGAGTAACGGAATTATGATCAACGAAAGGAATCAGAAAGAGTGAAGACAGCAATTTTGATGATGGCCCACGGCAGCCGCATTGCCGAGGCCAATGATGCCGCGCGCGAAATCGCGGCGATGGTACAGGAGATGACCGGTTTTGAGATCGTCGAGGTCTCGTTCCGCGAAATGCATGAACCGAACATCCAGCTGGGCATTGATGTCTGCGTCGCCAAAGGTGCCGAGCGGATCCTGCTGATGCCCTACTTCCTCTTCATGGGCGCCCATGTTCTGCATGACCTGCCGGAGGAGATCGAGGAGGCCAAGAAGCGGCACCCCGGGCTGGTTATGGAGATGGGCGCCCATCTGGGTGTACACCGCAAGCTGGCGGAGATTGAGGTTGAACGGATACACGAATCGCTGAACAGGCTTGGGTGGCGCTGATGGAGTCACTGACCATGAAGCCTGAAGAGATAGAAGAGGAATCGTTCCGCATCATCGACCTTGAGGCGGGCGAACATGGCTGGCCCGCTTCGGAATGGCCGATTGTGCGCCGCGCGATACACACCAGCGCCGACTTTGAGTATGCCCAATCGATGACGTTTTCCGAGGGTGTCGTTGAAAAGGCGATCGCTGCGTTTAAGAGTGGTGCCGGCATTGTTACCGACACAAACATGGCGCTTTCCGGGATCAGCAAACCGCGTCTGGCACCTTTCGGATGTGCGGTCTCCTGCCATGTCGCCGATCCGGACGTCGCCGAACGGGCAAAAGCGGAAGGGATCACCCGCTCCATCGCCGCCATGCGCAAGGGCGTTGCCAACCCGGATAATCGTATCTTTGTCATCGGCAACGCCCCGACGGCGCTGTTCGAACTGCTCCGGCTCATTGACACGGGCGCCGCCAGACCGGCTCTCATCATCGGCCTGCCGGTCGGCTTTGTCGGGGCAGAGGAGAGCAAAAACGCCCTGGCCGCCGGCTCCCACAACATCCCGTTCATCACCAACATCGGGCGCAAGGGTGGCTCCAACGTGGCCGCCGCGGTTGTGAATGCACTGGCCATCCTGGCCACGAACAGTTGACATACTGATATGGCCAACATCATCCTACTGGCAATCTGTCTTCTGGCAGGTATCGGACTCAGGAAAACCGGGCGCTTTCCCGCCGCAACCCCTGCGGCACTGAACGGCTTTATCATCCATATTTCGCTGCCGGCGCTGACGATCCTGCATATCCACAACCTTACGCTCGATTCATCGCTGCTGCTTACGGCCGGCATGGCCTGGCTGCTGTTCGGCTGCTCCTGGCTGCTGTTCGGAGTCGCCGGGAAGGCGTTCAAACTTGACCGTGAGACGACCGGTGCGCTGATACTGGTCGCAGGCCTGGGCAACACCTCCTTTGTCGGCCTGCCGATGATTGAAGCCTATTTCGGCAAGGAGTTTCTCGGCATCGGTATCATCGCCGACCAGCTCGGCTCCTTCATGGTGCTCTCCACACTCGGCATCCTTGCCGCAGCCCTCTATTCGTCCGGAGATGTCACGCCGCGCCAGATGGCCCGCAAGATCCTGTTGTTCCCCCCCTTTCAGGCGCTGATCCTGGCACTGCTGCTGCGGCCGGTAGCCTTCCCGGAGTGGAGTGCCCAGATCCTGCAAAAACTTGGCAGCACCCTGACTCCGCTGGCGCTGGTTTCGGTCGGCTTCCAGCTGCAGTTCGGCGGTTTACGCCAGGTCTTGAAGCCGCTGGCAACCGGGCTGTTCTTTAAACTTCTGCTCGGTCCGGCACTGATCCTGTTGCTGTACAGCTACGTCATCGGAGCGACCGGAACCGTGATCCAGATAACGATCTTCGAAGCGGCCATGGCACCGATGATTACCGCCGGTATCATCGCCATCGACCATGACCTCCGCCCGCAACTGGTCGGCATGCTCGTCGGCATCGGTATCCCGCTCTCGTTTGTTACGCTGCATCTCTGGCACCTGGTTCTGACGAGGCTGGTATGACAAAACTCCTGCGGTCCGGCTTCACCACCGGAGCCTGCGCCGCCGCGGCGGCCAAAGGCGCGGCACAGATGCTGATGGATCAGGCCGTCGTTTCCGAAGTCGGCATCGATCTGCCGGCCGGCGTCAGTGCCACCTTTCAGCTGCATGGTCAATCGTTTTCGGCCGATGAGGCTCGCTGTTTCGTGATCAAGGATGCCGGGGATGATCCTGACATAACCAACGGGGCGGAACTGCATGTGCTGGTGAAACGGACTCCCTCCCCCTCCGGTAAAGAGGGGAGTTCAATCGTAATCGAGGGGGGCATCGGCATCGGCAGGGTTACCAAACCGGGGCTGGCGATTCCGCCGGGCGAATGGGCGATCAATCCGGTACCGCGCCGGATGATTGAACAGGCCGTCGACTCTGTCCTGTCGACAAGCCCCCAGCATTCAACATTCACCATTGTCATTTCGATTCCCGACGGCACGGAGCTCGCCAAAAAGACCCTCAACGCGCGCCTGGGAATCATCGGGGGGCTTTCGATCCTTGGAACGACCGGCATCGTGCGCCCCATCTCGGTCAAGGCCTGGACCGACACCATCGACGCCGCCCTCGATGTTGCCAGGGCGTGCGGCTGTAAAACGGTTGTCCTCTCCACCGGCCGGAGCAGTGAACTGGCGGCACAACAGCACCTGCCCGGTCTTCCCGAAGAAGCATGCATCATGATGGGAGACCACGTAGCGTATGCCCTGCAAGCCTGTGCCGCACGCGGCTTCATGGAGCCGATCATTGCCTGCCAGTTTGCCAAGTTGTTGAAAATTGCCTGCGGTCACGAGAATACTCATGCGGCGGCGTCCGAACTTGATCTTGCCGTACTGCGAGGGTGGGCGGAGGCTCTGACAGTTCCCTCCGAATATCTGGCGATTATTTCACATGCCAATACCGCCCGTGAAATCGCCGTGGCGACCGGCTTTGACAAAGCACTCATGGAATGTGTCGCCGGCCGGGTCAGACAGGCCGCTGCCGTGCATGCACCCGGCATTCGGGTGCGGCCGCTGCTCTGCGGCTACGACGGTACGGTTATAGTATGAACCCGGCAAAAGCGTTGTCCATCGCCGCATTACTCTGTTTGTACGTATGCGCCCCCTTTCCGTCGGAAGGCGCTGAACCCGGCCTGAATGGTTCGCACACCCCGCAGGAAGCGGGGAGCCCGGTCCTCAAAACGACTGCAAGCCCGTTCTGTTCAGCGTTCAATGAGTTGAACAGCCTGATTCGTGACGGTCACATCGGCAGGAGTGCCGCCCGCAGAGAGCTGTCCGAACGATTGGAAAAGATTCGTACGGAATACTACCAACGCGGCGGAAAAAACTACCTGCCTGCGCAGTGGGTGTTTCCTATAGCCGGCTATGATGCCGCTGCCATTGACAAAGGAAGAAACCACGGTTTCGTTCCGAGCGGGTATGACTTCTTCAGCGGCAACCGCCACGGCGGTCATCCCGCCTACGACATTTTTATTCGCGACCGGAATCAGGACAGCCGGGATGACCGGAGCGGCAGAGCCGTATCCGTACTCTCCATGACCGGCGGGGTCGTGGTGGCACTTGAGAAGGGGTGGCAAAAAGGGAGCACACTGCGAGGAGGAAACTACATATGGGTCTATGATCCGGCTAATGACCTGTTGGTCTACTATGCACATAACGAGGAACTGTTTGTCGAACTGGGAGCCATTGTCACGCCGGGAGACCTGATAGCCACGGTCGGACGCAGCGGTTTCAACGCGGCAAAACAGCGCTCACCGACACATCTGCACTTCAGCGTGCTCCGCCTCAAGGGGAGCAAACCGGTACCGGTACGAGTGTACCGTGACCTCCAGCGAGTCCAGAGTGTGCCTCCCGACAAAAAAGGCCTCCCGATTTAGCAGGAGGCCTTCTAGCACGTTACAGAGTCGATACCGTTAACCAACAGTATCCTTCAACCCCCGAATAATTTCCACCTGACGCTGAAAACTGAAGCGGGATATCAACTGTTCCTGATGTTTTTCAGGAGATATTTTAAATTTATAGCGGTACGGAGAAACGCTTTCAGCAATTTCGATAAGCGTAGCCGGCACCTTGACCAGTGCCTGTTTCATCAGAACCGGATCCGGCAGCATAAACCTTACCGACATTTCCGCACCGGTTTCCAGCGGGACATAATCGTCAACCAGTATCGCAAGCCCCTGTGTCGAAATATCCACCAGTCCACCGATAATCGCTTGATCCTCATACTGAATCGTGGCACGTATCGGCGGTTCAAGATTCAATCGTACTGCGCCTCGTTTTTCGGCCAGCAGCTCGACAAAGCAGAGTTTATTGACCGATGCCGTATGCCTCTTGACATTGATATATTGAACATGAGCAACTATCGGATAGGGAAAAAGGGTGCTGCGAATCAGCGTATAGCGATCGTCGGCTATTGCAACCGCTTGCTGCGGACTTACATCAATGTCGACAGTACCACGTTCCACGCCAAGAATTTTTGCGGGGTACGTAATCGGTAACCCTTTATAATAGTTGGTAAGAGTCACTTTTAAACCATCTTTGGGCGTGCATGTATCATGCAACGTTTTAAGAATTCCGGCCTGATCACCATCAAAGGTCGTCTGTATTCGAGTGCTGTAAAGTGAGGTAAAGTCCATGTGATCCTGTATGAAAAGGGTCGGGGATTCAGAGCCCCCGAGTCACTGCCTGTTGTAGCACAGAATATGAGAAAAACCATCTGAAAAACAGGAAACTCTAGCGTACCAAACCGGTTACTTTCCCGCCAACCTGCTTTCCCAACGCCAGGCATCCGCCACAATAGTTTCGAGATTGTTATAACGCGGCTGCCAACCGGTCAGCAACCTGATTTTATCGGCTCTGGCCACCAGCGAGGCCGGATCTCCCGGACGTCGCTCCGCTTCGATAACCTTCAAATCTACGCCACTCACTTTTTTCACGACCTCCAGCACCTCACGTACACTGCTGCCATGACCGTAACCGACATTCATGGCGGTTGATTCGCCCCCTTTTCCAAGATACTCCAAAGCGCCAGAGGTGGGCCGAAGCAAGATCTTCGATGTGGATATAATCACGAATACCGGTACCGTCGGGGGTCGGATAATCGGTGCCGTAAATGCTGACACTGTCCCTCATACCGAGAGCCGCCTGACAGGCGACCTTGATCAGATGCGTGGCTTCCGGAGTGCGCTGTCCCATGCGGGCCTGCGGGTCGGCCCCGGCCACATTGAAGTAGCGTAGCGCAACATACTGCATGCCATGCGCCGCAGCGACATCACGCAGCATCCATTCACTCATCAGCTTGGAGGTGCCGTATGGGTTGATCGGTGCCAAGGCGCTTTCCTCAGACGCCACGCCACCATCGGGAATGCCGTAGACGGCAGCGGTGCTGGAAAAGATGAACCGCTTGACGCCGTATTTCACACACATCTCCAGAAGCCCAAGAGTGTTGCGGGTATTGTTGCCATAGTATTTCAGAGGCTTCGAGACCGATTCCGGGGCGATGATAGCAGCGGCAAAATGCAGAACGGTAGTGAAATGATAGCGTTGAAAGAGTTCGTCCAGCCCCTCACGGTCGGCCAGCTCACCTTCGACCAACTCTTCACCCCGTGTCAGGGCATCACGAAATCCGGTGGAAAGATTGTCATAAACAACGACTGTACGGCCGGATTCCGACAGCTGACGCACAACATGACTGCCGATGTAACCGCAGCCACCACTGACTAAAATTGTTTCTGACATGGTGGAAACCTTTTCATGAAATATAGTTCTGAATATTTTTCAGCGCCCGCTGAAGATGTTCGGTGTTGTGCGCCTCGATCGTCCAGACGGCGGCGGGGGCGTACTGCGTCAGGAGCGGAAAGAACTGTTCAAAATCGATGGCGCCCTCCCCCACCGGCAGGTGTTCGTCACGCTGGCCATGATTGTCATGGATATGACTCTCGACAACGTACGCGCCGAGTTCACTGAACCACTCCTCGAGAGTTACGGTTGTGAACATATTCCAGTGCCCCACATCGAAACAGTGCCGGAAGCAGGGATCATCAATTGCATCAAGCAGCGCCTTGATTGTGGACGGTTCTTTCTCGAAGATATTCTCCACCGCCAGGATCGTACCAAGTTCACGGGCCTGGGGAACGAATTCCTGCCAGAAATCGATGCTGTTTTTCAGCCAGACCAGGCGGTTGTCTCCGTAACGAAGATCGTCATAGCCGGGATGAACCACGATTACCCGCGGCCGGAGCAGTTCGGCGGCCTTCATGACCTGCTGGATGCGATGGCGGCTTGCTGCACGGATGCTTGGATCGATCGCACCCGGGTTGAGATCGAGAAAGGGGGCGTGGATCGTCGTGTTCAGTCCGGCGTCATGCAGCGCGCCGGCCAGTGAAGAGAGTTCTTCCCAGACCAGATGATCAAGCGCCTCGGCAGAGAAAAACACTTCCGGGTTGATACGGTTCGCAATGGCATACTCCAGATGTTCTGCCAGGCGACCATACGGGACATGGGCATGAATCTTATTTTTCATGATGTTCTTTCCTGTGTTGTTTAATGATTTCATCGGAAGCCGGGCGGGCGACCAGATCCTCAAGCTTGTGAATGGAGGCCGGATCCCCGAGCACTATCAGCGTGTCATGCTCTTCAATCTTGGTCTGGGAATGCGGATTAAACACCATCTTGCCATGACCCTTTTTTATGCCGACGATGATGACGCCGATCTCCTTGCGGAACCCGGAAGTGACGAGTGTTTCCCCGACAAACGCCGAGTGGGCCGGGATGCTGATCTCCTCCATCTGCAATTCCAGATGTTCATGACCGGTGGCAATTTCGATAAAATCGACCACATTCGGGCGCAAAATCGACTGCGCCATACGGTTGCCGCCGATGGTGTACGGCGATACGACCTTGTTGGCTCCGGCCCGTTTGAGCTTGATATCCGAGCCTTCTTCGCCGGAGCGGGACATGATATAAAGATCCGGATTGAGGCCACGCGCAGTCAGGGTGATATAGACGTTTTCCGTATCGGAGGTGACAACCGAAATCAGCCCCTTGGCCCTGTTGATACCCGCCTTGAGCAGGGTTTCATCGAGAGTGGCGTCCCCTTTCATGTACAGGTAGCCATCTTCCTCAAGCCGCTCGGTTGCTTCTACGCTTTTTTCAATGATCACAAACTTCAGCCCGTTTGCCTTGAACTCTTTGCAAATCAGCGAACCAATCCGGCCAAAACCGCAGATGATATAGTGTCCTGTAAGCGCTTCTATCTGTTTTTCCACCTTTTTCCTCCCCATGATCCGCTGAATCTGCCCTTCGAACATGATCTGGGCCAGACTCCCGACGATATAGCCCAACACGCTGACACCAACAACAATCAATCCCATGGTGAACAGCTTGCCGCCATCGGAAAGATCGTGGACCTCCTTGAAGCCAACCGTTCCCAGGGTAATAACCGTCATGTAGGCAGCATCAAGCAGACGCCACCCCTCGATAGACATGTAGCCGATCGTCCCGCCTGAGATAAGCATCAGGAGTACAAGAAACGAAATTTTAAGGTGTCGTAACCGGATCCATAGTCGTTGCAGATTACCTGCAAGAGCCCAAAAATACAAGTCACTTTCTGTCGGGCGATGTAAGAAATATTGCATATACAACCTGTAGCTTCCTGCCCGATCTGGCCTTGAATAACTCTAAAACAGAGCATCGTTATAATTGACAAATTTTGCATACTGTATACAATGTTGCAAAATTTATCCTGGGAGCTATACCCGATCATGAAAAAGCCGCTGGAAAAACATCTGACACTACGCGAAAAAATACTGGAAAACATCCGTGATGCGATTGTTTCCGGCAGCCTCAAGGCGGGCAGCCGGGTCTCAGAACCCGAACTGGCCGAACGCTACGGAATCAGCCGCACTCCGATCCGTGAAGCATTCCGTCAGCTGGAATCAGAAGGATATCTGACCGTAATCCCCCGCCGCGGCGCTGTCGTCAGCGAATTCAGCCCCAAGGACGTTGAGGAGTTCTACGCCATCAAGAGCATCATGGAGGGGTATGCAGCACGACGAGCCTGTGAAAAACTGAGCAAGAAAGATCTGGATCGACTTCAGACCATCAACGACAAACTGGCAGAACTGGCCCGAATCGGAGATATCAAACATTTTTTCAAGATTCACAGTGACTTTCATGAGCTATTCATCAAGGCTGCAGACAATGAAAAATTGCATGAATTGATCGCCGGCCTGGTGACCAAATTTCAACGCCTGCGCTTTACGTCGCTCAGTCTTCCGGGGCGGATGGAGGTCTCGGTGCAGGAACATGAAAAAATTATCGACGCATTCCGGAAAAAAGATGCCGATCTGGCTGAAACACTTGTCCGCCAAAATGCCGAGTATGGCGGTAAAGTGCTGATGAGCGGCTCTACGCCGGGCCAAAACTGAATCTATTTTTTGAATACAAAGGTTGCATCTCTGCAAGAAGCTGATATACTTCTTGCGGAGAAATTGTTAATGACTTCGTTCAAATCTATAGCACTAATACCGGCTGCCGGCATGGGTAAGCGCATGGGCGCTTCAATCAACAAGCAGTATCTACAGTTGAATGGCGTACCGATTGTCGCTCGCACCATTTCTATTTTTGAGCAATCCCCTCTGATTGATGCCATCTATCTGGTTATTCCTGTCGAAGAGATCCCCTATTGCCGGAAACACGTTGTTGAGGCGTGCGGTTTTAAGAAGATCGCAGCGATTGTGCCGGGCGGCAGGGAACGACAAAATTCGGTCATGAACGGTTTGAAGGCGATGCGTGAGCACGTCTCTGACGACGATGTCGTTCTGATTCACGACGGCGTCAGGCCGCTGATAACTGAACATCTGCTGCGGGATTCCATAACAACTGCCAGACGCCATGATGGCGCACTGGTCGCCGTCCCTGTCAAAGACACCATAAAGAGCGTGTGTAACGGTATTGTTCATGATACGCCGCCCCGGGAATCACTGTGGCAAGCCCAAACGCCGCAATCTTTCCGTTTCGGAAAAATCTTCTCCGCACATCTGTCAGCCGAATCCGACGGCTTCACCGGTACTGACGATGCATCCCTAATCGAACGCTCCGGAGGAGAAGTACATATTCTTCGAGGTGATTATCGTAATATTAAAATCACTACTCCTGAAGATCTGATCCTGGCCGAAGCATTTCTGTCCGCCATGGAACATGAGCATCTCCAATGATAACGCGATCGTTAGACAAGATTTTGATTGTTGATGATGAACCGGACTTCGCCCAGGCACTGAAGCTGTACCTTGACGAGGAGGGGTATGCTTCGTCACTGGTTTCTGACGGTTCAGCAGCGCTGGCGTTGCTCGAAAACAAAAATAATTATACGGTTATCCTGCTTGACATCAACATGCCGGGGCTCGATGGCGTAACGATCCTGAAGCGCCTTCAGGATGCAGGCAGCGACGCTGCGGTTATTATGATGAGTGGACATGGCAGCGAAGATCTGGCCGTAGAGTGCATGAGAAAAGGTGCTGAAGATTATATTTCCAAGCCGTTTGCACTCGAAGACATGCATCAGAGAATTGAAAGAGCGCGCACACATCGCCGGGAACGAATGGAAAAACAGCAGTTGCAGCAGGAAAAAGAAGACTTTATTCTGATGCTTTCGCATGACATGAAAAACCCGTTGACCGCCGTAATCGGGTCAATCGACATCATCCGCGAGGGGGTCCTCGGCGCGATCAATAAAGAGCAGGAAGAGTATCTGCAGTCAGCTATCGACAGTTGCAATGAAGTTGTCATCATGATCGACAACCTTCTTGATATCAGAAAGTTCGAAGCGGGAAAAGTTCAGATGGCGATCAATCACTACGGCGCCCATGAGCTCATCGACAGAGTTGTCAATCAATTTGCCAGGGCGGCCAAACATGATGGCATTGAACTTTCGATTGATGTAGAGCCAGGAATCCCGGAAATTGCGGTGGACAAACACGCATTTATCAGGGTTCTCGGAAATTTGCTTGGCAACTCTCTGAAATTCACCCCTGAAAAGGGCAATATATCCGTTTCCTGTCGGCGTATCTCTGGAGATGACGTGCGGACACTGAACATACCGGATTATGCGCCGATCCCACCGGATTTTCAGAAAAATGGCGATTTTGTCAAATTGACTGTTCGTGACACCGGCGATGGCATCCCCCCGGACGAACTTGATCGCATTTTTGACCGCTATACCCAATTTACCCGAAAATCAGGACGGGAACGGGGTGGCGCGGGCCTGGGACTGGCTTATTGCAAATTAGCGATTGAGAGTCATCACGGCATAATCTGGGCAGAGTCTGAATCAGGACAGGGGAGCACATTTGTCATCCTCTTGCCCTGCTGTTCTGAGGAATGCAACGGCACCCATTAATCCAGTGGAGTATACAATGAAAAAAATCATCCTGATGCTGCTGTTTCTGGCTATTGCAGCAGCCTCCAGACCGGCAGACGCGACGACTCTTGATTTCAGCAAATCAGTCACCATCGGGAACGGTCCGAAGACGGTCGTTGAGTTTACCGATCCCGATTGCCCCTTTTGTCGCAAGGCCTCTAAATATTTCGAAGGACGCACCGATATAACCCGACATGTCTATTTTTACCCCCTCCCCCGCCATCCCAAAGCAAAAGAAAAAGCCCAGTATATTTTGTCTCAAAGGGACCGTGCCGCAGCCTATCACGAGATCATGTCCGGCAAAAAGGATTCAGTCCTGAAATTTGAGGGAATAACCCCGGCGGGGATAAAATTGCAGGAAGAACAATTCGAAACTGCGAAAAGACAGAAGGTGGATTCCACGCCAACCTTTTTGATCAACGGCAGAATCATCGTGGGATTTGATCAGAATAAAATAGAAGAGGTGCTTGGTAAGTAATTACATACGTCAACTGCTGCAATCATACATATCCTGCTACCAACGTAAAAAGCCCAGCAACGGAGACAACTCCGCAGCTGGGCTTTTTTATTGCGAACTAGTACTCCATCGGCATGGCCTTCACCTGTTTGGCGGTAAAGACCGGGCCGTCCTTGCAGACATAGACATTGCCCACATTGCAGCGGCCGCACTTGCCCAGGCCGCACTTCATCCGGTTTTCCAGCGTGGTGTAGACCTGCTCGTCGCTGAAGCCGAGCTTCTCCAGCACCGGCAGGGTGAACTTGATCATGATCGGCGGGCCGCAGACCAGGGCGATGGTGTTCTCGGCCGTTGGTGCCGCTTCTTCCAGGATCGTCGGCACGAAGCCGACCTTGCCGTCCCATTCGGGGCCGTTGCCGCCCGGATCGACGGTCTTGACCAGGTTGACGTCACCCCGTTCCTGCCATTCCTTCAGCTCCCGCTTGTAGACCAGGTCGGCTTCCGTTCGTGCGCCGTAGACGATGGTGATGTCGCCGAACTTGTCGCGCAGGTCGAGGCAGTTCCAGATCAGGGTGCGCAGCGGGGGCAGCGCGATGCCGCCGGCCACGAAGACCAGGTTCTTGCCGTAGAACTCTTCGATCGGGAAGGAGTTGCCGTAGGGGCCGCGGACCCCCATGGTGTCGCCGACTTCCAGGCGGCGCAGCTCCTCGGTCACCCTGCCCGACCGCGCGGAAGCAGCACTCGATGTACCCCTTCCGGGTGGGAGACGAGGCGATGCAGAAGGTCGACTCGCCGGCGCCGAAGGCGGAGTATTCGGCAAACTGCCCGGCCCGGAAGGTGAAGTTCTCCCGCACCTGCTCGTCCTGGAAGACCAGCCGGAGGGTGCGCACGTCCGGGGTCTCGTCGATGATCTCGTCGATGGTGGCCAGATGGGGGAGGTAGATGTTTTTGTTGGTGTATCGCACATTGTGATCGACACATAGTTAGTTAGTCTTTCCTGCTGATCGTCTGTCGACGATCTGCGGCGATATCGATCCCGACCGGACAGACGCGGACGCATCGGCCGCAGCCGGTGCAGAGGGTCTGGCCGAATTTGTCGTCGTAGTACTTGAACTTGTGCATGATGCGGTTGCGGTAGCGCTTGGGCTGCAGGTCGCGCGGGTTGTGCCCCGAGGCGTGGTGGGTGAACTTCCAGAAGCCGCAGGCATCCCAGTTCTTGCGGCGCTTGCCGGCTTTTTCGGTCCCTTCGTCCACGATGTCGAAGCAGTGGCAGGCGGGGCAGACGAAGGCGCAGGCGCCGCAGCCGACGCAGCGGGTCGGCGATGCCGTCCCAGAGCGGGTCTTCGAAGTGCTCGTCCAGCCAGGCCTTGACCTTCTTCAGGTCTATGTTCTCCGTTTGCGGGTGCGGCCAGTGGGAGCGTTTTTGCTTTGGTCGGTTCGGCAAACAGTTCCTGTGTGGCGGGCGATCAGTTCTTCACCTTTGTCGCTGCAGGTTTCGCAGGCGTAGCCGCCACCTTCGAGCGGGGTCAGGAACAGGTCGCTTCCTTTGGTGTCGGCGGGTGACAGGCCGACGGCGGTGCAGAAACAGGCATCGTCGGCGGTGGTGCAGGCCAGGCCGATGATGGTGGTCTTTCTTCCGCCGCTCCAGGAAGAATTCATCCTTATAGTCCCAGGAGAAGACCGCATCCAGCACCGGGATGGCGGCGGCGTCGCAGGGGCGCACGCCCACCAGGACCGTCTCCGGGAACCGGGCCGGATCGATGTCCGTCAGTTCGATCTTCTGCCCTTCCTTGGTCGTAGGACATGATGTCTTCACAGACCGGGAAGAAGGTTTCCTTGGCGGATCGGCGCGGCAGCTGGTCGGTCACCATGTCCTCGGCGCTCGTGAGCGGTTCGTAGAGCGGGATGCCGGCGTTCATGTGCGGGGCGACGACGCGGGTGCCCTGCTTGATCAGGGTGTCCAGGAGGGTGGTCAGGTTTTGTTGGGAGATGTACGTTTGCATCGGCAGTCCTTACTTGATGAAGCTCTGATCGTCTTTGTCGGTGAAGGTGTTCAGCGGCCCTTTGTCGTTGACCTCGAAGCCGGCCTCGTAGTCGTACAGCTCCTTCAGCTCCTTGGCCATCTTGCGGTTCAGGAGGTTCAGGGGGATATCCATCGGGCAGACCCGTTCGCATTCGGCACAGCCGGCGCAGCGGCCGGCCAGGTGCATGGCGCGGACGATGTGCCAGGCGGTGTTGCCGGCCGGGCGGGGGGTGGTCTCCACCATCTGCGGTTTGTTGCGGTCACAGAGGCACTGTTCGCAGAAGCAGAACGGGCAGACCTGGCGGCAGGCGTAGCATTTGATGCATTTGGCGAACTGCTCTTTCCAGTAGGCCCACCGCTCGGCCGGGGTCAGCGCTTCCAGACGGGCGATTTCGGCAGCTGTACTTCCCTTCGAGTTCGGTGGTGTTCGGTAGTTGGCGGTCGGCACGAAGTCGCACCCGGTCGGGAGCTGGGCGTTGCATTCGCGGCATTTGGGGGCGATGGTGTCGCTGGTCAGTTCCGTGGCCGGCTGGATCGTTGTTGCCAGCACGCCGGCGCAGGGGACGCCGATCAGGTAGAGATCTTCGCGTTTCAGCTGCGCTTCCCCCATCAGGCCGACCAGCGCTTTCAGGTCGCACCCTTTGACGACGATGCCGATCTTCCCGTTTTTGGGGATCTCTTTCTTGGCCTTGGTCAGGTAGAGGGCGAGGTTGTTGACGCAGGCCGGGGTGAAGATCAGTTTGGCCGCATCGTCGGCGTGGCTGATGATGATCGGCTGGGCCGAGCCCTTGCGGCGGGCGGCGGTGTAGCCGACGATCGGCGGAGACCTGGCCTTCGGCAGAGGATGCGCTTGGTGCTTCGCGCCTGGATGGCTATTGCGGTGTACTGAGCGCCTTGTAGAGATGGATGTGTCTGATTGCGTTTGATGTGTCTCATGTAATCGTCCCGTCAGATGCTGTTCAATTGTTGTACGCTTCTTTCAATTCCGGTGTGTTGATCGTCCCGGACCACTGTTCTTCCAGTGGCCAGTTCCTTGAACTCGGTCATCGGTCCCATGGCGCGGACCTTTTCGGTCAGGTCGGTGACCACTTCGACCCATTTGCCCCCTTCGGCGGCCGAGACCCAGGAGAACTGCAGGCGGTCCAGATCGACTCCGACGAACTCCAGCAGTTTCCGGAAGGCGGCGAATCGGCGGCGGGCGTGGAAGTTGCCGGCGATGTAGTGGCAGTCGCCCGGGTGGCAGCCGGAGACCAGGACGCCGTCGGCCCCCTGCTGGAAGGCCTTGCAGGATGAAGACCGGGTCGATGCGGCCGGTGCAGGGGAACTTCAGCACCCGGACGTTGGCCGGGTACTGCATGCGGCTGGTGCCGGCCAGGTCGGCCCCGGCGTAGGTGCACCAGGTGCAGACGAAGGCGATTATTTTTGGTTCGAAGTCGTGTTTCGTTGTTTCAGCTGCATGGGATGCCATGTTCAGACAGGGCAACTCTAGTCATCTGGTCGTATCGATTCGTGCTTCGATCGCGTATAGTGCTCATCTGCATGATCTGCTCATCGTGTACCATCCAGTTCGACTGGACGGGCAGGTGGCCTGGCAGGTGCCGCAGCCGCCGCAGACGCCGGGGTTGACGTAGGCGACCACCTTGATCAGGTTCCCCTGGCGGTCGCGGATCTCCTTCTCTTCTACGGCGCCGTAGGCGCAGACCTTCTTGCAGGCGAAGCAGCCGACGCAGCCGGCTTCGCGTACCCTGGCGACGATCGGTTCCCGCTCCAGCTTGTCCTTGGAGAAGAGGGTCATGACCTTGGCTGCCGCGGCAGATGGCCTGGGAGACGGTTTCCGGGATGTCCTTGGGCCCCTGGCAGGCGCCGGCCAGGTAGATGCCGGCGGTGGCGCATTCCACCGGGCGCAGTTTGGCGTGGGCCTCGGAGTAGAAGTTGTATTTGTCGTAGGAGATGCCGAGTTTCTGGGCCAGAGTGTCGGCCCCTTTCTGGGGCTGGACGGCGGTGGCCAGGACGACCATGTCGGCTTCGATCTCGACCTGGACGCCGACGGCGATGTCGCTCCCCATGACGACGATCTTGTCCCCTTTCTGGTAGAGGCGGGAGACCATGCCGCGGATGTAGACCGCTTCTTCTTCTTCGATGGATCGGCGCCAGAATTCGTCGTAGCTCTTGCCGGGGGTGCGGGCGTCCATGAAGAAGACGTAGGCCTGGCCGTCATGCACCTTGTGGTGGTAGAGCATGGTGTGCTTGGCGGTGTACATGCAGCAGACCTTGGAGCAGTAGGAGATCCCTTTTTCCCGGGCCCGGGAGCCGATGCACTGGATGAAGACCATCTGTTTGGGTTCCTTGCCGTCGGAGGGGCGCAGGATCTTGCCGCCGGTGGGGCCGGAGGCCGATGCCAGGCGCTCGAAGGTCATGCCGTCGATGACGTCGGGGATCTTGCCG
>CAVXBQ010000006.1:197500-512672 GCA_963760075.1 uncultured delta proteobacterium | reverse complement strand
GGAGACAAGAACATCGCCGGCAGCCTGACAGGATCCCTGGCTGGGTACGAACATGCCAGGAAGGTAGAGGCGGACAGCGTCCGGTTCTATGAGAATGCGGCGGGGAATGAAGGCAACCCGGATAACTGCCAGGATCCTGCTGCGAATTGCCAGTGAAGAGAGAAGCATTACAACATCATGGACAATCTGTGCGACTACACTTTGGCGCCGCAATACTTCCTGGCCTGGGGAGAATTCAGCAATCTCAAGGAATTGTAGCAGAAGAAGATGCGGCCATCATGCCGGGTGTCTTGGCGCTTTCAAAGCTTCTGTCCTCCAGATCGAAGATGGAAACGATGCATGAACCGATGGTAGATCGGTGTAAAGAGAACGCCGCAGAACGTAAGAAACGATGCCCCGCTAAAGATGGCGTAAAAGGATGCGAACAGCTTGGCGGTATCGGTTTCAAGCCTATCGACCGGTCCCATGCCGGTCAGGATCATCGATGCGTTCAGAAGGCGTCGACCCAGTTCAGATTGGCGGTGATGTGATAACCAACGGTGCCGATCCCCATCGAAAACGCCAGGAACAGGCACCCGAACAACCAGTACCACGCCATACGTACGGAACTCCCGCCGGGCAGCAACTGTGATGATTTATGTTCCAGCTTGAGTCGTTTCATCTGTTCCTCTATTACATCGCTGATGAGAATATGACCGCCAGTCTCTCATCTTTCCCGATTGGATGCAATCTTCTGCGGCTCCCCGTTACTATCCGCTGCAGCCTTTCAGAAATACGTCACCTCCAGAAACGGCGCAAGCGTCGCCCGATTTACCCCGTGGTATCGTTTATTCCGATCACCCCGGGTGTAACAAACCCAAAGTCTTCCAGGATGCGAAGCTGAAAATCCAATAGTCCCAGCCGCTGCGCCTCCTCCATCAGAGGGGTTACATCGATCGGTACGCGACCGCCGAAATCCGCCTGGGAAATAGGAGGTCTGAGCGTCATGGTCGCCAGCGCCGGCTGGATAGTACGGTCAAAATCCGACCCGATCAGGTCAGGCGGCTGGAAGGAAACAAGATCGATGCGCACCGGTATCGTGCCAATCAGCGGTTGAGGAGTGATGCTGTTTATGACTGATTCGATGAACGCCGAATCAATGATTGCGTTTCCCGGGACACCGTTGGCACCTGTCAGATGAAAGGTGATAAACGACCAGGATTCCACCCGCTGATTGGATCGATACCGGCAAACACACTCTGGGTAATTTCCCTGTGTTACGGGTAAACGCCCCCGTGACCGGATCCTTTTGAATATCGCCGTCAAACAGCTGATCGCTGAGGATCGTGGTGACAATCGAAGGTCGTGATCTGTCGGGTTCGCCGCACCCGGTCAGAGCCAGGACCATGAACAGAGAGAATACCGCACGCACTATATTTTTCATGTCCGCCTCCCGTTTTACCAGTTCTGAAACTTTGCTGCACATCCAGCAAGCTCATCTCCACTTCTTACCAAGCTCCTCAAGTCCTGCGTGCTTCAGGTCCTCAGGGGTCATGACGATCTGAAACTTCACTTCGGCATTGAAGGTCAGGAACCACGGTTCGGCAAGGGCCGGGACCTTTGTGGGATCTTCCAGGTTTACGATCAGGATCGCAGAGCGCAACCCATCATGCTCCGTAAAATAGGAGGCCTCTGGTTTGATTTCGCCCAGTATTCGGCTTATCTTTTCCCCAACTGTCCCGTTTCTGACCGATTCATTGAACTCCTTTGTAGGCAATGCAACGTTCATGAGCATCCGCATAACGTCCTCCTTTTAAAATTGCTTATCTTACCCGTCTGAAGTAATTGTAACACTCAGGGGTTGATTGGCAACTTAGCCGGAAGGATTCAGAACGTACGGTATAATAGTAAACCGGCCCCAGAACCCGTGTTCAAGGAGTTTCTGCAATAATGGAAGAAAAAATTCGCAACATTTTTAAAAAACTGCCGGTAATCCTGCTCTTCATGTTCGTACTCTTCATGGGTGGGTTTCTGCACATGGCAACTGTTCCAAGGCAACCTTGGGGCAGCCTTCTCGACACTCCCCTTTCTTCTGATAATCTACCTCTTCGTAATGAGACGCCGATAGAGTTAAATCGTGATATAATGAGAACGTGGAAGTAAGTCAGATACACCTTGAGAAAGGGGTGTGAAGTCAGTGAGAAGCACGACAAAAGAAATTAGCGGCGCCAAAAAAGGAGCCGCAAAAAGAGTCCCGGCTGGTGTCCCGGCTAAAGCAAAGGGCGCCGTCAAGTCCGGTCTCAAAAGCGCTGGCCGTGCTGTAACCGCTCTCGAAAGCACTGTCACTGGTAGCCGCAAGGCTAAATCCAGAAAGAGCGGCAGCAGTAAATAGCCAAGCGAAATATTTCTTCCAGGCGAAGAAACCGGAAATCGAATCCGGAAACAATGAAAAAGCCTTGCGGTGTAAATCGCAGGGCTTTTTGTTCATATCGCGATGAGCAGAAAGCAAGCCTGGCCCCGGAGGCAGCCCAGCAGAGCCAACCACTGACCAGTGTGCCGCCATTGTTTTCTTTGCCGCATTGTGAGACAATTTACTTACAGAACACGTAAAAGGAGGTGTGCAAAATGGCAACTTTTACCGATGAAAAAGAAGTCAAAATGATCGAGGAACTGGCCGTTGATGCCGAAATGTTGATCGAGAGAGACGATGTGAAGAAAGATCTTAAAGAGAAACGAGGGATCATAAAGCAGACATTGTTTGCCGGTTCACATAAATTGCGGCACTTAAACCCGAATGCTCGTTAACATGAGCGACCGTTATGAGCACTATTTATAAAAGTCCGGCATTAAGCCCGTAAGCTGATATTTGATAGCAAAAGGGAGATTCCGATGACTGGCGAAATTGAAAACTTGATTGACGAATTGCCCCACGCGTCCAACCAGCGCGTTGAAGAAATTGCATCTATTTTGGAAGGTGTTCTTTCCGATATAGAATGCAAATATCCCATCGAAGATGACTCCGACAGTGCTTACGAATGCGAGAATATTCCTATAGCAAAGGAGTTGCTTGTGCTTGTCAGGGCATGGAATGAAAGTGACGAAGAATTGAAGGCAGGAGACAGAAAAAGAGAAGATTGGGATAGTGGAATCAAGATCATAAATAAATTATCAAAGGATTTAAAAACAACATTTCACCAGATTTGCCTTGTGAGCACCGATCTCGGTTGAGGCCGTACTACCCTCTTCTTCTGAAGGGGATCATTCATCACAAGTGAAGTTCGGGCTTGAGGTTGTCAGGTTTAAAACTCGCACTGATGCGCCATCCCCACCTGCTGTTCAGCGCCGGTTCCAGACGGATCCTAGATAGCCGATCAAGCTGGCATCTTCCGGCAGTTCCGTGGCAATCCTGACAATGCGGAAGGCCACCAGATCACCTGGTTTTGGATACGCGGGAGCTTCCGGCATAGTCGGACCCCAGAACTCTAGCACCCCATCCCGACCGGCCAGTTGCAAAAGAAACCAATGTTCCCCTTCCGCTCCGCGGCGTCCTTCCTCCATAACCAGAGCGGGTATGCGCGCATTAAGAAGCAGCGGATACCGTAATGTACAGGCATGGGCAAATGCAGACTCATTATCCGGAAACTGCATTACCGTTTCTTCTCTCCTGCGTAACCAGCCAAACATGCAATGCCGCCTTTCCTGCCCCCGCCTGGCATTTGTTACTTTAGCGCCGTCAAAACCTGACGGATTTGTCCTCACTGATTTGTAATAATTATCCGACTTTTACGATAAATTACAAGGCCTGGAATGAGGCTATAAGAGGAAGTGTCTATGAGGAATTGGAGTTGGGCAGAATCATGGGGGCGGACGACTAAACCTGATTCGCACAATAAGGGGACAGGCTACTTTTTTCTTAAAGTAGCCTGTCCCCTTTAGTTCCTCCGTCATTCTTAAATGCCCCTTTTTACCGGCAAAAACGTGGCTCTAAGTCCATAAACAGGCCCGTTTTAAACCAATTAGAGCCAACGAATCAGCTAGTTAACTTGGTCCGACCCCAAGTCTTTCCTTGTTGGAACTTTTTCTCTCTTCCTTTGTTGCTGCCGCTCAGCCAGATTATTTCAGCGGTCACTTCTCGCTCGGTTTTCTATGCTTCCTTGATAGTGACAAAATCGAGAAATTCATTCATAGCATTAATTCTCACTTCATCACGTTGATATTTATTCTCAGCTTTTGTGATAAGACCAAGACTTTCAAGTGAACGCAACATAATAACTGGACGTTTGATTCTACGCATATGTGGAGGGAGTTCATTCACGATCAATTCGTCGCTTTCTTTAGAATCTTTTTCCTCTGAAAGATATTTTTCGTATGACTCAATAAGTTCTTTAAGTTTTTCATTATTTGAGACCACTGTTCTTAAGCTAGTTAATGTATGAGTCCCGTTTTCTTTATAGTAGTCATATAATTTTTCATTTAATTCATCATATTTATTTTTACTAAACACACTGAATTGGGTAATTACTTTAGCTCTTCGCCTCTTGTCTATTCTGTCAAATACAAAAACCATAGGGCCAAACACTGAACCTATTAATATAAAAAAACCGACAAAATATATTGGAATTCTAGTCAATTGTACCCAAACTGAACCTTTTATAACTCTTATCCAGAATGACTCTTGTATTTTTCCTGAAGTTAGATTGACTAAGGTGGGATATTTAACGTTAGCAACCTTGCCAGAAGGATAGACAGCAACGGTCGCATTGTCTGGGTTAATAACCAACATCTTGACTACATAGTATTCACTGGGCTCAATTATAACGTCAGAAAAAATAATGCTGGTTGGACCTATTTGTTTTTTTAATGCATTTTGTTGTAAATAGTTTGTTGGGGCATCAATTATTTCAGCTTTTATTATTTCACCAAGTCCTATGCTCAAGCCTAGTGGTGATATAGGATCGTAATACGTTTTAAGAATTGCTGTCTTACCTTCATTTGATATTTTAACAGTTACAACTGATAGTGTTTTCTTTGTCTTGCGAATGTCTTCGTTATTATAAATTACACTTAGTCCATTGACATCCTCTTTGACGTCAAGAACTTTTGTGTTAGTCAGTATTTCGTATTTGATCACAGGACTGGTATCTCTAATAAATTCAGTGTAAATAGCAATGCCGCCAAATATTGCGGCAAGCACAAATCCGAGGAAAGACCAAGCAAATTTCCGGTCAATTTGCGCAAAATTCGAAATAAATCCCATTCATTTTTCTCCTATTGTCATCCAACGGTGTGGGGGCGCACCAGCGCGTCAGCGTCTGTGTGCCGCCGCCTTGTTAGGTATTTAAAGTTACTTTTTCTGGTCCCATGAGGCACGGATCAAGTCGTTATGACTTCCTTCCAGTTTTCTAGGCTTGTGTCCGCCAACATAACATGTCGTGTTCTTGTCTTCAGTAGCTGTCTCTTTAAAGTCTGATGGAGTTTTACCTTCGATGTAAATTTGCCAAACATCGACATTTAATTGATGTCTAGGCAAGTATTTTGAAAAGCACACTGCTAGACCGTCATCACGGTATACACAGTTGTCATTATTACTTTGATTCAGCCAACGGACTGCTTCTTCGGCTGTATTGAAATGCTTCTGACCTTCTTCAACAACAGCACGTTTAATACCTTTATGTCCATCCAATGAAAACCCGGACCAGGGTAATACATGCCGAGACTTCCGTACCATCTACTTGGTCTAGGCCACATCACTACCGACCTTGTTGCACCATCCCAGGTGTAATATCTCTTTAATCCTTTGCCTGATTTTATGACGATGTTGCCATCTTTGGTTGTAGCCTCAATTTTGGCATTCGGTGGCATAACAACTTCATTTACAACCGGAACAGGAGGATCACCCTTTCGCAAATTATTGACAAGTTCCAGCAGACCGCCGCCAGTATTGGTAAACAGAAAAAAGTACCAAGACAGAATTAGTACGACAGTTGTGATGATTATTTTTTTCATTCTCTTTACCTAACTAGTTATTGACCGGTTTCCCTATATAAGTAACTTGTTTCCTATATAGGATGCTTGTTTCTTATATAAGAAACCGCCATGGTTACCTATTTAAGATACCGGGGACTTTCTTTTACTACTCATGAAACAAATAAAAAGAACCCCCGCTCAGGCAAGCCCGAGCGGGGGTCATATTACGCCATCAGCCTTTCAGCCTCAAGCTTTTCATCATAATACCTTACTTATATTCCGGCATCTCATCAAACTGCAGATACTTGTAGATCTTGTCCTTGTTCGGCTCGATCTTCTCCTTGTAGATCTTCAGGAACTCGGCCGGCTTCGGCAGCTTGCCCAGCAGTGCCGTTACCGCGCCCAGCTCGGCGGAACCGAGATAGACCTTGGCGCCGTTGCCGATACGGTCATCGAAGTTACGGGTCGAGGTGGAGAACATGTTGACCCCGTCCGGTACGCGGGCCTGGTTACCCATGCAGAGCGAGCAGCCGGCGATCTCGATGCGGGCGCCGAAGGCGCTGTAGACCGAGAAGTAGGCCTCGTCCTTCAGCTGCTGCTGATCCATGCGGGTCGGCGGGCAGATCCAGGTACGGACAGCCGGGTTGAACTTCTGGCCGCGCCAGATCTCGGCGGCAGCGCGGAAGTGACCGATGTTGGTCATGCAGGAACCGAGGAACACGTCCTGGATCGGCGTGCCGGCAACCTTGGAGAGCAGCTTGACATCATCCGGATCGTTCGGGCAGGCCAGGATCGGCTCGGTGATCTCCGTCAGGTCGATCTCGATCACGGCGGCGTACTCGGCGCCCTTGTCGGCCTTCAGCAGGGTCGGTTTCTTCAGCCAGGCCTCGACAGCCTTGATGCGGTTCTTGCAGGGTGTTGGCATCCTGAGTAGCCTTCGGCGATCATCTTCTTCATCAGCGCCACGTTGGATTTGAGGTAGGTGGCAACCGACTTCTCGGAAAGCTGGATGCAACCGGCAGCAGCGGAACGCTCGGCAGCGGCGTCGGTCAGTTCGAAGGCCTGCTCGACGGTCAGGTCGGGAAGACCTTCCATCTCCAGGATGCGGCCGTTGAAGATGTTGATCTTGTTCTTCTTCGGCACGGTCAGCAGACCCTGCTTGATGGCCCAGTAACGGAATGGCGTTGACGGCGTCACGCAGGGTGATGCCGGGGTTGAGCTTGCCCTTGAAGCGCACCAGAACGGATTCGGGCATATCCAGCGGCATGAAGCCCATGGCGCCGGCAAAGGCAACCAGACCGGAACCGGCCGGGAAGGAGATGCCGATCGGGAAACGGGTGTGGGAGTCGCCGCCGGTACCGACGGTGTCGGGCAGCAGCAGGCGGTTCAGCCAGGAGTGGATAACGCCGTCGCCGGGACGCAGGGCAACGCCGCCACGCTCGGCGGTGAAACCGGGCAGGTTCTTGTGCATCTTGACGTCGGCCGGTTTCGGATAGGCGGCGGTGTGGCAGAAGGACTGCATGTACATCGGAGCCTGGAACTTGAGGCAGGCCAGTTCCTTCAGCTCGTCGGCGGTCATCGGACCGGTGGTGTCCTGTGAACCGACGGTGGTCATCTTCGGCTCGCAGGCGGTGCCGGGCAGGATGCCGGTGACGCCGCAGGCCTGACCGACCATCTTCTGGGCCAGGGAGAAGGCCTGTTTGGCCTTGGGCTTGGGATTGTCCGGCAGGGTGAAGACGGTGGTCGGCTTGAGGCCGAGGACCTTGCGGGCCTTGTCGGTCACGGCGCGGCCGATGATCAGCGGGATACGGCCGCCGGCGCGGAACTCGTCAGGCACGGTGTTGGGGCTGATGGTGAGCTTGGAGAGAACCTTCTTGCCCTTCTCGTCGGTGATGACACCCTTCTTGGTGTCGATCACGATCACGTCGCCGGTCTTCATGCCGGTCACATCGGCCTTCAGCGGCAGTGCGCCGGAATCCTGGGCGGTGTTGAAGAAGATCGGGGCGATAACGCCGCCGATGATCACGCCGGCAGTCTTCTTGTTCGGCACGCAGGGGATCTCGTCGCCGATGTGCCCAGAGCACCGAGTTGCAGGCCGATTTGCGGGAAGAACCGGTACCGACCACGTCGCCGACGAAGGCAACCTGGATAGCCTTCCTTGCGGAACTTGGCGATGGTGGCCAGGCCGTCCTTGAAACGGGTCTTGCCCATGGCCAGGGAGTGCAGCGGGATGTCGGGACGGCTCCAGGCGTCGCCGGCCGGGGAGAAGTCGTCGGTGTTGATCTCGCCTTCAACCTTGTACACCTTGACCTTGATCGTATCGGGCACACCTTTGCGGTTGGTGAACCAGTCGGCATCGGCCCAGGACTTGAGGACCTTGGCGGCAGCGGCGTTCTTGCCGGTAGTGGCCAGTTTGGCGACTTCGTCGAAGGCATCATAGACCAGCATGATGCCGGACAGGGCACAGGCGGCCTCATCGGCCAGCTTCTTATCCTTCAGTGCGGCAACCAGCGGGGCCACGTTGTAGCCGCCGATCATGGTGCCGAGCATCCGGATGGCATCAACCGGAGTCACCAGCGGAGATTTGTTCTTGCCGGAAACGATACTCGGCCAGAAACTCGGCCTTGACCTTGGCGGCCGGGTCAACACCGGGGGAAACACGGTCCTTGATCAGGTCCAAGCAGGAACTTCTCCTTTCCTTTGGGTGGCTTGACCAGCAATTTGCAAAGGTCGGCGGTCTGTTCGGGAGTGAGCGGCAGTGCGGGGATACCCTGGGCCGCCCTCTCCTTTTCGTGTGCAAGATACGCTTCGATCATCTACTGTTCCTCCTTCGTGGGATATATTCTGCGGTGGTTACAAGCCATAAAACGCTGAAGTAAATCGCATACTGTATACACGTTTCAGAAATGTCTTGTCAAATCATAATTGCTCGGAATCAGCGGCTTCCACCGGCAAATTGGAACTCTTCTTCATTCGGAGCAAACCCCTCTAAATCTCCCCTTATCAGGGGAGACTTCAAAGCTTCTCCCCTGATAAGGGGGGACTGAGGAGGGTTGGTTTCAGTGTTTATTTCATTTTTACATTTTTCGCAAATCTGTCCCGCACACTCGCCAGCGAGGAATAGCCGGGATATTTCTGCAACTGCTCCTGAAGCCGTGCAATACGCTCGGCAAGCGGCGGATGCGTCGAGAACCACGACCCCTTCTTATCCTTGCTGGATGCCTCAATTCTCTGCAGCTTCTGCAACACCCTGATCATGGCGGAGGGGTCGTATCCGGTGCGATAGGTCGATTCCATTGCCGCAAGGTCGGCTTCAAACTCCATGTTTTTATCAAGACCCTTGTCAAACAGGACCGTCTGCATATCGTTGACAGTCGATGCAAGCTTCTTCCCTTTATCGCCGCCGATGCTCGCTGCGGTGATTGTTCCGACACCCTGGAGGAGCTGGGCCCGCTGGGTGCTTTTCAGGGCATGTTTTCCGGCGACGTGCCCGACTTCGTGCGCCAGCACCGCCGCCAGTTCGGCTTCATCGTCCAGGATGGAAACCAGGGCACGGCTGACAAAAATGATCCCTCCCGGAACGGAAAAGGCATTCTGTACCGGGCTGTCCAGCACGGCGAACTGGTACGGGATCGTCGCACGCTTGCTGTTGCTTGCGACGGCATTGCCGACCAGGTTGACATACCGCTGCAGCAGTTCGTTTTTCATCGGAGTGCCGAAACGCTGCAACCCTTCCAGCGCCAGGCTTTCGCCGATGACACGTTCGGTCTTGTAGTCGATATCCTTCGAGCTCGATACTACCTGAGTCGCCCCTGACAATATCTGCCTCTCTTTCGAATCCGGCTTGACGATATTCTGGATATCGTCAAAGAGCCCGGCCGACGCGGGCGCGGCCGAAATGGACAGGGCTATCAATGCAGAAAACAGTAGATATCTCATTTGCCACCCCCCTGAACCTGGGCGTATTCGCCTAATTTTCCCGTCTTTCAGAAATGCCTTCAGCTCCTTGGCGGTGACTTTCCGCGCCAGCACGACATCAAGGGCTTTCTTGTACACTTCCGGAGTGCCGCGATCCTTTGCGTACTTGGCCGTCTCGGGCGAGAGGCCGCGGATACTGCGGGCGCTGTCGGCCTTGGCCGTGCTGATCTGGCTTTTCTGCAAGCTCTCGCCGAACAGTCCGCTATCATCGCCGCCAACTTCAGCGGCAGGCGGTGTCTCGGATACACGCCCCGCATACACCCACCCCTCTTTACCGGCAGTTGTCCTGACTTTCAGCCAGCGCCCGCCGGACTCGACCACCGAAACTTCCGTGCCGACCGGTACATCGGCAACGTTATCGGATGTGGCCGACGCCTCGGCTTTGAGCGTCGTCCCCTCGCTGGACACCCAGCGTTTTTCTTCCGCCAGTGCCGTCACAGCAAACAGCAACAGGGCAAAAGCTGCGACCATACTACGTGTCATTCTCATTGTGGACCTCCTTTGTAATGTACTTCTGTTTGTTTCAAAATGTGAACTCTATGAAAAACCAGAACTGTTTGACATCACGCAACGATGCAACGCCGCAACGTTTAAAAAAACATGAATCAAATAATTGTTTAAAGGCTTTATCGTTGCGTCGTTGCGGCGTCGCGTGAAACAAAGTATTTTTGAACCTACTGATAATCCCCGGTCAGCACAAACGCCCCCCAGTAACCGGGGTGCGGATAGCGGTTTTTCACATGCTGCATGGCGCGGGCCAGGCTCTCGGCCTTCCCGTAGGTCATATAACTGCGGTAGAACTGTTTCATCATGATCGCCGTTGAAACGTCGCTGACCCGCCAGAGGCTCGACATCAGCGAATGGGTGCCGGCAAAGATAAACGCCCGGTTCATCCCGACGACATCATCGCCGCTCCGGATATCTCCCAGACCGGTCTGACAGGCGCTCAGCACGACCAGATCGGCCTTGATGTCGAGACCGAAAATCTCCTCCGCCTGGAGCTTGCCGTCAGACTTGCTGTCCTTTGCCAGCCTGATCGCCGAAAAGAGCGGGTTGACCGGATCGAACTCGCCGTGCGACGCGATATGGATGATGCCGAATTCGCTGATATGCTCCCGCACCCAGCTCTCGGTGGCCCGTTCGCGGGTCAGGGTCGTCACATCCGGGTAGTTCCAGCGCAGCGTCCCCGCTTCACGCTCGGCGAACGGCAGATCGAGCGCCGAATTGCCGAGATCGGGATTGCCGATAGCCAGAACGTGCAGTTTTTTCCCGGGATGCCGCCGCGCCAGCGTGTATTTCAGGACCGATGCCGCCGGGAGATAAAACAGCTTCTGCCGGTCAACCAGGTAATCGCGCCCGTCGTTCAGGGTCGCAAACGACAGATAGTGGAGGCTGCCGTGCGGAATGATGCCGACCGCCTTGAGTGCCCCGCTGCCGGCCAACGGCTGCGCCACCAGCAGATCATACAGTTCGCGCGACTGCTTTTCCAGCGGTTCCAGATTCTGCAGCATCCGGCGGTAGGACGATATCTTCGCGGCGAGCTCCTTGGCCGATACATTCTGAATGAACAGCGTAGCCTTGTCGCGGTCGATCTTCCAGCAGAGGAGCCGATCCTGCAGCTGGTAGTACGAGAGCAGCACGACTCCCGGCTCGAGCAGCGTACGGATATCGTCGAGCGTGGTCGGGTTCACCTTCACCAGCGCGAGCAGTTCGGGGCGTTTCCGTTCGATCTCGATCAGCAGGTCCTGATAATCACCCCGCAACTTTTCCAGCGCCTGGGCATAGCGGGCCCGCTCTTTCGGATTCGCCGCCTGCACCGACAGGTTTTCCTGCTCCAGCATCTGCTCTTTGAGCCGGTTCTGCCGGTCGTACAGCTCCTGATCCACCGAACCGGAGAGCGACAGCCGCTGACGCCCGAGAATGTCGATCAGGTTGCGGGAGCGGGAACGCTCCGCGACGGCAAACGCCTCGTCACTCCGCTGCAGATCGACCAGCAGACTGACCAGCCCCGAATAGACATCCATCTTGTCGGCCAGGAAACCGTCTTTGAGCTGGTCCAGCTTGATCTCGGCGCGCAGCCCTTCGACCGTTTCCAGCGCTTGGCTGTACGAGGCCACCGCTTTGGCAGAATCGCCCGCCCTGTTCTGCAACCGGGCGAGACCGAACAGCGCCCGCCAGCGCACTTCACGCAGCAGCAGCGCATCGGCGATTTCCAGCGCCTTCCGGTAGCTCGCTTCGGCGGCGGGCTGCTTCAGCTCTGCTTCGGCATCGCCCCGCGCGAGATAGATCTTGGCCAGATTGACCCTGTCGCCGATCTCCGCAGCCATCCCGGCGGCCTCGCTGAACTGCTGCAGGGCGGTAGCGGCATCCCCCATCTTGAGGCGGGTCTGCCCGAGGTTGCGCAGGTCGTACGCCATCGCCCAGCGGGAGCCGAGTTTGCGGTCGATGGCGAGCGCTTTTTCGAGCGTCTCCAGCGCCTTCGCATATTCCCCCGATTCGCGCTGCACCAGGCCGATGTTGTTGAGCGTCGTCGCCACTTCATCACGCCGGACCGCCAGCTTTTCGGCCCGTTCCAGCGCTCCCCGCAGTTCCAGCTGAGCCCGCTTGTTGTCGCCCAGCGTCCACCAGATCAGGCCGCCGGTATTCTTGGCCATGACCTGCTCAAGCGGCCATTTTTCGGCCACGGCGTTCTTTTCCACCTGTTCGCGCAGGTCGAACGCCTCCTGATAGCGCCCCTGGAACCAGGCGTTGTTGGCCTGTTCCAGCACGATCCGCATCTTCGTGCGCAGATCCTTTGCGCCGACCTTTGCCAGGGCGTCGCTGTAGAGCTTGTCGGCAGCCGGGAAATTGCCGAGCAGCCGCTGGCAGCGTCCCCGCTCCAGCAGCGTTTCGGCCTCCAGCGCGGCATTGCCGCTCCTGGCATAGATATCACCCGCCTGGGCGTAATACTGTTCGGCGACGGCGTACTGGTTGAGGCGCAGGTCATAGATGCGGCCGAGATTGCGGTACTGTTCGGCCAGCGAGACATCATCCTTCAGGGTCCGGCGCAGGCCGGCCGCCTCCTCGAAGAACGTCCGGGCCGCAGTGAAATTGACCGCGTTTTCCATCACGACGCCGAAGTCCGCCAGTGCCGCCGCCTGCTCCTTTGCCATGCCGAGATCGGCAAAGATGCCGACCCCCTCTTTCAGCGACACGGCGGCATCGGCGAACCGTTCGGCATTCCCCTGCAGAAGTCCGAGGCGGAGCAGGGCGTCGGCATGTTCGGCCGAATACGGTTTTTCTTTGGCTAGTCCTTGTACCAGCGCATCGGCATGGACAATGGCCCGGTCGGTGAATCCGGCGGCATAGGCGCTTTCCCGGGCATAGCGGTGCAGCGGAGTGCGCTGCTTTGCCAGGGACGGATTTTCGTCAACGATTGTCAGGGCGCTTTCAAACAGGGAGAGCGCCTTCGGGTATTGTCCGGCGTTGTGGGCCAGCACCCCCGCCTTGCCGTACTCGGTGAAACGGCTTTTTCCGAGCTTGGCCGCTTCGACCGCATCCGGCCCCCAGTCGCCGAGCAGAAGCCACCCGCGGGTGAGGTTTTTGCGGGCATCGCCGAGCGACTGGCGCGCATACGCCGCGACAAACGCCCTTGAATCAACTGTTGCACCATCACCCGCTGCACCGTCGGCCAGAAGCAGCGACGGCACTCCCTGAAGCGCGGTCAGATGCCCCAGGCTGTAGGCCTGGCGCGCACCGGCATGCGGCGCCACGACCAGCGAGAGGTTCTCCGCCGCGGCCAGTTCGGCAAACGGGTGCCGCTCCCCTTTTCATCTTCCCACAGCGGCAGCGCATAGCCGCTCCCCCCGGGAGCGACGGAACCTCGGGCAGCAGACCGGCCCGGCCGGGAAGCACCAGCGTATGGGCGTCGGTCAGCCGATCGGTCATGCGGGGCGATGTCAGCTTCGTGAACGGTTCGGCCGCCCTGCCACCAGCCGCCCGGATCGAGCACCTGACGGCGGAACGGCTTGCGCTCCGCCACCGACCGGACCAGATGCGTGGCGCTTAACCCCCAGCTGATCACCGGCGCAGAGCTGAAGCGGAAGGGCTCCTCGTAAGCGGCAAGAACCGGCGGCAGAGCGGCAAGTCGGGCGTCGAGCGCCGTCTTGTCCACCGTTTCGGCCACGATCCCTTTTGGGCCGCCGATCGTAAAGAGGAGCCAGCGCGTGCCGTCAAGCGGCGTGAAACGGAGCAGCGTCTTGCCGGGCAGAGTCTCCTGAACATCGATCAGCTCGACCGGTTGCGGTGAAATAAGGCGGCAGAGAGTGCCACCTTTTCCGGCGGCGCATTCCTTGTTGAATGCCGCCTGCAGGGTATCGAAGCGCTGACGCGCACTCTTGAAGGCAGTCGGAAGCATTGTCGGCCTGTGACAGTCGGCTCAGCTCGACCGATGCGGCCGCCAGGCGCAGCGCCGCATCTCCTGCCTGGGCATAATACGAGGGGATGCGTTCGAGCTTGGCGCCAAAGAGGTCGTCAACCACCGCCTGTTCCTGCTGCAGCCGCAGTTGCAGGTAATCCCTGTCGGCGGCGGGCGCCGTGGCAACCGCGGCACGGAGCCGGTCGATCTCGGCCAGATGCGGCGCTGCGGCGCGAAACTGGCCGACGGTTGCCGGATCATCAAGCCCGAGAGCGCCCCGTCCGAGCAGTTGCACCCGTTCCAGTTCGCTCAGCTTCTCCAGCAGGGCAAACGCCTGCTCGGCATTTTTGGCGGCGAGCTTCTCCAGGAGCGGGGCAAAACGCTCCATCAGCTCCCCGCGCTGCAGGTCATACTCCGTCAGCGGCAGATGCTCCAGCAGTGCAAGCGACCGTTCAAAGAGACCGAGCGCAGCGAGCGCTCGCCACTCCAGCGAATATGCGGCGGCGACATGAGCTTCGTCCAGAGCGGACGTTCTGGCCGCTGCAGCAGCCGTCGGTCAGACCAAGTGCCGCGAGAACCGCACCGCGGTTAAGCTGGGCGACCGCCCGCTGGCGACGCTGCTGATGGAGCAGGTCACGGTCGCTGCTGTCGGCGGCGATAAAGAGCGTCCGGTCCCACTGTTCCAGCGCCTTGTAGAGCAGCGCCTGACGACCGCCGTCATCGGGCACGGCCGGGGCCAGCCGGGCGAACAGCGCTCCGACATCATTGTGATACCGGCCGTACACGAGCGGCGGGAGTGCGGCCCGCGAGCCGTCCGCCAGCCTCGATACCCGCGCCTCGGCGGTGAGAAAAGCGGCACAGTCGCCCGGCGTGTCGGCAGCGACCAGCAGTTCCCCCCAGTTCACCAGGTTGAGCATCGCGCTGATCGGGTTCCCCCCCTGCAACGAGAGGAGCGTCGAACGTTCAAAGCCGGACGCCGCACCGTTCAGGTCCCCCAGCGCGTAATCGACGTGGGCGGTGCGATGCGCGAGCAGCGTCACCCCGTACAGATCATGTACCGCAACGTTTGCCGGATCGGACGGGTACTGTTTCAGCTGGTTCTTGAGCAGAACCGACGCGGCCGCCGGATCGCCCAGTTCGGATTGAATCCGGGCCAGATAGATCTCGGCGAGCCTCTTTTCCTGCACGGCGCTGAAGCCGAAGGCGGCTTCGGTAGAGCCCCCCTTGTCAAGCGCCACATTTGCCGAAATCGAAACCAGGCCGCCGCTCCGTTTTGCCGGAGCCTTCGTTTTAGGCGGATAGGTATCGATCAGCGTCAACAGCTCGGTGAAACCGTCACGGCTCAGGCGGAGCAGGCGCTTCTGCTCCTCGCCCGAGGCGGCGTGCGCCTCCTTGTAGGTGGCGATGCTGGCGGAACGGCGGTTGGAGGCGAGGTTGCCGGTATTCCCGAGTCCCTTGTTCAGCGTGAAGGCGGCATCGAACTGTTCGCGGGCCAGGGCGAAGCGATCCGCTTCCAGATAGGCCAGCCCGAGCCGGTCATGGATCTCCGCCGCCGTTTCCACCAGGCGCGGCACCGCATCCAGCTCTTTTTCCACGGCGGTGGCCATGCCGTTCAGTTCGGCAGCGCTTTTGGCGGGCATCCTTGTTCCAGGAGGGGGCAGAGGTCAGCAGGGCCCGTTCCCGCTCGAGCAGCGAACGCATCGTTTTGTCGAAACCGCTCCACCCGGCAGACGGGGGCGCCTCAGGAGGAGCTGCGCCCAGGCGTTCCAGTTCGGCGGTAATCGACTGCTGTTCGCTCAGGGCGGATTCCGCGGCGGCACTGCGCCCGCTCCCGGAAAAGAGCCGCTCCACGACCCGCCTCGTCAGGCGCCCGAACAGGTCGAGCGGCCGGGACGGATTCAGACGGGTCTCGGTCAGCTGCAGCGCCCGCAGATACCCGGTGATCGGCGCTTCTTTCTCCCGCATCTGAAACGCGACCTCGGCATAGCGCTGCTGGAAGATCAGCTCGGTATCCGGATTGTCGAACGGAATCTTTGCGGCCAGACGGTCGCTGTAGAACTTCCAGGCGGTCGCCTTGCTGCCGAGCAGATAGGCGATATTGCCGATGTTCAGATCCAGGTTGGCGCGGTTTTCCGGCTGTTCCAGCGGCCGGTTGAGCAGCCAGGCGCGACGGTAGAGGGCCAGCGCCCGCTCCAGGCCGCCCCGTTCGCCGTACACCGTCTCGTCAATTTCGGCAAGATACCCCCGCGTCTGGGGAGGATACTCCGATGACGGCATCCGGTCCGCCGCGCGGGCGATCAGCCGGTCCGCCTCCTCCAGCGGTTCCTTGCCCGGCAGATAGGTCAGCGTGAGCCCGGTGGCATAGAGCAGCACCGGATCATCGGGATAGGATTTCAGCAGCTGTGCGGTACAGCTCGAGCAGCTCCGGCGCCTGACCCATCGCGGCAACCGATTTGATATAGCCGCGATGCGCTTCGACACTCCGGCCGTCATAGCGGATCAGGTCGAGAAAGATGGACCGGGCGGCGGCCACTTCCCCGAGCCGATACAGGTTTTCCCCCGCCGCGACCGTTTTGCGGATATAGGCGGCGCGGGCCAGCTGGTAGAGCGGCGTATCCTCCGGCTGTTCGTTCATCTCCGTTTCGTACAGCGCCTTGGCCTCCGCATAGCGCTCCTCGCGGTAGAGCACTTCCGCCAGGGCAAAACGCGCCGCAGCGGTCGGTGTCGGCACGACCGGGAATTTTTCCAGCACCGTGCGGTAGGCATCCTTGGCCTTGGCCCACTCGTTCGCCCGATACGCCTCATCACCCTGGCGGTTCCAGGCCCCCATCGCCAGACGGGGGAGAGAGACCCGATACCGTTCCGCCAGCGCCGAGAGCGCCGCCTGATCGGCATGATCACGGGGGGACACCTGATCCAGGATGGCGGTGATCGCCGCTTCGGCCCACTCTTCCTGATCGCCGTATCTGGTGGCGACGTCAACCAGCGCCGCCAGCGCCCCCTCACCTTTTTCCAGTTTTGCCAGCAGCACGGCGCGCCGCAGGGCCGCTTCCGCCTTGAGCGGCCGGGCGGCATCCTTCAGACGGTCCACCTGTTCGGCCAGCCCGATAGCGGTCAGCTGGTCGGCGGCACCGCCGCCATAATCGGTAAGCAGGCGTACCGTATCGATCAGATAGCGGGCCGTCGCGTCAGCGTCCACTCCCCTCCGCAGCGGCTTTCATATTCCGCTCCGCCTCGCGGATGAGCTCCTGCCGCCGCTGTCCCAGCACCACATCGCTGCAGCGCTGCGCCGTCCGGACCCTGATCCGGGCAATCTCGGCCAGGGCAGCTTCCCGCGGAAACCGGGCGTACCGACGGGCCACCGACCCGTACTGCAGCTCGGCCTGGGCGGCTTCACCCGCCTGCTCCATCAGCCCTGCCAGCGCCAGACCGGCCAACGCGCCTTCCTGGGTCGGCGCATCCTCGCGCGCCAGCACCCGGGCGGCGGCCAGGCGGGCATGGGCCGGATCGGCGGGCTGACGCTCCAGAATGATGCGCGCCACCCCCCACTGTTCGGCAACGGTCGGACGCTCCGGGATTTCACCCGATGCGGGGAGCGACATCACCTGTCCGCCACCGGCCAGACCGGCAACGAAGTAAAAATGGTCCCCGGCCGGAATCGGCGCCACCGCCATCAACGCGGCCGAGGTGAGCGGAGTGGCAAACGGAAAGCCGTCATCGCCGTCCCGTTTCAGATGCAGCCGGTAAATCTGTCCCGACTCCTGGCCGGTCGCGGCAGCCCCGCCGACGGCAGACTGGCGGGTGAAGAGCAGCGTATCGGCACCTTCCCAGGCGGGGTACAGATCACGGTCGGCACCGCGTGTCAGCTGCGTGAGCCCTCCGCCCTGTTCGTTCCAGAGCCAGAGATCGCCGTTCGGGTCCGATTTCCGCGACACGAACACCCACCTCTTCCCGTCCGGTGCAGGGGCAGCAAACGCGGCATCGATTCCGATCGGCAGCGGTTCGCTCCGGTTATCGCCAAGGTGCAGCCGTACCAGTTCGCGCAGATCCGACCCCGGCAGCTGCCGCTGATACACCAGAGCCGAGCCGTCAACCGTAAACACCGGGGCATCGTCGGCGGATTCGCGCCCCGTCAGCCGCCGGGGAGCCGAATCTGCTTTTGTCAGTATTAATCAGCCAGATATCACCCTTGACATCGTCCTGTGCATCAACAAATGCCACGAGTGTTCCGTCGGCATTCAAGGCCGGGGCGGCCAGACGGACCGGGCTCGTGTGGAGCAGGCGCGGCAGCTCCGGAGCGGCGGTGAAGGAATAGAGCCAGAGTTCGTCCCCCTTGTCGCCCCGTTCGACGGTGACCATCCGTGTGCCGTTGGCGGCCCGGGCAACGTACAGCACCTGACGTGAGCTGAAGATGGCGGGCTGCGGAGAAAGTTCCGGGCGGGAGCGCGGCGCCGGTCGGGGCGCCGCCGGCGCCAGCAGTTCATCGCCAAGCGGCAGCGCTGATCGCCGGTGAGGTACAGGTCAACAGAATCAGCGCGAAAAGCCAGAGTACCTGCACATGCCTGCCGCCGTTTCATAGCGTCTGCCACCGGCCATCTGCTTCCTGCACCTTGGAGCCGGGCGCACTGTTCTGGCGGTTTATCTTGGCAAACACCTTGCGGATGGCCGGCAGATCCTTGACCGTAAAGTTTTCATTGGTCTGCACCACCCGCATCATCAACACTTCACGCGCCTGGTTGACCTCCTTCACCACCTGCTGAAATTCCGCCTCGCTGTAGTTGGCGGCAAACGACTTCAACTCCTCGGACGTGACCTTCGGCGTCTCACGCGTAAACGGCGTCAGCAGTCCCTCCTGGTTCTCACCCACCCAGCCGAATCGTTTGAAGGTCTCGATATCGTCGGCATGAAACGCGATCGTCTCCATCGCCCGGGTCGCATCGGCCTGCTCCGGCGTATGCCGGGGGGGAGCGTCGATTTTCCCGGTCGGAGAAACCCCGCGCACCGATGCGACCAGCAGCATATCCTCGCTCAGGCTGTTGTAGGTGCCGAGCACCTGGTTTTCCAGCGACGTCCGTTCGCTGACGACGTTGACATCAAGCTTGGCAAGGGTGCAGCCGGAAAAGAACAGGGCCAGCCCGAGCACCACGGCACAAGCGGTTGTTACCCCCCTTTGACAAAGGGGGGACAGGGGGGATTTCAACTGCGGCAAACGGCAAATCCCCCTCAATCCCCCTTTGTCAAAGGGGGAAGTGGAAGCATTGTTCGGCATATTCAATAATTTATTGTACATACATCCTCCGCTGTAATGACACGTCACCTTTTGGGCCGACCACCAGGGTATCGGCCCGCACCAGGTCGAGGACGCGGCGCAATGCCGTGATGCTCGCCCTCTTTTTGACCAGCTCCTGACGAAGCGGCAGCTCGGAAATGCGCAAGCGCTCGACCTTCGGCAGATCAACCGACACCCCTTTAATCCGGGCTTCACCCTCCATGCTGAACGCGCCATCGACCGCAGTGGCCCGCAACCATTTCAGGGTGCCGAGCCGCAGCATTTTGCGCTGGGCAACCACCTGTTCGTTGCGCTCGTACGGATCGAGACTGAAGAGCGCCCGCTCAATCGTGTTGGCCCCTATCTTGCGCACGTTCATCGCCAGCCGGAGCTGCTCGAACAGCTCGCGCTGCTCGGCCGTCAGCGGCGCAGTGAGACTCATCTCGCCGGTGACCTCGGCATCCTGATCCCCCTGACGTGCCCTGGACCCTTTCGGCAGCAGATAGGTTATATCGAGATTCGAAAACGAACTGGCCGCAGAAATAACGGGAACCTCCGGCTGCAGGTCAAATACCCCGCGGGCAAGGATCGTCCCCCCGAGCAGATCCGCCTGAAAAAAGCTGAGGCCGATCTTTTCGGGGGTAAAGAGCAGATCACCCTCCAGCGCGGTAAGCTCCAGCGGCGTGCCGGACGCTTTGGTCGTAATGCGCCGGATTGAAAACGACCGCACCCCGCGAATGTCACCGCGCAGATCGTTATGAATCCGACCGATGATTTCCGCCGCGCCGGGATTGGCCGTCGCAACGGCGGACGGCCGGACGAGAGCCGTAGAGAGCGGCGTCCAGCTCTCCCCCGGGGAGGCGGCAGCCAGCGAATACACCCGATTTATCTCGATGTCGGAGCGGAGACCTTCGACCGTGGTCCCGTTAGCCAGTTTGACGCCAAAATCGGCTGTTTTCAGGGCGCAGCGCAGCGCAAGCTCACGACCGGCAACGAGATCGACACGGACGCTGCTGCTGATATTCCCGGCCATGTCAACACCGGGCAACAACGGCTTTAAATCACGCGAGAACGCCCCTTCGACATTGGCCAGCAGGGTCGCGTCCAAACGCTTGATCAATGTCGCCGTGCCGAGCGGCTCCTTTTCATCCATCAGCCTGTCAATGCGGTTAACGTTCAGCTCGGCCAGTTGCGAGAACGCCAGCGGATCGACCCGCAGCTCTTCATTCAGGTGAAACGCGCTCCAGCCGGAAAGGTCGCCGTTGAACACACATGAGCCATGCTGTGAGGGAAGCGTCCCGGCGCCCCCCGAAAGTCCGCTCAGGCCGGAGAAGAATACGCCCCCCTCAAACCTGACGGATGCACCGTTATGTGTTGAAACGATATGCAGGTCCGGCTTGGTACGCAGACCGGTCACGTTGATCGACCCGTGGGCCGATGGCACCGTTGTTGAAATATTATCAAGTTTCAGACCCAATTCAAGTGTGTCAAACAGCGACAGTCCGGCCCTGGCACTCCGGAACGGGTTTTTCTCGGCATTAAAAGCCTTTTCCGGCAGCGGCGCGGCCAGGTTCCAGACCGCGCTCACGACTCCGCCCCCCTTCGAGCCGGACGGCATAAACGGAGCGGCAAACGGCTGTGCGCGCCGCAGGTCAAGCCGCACAGTGCCGCTGGAAGTGGCGCGCTGGGGTGATGCGGCCGAAAGCGCCGCGTTGCCGGCGAGATTCAGGAAATCGCCGACGGAGAGTAAGGCCGTAGCCTGCTGCAGGGTCGGTCGCCCGTTGTTGCCGGGTGGGAGCCGGAGGGCCGTGGCTGTCAGGGAGGATGACAGGGGGATCGGCCCAACGCGTTTCCCGGACTGGACAGCCGTGAGTGACGCAGCGGTAACGATGAATTCCGGAAGGTCGGCGACAACTTCGCCGCTCTCGGCGGCACGGACCAGGAGGCGGAGCTGTTCGTGCACCGTTTCGATGGCACCTCGCGTTCCGAGCGACGCCCGCTCAAGGTCACATGCCTGCGTCACGACGGCGGAAGCGGTAACTTTGCGCGGTGAGGTGCTCTTCAGATTGAGGTCGCTGACCGCCACCCCGACGGTGCCGCGCGCCCCCTGGACAGAAATCGGTTGGGCACCTGAGAGCGCGGCATGTTTGATACTCCAGAGCAAGATCCGCCGTCAGCCTGGTCGGCAGTGCTGCCGTCAATGGACATGCCGCTTTTTCGAGGAGCAGCTCGATATCATCTGCGGTCAGCTCACCCTTTTTCAGCGCCACGCGGGTATGCGGGATTTTGATGCCGAAGCCGGCAAGAGCAACATCGCCATGGTTTCCGGGGCCGTGCAAATGGAGAGAGAGGGAACGGAGAGACGCTTCACCGGCGAGATCCCTGACGGGAGCACCGGGCGGGAGAAACGGGGCGGCCAGGAGAAGCGCCCGGGCCAGGTCGAGCCGCAGGGGGCCGAACTGGAGATCCAGCGTACGTTCCGGAACGGTCGGACGGTTGACTGACGCGCTCCACGCGGCATCGAGCAGACCCGGGATGACAAAGCTGCCCCCTGGAAATTCGACCCGCTGCCGGACATGATCGGTGGCGATCTGCTGCCGCAGCTTCAGATCAAGCGGCCCGACATGCCTGGTTTTCAACGAACCGCCGCGTGCCGCCACTCCGGTCCCGTCGATGGTGAGCGTGGCATGCAGATCGCGCTGCGCATCCGTCTTCGCCCAGAGCAGAAGTTCTATATCCCCCGCCAGATTCGGCACCGTAGGAGGAATGAGCGGGTGCAGGACCGCCAGGACTCGGGGCAGATTCAGTTTCAAGCGCGCGGCAAAACCGTCAGACTGACTAAGTCCGCCAGACAACGTGATGTTCGTACCGGGCAGCGACGCATCGACGGCACACAGTGCGGAGGCGAGATGAATCCGCCGCTCCCTGGTCACAAGGTCGCTTACTTTTGCGTTGAAGCTGACCTTCCCCATCTCACGCCCGTCAACCGACACCCCGCCATGGACTTCAGCGGTAATCGGCTGCGAGGCCAGCGACGGCATGGCAAAGCGGACCGAGAAACCGTCCAGCCGCAGCTGTTTCTCCGGTGCCGGAGCCCGATATACGACCTGGAGCGGCGCCGCCTCAACCATGACGCGCAGATCCACCGGCAGCGGGAAGTCGAGCCCCTGAATGCGCTGGATCGTCTCCGCCAGCTGTGTCAACGGATCTTTTTTTGATGGCGGGGGTGTGGGTGGTGGACCGGGGGCAAGTTCGGCCCGAACGTTGCGTATCCGCACCGCGAGGTCAATGCCGAAGCGACCGTCGGTGCCGCGGCCGATGGAAGGGGCGATAACGATCTGATCAACATCGGTTTTCAGCAGTGGTGCGGGACCGTCACCGAGTCGTAAGTCCGGAGAGCTGTCAGGCCGTCGGACCAGGTCACGACGAGGTTCGACCAGGACACCTGACGCTTCAGGGAGGAAGAGAGTGTTTTCTGCACTCTGGTCTGCACCGTGTGACTGCTGACCAGAGCCGGAAGAAAAATCAAGCCGACCAGCAGCAGCGACAGGAAGCCGACGATGGCAAATGCCGCGATCTTGAGGATGCGCTTGATATGTCTCCTGCGTATGAATGTGATCATAAGCCACTATAAAAAAACGAGTGATTGTTTAAGAATACCACTCATTCAGACATCTTGTAGCGAAATATTACAACCGCAGCGACAAACGTGAGAACCGCCGACACCGCTACCTGCAGCATGGGTAGCGACTGCATTTCGCCGGCAACCAGAGCCCGGCGGGCGCCTTCAAACAGCGCGGTGGTCGGCAGGGCGCGCACCCAGGAAATCACGGATGGCGGATAGGAAGAGAGCGGGAAGAACAGGCCGGACATGAAGATCAGCGGCATGACCAGCACCGCCTCGACCTTGCCGATGGTTTCCGGCTTGTCCATGATCGTGCCGCTGATGATTCCGGCACAGGAGAAAAACGCCGAGCCGGGTATCAGAAACAGCAGGTAGTGGAGGAGATGCTCCAGCGGAAAGCGGAACGGAGTGATCGCGAAGATCACCACGCCGACGACGCACCCCTTGATGAGGCCATGGGTAAATCCGCTCATAATCTTGGCGATGACGATCTCGGATACCGAAACCGGGGTCACACGGTACGATTCGATGGTAAACTGAACCCGGCGATGAAACCAGAGACTCCAGACGCTTTCGTTATAAGCGGCATTGACCGCCGTCATCGTGATCAGCCCCGGCGCGATGAACAGGCCGTAGGGCGAACCATCCACCAACCCGATATAACTCTGCATGCCGATGCCGAAAGCGAGGTAAATGGTCAGCGGATAGGCAACAACCGCCACCAGCTCCGAGAAAATACTGCGGCGCAGCACCTGCATGTCGCGCTGCCAGATCGCCACTGAACCTCGTAACATCATTCCCTCACCTTCTCGCCCGTCAACGAAATAAAGACATCCTCAAGCGTCCTCTCCTTGAGTGAAATGCGCCGAACCGGCGCTCCATTCAGGGCGGTGACTATTTCGGACAGGCATTCCCAGCATTCAAGCGTTACGGTAACTTTATGTTCTATCTGTTTGATATCCAGGACACATGGCATCGAGCCGAGTAGCGCCGCATAGCGAGCGACCTCACCCGGCACGAACTCGATATCGTACACCGTCGCCCCGGTCAGACGATCCTTCAGCTCCTGGGTACTCCCGATGGCGATCAGTCGCCCGTGATCCATGATGGCGATCCGGTCGCAGAGCTGCTCGGCCTCCTCCAGATAGTGCGTCGTCAGGAATATCGTCATGCTGCTGCCTGCCAGGGAGCTGACATAATCCCATACCGCCCGGCGCGACTGCGGGTCAAGACCGGTGGTCGGTTCATCGAGAAACAGTACCCGCGGCTGATGCACCAGGGCGCGGGCAACCACCAGGCGGCGCTGCATCCCCCCTGAAAAGGTGTCGGGGAAATCCTTCTGGCGTCCCGCCAACCCCATCAGTTCGAGCAGGTCGTCGATCCTGCCGCTTGTACAGACGCTTGTCCATGCCGTGGAGACGGGCATGCAGCTCCAGGTTTTCACGCGCGGTCAGGTAGCGGTCGAGACTGTTCTCCTGAGAGACCACACCGATCATGCAGCGGATGGCGCGCCCCTCGGCTCTGGTGTCAAGCCCTTCGATGAACGCTTCGCCCCGGCTCTGCCGCATGAGCGTCGTCAGGATCCGGATCAGCGTGGTCTTGCCGGCACCGTTGGGGCCAAGCAGGCCGAAGATAGACCCCTGCTCCACCGCCAGGTCGAACGAGTCGAGCGCGGTAAGCTCACCGTAGGTCTTGGTCAGGGAACGGGTGATTATCGCAGCGGTCGTCATGTCAGATGATCCCGTGCAGCGGCCCGCCGGGGGCGGCGAGCGCGTCGAGTTTGCGTTCCACCGCCGGATCGTCCACCAGCGGCGGGGCGTGGAACGGTTTGATCCGGGCATCGATCACCAGAGCACCGCTGCACCCCCAGTGCCTGCCGCGGGTTTCGGGACGGATGCCGTAGATGTCGGTTGCCGGGTTGGAGCGGGTAAAGGTCACCCAGAGGAAGTTGTTCAGCGTCGCTGCCGTAAAACAGCTGTCGTCGCAGATCACGAGCAACGGGAAGCCGTCAAACGCGGCGCGGTCGCCGTAAAAGCGGCAGAATTCGTCGAGGAGCGGATCACCTTCCCCCCTCCCCTGCTGTGACGACGGTCCCTGAATGGCCAGGATACCGGGGAGACAGACGGCGGCAGGGCCGAATCCGGGCGGGAGTTCCAGCCCGGCGGGGAGTTCCGTTGCCAGGCGACGGCGCACCGGACCGGCCGCGGCGATGACCACTTTGGAGCCTTCGTTAAGGCCGGAACCGCTGTAATCGAGGGTATCGATCGTCGTTGCGGTCTGAAAATGGAGGCAGCTGCGCCAGTCGGCCCGCTCCAGGATGTGCCCCAGAAACGCGGCGATGTCATGCGTGTGCAGAGCCGGTGCATCCTCGTGGGCGGCAATGAACAGGTATTTGGCCAGGGAAAGCTGCCCCTGGCCGAGAATGGCGTTGGCGACCGTCAGCAGTTCCTGCGGCTGCCGCTCCGGCGCATACGGCACGTAGCGCTCGCCGGCTATCGCCAGCAGCAGCGGATGGACACCGGCAGCGTCAACGGCATGCACCTCCTTCACCCCGGCCACCACGGTCGGGATCAGCGGACCGGTCAGTTCATGGATGAAGGCGCCGAAACTGGTATCTTCCTGCGGCGGACGGCCGACGGTCGTAAACGGCAAGATGGCATCGCGCCGGTGATAGACCGCGTCAACCTCGAGATAGGGGAATTCGTGGGTCAGGCTGTAATAGCCGAGATGATCGCCGAACGGCCCTTCCGGCAGGGTCTTGGCGGGATGGACCACGCCGCTGATGCAGAAATCGGCCTCGGAGGAGACCGGCAGATGCCCCGGAACCCTGGTCATCGGGATACGATGCCCGGCCAGCAGACCGGCAAAGGAGATCTCCGGCATCCCTTCCGGCAGCGGCATCACCGCCGCGACAGTCATGGCGGGCGCGCCGCCAAGGAAGATGTTGACCCTGAGCAGGTCACCCCTGCTCAATCGCTTCGGCGTGATGAGCGCCGATGCCGCGATGAATCTGGTAATGCAGTCCCGCCTGCGTGTCCGGCTGATAGCTGTTGCCGGAAATCTGGATCCGGTACATCCCCAGATTGGATGCGGCAAAGCCGGGGTGCGCCGGGCTCTCGCTGTACACCTGCGGCAGCGTCAGAAACGCACCGCCATCCTTGGGCCATGACACGATCTGCGGCAGAGCGGAGAGAGTCGTCGAGCATTCCAGCACCGGCGCTTTTGCGGTGACGGTCGGCAGGAGATGCACGGCGGCGAATGGGGCTTTGACGAGATCAAGCGGGTGTTTGAGCAGTGAAAAAGGGTTGATTTTCAGTTCGACGAGGCGGCGGATGTCGTCGAGCGTATCACGGAAGATGAAGCGGGTCCGCTCCAGCGTCCCGAACAGGTTGCCGAGCAGCGGAAAACGGCAGCCGACGGCATTGGTGAAGAGGAGCGCCGGTCCGCCCGCCTGATAGACCCGCCGTTGCAGCGCGCCGACTTCCAGATGGGGATCGAGCGGCACATCGATGCGGAGCAGCTGGCCGCGCCGCTCAAGATCGGCAACACATTCCTGCAGATTTTTGTAGCCCATGGTGTAAACCAGCCTTGAAAAGATGTCTTGACCCTGTGCAAGGTATCATTGTAATCAATGAAACACAATCAGGTTTGCACCGGCTGGAGCAGCAATGCCGCGTCTTACCATCATTAAAAGGATCCTCGTTGAGTCACCTGGATATGGAACCTTGAAATTGGGCAAACAAGACTAATCAGAGGTTCGTACCGGCGGTTTTGTACAATGATTGACAGAAATATTATTTGGGCCCCTGGAAGGGCGAATGGGACGTTGTTGATCTGCCTACTTTAATGGCAACGGTAATCAAGAACAATGGAGAAAAGTCTAGCGTTTTTTAAGCCTGTAGCGATAGAACCAGATCCCACCGGCAATTGCCGCTATGACCAGTATGACTGCGAGCTCGTACCTGCGGAAATCCCGGAGCAGCGCTTCGACGACATTGCCGAAAAAATAGCCGACAGTCGAAACCACCACCGCCCAGAGAAGGGTGCTGCACAGGTTGAGGAGCACAAACCGCCTGGTAGAAAAGCCGCTCGCGCCGATGACGATAGGCGTGATAGTCCTCATGCCGTAGATGAAGCGGTAACCGAGGACGGCGATTATCTGGTAGCCGACCAAAAAACGGCGCACCCTGTCGACACGAGGCTCCCAGTGGGGTCTTTTCTCGAGAAACTGCTTCCCCTTCCGCTTCCCCACCTGGAACACGAACTGGTCGGCACAAAAGGCGCCGCAGAAAGCAGTCACCATGACCCATGGCAGCGTAAGGTAGCCGCTGTGCGCCAGAATTCCGGCGATGATCACGACGGTCTCCCCTTCAAGCAATGTGCCGGTCAGGAGGGCCGGATATCCGTAGGTTACAACGAACGATTCAAGAGTCATGCTTCATCATATCACAGAAATGATTCGAGGGAAGTTATCGGCAGACCACGAACGCGCCGACCGCCGGAAAACGTGGGAAAAGCTCAGTCAGATGCGCTTTCCATGGCACATCCTGTATGGCATCATTTATCTGATTCACTTTCTTCTTAAAAAGAAGTACATTTGTGCCGTTAAATATTTCATGACTCATATGACAACGAATGGAGGAATACCATGCCACACACTAACAGTGTCCTGATTGTCGACGACTCCGATTTACAAGCCGATATTATAGCGTCTATTCTTGATGATCTGGGCATCACAAAAATAACAAAAGCCGTAAATGGCCGTGATGGCTTGGAGCGTTTTAAAGAAGCGTTGCAAAGCGGAGCGGCATATTCTCTGGTATTTCTCGATATCGTTATGCCTGAGATGGATGGACAAGAGGCTCTGAAGCGGATGCGCACGTTGGAAAAAGAGGCCGGAGTTGACGGAAACGACAAAACGACCATCATAATGACCACTTCGCTCAGTTCACCTGCAGATATGATTACCGCTATTATAGAGGGTGATTGCACCGATTATGTCGTAAAACCTGTTTCAGAGGGTATCCTCAGGGCAATGCTCACCAAGTACGGCGTGATCGGGTAACCTGCTACAAGCGGACTGTATCAATACACCGCTACCGCCGCATAACCAACTACCTGCTCATTGTCTCCGGTTACGTCTCCGCTGGTGCCATACGCCACCAGTTCGGCCTCTGATGCCCCCAGCTGAAGAGCCGCCTCGATCATGACGGCCGCAGGCACGACACCGCACATCGTTATCCCCCGCCGGTGACAGATGTCAAGCAGCCCTTTGCCGTCTAACGCCAGCACTCTGTCCAATGCCTGCTGATCTTTCTGGCGGGCCGAATCGGCCGATTCATAATGGGTCATGTCCGAACTGGCCACGATCAGCACCTCCCCACCATATTCCCTGATAGCAGCGGCGATTCCCTGGCCGATGTCATGCAGGGGGGCATAGTCGCCATGACCGATACAAATCGCTGAAATAGTCACATCAGGGCGCAGATACTGGATAAACGGGAGCTGGACTTCAAGTGAGTGCTCAAACTGGTGAGCAACGCTGTCCGACTGGATGTAGGGGGTATGCTGGAGTAACAGCGCGTTGAGGCGGGAATTTATTGCCGTCGTCCCGAGCGGAGTCACCCATTCGCCATCCGGATACAGCGCAGCGGCCGCCCCGGTGCCATGATGATTGGGCCCGATGATCAGAACTGTATCGGGAATTGTAACCTGTGAAAATACCCGCCCGGCAATCGCACCGGAATAGATATACCCGGCATGGGGTGAGATGATCCCTTTTACCGGTTTCGGGGCTGCATTTTCCGGGATCATCCGGGACAAGTCGGCACGAAGCTTCTCTTCGCTGCCCGGATAGAATTGACCTGCTACGGCTGGCTTGACGCTGCATGGGTACCCTCCCCGCCTCGACCCGCTTCCGGGCGGGACTTTACAGTTCCGGAGTTTCTGTATGCCTCGTTATTGCACTGACTGCACACGCCCTTGAATTGTATCACCTCTATCAGGATTATCAACAAGCCGAACCGGCATCATTCAAACGGCAAATCACTCTCTACCGGAATCATCTTCTCCGGCTCAAGCTGCAACTCTTCCTGTCGCTCGTACTGCGGCACCGTCATCCAGCGCCTGAATTTCTTTAAGGGTCGGGAGACTTTTCAGATCCTTAAGTCCGAATATTTCGAGGAATTCTTTCGATGTGCCGTAGATCAGCGGCCGGCCGGGAATATCCTTTTTCCCCAGAATCCGCACCAGATGTTTTTCCAGCAGTGATTTGAGAACGCCGCCGCAATCAACGCCGCGCAGATGCTCGACTTCAGCCCGGGTTATCGGCTGACGGTAGGCGATGATCGCCAGGGTTTCAAGGGCGGATTGCGAAAATTTGGCCGTTCTGGTTTTGATATGGCGGGTGATGTAGCTGTGAAAAGCGGGACGGGTTCTGAATTGCCAGCCGCCGGCAACCTCGACCAGCTCAAAGCCCCCTGCCCGCTCCTGATAATAGGCAACCATCCCTGACAAGGCAGACTTGATCTCATCCCGCTCGAATTCGTTCAGCAACTCGCAGATGCGGTCGGTCGAAAGCGCCGATTCGGCGGTAAAGATGAGGCTTTCTATGATGCGAAGATAATTCGGAATTCATGGGTAATTCATGCCTCTGACGGGGTCTGCGGCAACTGCCGGAACGAACCAGATCGAGCCATGGTCGTTCCCCTGGAAAATACGGATCAGCTTGAGACGGCACAGTTCCAGAAGCGCCAGAAAGGTGACGATGACCCGTTCACGGGTCAATTCATCCCGGACCAGATCATCGAACTGAACCGTATCCTGTTCCTGAAGCAGGGAGAGAATCTCGTTGATGCAGTCGGCGATGCTGAGCGAGTCCCCCGGGGCAACATCATGGAAACTCTCGGCCGGAATCCGCTGCAACAGCAGCCGAAAGGCATCCACCAGTTCAAACAGACTTACCTCCAGCGGACCTTCCGCACTCTGCGCTGCTGCAAGGACCGGCATCGGAGGCTGAACGGGAAAAGACCTCCCGTCCCAGCAGCGCCCGCGCCCCGATCACCATCCCGGCCTCCTTGTACTGCTGATACTCCAGCAGACGCCGCACCAGTTCGGCGCGCGGGTCGGCCTCCTCCATTTCCGGCTCTTCCTGATCGTCCAGCGGGAGCAGCTGGCGGGACTTGATCTGCAGCAGTGTCGCCGCCATAACCAGAAAATCGCCCGCAACCTCCAGGTTCAGATCCTTCATCAGCTTGATGTAATTCGAGGTACTGGCGGGTGATGACCGCGATGGAAATATCGCAGATATCCAGCTCGTTTTTCTTGATCAGGTGCAGCAGCAGATCCATCGGCCCGTCGAACGTGTCGAGGTGAACGCTGTACTGTTCGTGAATGCCGTCCAGCAGCGGCAGATGCTCCTCGCGATGATGGTGTTGCTTCGTGCTGATCATGTCAGAACTTCAGCGCCGTACGGACCTCGGTCATGACGGCATCCGATATCAGGGATGCCCTCCGGCTCCCGTCCTGCAGCAGTTCATCGACAAAGCCGGGGTTGGCGGCAAGTTCCTCGCGGCGGGCACGGAACGGAGCCAGGCGCTCGTTCATGCAGCCGACCAGGATCTTCTTGCACTCCACGCAGCCGATGGTCGCATTGCGGCAGGCCGGGATGATCTCGTCCAGCTTTTCCTGCGGCACATAGATGCGGTGCAGATTGAAGGCCACGCAGACATCCGGATCGCCGGGATCGTTGCGGCGCACCCGGGCCGGGTCGGTCATCATGCGACATGACCTTCTTGCTGGTCTCCTCGGCCGTATCGGAGAGATAGATCGAGTTGTCGTACGACTTGCTCATCTTGCGGCCGTCCAGGCCGAGCAGCTTGGGGGTCTCGGTCAGCAGCGCTTCCGGTTCGGGGAACACGCTGCCGTAGAGATGGTTGAAGCGGCGGGCGATCTCGCGGGTGATTTCCAGATGCGGCAACTGGTCCTGGCCGACCGGCACGCGGGTGGCCTTGTAGAGGATGATGTCGGCCGCCATCAGCACCGGGTAGCCGAGGAAGCCGAAGGTGGAAAGATCCTTGGTCTCCAGGTTGTCCTGCATCTCCTTGTAGGTCGGGCAGCGCTCCAGCCAGGAGACCGGCGTGATCATCGACAGGATCAGGTTCAGCTCGGAATGATGCGGCACCAGACTCTGGCGGAAGATGACGCATTTTTCCGGATCAAGACCGAAGGCGACCCAGTCCAGCACCATCTCGCGGATACTCTCGCGGCAATGCCGGAGGTATCGGCATATTCAGTCGTCAGTGAATGCCAGTCGGCCACAAAAAAGAAACAGTCGTAGGAATCCTGCATCTTGATCCAGTTTTCCAGTACGCCGTGATAATGGCCGATATGCAGCTTGCCGGTCGGCCTCATGCCGCTGACAACGCGTTGTTTCATGGTAAAACGCTCCTTGTGGTCTGTGGGTCTTTTCTGCTAAGGTGCCGGTCTAAAATTCACCTCAAAGACAGGGAAATTTACATGAACCGACCCAAAATTGAAACCAAAATCATGAATCCGCTGATCGGCACGACCATTCCGCTGCCGTCGTACGCAACGAGCGGGGCTGCTGCGATGGACCTGCGCGCCTGCCTGGAAAGTCCGAAAACCGTGCAGCCGGGTGAGACCGTGCTGATTCCGAGCGGCATTGCCATCAGTATCCACGACTCCGGCCTGGTGGCCCTGCTGGTGCCGCGCTCCGGCCTCGGCATCAAGCACGGCATCGTATTGGCTAATACGGTCGGTGTTATCGATTCTGACTATCAGGGGGAGATCGGGATCGGGATCGTCAATCGCGGCACCGCTCCCTACACGATCGAGCCGGGGGAACGGGTCTGCCAGATGATGTTCGTACCGGTGCTGCAGGCCGACTTGAGCGTGGTGGCCGAATTCAGCCAGGAAAGCGACCGCGGAGCGGGCGGGTTTGGTTCAACGGGAAGTCATTGATGGAGAGGCTGACATTTCGACGGGATTTTCCAGTATGCCGATGCCGTCTATCTCTATTTTCACCCGGTCGCCGGGCTTCAAGTATTTCGGCGGCGTGAAACCGATGCCCACCCCCACCGAGGTACCTGTGGCGATCAGGTCACCGGGGTAGAGCGTGATGCCGGACGATATGGTTTCGATCAGGGTGGGAATATCGAAGATCAGGTCTGATGTTCGGGCATCCTGACGCAACTCATCGTTGACCCAGCAACGCACCCCCGTATCGGCGCCGTTCAGCTCATCGGCAGTCACCAGCCACGGCCCCATGGGACAGAACGTGTCGAACGACTTCCCCATCAGCCATTGCCGGTGCCGCTGCTGCCAATCCCGGGCGGTCACATCATTGATGATGGTATACCCCCATACGTGCTCCATGGCATGCGCCGCGGAGATACCGCGGCCACCCCGGCCGATGACAATCGTCAGTTCCGCTTCGTAGTCAATCGCTTCCGACACTCCGGCTGGAATTTGAATAGCGGCGCCCGGTGCAATGACGGACTCGGGCACCTTGGAAAATATGATGGGGTGACTCGGGATATCGTCGCCCGGCTTGGATATGCTGCTGTCGAAACCGCTTTGCGCGAATTCTCGGGCATGCTCGTGGTAGTTCTTGCCGACACAGAAAATATTGCGGCGGGGGCGCGGCAACGGCGCGTCGATCCTCACTGAGGCCAAAGGCAAGGGGGGGCCGGCAAGAGCCGGCAGCGGCAGGCCGGCCGCCATCATCTCAACCAGTGCAAGCGCGCCACTGTCGCGGACGTGTTCCCCCAACATGAACGGAGTCACGGCGCTGCCATCCGATGATAACAGCCCCACATGCCGCGTTCCTGAATGCCAATACGTAGCGATCTTCATTCGGACCTCTCAAGTTGATGCGTAGTAGACAGGGGAGATACCCGCAAGCTGAAGTGTAAACCGTTTATGACCGGTCCAGAAAGGCGCCATTCACCACATGTAGCGGAGAACCGTCCAGGAAGGAAGCCACATTGGCGGCGACGGCGTCCACCAGTCGGCGACGGGCGGCAAGAGAGGCCCAGGCGATATGCGGGGTAAAGATACAATTGGGCGCGGACAACAACGGATTTTCTGCCAGCATCGGTTCGTGGGCAACGACATCCAGAGCGGCACCGGCAATCTGTCCCGAGCGTAATGCCGCGGCCAGATCCGCCTCGTTCACCAACCCTCCGCGCGCCACATTGATCAAGAAGGCGCTCGGTTTCATGCGCGCCAGCAGGCGGGAATTAACGAATCCGGTATTTTCCGGGGTCTGGGGGCAGTTGAGCGTCACCACATCGGCGGCAGCGAACAACTCCTCCAGGGGGACGAAACTGACCGGAACCGGGCCGGCATCCTGCGGAATACGGGGTGTATAGGCAATCACCCGCATGCCGAATGCCGCAGCGATACGTGCCACGGCCCTGCCGATGACACCGTACCCAACGACGCCGATCGTCAACCCGTTCAGCTCGACGATCGGCGTCTTCCAGAATGAATGGTCCGGACAGCGCACCCACTCGCCGCGCCTTTACGGCGGCATCGTGCACCGCGACGTTTACAGCCAGTTCGAGCAGCAGTGCAAACGTCGTCTGTGCCACCGATTCCGTGGAATAGGCCGGGACATTGGAGACCGGGATGCCGCGGGCGCCGGCAGCGGCGACATCTACATTGTTGTAGCCTGTGGCCAGCAGCGATATGTATTTGAGTTTCGGCAAGGCACCCAGGGCGGCGGCATCCAGCTTGACCTTGCTGAGCAGGATAATTTCCGCGTCCCTGGCGCGCTCAAGCGTGAGCTCAGGCGGAGTGCGATCGTATATTGTGCAGTCGCCAAGTGCCTCCAGTTGGCTCCACGGGTTGTCTCCGGGATTAATGGTATAGCCGTCCAGAATCACTATTTTCGCCCTGCTGGTCATATTCCTCTGCTCCTTTTTGGCTGTATTGGATCGGCCACCTCTTACACCTGCAGCGGCATGTGAACCTACACTTCCGTCCGCTCCTCGGCCAGCGCCAGGACCTGATCACCGTAGCTGTCGGCAACCGTTTCCTCGATCTGCAGCAATGCGTACCAGCGCCGGAAGGCCTCGACAAAGACGATCGTCATCAGCACCATCAGGATGACGGACATGCCGGCCAGCAGATAGAGCTTCTTGGGCAGGAAGTTCTTGGTGATGTTGAGGTAGCCCGCCCACATGCAGATCGGCATCATGAACAAGCCGGGGCCGGCGGTAACCCAGGCGTATTTCGCCTTGCCGAGCCGGATCAGCATGGTCGTGCCGACGATCAGGGCACAGGTGGCCAGCAGCTGGTTGCTCATGCCGAACAGCGGCCAGATGGTGGCGATGTCGCCGGTGTAGACCAGGTAGCCCCAGGCCGAGGTGAACAGGGCGCTGGTGATGACGATGCCGGGCGTCCAGCCGTTGTCGGCAAATGGCGCGTAGACCTTGCCGAGCATCTCCTGCAGCAGGTAACGACCCACCCGGGTACCGGCGTCGACGGCGGTCAGGATGAAGACCGCCTCGAACATGATGGCGAAGTGATACCAGTAGGCCATCATCCCCTTCATGAACGGTACGGCGGAGAAGATGTAGGCCATGCCGACAGCCAGCGAAACGGCGCCGCCGGGGCGTCCCTGGACCTGCTCGCCGACCTGTGCGGCCAGTGTCGGCAGGTTGACCGGAGCCATGTCGAGGGTCGAAAAGACCTTGGGCGCGGCGTTGATGGCGAAGTAGTCGGCCGGAACCAGCACGCAGGCGGCGATCAGGGCCATGATGGCGACAAAACCCTCCACAGCATGGCGCCGTAGCCGACGAACAGGATGTCGCGCTCGTTGGCGATCATCTTCGGCGTCGTGCCGGAGCCGATGATGGCGTGGAAGCCGGACAGGGCGCCGCAGGCAATGGTGATGAAGACGAACGGGAAGGCCGCGCCGGGGATGATCGGGCCGCCGCCGAAGAAGTAGGAGGTGATGGCCGGCATCTGCAGGTCCGGGTGGATGAAGACGATCCCCAGGGCCAGAAGTGCGATGGTGCCGATCTTGAGATAGGTGGAGAGATAGTCACGCGGCACCAGCAGGAACCAGACCGGCAGCACCGAGGCGGCAAAACCGTAGGCCGGGATGATCAGTGCCAGCTGCTTCTTGGAGAAGGTGAACATGGCTGCCAGCGCCGGATCGGCGGCAACATACGGGCCGACGAGGATCGACAGCACCAGCAGGACCACGCCGATAATGCTCCCGCCCCTGATGTCGCCGGGGCGGATCTTCTGCATGTAGACCCCCATGATCATGGCGATCGGGATGGTGGCGAAGACGGTGAAGGTCCCCCAGGGGCTGTTGAACATGGCGTTGACGACCGCGATGGAAAGCCCGGCCAGGGTCAGGATCAGGATGAAGAGGATCGCGAAGGAGGCCACCTTGCCGGCCACCTTGCCGATCTCGGCTTCGGCGATGACCGAAAGGCTCTTACCCTTGTGCCGCACCGAGGCAAACAGTACGACCGTGTCGTGTACGCCGCCCGCCAGCACCGCCCCGATCAGAATCCAGAGCGCGCCGGGCAGGAAGCCGAACTGGGCCGCCAGCACCGGCCCGAGCAGCGGTCCCGCCGCGGCGATGGCGGCAAAATGATGACCGAACAGGACGTACTTGTTGGTCTTCACGTAGTCGTGCCCATCTTCGTACGTCACGGCCGGCGTCTCCCGCTCCTCGCGCAGGTTCATAACCTTGTTGGCCAGGAACAGGCCGTAGAAACGGTAGCTGATTGCGAAAATACATGCAGCGGCAAAAATCAGTGTCAATGAATTCATATAATCCCCCTTTTTGATGTACAATCTTCAATCTTCCACCTGTGACGAGCGTAGCGTAAACGGGTTTTATCGACTATGTTGCGTTGTCAGCACTATGGTAAAGGTGATACCCCCTTCCGATTTTATGTATAATAAAGTTTTGACGATGAAAATAATTCCAATATAATTAAATTACAATATTTATTCTGACATAGCAACCAACCGAAAGCACAAATTCTCCAGCGCAGTGCCTGTTACACCTCAAAAACCACCGTCCCACCAAACGCTTTTTCGAAGAGGTCTTTTTTGGCGTTCCCCCCGAATATTTCCACGGAGATGTCTTCCGTGCCGAGCAGCTTGACACTGAACGCCACCCCGCTCCTCTTGAGCGCCACTACTTCAACAAGTCCGCTCCTGCGCCGGTCCAGACCGTCCGACAGGCGCAGGATGCCGCCAAGACGGCTGACGACCTGCTGATCTTTCGGTTCCAGACGCGCATATTCGGGGTGCTTCTTCTTTGGCAGTGATTTGCGGTGATAGCGGGCGATCAGCGCCATCATTTCCCGCTCCCGTGGTGAAAAGCCGAACAGTTCGGCGTGACGGATCAGGTGGTGGGAATGCTTGTGGTGGCTGTTGTAACTGATGAAATAGCCGACGTCATGCAGCAGCGCCGCCGCTTCAAGAAGTCTCCGGTCGTTTTTTTTGAGCCCGAATTCTTTTGCGAGGGTATCGAAGATACTTAAGGAAATCTTGGCGACATGGCGTGAATGCGGCTCGTCAAAGTGGCACGAGCGGGCAAATTCGAGGACCGATTCCTTCCAGTTACGCTGCGCAGCTGAATCGGGAAGCAACTGCAGACGCTTCATGCAGCTGATGATCAGCCCCTCGCGGATGCCGCGCTCATTGACCAGCATCATGTTGGCCCCGAAATACTTCATCAGTTCATCGATCACGACCAGCCCGGCAACGATGATATCGGCGCGGTCCGGATTGAGACCGGGGATATTTCTGAGTGACTTGACATCCTTACGGGCCAGCATAGCCAACAGATGAACAACCTCCGAACGGAGCACCTCAAAACCATGGGAGGTTGAATAGGTCTGCCTGCGCATGCTCATGACCATGCTTGCCAGGGTCGTTATGGTGCCGCCTGAACCGATGAACGTCTGTACGGTAGGCTTGTCGTCGCCAAAGACCGTTTTCAGTTCGGAACGGACAAAACGCTTTAGCTTTGATATGTCGGATGTACGGACCGGATCGGATGTTATAAACCTGTCGGTCATCCGTACGGCACCCAGTTCAAGCGAGAAGCAGCTTTCGACATGGTTGGCAACGGCACTCATGATCTCCACGCTGCCGCCGCCGATATCGATGATCATATAGCGCTTGCCGCTCATATCGAAATTGTGACGCACCGACCGCGCCACCAGCTCGGCCTCTTCATCTCCCGATATGGCCCTGATCTCCCGCCCGAGTTCCCGGGTCAGTACGGCAACCAGCTCTTCCCCGTTTGACGCGCTCCGCACGGCACTGGTCGCAACCGCTTCAACCTCCGTCACTTTCAGCCCGTCAATCAGTTTGCGAATACGTGATATGGCATCTACCGCCCGGGCAAACGCTGCCGCCGAAATGGCGCCGCTGGTGGCCAGGTTTTCACCGAGCCGCACGGTCGCCTTTTCGTCATCAAGAATCGTGTAGCGACCCTGCTGATCCACTTCGACAACGATGCAGCGGATCGAATTGGTACCTATGTCAATGGCGGCAAGCCGTTTTTTGTTCATTCACGCACCTCCATCCGTAATCGGATCTTCGCTACTATGCATCAATTGAGGACAAAAGAAAAGGCGGAGCCGTTACCGGCTCCGCCCTTATGTACACTGTAGTCACCCGCAGGCGCAGAAACTACGCTGCGTCAACCTTGGTGCCGTCAAGATTATAGCCAAGCGCTTCCTTGCGGGAGAGCTTGATCTTGCCGTTCTTATCAACGCCGATACATTTGACCAGCACTTTGTCGCCTTCGTTCAGAACGTCGGTAACCAGCTTGACACGTGCGGTGTCGAGTTCGGAAATATGAACAAGTCCGTCGGTACCGGGCATGATTTCAACAAATGCGCCGAAATCCATGATCTTCCGGACGGTACCCATGTACAGCTTGCCCTCTTCAGCCTCATCGGTCAGACCGCGGATCATCTGAATTGCCAGATCGCAGGCTTCCTTGTTGGTGCTGGCGATGTTGATGCGGCCGGTATCATCGATATCAATCGTAACGCCGGTTGTTTCGGTGATGTTGCGGATATTCTTGCCGCCGGTACCGATGACGTCGCGGATACGATCCGTCTTGACGTAGATCGTGGTGATGCGCGGTGCAAATGGAGACATTTCAGCCCGTGGTGCGGCCAGAGTTTCAGCCATTTTGCCGAGAATGTGCAGACGCCCTTCACGAGCCTGCTTAAGAGCCTGCTCCATGATTTCCTTGGTTACGCCGCCGATCTTGATGTCCATCTGCAGGGCGGTAACGCCTTCAGCCGTTCCGGCAACCTTGAAGTCCATATCGCCGAGATGATCTTCATCACCCAGGATATCGGAGAGGATGGCGAATTTGTCGCCTTCCTTGATCAGTCCCATGGCGATACCGGCTACCGGTGCCGTAACCGGGATACCGGCATCCATCATCGACATACAGCCGCCGCAGACGGCAGCCATTGAGGAAGAACCGTTACTTTCAAGAGTTTCGGAAACGATACGGATCGTGTAGGGGAAATCGTCATGAGCCGGGAGAACAGCCGCAAGAGCGCGCTCAGCCAGCATGCCGTGACCGATCTCTCTGCGACCAGGTCCCAGACGGAAGCTGGTTTCGCCAACCGAGAACGGAGGGAAGTTGTAGTGCAGCAGGAAGCGTTTGCGCGAAGCGCCGTAGAGGGAGTCGATACGCTGTTCATCGCTGGAGGTGCCGAGTGTGGCGGCAACCAGCGCCTGTGTTTCGCCACGGGTAAAGAGCGCCGAACCATGAACACGCGGGAGAAAGCCGGTTTCGGTGCTGATCGGGCGAATAGTGTTGGTGGTACGGCCATCGATACGGATACCGGTATCAAGGACATCGGCGCGGACGCGCTCATATTCGAAATCACCCAGAAATGCCTTGATCTGCTTGGCGGAGCCTTCGAATTCCTCTTTGAGGGCTTCAATCGTTTCAGCCTTGATCAGATCGATCTGATCATGACGCTCATTTTTTGCCTTGAGCTTGACCGCTTCGCCGATGCGATTGTAGGCCAGTTCCTTCACCCGTGCCAGCAGGACTTCATCAACAACCACCGGCTTGACAGCACGTTTCGCTACGCCTGCAAGTTTCTGCAGTTTTTCCTGGGCTTCGATCAGCGGCAGCATCGCTTCTTTGGCAAAGAACACCCCTTCCAGCAGATCAGCCTCGGATACGAATTTAGCTTCGCCCTCGACCATGATTACCGCATCGCGACTGGCGGCAACAACGATCTCAAGATCGCTTTTTTCAAGCTCTTCAGCAGAAGGATTGCAGATGAATTTGCCATCGACGCGAGCCACCTTGGCACCGGCAATCGGACCGTTGAAACGGGATGTCGGAGATCATCAGAGCAGCAGAAGCGCCCAGCATCGACAGGATGCCCGGGATCATTGTCCTGATCAGCCGAGACAACAGTCGCAATTATCTGGGTATCATTCAGGAATGTTTCCGGAAAAAGCGGGCGGATCGGACGGTCGATAAGACGGCAGGTAAGCGTTTCCGGATCGGAAGGACGCGCTTCGCGCTTGAAAAAACCTCCAGGAATCTTGCCGCCGGCATAGGCCTTCTCGGTGTAATTAACGGTCAGCGGGAAAAAGTCCTGCCCTTCTTTTGCTTCTTTTGCTGCAACAACGGTGACGAGCACGACGGTATCGCCACAACTGACGACAACAGCACCACTGGCCTGTTTTGCCATTTTGCCGGTGGAGAGCGTAATCGTTCTGCCCCCGAACTCAACCTGAACATTTTGTTCCATATTCCATTCTCCTCTTCGGTTGCGTTGGGGCCGTCGCTACAACCCCTGCGGTGCAGCACCGCAGAGACTCTATCCACGCCCCCAACAAATATAAAAAGGGCCGTAAAGCCCTTTTCTTAAATGAGCATACCGTAAACAGCAACGGCGATATACCTGCACATGACAGGTATACCGCCGCTTACTATCTACGAATGCCGAGTCTTTCGATAACAGTTTTGTATCGTGCCAGCTCTTTGCCCTTCAGGTAGTCGAGCAGGCGTCTTCTCTGGCCGACAAGCTTGAGAAGGCCGCGGCGGCTATGGTGATCCTTCTTGTGGATCTTGAAATGTTCCGTAAGGTATGTGATCCGCTCGGTAAGGATAGCGATCTGAACTTCCGGTGAACCTGTGTCGCTCTCATGCTTCTTGAATGCGTTGATGATTTCCTGCTTTTTTTCAGTTACCAGCACTGTAAACTCCTCCATGAAACTAGTTGATGGGATTACGAAATCAGGGGGGGAGCCCCGAAACGTATGAAACTAAGTTGTTATATCTATCACAGCGTCAACTCATTTGTAAAGTATTAACTTACAAAGACACGCTTCAAAACAATGGTCGGAAGGCCATCGCTCACCCTGCGACAAGCGGGCAACTGCAACCAGAATTCCGTTATGAGAAAGACGCACCAAATCACGTTCACCAGATGGTGCCTCAATCTGACCGTTTGTTTCACTCCAGAGCGGAGAGCGCCCGAAGGAAACTTTTGCCAATCCGGCTTCCGTAAGCGGAATATCCTGCAAATGCGCCAACGCCATGAACGGTGTGACAAAGAGTGACTCCAGACGCCCCTCGAATGCGGCACTCTCCAGAGCTTCAAGCGTATGAGCAGCCTCGATTTTAAACGGGCCGCTGGCTGTTCTGCGCAGTTCCTTCAGGGCGGCGCCACAGCCTGCCATGGCACCGATATCGTCAGCAAGTGTGCGAATGTAGGTTCCTCGCGAGCAGGTTACCCTGATTGAGACGAAGGGGGGAGTGAAAGAAAGAAGTTCGATGGAGTGAATTTCCACCGGTCGTGCAGCACGTTCAACCTCTTGTCCCATCCGGGCCAGTTTATAGAGCGGTTGCCCACCCTGCTTGATTGCAGAATACATCGGAGGGATCTGCATAATAGAACCGGTGAAGTGATCAAATACATCCAGCAGCTGCTGCTCGGAAACGGAAGAAAAGTCGCTTTCACGCAGCACAGTGCCGGTCATGTCAAGCGTATCGGTTGCGACTCCGAGCTGCATCAACGCTTCGTAGCATTTGACACCCTCATCGAGAAAAGGAATGGCTTTGGTCCCGTCATGTACAGCAATCGGCAGCACACCGGTGGCAAACGGGTCCAGAGTGCCGGTGTGACCCACCTTTCGGGTCCCCAGAATGCGGCGGACGCGACTGACGACGTCATGCGACGTAATGCCGGCCGGCTTGTCGATAACTACAAAGCCGTTAATCAAAGAGACTCTTCCACAATCTTGTACACGAGAGCCTTGACGTCAGCCAACGTGCCTTCGACGGTGCATCCGGCGGCGTTATGGTGACCGCCCCCCCCAAGCGCCGCCGAAAACGCGGCAACATTCACCTTTCCCTTCGAACGGAAACCGACCTTGAATCTCCGCTCGTCCAACTGTCTGAAAAAGATTGCCACTTCGACGCCACGAATGGAGCGGGGATAATTGACAAAACCGTCAGTCAGTTCGGCATCAGCCCCACAGGCAGCATACATGTCGCATGTTACCGTTACCGAGGCGGCCTGTCCCTCTTTAAAGACTTCGAGGGTCGGAAGGCATTTTGCCAACAGTTCAAGACGCCTTTGCGGCTGATTTTCATACAGCTTTTCCGCCACATCCCAGGCATTGACGCCGCATTCTATCATTTCACCGGCCACAGAAAAGGCCTCACGGTTGGCATTGGAATACCGGAACGAGCCGGTATCGGTAATAATGGCAACATAGATGCAGAGCGCAGTTTCACGGTCAAAATGGTAGCCGAAAGCATGCGCTATCCGGTGGACAAGAATTCCGGTTGCCGCAGCCTGAGAGTCTATGAGGTTGTAGTCGGCAAAATTTTCGCAGGAGAGATGATGGTCAAGATTGATGGTCGTTGAAACTCTTGAAAATGCGCAGAATTCCGCACCGGCCCGTTTCCGATCGCCGATATCAAGTACAACTGCGACATCGAAATGTTTGTCGGGAATGTGCGAAAGAACAGAATCCGTGCCTGGGAGGAAGGCATAGAGGTCGGGAACGGGATCCTGGTAGTGAACGGTTACATCTTTACCTATGGTGCGAAGAAAAGAGGCCAGAGCCAGCGAGGAACCGATCGCATCTCCGTCCGGCCCTTCATGAGTGGTAAGGAGAAAGGATGAATTGGAACGAATGACTTCAATGATCTGTTGAATTGTTTCCGTCATGCTCAGTGTGTATCTCCTTGAGAAGAGATTCTATCCGACTGCCGTAATCAAGGGAATTGTCGTATTTGAAAACGAGTTCCGGGGTATGCCGGATCGTAAGTTTTTTACCGATATCACGACGAATAAACCCTTTAGCGCTATTCAGACCAGCTTCCGTATCTTTTTTGACCTTGTCGTCGCCGATCACCGTAAAAAAGATGCGGGCCAGGCTCAAATCGTCCGTAACTTCAACACCGGTAATCGTGACGAAACCGATCCTCGGATCGTTGAGACCCCGGGAAAGAATGGAACAGATAATTTCATGAATGGTTTCAGCAACCTTGTCCGAACGTTTGTGCTGCATAGTAATACCCCAACGTCAGGGAAGTGCAAGTGCAGGATGTCAATTCCGCTCACACATCCCTCGACGCTGATTTGCTTTATAATTTTGAGGCGATTTTTTCCATCTCAAATGCTTCGATGATATCGCCAAGCTTTGATGTCATTGTAGTTTTCAAGTCCAATACCGCATTCGTAACCGGAGGCAACTTCCTTGACATCATCTTTAAAGCGACGCAGAGAAGACATTTTACCCTCGTACACGACCACGTTGTCACGCAACAGGCGAACCTGAGCATTACGGACCATCTTGCCGTCAGTAACGTAGCAACCGGCAACATTGCCGATTTTCGGCACACTGAACACGTCTCTGATCTCGACACGACCAAGGAATTTTTCCTTGAAGGTCGGTTCCAGCAGACCTTCCATCGCCTTTTTAACATCTTCAACGGCATCATAGATAATGCTGTAGAGCCGGATATCAACGCCTTCGCGCTCGGCATGCCCCTGTGCCTTGACTTCCGGACGGACATTAAAGCCGATGATGACGGCGTTCGAAGCTGCCGCCAGATTGACGTCCGTCTCGGTAACCGCACCAACGGCGGAGTGGATAACGTTCAGACGGACCGCATCGGTCGACAGCTTGCGCAGAGTTTCGCTGACGGCTTCGACAGAGCCCTGAACATCGCCTTTGACGACAACATTGAGATCCTTGACTTCGCCACTCTGAATCCGTTTATAGAGATCGTCCAGAGACAGCTTGGTGTGTTTGGCGAATTCGACTTCACGCTGTTTGATCTGACGTAACGTAGCAATTTCCTTGGCCTGTTTTTCGTCTTTCATAGCCACGAAAATATCACCGGCATCCGGGACACCGGACAGACCGACCAGTTCGACCGGCATGGAAGGACCAGCCTCCATAACTTTTTCGCCGCGATCATTCTGCATCGCCCTGACACGTCCGGAGTGAACACCGACAACGCAATAGTCGCCGGTTTTAACGGTCCCTTCCTGAACCAGTACCGTGGCAACCGGACCGCGACCCTTGTCGAGTTTTCCTTCGACAATAGTTCCTTTGGCCAGTTTATTCGGATTAGCCGTCAACTCCATCAGGTCGGCCTGCAGCAGAATCATTTCCAGCAAACCATCCAGATTGGTGCGCTGCTTGGCTGACACTTCCACCATCGTGACATCGCCGCCCCAGTCTGAAGAGACAAGACCCTGATCGGTCAGTTCCTGCTTAACCCGATCCGGCTTTGCACCCGGTTTGTCAATCTTATTGATAGCGACAATGATCGGAACTCCGGCAGCCTTGGAGTGGTTGATGGCTTCTTTGGTCTGCGGCATCACCCCGTCGTCGGCAGCCACGACGAGAATGACGATGTCGGTGACCTTGGCGCCACGGGCACGCATGGCGGTAAACGCTTCATGTCCGGGAGTATCGAGAAAGGTGATCTTGCGGCCGTTCAATTCGACGTCATACGCACCGATATGCTGCGTGATTCCGCCAGCCTCTCCGGCGATGACGTTGGCTTCACGAATCGCGTCAAGCAAGGAGGTTTTGCCATGATCGACATGTCCCATGATTGTCACAACCGGTGGCCGTTTTTCGAGGGTTTCCGGCGCATCGACCGTAGATTCGAGGATTTCATCAAGGTCGACCGCTACGTTTTCAACTTCATAATCGTACTCAGATGCCAGAATAACGGCAGTATCAAAATCAAGCTGGTGATTGATGGTAACCATCATCCCCATTTTCATCAGTGATTTTATGAGGTCGTTTGCCTTGATACCGAGACGCTTGGCAAGCTCTCCGACCGAAATGCTTTCTGAGATCTTGATGATACGCTTGATCGCCTTCGGCACGGTAATTTCAGTTTTCTTGGTTTCAGAAACCCGCTCTTTTCCGCCGCGCTTCTTTGACCCTTTATAGACCGGATCAAACGCACGTTCGCGTTTTTCAATAATTTCATTCTTGCGCGGCTGCTCTTTTTTCTTGGCTGGTGGAGCACCCTTCTTGGCGCCTTTGCCGGCGTCTCCGTAGCCAGGACCTTCTTTCTTTCCGCCACGTCGATTGTCACCGCCCGGAAGCGCCGCCGGAGCGAGCTGCACCTGTTTCATGCGCGAGCGATCGAGTTCGGTTGCAGGAGCGGATGGTGTCGCCGACGCAGGACGTTTCTGATCATATCCGGGTGACGGACGTCTGGTATCGGTACCGGGAGCGGGCCTTCTCTGATCACCGGCAGCAGGCGCCGGTCTCCGTGGCTGTGTCATATCCTGGGCTGAACGCGGAGGTGCGGTTCGCGGTGTAACCGGAGTTTCTTTGGTCACAACCCGGGTAGGCCGATTTGTTACGCCGGGAATTTCCATCATTCCAAGAATTCTGGCCTGGTTCGGTCCCGCTTTTACCGGTTCTGTCGGTTTTTCAGGAGCAGTGACAGCAACTTCAGCGGCCTCTACATGCTCCTCCACCTTACTGGAAACAGCAACAGCAGGTGTTTCTGCAGAGACTGCCCCGGCCGGAGACGGAGTCACTGGCGGCACTGGCGGCTGAACCGGCGGCGCTTCAGCGGTAATCGCTACTTCGGCGCTCTCGGCGGCCGTAACCACTTTGGCGCGACGGCGAATGATGTTAGATGCGACCCTGACCTCATTGGTATCGGTATCTTTCGGCTGGGGGGCTGTCAAACGCGCAACGACACCCTCATCAACCTGAGATGTAGCCGTTTTTGCGTCAACACCAATTTCCTTGAGCCTGGCAATGGCATCCTTAGGCTCTATGCCCAACGTTTTCGCCAAACTACCCACACTAATTTTACCCATATCCTTTATACCTCCCCCAGGAAGTTTTTGTATCTGTCAATAGCCTTTACCAGCTGGGCAACAAAGCCGCCTGATGCTACGGCAATCGCGCTTCTGGGCGCCTTACCTAAAATTGCCCCGAAATCATCTTTTGTTACGACTGTTCGATGCGGCACGTTATGTACTGCCGCAGCATATATAATTTTAGCACCGATCGGCGCCGAAACATCCGTTGCAACGATGACGAGACCCGGAATTTTCTTCCCCTTAAGCGCGTCCATTACCATCGAACCGCCACCGGTTATCATCCCCGCCTTGTTGGCCAGCCCGATCAGCCCGATAATGCGGCCATGCAACTGCTGACGGACATACTCGACAAGCTGTTCTGCGGGCATTACCGACACGTCGTGTTTGAATGACCGTTTAAACTGTCGCTGCTCGACAGCAGCAGCCAGACAGCGTTTATCGATGCAGGTATATGCCCCTCTACCGGGAAGCCGGTTCTCCAGATCAGGCAGAATTTCCATGTCAGGTGTCTGGACAAACCGGATCAAAAGACTCTTGTCTTTGCTTGTTCTGCACCCGAGACAACTCCGCTGCGGAGCCTCTGCATTCCCTTTAGGGGCCATGTTCCGTGTTACTCGGCGGCTTTGTCGGCACCATCATCGACGGCGGCGGTTTCCTGCTGCTCAACGGGTGCTTCAACAGTCTTCAACAGTCTTCATCAGTTTCAACATCTTCGTCAGCTTCAGTTCCATCAAACGACGAAAACTCCTGCGCTTCAGGTTCGGCGACTTTCGATTCGCTCTTGATATCAATCCGGCACCCGGTCAAACGGGCAGCCAGACTGACGTTCTGGCCACGTTTACCGATAGCGAGGGAGAGCTGATCGTCCGCCACAATGATTTCCAGCGCACGTTTTTCCTCGTCCACAAACACCTTTGAAACCTGTGCCGGTGAGAGAGCATTGCAGGCAAAGCGGGCAATATCTTCCGACCAGGGAATAATATCGATTTTTTCTCCACGCAGCTCGGAGACGACATTCTGAACACGAGCGCCACGCATACCGACGCAGGCACCGACCGGATCAACATCACGATCATTCGATGAAACCGCAATTTTGGCACGGCTGCCGGCATCACGCACAATGGCATTGATTTCAACGATGCCTTCGGCAATCTCAGGGACCTCAGCTTCAAACAGCTTGGCAAGCATGCTCGGATGTGTACGGGAAAGCATGATCTGCGGGCCTTTGGTAGTCATGCGGATATCGGTGATAATCGCACGAATACGATCTCCCGGACGATAGACTTCCCGCGGCATCTGCTCCTTGGCCGGCAATACAGCCTCGGCACGTCCCAGATCTATGAGCAGCTCACCCTTTTCAAAACGACGCACCATACCGGTAATAACTTCCCAGATACGATCGCTGTATTCGTTATAAATCGTTTCGCGCTCGGCATCACGCACCTTCTGGATAATGACCTGCTTGGCCGTCTGAGCGGCAATACGGCTGAAACCGCTGGCATCCAGTTTTTCACCCAGCGAATCGCCGATTTCGGCTTCCGGATCAATTTCATGGGCTTCATCAAGACCGATTTCCTTATAGGAATCCTCCACCTCTTCCACAACCGTCACAAACTCGAAAAGCTCAACCTCTCCGGTTTCATGGTTGTAATGGGCTTCGAGATCGCGGGTATTGCGATATTTTTTATTGGCAGCTGTCAAAACCGCCTGTTCCATGGCTTCCAGAACAACCTGACGGTCAATGCCCTTCTCTTTTACAAGTTGGTCGATAGCATGCTTGAGATTAATGATTGTATCCACGATTACTTCTCCTTACTGGTATATATGGGTAGTTCTAGATCAGAGTTCAAATTCAAGATTGGCTTTGGCAACCTGTTCAATCGGTATGGAAGCGGTCTGCCCTTCGGTGAGCGTCATTTTGACAACGCCGTCTACAAGACCTTCCAGTTTTCCCAGAAACGTCTTGCGCTTGTTACCGCTATCATCAAGAAACGGTTGATAGGTGCGAACTTTAATAAGGCGGCCGACAAAGCGGTCGTAATCAGCCTGCTTTTTAAGCGGACGATCAAGGCCGGGTGACGAGACCTCCAGGGTATAATTGCAGGCAATGATATCTTCCACATCAAGAACCATCGACAGCTCCCGGCTGAGCGCAGCGCAATCATCAAGCATTACGCCGCCTTCCTTGTCAATAAACAGACGCAGTACAGCATCAGGGCCGACCCGTCCGAATTCAATATCAACCAGCTCAAGCCCCATGGATTCGAGTATAGGCTGAGCAATACGGCTGACTACGGTACATGTATCTTCTTTTTGAGAGGCCATAACTCTACCCGATTGGACAAAAAAAAGTGAGCCTTGCGAGCTCACTTACTGAGTGAACATAAATTGTACTTCTACCTATCATGTCGACGTGAAGAATGCAAGCGATATTTTTATCGCAAACGGTTATTTTATGCAGACTCGACGCACCTTATGAATATCGGCAAGGCCGTCCATCCGCATCTTATTTTGAAAATGCCATGCTCATAATTTTCGCCTGCTGCTCGGCATGGATATGGTGTGATCCAACGGCGGGACATGAATCCTCCGGGCGACCGATATACGTGACAGCTGCTGACAGCTCCTTGAAATGCCGCTCGATATAAAACCAGGCACCCATATTTTCCGGTTCTTCCTGAACCCAATGGAACCGGCAGCCGGGCGCGCACAGACCAATAACACCCTGAACGGCACCGCGATCAAGCGGATAGAGCTGCTCAATCCGGACAATCACGGTATCGCTCCCCCCCTGCCGGATACGCTCTTCTTCCAGTTCGTAATAGATTTTGCCGCTGCAGAACAGAACCTGCCGGGCGGCAGAAAGATCACCGGGGGCAACGATACAGGTGTTAAAAGTGCCCTCGCAGCATTCAGCAACGGTCGAACTGCAGATTGGGTGGCGCAGCAGACTTTTCGGAGTAAACACTACCAACGGTTTTCGGAATGTCTGGAGCATCTGGCGCCTGAGCAGATGGAACATCTGTGCCGGTGTCGACGGGCAGGTCACAACCATGTTATCCGAGGCACACAGTTGCAGATATCGCTCGATGCGGGCGCTGGAATGCTCTGCTCCCTGCCCCTCATATCCATGGGGAAGCAGCATCACCAAGCCGCTGGCACGATCCCACTTGGTTTCACCGCTGGTAATAAACTGATCGATAATTACCTGCGCCCCATTGGCAAAATCACCAAACTGGGCTTCCCAGAGCGTGAGGGTGTGCGGAGTTTCCAATGAATAGCCATATTCGAAGCCAAGCACGCCAAACTCGGAAAGCAGGCTGTTCCATGCCTGAAAGACGGCGCCGTCGGTAACAACCGTTTCCAGCGGCGTATAGCTGCGTTCGTCGTGATTGTCGATCATGACGCAATGGCGATGATTAAAAGTCCCGCGCCGTGAATCCTGTCCTGAAATGCGGACTGAATACCCTTGGTCAAGCAGCGTCGCATACGCGAGCGTTTCGGCATTCCCCCAATCGATCCCCTCACCTTTCAGAACCGCCTCAAGACGTTTCTGCATGAGGGCAGCAATCTTTGGATGCGGAGTGAAACCGGAGGGGAGAGCGGCCAACCGCCTGGCAATGGTCGCAAGTTTTTCAGCTGATACCGCCGTCTCGACAGGCTCCGCACTGTATGCGGTGCTGATGGAACTCCATCGGTCAAAAAAGCCGGCTTGATCCTCCACGGGAGGTTTGTTGAAGGAAGCTTCCAGCGCTTCGTTGACACGCTTTTCAAGCTGTTCCAGTATGTCAGGAGATATCCCGGCCTCTTCCGCCAGAGCAGTCGCATAGATGCGGTTGACAGGAGGGCGGGATGCAATCTGCTGGTACATTTTCGGCTGGGTGAACGCCGGTTCATCCCCTTCGTTATGACCGTGACGGCGGTAGCAGATCAGCTCGATCACGACATCACGACGATAAGTCCGGCGATATTCCATCGCAAGATCAGCGGCATGCAGCGCAGACTCCGGAGATTCCCCCTGAACATGAAAAATCGGACAGGAGAGCATTTTGGCGACATCCGTGGCGTAAGAGGTAGACCGGGCGTCCTCGGGAAGAGTCGTAAATCCGATCTGATTGTTGAGTACAATATGGATGGTTCCACCGGTGCCATACCCTTCCAGCCCGGACATATTCAGAACCTCCATGATACTTCCCTGCCCTGCGAACGCAGCATCGCCATGAATCAGAACCGGCAGTACCCGCCCGGCGCCGTCAGCTCCATACCGATCCTGCCTGGCACGGCATTTACCCTCAACGACGGCATTCACCGCTTCAAGGTGACTGGGGTTTGCGGCAATTGTCACATGCACCTGGTGGCCATCAAGATCGATATCACATGAATAACCCTTGTGATATTTCACATCCCCATCGCCCACAAATCCGAGTGCACCGCTCTCCTGAAACTCTGCAAACAGAGTTTCATACGGCTTGCGCAAGATATGCACCAGCACGTTCAATCGGCCCCGGTGCGACATCCCCATAACGACATCACTGACTCCAGCCTCCGGACAACTGCTGACGATCCGATCCAGAACCGGAATCATAATTTCGCCACCTTCAAGCGAAAAACGCTTCTGCCCGACAAACCTGCGATGCAAAAAAGACTCAAAAAAAGCGGCTTGATGGAGTTTTTCCAGGATATGCAGTTTTTCGGCGACCGGAAAATCGGGATGATTTCGGCAGGGCTCCATCCGGTCGATCAGCCACTGTCGTTCATCCGGGTCCTGAATATGCATAAACTCAACACCGATTTCCCGGCAATAGGTCTCACGCATGGTTTCCAGAATTTCACGCAGAGAAGCACGAGGCTTCAGAAAACGCCGACAGGCAAAGGACGTGTCGAGATCGTTTTCATCAAGTCCGAAATTGGAGAGTTCGAGTAGCGGGTGGGAAAGCTGACAGGGGGAGAGCGGATCGGTACATGCCAGAAGATGGCCAAGAGAGCGATAACGATAGATAAGGGACTGCACCCCCGACAGTTTCAGCGCCGCCTGTTCGTCAAAGCCGCCACCGCCGGATGCCCTGTTCAAGCCGAGTTCAAAACCCGAAAAATAAAGCCGCCATTCTTCCGGCACCGAATCTGCTGAACGCTGCCACTTGCGGTAGAGCTCATCAAGCAGCTCTCCCGACAAGGCGGTAAGAAAACTTTCATTCATTATTTCTTCTCCGTGATCGCGGTGATAAATACCTATGGAGCCGTCTCCTCAAGCAGGTCGCGCAGCGTGATCCCTTCCAGGCCCGCTCTGCCTCCGTCCCACCCTTTACGTATGACCTCTTCGGCAAGCTGAAGGACCGGAGTTGTACCCTGTAGCGCCGCAACACCACGGAGCGCCCCGATAACGTCACTTATCTTGACTTCGGACGGATCTCGTGCCGGCAGCCAACCGGGCTCGCTTCCCGAAGTCACAACCAGATACCCCAGCTGTTCCAACTCGTCGAACACAGTCTCAAGCTGCAGCAACGGCACGTTCAGTTCATCAGCGAGATACTGGGCTGACCGCGGGGTGTCCCCTTTTTGAAAATGGAGGTTCACCTGCACCAGCAGCGCCACGGCAAGTTGTTCCCGGGCCGTCACGGTCAAACGAAAGGCGCCGCTGCCGGAAAGACCATGTCCACGATGTTGATGGGCAAACACGATCTCAAGCCCGAAAAGCACGATCAGCCAACTCGTATAGATCCAGACCAGAAACACGGGAACAGCCGCCAAAGTTCCGTAGATGGCATTATAGTTGGCAACCCCGACCTGAAAGTGAAAGTAACCCCACTGCGCCAGTTCCCAGGCGGTACCGGCTATAACCCCTCCTGTGACTGCAGAAGCAAAACGGATCTTGGTATTGGGAATAAAAATGTACAGGAATACCATGGCGATCCAGACGCTGAGGTACGGTAAAAAGCGGAACAGCATCAGGATCGCGTCACCCAGATAGGTATTCTGGATCAACCACTGCAGCATCCATTGACTCTGCAATGATGAGGTCATACTGGTCGCTGCGAGCAGCAGAATCGGCCCCACGACAACGACACTCAAGTAATCGCTGAAGCGTCTCTGCACCGAGCGGGTCTCGCGCACTCCCCAGACGGCGTTGAATGCCTCCTCGATGTTTCCCATCAGAGAGACAACGGTCACAATCAGCATCACGAGGCCGATTGCCCCCATCGACTTCATATTGGTGTTATTTACATAGGCGATAATACGGGAGATAGTTTCTTCAGAATCACCTGCTACCTGCTGCAGAAGCGGCTCAAGGGCGTTTTGTGCGCCAAGACCTTTGAGTACTGAAAAAGCGATGGCCAGAAACGGGACGAGCGAAAGGACCGTGGTATAGGTGAGCGCAGCGGCGCGCAAGTGCCCCTGGTGAGTGGTAAAATTTGTTATTATGGAATAGATATGCTGGAGAATCGAAAAAAAACGCCCTTTCAGGCCGCGCCAGTCCTCTGGAGAATCGGTGTGTAGCAGATCGGAAATTTTCGGATTCTTCATGGCATCCCTCGCTTCGGTTCTCTCGCAACGGAATTTCTCAAATGGTAATGGTCTCTCCCGGGCGTACCCGCCGCTGTTCATCTCTGGCCGGGGCATTAATCGAAGAGGAGAGCAGATAGAAAAAGAGGAATATCAAGACAGAGATGCCAATAACCATCGGCAGAAGACGTACCTTGGCGTCATATTGGAGTGGAGACAGTACGAATCCGAGAACCGTCACCACAACGCCATACCCCCCGATCGCTGCCGCCCAGAATATACCAAGACGGTAGATACGGCTCTCTGCTCCTGAAGACAACGAGAACAGATCAGAGAGCTGGCCGTGATAAAAACTGACCAGAACAATCAGAATCAAAGCCGCCATAACCAGGCGCATACCATTTCTGACAGTACGTTTACGCACAGTCCCTCCTCAGTTCCCACACCATGAAATATCGCCGAGCCCGACACGCAGTACCTCAGGAACCGGACCGATCAGACTCACGACAGAACTGACGTCAGTTGCCAGAATACCACCGTCGATGACGAAATCGAGCTGAGTTCCAAATGTATCGGCAATCATGCGTGGGTCTCCTTCCGGTTCTTCACCGGAAAGATTGGCGCTCGTGGTTATGATCGGATTGCCCAGCGCAGTCACAAGATCGATACATATTCTGTTATCGGGAATACGGATCCCAACCGTCTTCTGGCGGGTCAGAAGCAGATCGGGAACTTCACGCGTCGCTTCAAAAACAAACGTATACGGCCCGGGCAGATAGCGTTTTATTATTTTGAAGGCTGAGTTGCTGACCTGGGCGTAGCGGGAAATTTCCGACAGAGATGAGCAGATAACCGAGAACGGCTTGCGACGATCTCGCTGTTTCATCAGATAAATTCGTTCAATACTTTTTTTACAGAAGATCGAACAGCCGATGCCATAGGTCGTATCGGTCGGATAGGCGATTACCCGGCCATCCTTAAGGCTATCGACAACCCGTGATATCTGGCGCGGTTGAGGATGATCGGGGTTAATTTCCAGTATCATGGCAGCATCCCTTGCGAGTGGATCTCATCTAACACCTCATCTGGCACCTCGGGGCTATCTTCCAACTCAAAGCCATCATCCAGAAGAGAGTCTGATTCCTGGTGCGGAACGTCCTGCACATCACGCAATTTGCGTTCAATGACCCGGGTACGGGTAGCGGCCTGATCAATATGATTGCCCGCCTCAACCAGTTTTTTCCGCGTTTTTTCCAGAACAGCACCGAATTTGGAAAATTCCGTACGCACCGCCCCGAGCAGATTCCAGACTTCGGCAGAACGTTTTTCGATGGCAAGCGTCCTGAATCCCATCTGCAGACTGTTCAGCAGCGCCGCCAGCGTGGTCGGACCGGCCACCATAACCTTGAAATCGCGCTGCAGAGCTTCAAACAGACCCGGCAAGCGCAGCACCTCGGCATACAGCCCTTCGGTCGGCAGAAACATAACCCCGAAATCGGTTGTATGAGGAGGGTCCAGATATTTGTCGCGGATCATTTTCGCCATCTCCCGCACCGAGCGGTCAAGCTGTTTTCTTGAGTCAAGCGCCGCGGCAACATCGGCAACTTCCAGAGCCTCCACCAGCCGCAGGTAATCCTCCTGGGGAAACTTTGCATCCAGAGGGAGCCAGACCATGCCATCCGGTGTGCCATCGCGCCCCGGCAGTTTCAGGGCAAATTCAACCCGTTGGCCGCTCCCCTGTCTGGTTTCCACGTTTGAATCATACTGACCCGGGTGCCAAGTATCTGTTCCAACAAGCTCCCCAGCTGAATTTCCCCGAACGTGCCGCGTGTCTTGACGTTTGTCAGCACCTTCTTCAGATCGCCGACGCCGTTGGCAAGGGTCTGCATCTCGCCCAGACCGCGCTGCACGAGTTCAAGGCGCTCGCTGACCAGCTTGAATGATTCACCCAGACGTTTTTCCAGCGTATCGTGCAGTTTTTCATCGACGGTAGCCCGCATCTGTTCCAGCTTGCGGGCATTATCTTCCTGAATCAGCCGGAGACGGGCATCGACCCCTTCCCGCAGTTTATCAAGACGTCCCTCGTTGCTCGACGTAAGTTCCTTCAACTGGGCAGCAAACAGTTCCAGCTGGTTTTTCTGCAGACCGGCGATTTCACTCATCCGCTTCGACAATGAATCGCCAAGCACCGTAATCCCGCCAGTCATCTCTTCCCGCGTCCGGCGGGAACTGTCATGGGCTTCCTCACGACTGCGCGCAAGTTCCTCCCGCAGAATCCGTTCATGACGTTCGAGCAGCTTTTCGATGCCGTCGATTTTTTGCTGCACATCGGCATTCTCAGCCGCTCCACGCCTGCCTCTCATGAACAGCGTGCAGAGAAGTCCCAGACAGGCCAGCAGGAGCAGAATTGTACCGTATGCCATTACTTCGTTCATTGTGTATCAGTCCTTTTCGGATGCATCTCGTTCAGGCTGCTTCTTTCAGCATGAAATCCACATGGAGTGCTTCAAACGGGAACACGATCTGGCCACTGTCTGTTTTTTGCAGTATCCCGGCATTTAACAGGGCATGCACATCGCCATGCACCGCCTTTACATCCCTGCCCAGGCGGCGGGCCAGCTCACGAATAGTCATCGGTCCTGAACCGGTCATGAGATTCAGTACTTCCCAGCGCTTGCCGGAGAGTACCTTGAACAGTAGTGCGGGCGATTCAAAGCTGATGATATCTCCTTGCGGTTCACCCTCAAATGCTCGTAAAAACCTTCTGTTTGTAGCTTCCCGGGAAGAAACATCCAATGTCACGGTACGCATATCAATACCTCCATGTATCTACATCGTTCCAGAAATCATCCAGCAAAGCTTTCGGTGTAGTGAATGAGTAGGGATTTTCATCCTGGCCGACATGTCTATGATCGCCCTTGCCGGATTCATTGTCGTAACGCAGCACACAAGAACCGTTCACGACAAGCGCAAGTCTATATTTGAAGTTGTGGTAACTCCCCGGAAGCGGCACAGGCAGGTGCCACACAACCAGTTCAACAAAGGCTGTTTCGGATATTGTGTGTCGCTCATTGAGCAATAAGCGTGCGTCCATGTTGGAGATTGTAACAACGGAGGGTAGTGTTGTCAAATTAAACAACGACTGGAGTTTATTATTGTATCTTTGTTGGGGATAACATATCCGTCACCCGCCGCGACAGCACGGCGAATTCCTCCAGAGAAAGTGTTTCCCCTCTCCTGCGGCCGTCAATCGCACACGCCTCCAGCAGCTCACCACAATTAATCACCTTGGCGAATTCGGCGGATTTGAGGCAGTTGATCAGCGTCTTGCGGCGCATCGAAAAGGCGCTTTTCACGACGCTCCTGAACACCTCCTCATCACCGACCTCGGCTCGCGCCTCTGCACGGGGAATAAAATTCAATACGGCCGAATCGACTTTGGGGCTGGGATGAAATGAGCCGGGGTGCACCACAAATGCCCGGCTGATGTCAAACCACAAGCCGAGCAGCACGGTGGTCACACCGTACGCGGAACAGTCAGGAGGCGCGGCCAAACGGTCGCCGACCTCCTTTTGCAGCATCAGGGTCATACGGGCCAGCCTGCTGTGGACAGCGTACAGCCGGAACAGAACTTCGGTCGAAATGTTGTACGGAAGGTTGGCGACGACATTCCACTTTTCCGGGGTTTCCGAGAGAAGCGCATCGAGATCGACTTTCAGTACATCGCCGTCGATGACCGTCACACGTCGATTATCTTTACGCTGATCCTGATGCCAGGCCGCCAACGCATGGTCGAATTCAATCAGCACGAGCCTCCCGGCACGCTCGGCAAGATGTGTTGTCAGAGCGCCCCGCCCCGGTCCGATTTCAAGTACGGGCTGATCAGGCCGGATATCTGCGGCCTGAATAATTTTGTCGATGATATTTTCATCAACCAGAAAGTTCTGGCCAAGTGATTTAAGGGGGCGGCGGGTTGCAGCTCATTTCATTGATTCCTTTATGACTGTCCATATTCCAGGTTGCGTAACATCCAAGAGACAGAGGTGAGACAAGACCGTGTGACAAGATAATAGTCACCAGGTACCGCCAGCATCGCCGCATTGTCGCCGCACAAGGAGGGATGCGGGATGGAGAGTTCGACTCCCAACTGTGTGCAGAGTGCCGCCATACGACTGCGCAGGCCGCTGTTGCAGGCGACCCCTCCCGCGACCACCAGGCGGGTTGCGCCGGTCTGCCGGATGGCAGCTTCGGTTTTTGCCGCGAGGACATGGCAGACCGCCTCCTGGAAAGAAGCACAGAGATCGTCTGCGTCCTGACCCGGAATTGTTACGGGATTCTTCGCTACATGCTGCAGCACCGCCGTCTTCAGGCCGCTGAAGCTGAAGTTGAGGGTACCGTCATGGAGCAGCGGCCGCGGCAAAGCGAATTGCATCCGGATTGCCGTTCTGGGCCATCCTGTCGATCAGTGCCCCGCCCGGATACGGCATCCCCATGATTTTGGCCGATTTGTCATAGGCCTCACCGGCAGCATCATCGATGGTTCTGCCGAGGGTCGTGTAGTGTACCGAAACCTTCGACGTGATACAGATGCGTGTGACCGCCGGATACGACCAGCGCCAGAAACGGAAAAGCCACCGGCCGTTCCAGAAAGGTCGCGAACAGATGCCCCTCGATATGATGTACGCCGACAAACGGGATGTTTCGCGCGACGGCAATCGCCTTGGCTGCCGAAAAGCCGACCAGCAGCGCCCCGGACAAACCGGGCCCGCGGGTAACCGCGACCCCTTCAAGCGCTTCCATGCCGACGCCGGCTTCCCGGAGCGCCTGACTGATAACCGGCGCAATTGACTCAAGATGCTTGCGGGACGCGATTTCCGGAACAACACCGCCGTACGCGGCATGAATGGCGATCTGGGAAGAAATGACGGAGGAAAGGATGTCACGGCCGTCGCGCACAACTGCGGCGGCCGTTTCATCACAGGATGTTTCAATGGAGAGAAGAAGCATTCAGAAAAACCTTGTCAGTGCGAAACCGATCACAGCAGATTGGCGGCCAGCTCGGCCAGTTCAGAGCGTTCGCCTTTGGTCAGCGTCACATGTGCGGCAATCCGCTCCCCCTTGAATTTTTCAACGAGGTAGGTCAGGCCGTTGCTGGAGGAATCGACATACGGATTGTCGATCTGGTACGGGTCGCCGGTCAGTACGATCTTGGTCCCCTCGCCGACCCTGGTGACAATCGTCTTGATTTCGTGGGGGGTCAGGTTCTGGGCTTCATCGACGATCAGATACTGATTCGGAATCGAGCGGCCACGGATATAGGTCAGCGGTTCGATATCGAGGAGCCCCATCGCCATCAACTCCTTGTACCCTTTGCTGTGCCGCTTTTCAGACTCATGCCCGGAAATCAGCAATTCGACGTTATCAAAGATCGGCTGCATCCAGGGGGTCAGCTTTTCTTCGATGTCACCCGGCAGAAAACCGAGGTCTTTGCCCATCGGAAATACCGGGCGCGAAACCAGCAGACGGTTATAGATATTTTCCTCGGCGGTCTTGTGGAGACCGGCGGCAATCGCAAGCAGCGTCTTGCCGGTTCCCGCCTTCCCTACCAGCGTCACCAGCTTGATACTGTCGTCCATCAGTACATCTAGGGCAAATGACTGTTCCCTGTTACGCGGAAAGAGGCTCCAGATCCCCTCCTTCGCCACCTTGCGAACCGGCACAATGCGTGCGTTGGCAGGATCGTTGCGACAGATGGCAGAATGATTCGCGTTGGAACTGTCGACGATTGTTATGAACTCGTTGGGGGCCATTTGAACCGGGGACTCAAGCCACCCCTGGCCGTAGAAGCGATCGATTGCATCCGGAGACACTTCTATTGAACGTGTTCCGGAATAGAGATCCTGAATATCGACTTTGTCGGACTCGTAATCTTCCGCTATCAGACCGATGGCGTCAGCCTTGATCCGCAGGTTTGAATCCTTGGTCACAAAAATGGTTTCCATATCCGGAAAACGATCACGGACATCCTGGGCAACGGCGATGATCCGGTTATCACCATTGTCCACCCGCAGATCAACCGGCAGATTTTTGAAATATTTTTCCGCAAACATCTCGATCCGCAGCGTCCCGTCACCGGGCATGGTAACACCGCCGGCAAGAGAACCTTTCTCACGCATCGAATCGAGAATCCGCGATACCATCCGGGCATTTCGGCCGGTTTCGTTCATATCCTTTTTGAAGCGGTCGACCTCTTCTATGACGGTAATCGGGATAATAATGTTGTTTTCTTCAAATTTGAACAGCGACTGGGGATCGTGCAGCAATACGTTTGTATCGAGGATGAAGTTCTTCATGAGTCCCTTTCTGGATGTACAGGATAACGGCAGGGCGCCGGTGCAGACAATCATGTTACTACTGTTTTCGAATTTTGCGGATGCATTGTACAACGGCATCAGAAAAGAAAGCAATCTCTTCGCTGGTCGTGGACCAGCCGGGACTCACACGCACCGTGCCGCCCGGTAGCGTTCCCAACGTGCGGTGAGCCAGCGGGGCACAATGCAGCCCGGCCCGAACAGCAATGTCAAAACCATGATCAAGCTCTGCAGCCAGCAGTGCCGAATCAACACAGGAAGCGGTAAAAGAGAGTACCGAGCAACGATCAAGCGGATCTTCCGGGCCGTAAATCGTCACGCCGGGAATATCTCGCAGCGCCTGTTCCGCCTGATTAAGCAGCGCCTGCTCATGCTGATGGATGGCGGAAAGACCACGTTCGCGTATAAACTCAATGCCGGCCTGCAATCCGGCGATGCCGGGAAGATTATGAGTACCGGCCTCAAAACCGTCCGGCATGACAAGCGGTTGTTCTTCAGCGGTTGAATGACCGCCGGTTCCCCCCTGAATAACGGATCTAAGCCGGACATGAGGAGCCGCGTACAAAAGCCCGGTCCCCCCCGGCCCGAGCAGCCCCTTATGACCGGGAACCGCCAGCAGGTCAATAGCGAAGCGTTCAACGTCAATCGGCAGATACCCGGCCGACTGCGCCGCATCAACCAGAAACAACGCTCCGACCTCGCGGCAGAGCTCCCCCAGCCGCTGTATCGGCTGAATAGCGCCGCAGACATTTGAAACATGGCTGACAGCGATCATTCGTGTATTAGCCTGCACTGCACGGCGAACATCTTCAACAGAAACTACTCCGTCGGAACCGGCCGGGACGATCGATAGCTCGACACCCTTTTTGCGAAGCGCATACAGCGGTCTGAGCAGAGAATTGTGTTCCATGGAGGTCGTAATAACATGGTCGCCGGCGGCCAAAGTGCCCTGCAACGCCAGATTGAGCGCCCCGGTGGCATTCTGTGTAAAGATGATCCGGGACGAATCGGAGATAGAAAAAAAACCGGCTGCGGCCTCACGTGTCAGAAAAAGAATGCGCCCGGCTTCCAGAGAGCGGGATATCCACCTCGACCTGGAGAGGCACCGACTTCACGCATTGCGTGAAGAACTGCTTCATACACCTTCTCGGGCTTGGGAAATGATGTCGCGGCATTATCGAGATACACTATGAGTTCCTTAGTAAGTTAGAAGTAATATTCTGCGTTTTTATTTTGCAGAATATTACTTCGTTAACGCACTTATCCCGATTTATCGGGGCTAGTAAGTCGGAAGTTATGTTCTGCGTCTATTTTAGCAGAAAACAACTCCGTTTACGCACGTATCCTGTTATCAGGGCAGCTTACGGTATCAACGAGGGTTTTTTATTCAGCCAGGGGAAAACAAGGACCGTACCACTATTGTTATCACGAGCCGTGTCATAAATCTTTTGCCCGATCAGCAACGGATCTACAGTTCCCCACCAGTTTTGTCGGGCACTGACAACCTCACGCCCGGCATTGTACAGATTAAAACCACCGTTTGAACTGAAGGCATTATTCAAAAGAAGCGCCCGACCATCTTCGACACGGAGGGCATCCTGACTATTTTCGGCAAACAGGCAGCGCTGGACTTTGATACGTGAGCCGAGAAGATGCAGGGCTGTTTTGCTGTTGCGCAGAAAGCGGGACATGACAATCTGACCTTCTCCACCTTTGATTCGCACTCCAAGCACGTTTCCGGAAAACTCTCCACCGGTAATCTTGATCCGGCAATCATCAGTTTCAAATCCCTGCTGATTGCTTACAATCTTCGGCGATGCAAGTACAACAGCCGATTTGTTCAGCACGCAGCCGCGCTGACAGGATGCAACCGTCATATCCCTGCCGTCGAATTCGCTGTTATAGAGTTCAATACCGGTTTCCGAATCCGAGACCTCACTGCCGGTCATCTGCACAACCCCGTCATGCGACAGTAGAGCGGTCCGGGCGTGCAGTAATCGAAACCGTCTTCAGGGTAATTGTGGAAAACCGTAGGTCGATTCCGGTCTCGGCATACTCGATGCGGCAGTGTTCGAGCAGATTGCGTTTTTCAGTTGAAAGCAGAACGATGCCACCCCAGGCGCCGCGTGCCGGTCTGGAGCGGTCTGATGTCAGCATGATCGGACGCTCACCGGTTCCCGCAGCATGGAGACGACCCTGAACAACGAGGTTCGGAAGCTGCTGAGCGGCAGTGGCCGCAAAACGCACCACCGTTCCCGGGTCGATACGCAACGTTGCCTGAGGGGCCACCACAACGAACCCTTTAACGAGTATTGAACCGCGCCAGGTCACATCTTCGGTCAGCACCGCACCGTCATATACCACTGTTGTGCCCGGTTCGGCCGCCAGCGATATTGTTGTCATGCAGAAAAAGAAACAGGTTGCAAAAAGAGTTTTCACTCGGGAACTCCTCACAGAACTATCGAAGCATTACCATGATTCACTCAAACTGTAAATTCAATGTTGTTTTTTCATTAAATCGCTGATCAATGGGCCTGATAATTGAGCTTTTCAAGTCCTTTCAAGGTGTTATATTTTTATAAAATATATTTGTTGACAGCACATACATGTTGTGGTTTATTTCAGCGCCTTCCACAAAATATTGTGGTTTATGGTATTCCATTCAAACCACATTCAATTTCATTCAGAATCATCATCTTTACTGTACAAAACAAGGAGTTCCGTTATGAAAAAAAGTACCGCGCCCGACACCATCCCCGGCCTGACAAAAAATGCTGCCACCGTATTGGAAAAACGCTATCTGCGCCGTGATGAAACCGGCAAAGTTCTTGAGACGCCGGCCGACATGTTCCGACGGGTAGCGGACACCATTGCGGCGGCCGATAAAACATTTGACAAAAAAGCGGATGTCAAGAGCTTGTCGGACACCTTTTACCGCATGATGACCAGCTTTGAATTTCTCCCCAACTCCCCTACCCTGATGAATGCCGGTCGCCCGCTGGGGCAGCTTTCGGCCTGCTTTGTCCTGCCGGTCGGCGACTCCATGGAAGAGATCTTCGATGCCGTCAAATATACCGCGCTGATTCACAAATCCGGCGGCGGCACCGGTTTCTCGTTTTCCCGTCTGAGACCAGCCAACGACGTTGTCAGCACAACCACCGGCATATCCAGCGGCCCGCTCTCATTTATGCGCGTGTTTGACGTTGCCACGGAAACCATAAAACAGGGTGGCACCAGACGCGGCGCAAACATGGCAATTTTAAGGGTCGATCACCCTAATGTGATGGATTTCATCATGTGCAAGGCTGACCAGAAGCAGCTTAACAATTTCAACATATCAGTCGGCCTCACCGAAAAGTTCATGCAGGCTGTCGAACGTGATGAGGAATACAATCTATTAATCCCCGCGACAAAAAAGTCTGCGGCAGCCTTAACGCCCGCAAGGTATTCCAGCGTATCGTCAAACAGGCCTGGGAAAACGGCGAGCCGGGAATTATCTTCCTCGACCGCCTGAATCGCGACAACCCGACACCGCTGGTTGGCGAGATTGAATCCACCAATCCCTGTGGCGAGCAGCCGCTCTTACCGTATGAATCCTGCAACCTCGGCTCTATCAACCTGGGTATCTTTGTCAAAGACGGCACGGTGGACTGGAAAAAGCTGCGGGAAACCATTCACAACGCAGTCCACTTCCTTGATAACGTCATTGAGGCCAACAACTATCCGCTGCAGCAGATTCATGACATGACCCACGCCAACCGCAAAATCGGGCTGGGTGTCATGGGATGGGCCGATATGCTGATTCTGCTGGGAATTCCCTACTGCTCCGACGAGGCGGTAAAGCTCGGCAAGAAGGTGATGAAATTCATCAATGACGAAGGGCATCTGGCATCTCAGGAACTGGGCAAAAAGCGCGGCTCGTTCCCCAACTTCAAAGGTTCTATTTTTGACAAGAAAGGGGCAGCTCCGCAGAGAAACGCGACCGTCACCACAATCGCTCCGACGGGAACCATTTCGATCATCGCCAACGCATCTTCCGGAGTTGAACCGCTCTTTGCCGTTTCCTACATCCGCACCGTCATGGACAAAAATGTTCTGGTAGAGGTCAACCCGATTTTCGAGAAAATAGCCAAGGAGCGCGGTTTCTACTCGGAAGCTCTCATGCAGAAAATTGCCGAACATGGCACCGTTCAGGATATCGCCGAAATTCCGGCCGATATCCGCAACGTGTTTGTCACCTCTCACGAAATAACACCTGAATACCATATTCAGATGCAGTCTGCCTTCCAGCTCTACACCGACAATGCCGTTTCGAAAACGGTCAATTTTTCAAATTCCGCCACCATCGAGGATGTTGAAAAGGTGTACATGCTCGCCTACGAAACCGGCTGCAAAGGTGTCACCATTTACCGTGACGGCTCTCGAGACGAACAGGTCCTCTCGACCGGTAAAAAAGAAGAGCAGGCAGCAGCAGTTGCCGCCACACCGGTCGAAGACGACAAGAAAGCGGTCAAACGGGAACGTCCCAAAGCACTCAAAGGATGCTACCCATCAGATGCAGACCGGGTGCGGCCCGCTCTACATCACAATCAACGAAGATAAAAACGGCTTGTTTGAGCTGTTTCACCACGATGGGCAAGGCGGGCGGATGCGCCGCCTCACAGAGTGAGGCAATCGGCCGTTTGGTATCACTCGCCTGGCGTAGCGGCATTCAGGCCCGTCAGGTAGTGAAACAGCTTCAGGGCATCTCCTGCCACTGCCCGTCCGGTTTCGGCGATAATCGCGTGCTTTCCTGTGCCGATGCTGTTGCAAAAGCGATCCAGAACCATCTGATTGACTGCGGATATGATATCGACAACGAAACTATCCGGCATGAACGCGGTGCCTGCCCGGAATGCGGCGGTATCGTCGAGCATGAGGGGGGCTGTTCAGTCTGTCACGCCTGTGGTTATTCGGAGTGCGCGTAACCATTTTTCACAATTATGTCACACACTGCTTGACAAACAGTAGCATTGTATGACATAAATTTTTGGCTAAACTGAATTGCCTACTTTGGGGTTGTAGCTCAGTTGGTTAGAGTGCCAGCCTGTCACGCTGGAAGTCGCGGGTTCGAGCCCCGTCAACCCCGCCATACACGAAAAAAGGTGCCTGTAAATGGCACCTTTTTTTATTTTCTACAACAACCGATTGCACCGTCCTATCTCAAACCCAAACGGGCAAGAATGATTCCCAAACATTTGTTCAGCAGGTTGTCGCGTGAAAGAAAAGATAAGACAGGAGATTTCCTGGTTCCGATAGTCTCGAGCATCCGCTCGAGCTCCGGGCTCCCCCCGCGTATCATCCCCTCCCTGAACGCTTGAAGTGCTTCATACGTATTTCCTGCAACAAGATGGACCTTGCCGAGATAAAGGTAGTGGAGAGGGTTTTCCGGATCGTTATCAATCGAAGAGCGGCACAGTTCGAATGCCTTGGTAAGTTGGCCGCGTTGTTTGGCGATACAGAACCCGAGACGGGAATGCCAGTGTGGATCATTCCAGATACTGAGTGCCTGTTCCAGACAGGAGAGTGCTGCCAGGACATTGCCCCGGTCAAGTTCCTGTTGTGCCCTATCGAATTTCTTTTGAGCTATGTCGCCCGATTCCGGATCCATCGTAACCTCCAAAATTCCAGAGCATCTTCTGTAACGACCAACCCCGGATTGATGAGCGAGTCGGCTTGATTCATTTTTCTATTTTCAGCCTTTTAATCTTCTCAACCAGTGTCGTCCGATTTATCCCTAAAAGTGCAGCGGCCCTCGCCTTGACCCCCCCTGCAGATTCAAGCGCCTGTGAAATTAACGTCTGTTCAATTCGGGACATCATTGCAACCAGATCGCCCCCATCACTCGGCATTTTGACATACAGTGCTTCTCCAGCGGGCTGTTCGCCCACAATCTTGGAAGGTACATCCTTTAGCGTTATAACGGCCGTATCGGTCAATGCGATCATTCTTTCAATAACGTTTTCCAGTTCACGTACATTTCCGGGCCAGGAATACTGCTCCAACGCTTCAAGTGCCTGTTTGCTGATAGTGCACAGTTGGCGTCCCATCAGACGGCACTGTTTCTCCAGAAAAAACGCGGTCAGGTGCATAATGTCCTGTTGCCGTTCACGCAGAGGTGGAAGGTGAAGTGGAATAACATTCAAACGGTAGAATAGATCTTCTCGGAATTCGCCCCGTTTCACCATATCCTCAAGATTCGAGTTGGTTGCGGAAATCACTCTGACATGAAGTTTTACCGTCTTGTTGGAACCGACCCTCTCCACTTCATATTCCTGCAAAACTCGCAACAATTTTGCCTGCAGATGAAGAGGCAATGTGCCAATTTCATCAAGAAAAATTGTACCGTGATTGGCTGCCTCGAATTTTCCCGGTTTATCCTTGATCGCTCCGGTAAACGCCCCTCGGATGTGGCCAAAAAGCTCACTTTCCAGCAATGTTTCAGGAATTGCACTGCAGTTTACCGCAACGAAAGGTCGCTCCTTGCGTGTACTGTTATAGTGCAACGCCTTGGCAACCAGCTCTTTACCGGTCCCTGATTCCCCCGTGACAAGAACAGTCGAATCCGTTTTTACAATGCGGCTCATGCGTTCAAACACGAGGTTCATTGCCGGGGAACTGCCTATAATATTGTTGAATTCAAAGCGTCCCTGGAGCTGCCGGCGAAGGTAGATATTTTCCGACAGGAGCTTCTGTTTTTCCAGCGCCTTTGAAACAACGATTTTCAGCTCATCAAAATCAATCGGTTTGGTAATATAGTCAAAAGCCCCTTCTTTCATGGCTCGCACAGCGGACTGAGCAGAGGCATGACCGGTCACGACGATAACCTCGGTAGCAGGTGAAACTTTGCGCACGTTCTGTAAAACGTCGAAACCGCTTACATCAGGCAGAAACAAGTCCGAAACTATGACCTGATACTGTTCACGCTCGATCAAATCCAACGCACTCTCACCGGTTGCTGCTGAAGTGACTTCATACCCGGCAGACCGCAATAGCATGGACAGAGCTTCACGGCCCGAGTCATCATCATCAATCACCAATATTTTGATCTGTTCATCCATGTGAAAGCCTCGAAGCAATGATGATCATTCAGTAACTATCCGTATGGATTCCTGCAGAACATTCAAAAGCATGTCCAGCTCGCTGTTTGAGATAACCAATGGCGGAAATATGACGATTGTATTCCCCAAAGGGCGCGAGAAGACCCCCCGCTTGCGCGCTTCAAGACATACCCTGATCCCGACCCTGTCCTCCCACGGATACGGTGTTCCGGTTTCTCTGTTTTCAACCAGTTCTATTCCGCACGCCAGGCCGCACTGGCGAATATCGCCAACATGCGACATTAGTTTAAAATCGTCAAGGCGCTGTTTCAGCCAGGCTATTTTGGGCTGCAACTGTGCCAACAGATTATCCTGCTGAAAGAGTTGCAGGCTTTTCAGGGCAACGGCACAGGCTAACGGATTCCCGGTGAAAGTATGGCCATGAAAAAAGGTCTTCAGCTCTGAATACGAACCTAAAAATGCCGAGTAGACTTTATCAACCGTCACTGTTGCCGCCAAAGGAAGATATCCGGCAGCTATCCCTTTGGAAAGCGCCATGATATCAGGCACCACACCCTCATGGTTGCAGGCAAACATTGCTCCGGTTCTGCCGAAACCGGTAGCGACTTCATCAGCAATCATCAGTATATCATGCCGATCGCATAGTTCCCGAACCCGTTTTAAAAATCCTGTCGGCTGGACAATCATACCTCCGGCACCTTGAACAAGCGGTTCAATGACGAGCCCTGCGATCAGGCCGGTATTACGCTCCATCAGCTCTTCAAGTACATCGATACACTTCATGTTGCAGGAGGATCTGCTGCAGCCCAACTCACAACGGTAGCAATATGGCGACGGAGCCTGGACCGCCTCAAACATGAGCGGCTTGAAGGTCGTATGATAAATACCGATGCCGCCGACACTCACCGCACCAAGTGTGTCACCATGATAGGCATTTCTGAACGTTATGAATCGGCTCCGTTCCGGCTGCCCGGAGTGGACCTGATACTGATAGGCCATTTTGACCGCGACTTCCATGGCGGTTGAACCGTTGTCTGAATAGAAGAACCGGTCCAGCCCGGGAGGGGTTATTTCGGCCAGACGTGCCGCCAGGATAATGCTCTGCTCACTCCCCAATCCCAACAATGTGGAATGTTCAAGACGATCAACCTGTTCTTTCAGGGCTTCATTTAACTCCCGGCGGCAGTGACCATGTACGTTTGTCCACATGGAGGCCACACCATCAAGGTAACGCGTGCCATCCGTGTCAATCAGCCAGCACCCCTCCCCTTTCACGATGATAACCTGTTCGTCACGTTCCCAATCCTGCATCTGGGTAAACGGGTGCCAGACATGGCGCTTGTCCCACTGGCGCAATTGTTCGGTGGTTATGGAATATGTTCCTGACATATGGTGCTTCCTCGGTTACAGGTATTTTTACGCTCGTAAAAAAAAACCCACCAGAACGTATCTAGTGGGTCTCGTTACTACGTGAAATTTAATAATTAGGCAAGCCTGTCGGCGTAGAGCGGGAATTTCTTCATCATACTGTTGACCTGTACCTTTATGGCTGCCAGCTTCTGATCATCGCCGATATTCGCCACTGCATCGGCGATAAAACCGGCAACCTGGTCCATTTCTGTCTCTTTCAGTCCATGGGAGGTGCAGGCTGGCGTCCCGACCCGGATGCCGGACGTAACGAACGGAGATCGGGTTTCAAACGGCACGGTATTCTTGTTGACCGTGATGCCAGCCTTGTCCAGCGCCTCTTCAGCGGCCTTGCCGGTTATATCGGTACCGGAGAAGTTAATCAGCATGAGGTGATTATCGGTACCACCGCTGGTCAGCTTGAAGCCACGTTTCATGAGAGCCTCTGAAAGCGCCTTGGCATTTTTGACGATCTGCTGCTGATAGACCTTGAACTCCGGCTGCAGTGCTTCTTTGAATGCCACAGCCTTGGCAGCGATAACATGCATCAGCGGCCCGCCCTGAATACCGGGGAAAATCTGGGAGTTGATTGTCTTGGCAAACTCCTCACGGCAGAGAATCATGCCGCCGCGAGGACCACGCAGCGTTTTGTGGGTAGTTGTGGTAACAAACTCGGCATAGGGAACCGGACTGGGATGAACACCAGCGGCAACCAGACCGGCAAAATGGGCCATATCCACCATGACAACGGCCCCTACCTTGTCGGCTATTGTACGGAAAGCAGGAAAGTCAATTATGCGAGGATAGGCACTGGCACCGACCACAATCATTTTTGGCTTATGCGCAATTGCCAGACGTTCAACCTCTTCATAGTCAATCGTTTCCGTTTCCTGTGAAACTCCGTACGGAACAATAGTGAACAGTTTCCCGGAAAAGTTGACCGGGCTGCCATGGGTCAGGTGACCGCCATGAGAAAGGTTCATACCGAGAATGGTGTCGCCCGGCTTGCAGGCAGCAAAATAGACCGCCATGTTGGCCTGTGAACCGGAGTGTGGCTGAACATTGGCATGTTCGGCACCAAATAGCTCCTTGGCACGATCAATGGCAAGCTGTTCAACGACATCAACGTGCTCGCATCCACCATAATATCGCTTTCCGGGATACCCCTCGGCGTATTTGTTGGTCATGATCGAACCCTGAGCCTCCAGAACTGCTTCAGAAACAAAGTTTTCAGAGGCGATCAGCTCCAGATTATATTCCTGCCGCTCCGTTTCATGGACGAATGGCATCGGCTACCTGGGGATCAAATTGGGAAAGGACTGACATGGGGGTTCTCCTTGTAAAAGTTGATAATGTGCAAACAAGAAACGGGACACATGCCGTAGCAGGTCCCGCTCATGAATTATATACCGGATCGGGCAAAAAATCTTCGTCGACTTCGTTTCCAGTTCCGAGTGTACTCCCACACGCCTTCGACGCCTCAAACCACGCCGCGTCGTTGCCAGCTAGGAATACTTTTTTTCGAGTGCAGTTATCTTGTCCAGACGCGCTTGGTGGCGACCACCTTCAAACGTTGCATCAAGCCAGGCACCGACAAGATCACAGGCTTTCTGTTCGTCAAGGACACGCCCGCCAAGCACCAGCACATTGGCGTTATTGTGTTCTTTCGCCATGCGGGCCATAAAAACATCCGTCACCAGAGCGGCACGAATTCCGGGAATCTTGTTGGCGGCGATCGACATGCCGATTCCGGTGCCGCAGATAAGAATTCCCAACTCAGCCTCTCCCGAAATCACGGCTTCGGCAACTTTTTGGCCGAAATCAGGATAATCAACCGAAGCATCGCCGTTGGTTCCGGCATCGGTGACCTGGAAGCCTCTGCGATTCAGGTAACTGTTCAGGGCAGTTTTGAGGGTTAATCCGCCATGATCGCTTCCGATAATAATCATTGTACCCTCTCCGCCTACAGTTTCTTGAACAGAAGGGTAGCGTTGGTACCGCCAAAACCAAAGTTGTTGCTCATGGTGTATTCGAGCTTTGCTTCCCGGGCAGTGTTGGGGACATAATCAAGATCGCATTCCGGGTCCGGATCGGTATAATTGATTGTGGGAGGAACAACACCCTTGTCCATTGCCATGAGGGTAAACACCGCTTCAATACCGCCCGCTGCTCCAAGAAGATGTCCGGTCATGGATTTTGTCGAAGAGACCATCATTTTCTTGGCGTGATCGCCGAATACGCTCTTGATCGCCATGGTTTCGTACAGGTCACCTATCGGAGTAGATGTGCCATGAGCATTGATATAGGAGACCTGTTCGGGAGTGACTCCGGCATTTTTGAGCGCCATTTTCATGCACGCGCTCCACCTTCTCCACCCGGTGCCGGTGCCGTCAGGTGATACGCGTCTCCGGTCATGCCATACCCTACAACCTCGGCATAAATTTTGGCCCCACGCGCCTTGGCGGATTCGTACTCCTCAAGAACAACAATCCCGGCACCCTCACCCATGACAAAGCCATCACGGTTTTTATCAAAGGGACGGGATGCTGCTGCCGGATCATCATTCCGGTCGGACAACGCCTTCATGGCGGCAAAACCACCAATGCCGAGCGGTGTAATGACCGACTCTGTTCCACCGGCAATCATGGCGTCTGCATCGCCTCGTTTGATAATATGATAGGCGTCGCCAATCGAGTGGGTACTGGTTGCACAGGCGGAAACGGAAGAAATATTCGGTCCCTTCGCTCCATATCTGATGGAAATGTGGCCCGGAGCAAGATTAATAATCAGCATCGGGATGAAAAATGGAGAAATCTTCTTGTAGCCACCTTCAGCCACCAGAGTATGGTATTTTTCAATCGTTGGTAAGCCACCAAGTCCGGCACCAACAAGAACCCCGACCCGCTCGGCATTTTCATCATTGATCACCAGCCCTGAATCTTCCATGGCAAAATGAGCCGCCGCCAGAGCATACTGGATAAAGAGATCCATTTTCTTGATCTCTTTTTTGTCAATATACTCTTCAGCATTGAAATCAGGGACCTCACCGGCAATCTTGACCGACAAATCAGTCGTATCAAAACGTGTAATTAACCCAATTCCCGACTTTCCTGACGTGAGCGCATCCCAGTTTTTGGCATTCCCGCACCCAAGTGGTGAAACAGCTCCAACACCTGTAACTACAACTCTTCTCATGATAGGTAGCTCCATATGGCAGTGACTTCTGTGGCAGAACGAAAAGAGAGGGGCCTAAAGCCCCTCCCGGTAGAGTTATATCAGCTGTGCTCGGTAATGTATTCGATTGCGTCGTTTACCGTCTGGATTTTTTCTGCATCTTCATCAGGAATTTCGATATCGAATTCTTCTTCAAGAGCCATAACCAACTCAACTGTGTCAAGAGAATCAGCTCCAAGATCATCCATAAATGAAGATTCAGTTAGCACCTGAGCCTCTTCAACCCCCAGCTGCTCAGCAACAATTTCTTTCACCCGTTTTGCAATATCAGACATCTTTCACCTCCGTGTGATTTTAAACCTTTTCAGGTTTCATGTATAATGCTTGTGATTAATTAAGCAGGAAATCTTCAAAAGTCAATCGATATTTCTACAATAGACTACATGTACATCCCGCCATTTACCGACAACACTTGGCCGGTTATATAGCCCGCCTGCGGAGAAACGAGAAAACGGACCGCATACGCAACATCGTCAACTGAGCCGAGCCGCTCCATCGGAATATTTTGCAAAAGCGCTTCACGCCCCTTTTCGGGAAGAACAGCGGTCATATCGGTTTCAATAAAACCGGGCGCCACGGCATTTACGGTAATATTGCGCTTTGCCAGCTCGCGTGCCGCTGATTTTGTCAAACCGAACAGTCCTGCCTTGCTGGCACTGTAGTTCACCTGACCAGCATTGCCCATCTCTCCGACAACGGAACTGATATTGACTACACGCCCGTAACGGTGCCTTGGTCATGATCTTGGAGGCTTCGCGCAGGCAGATAAAGGAACCTTTGAGATTGGTATCAAGAACGGAATCCCAGTCGCTCATCCTTCATACGCATCATGAGGCCATCTTTTGTTATACCGGCATTGTTCACCAGAATATCAAGTCGCCCCTGTTCAGACATAATTTTTTTGAAAAGTGCTTCAACGTCTGAAGAGTTCGTAACATCAAGCTTGACCGCCTGCGCAGCTCCACCCTGTGCCACAATGGCTGCAACTGTTGCTTCTGCGCCAGCCTCGGATGTGGCTGTCGCAATAACATAAATTCCTTCGGCAGCAAGTTTCAGAGAAATAGCCTGACCAATACCACGCGAGGCGCCGGTTACGAGAGCGACCTGACCTTTCATCATACATTTCCCCCAGCAGCTTTAATACCGGCAACATCTTCTATGTTAGCCAAAACGGCCTCTTTGCTGATCCTTTTTACCAAACCGCTTAGCACCTTGCCCGGGCCGAGCTCAATAAAGTCTGTCACACCCAGCCTGCACATGGCGTTTACCGACTGTTCCCACAGCACGGGAGAACAGACCTGTGCGACCAGCAGGGGCTTTACCCGATCCTTATCACTGTTCGGTGCCGCATCGGCATTTGCAATAACCGGCACGTTCATGTCATGCACTGCAACCGTATCCAGCACCGCCGACAGGCGATCCGCAGCCGGCTTCATCAATGCACAATGAAAGGGGGCACTGACCGGCAGCAGCATTGCTTTTCTAAAACCGCGAGCCTTGGCAATTTCAATGGCACGGGCGACAGCAGCAACCGTACCGGCGATAACAATCTGGCCGGGTGAATTAAAGTTTGCCGGTGATACAACCTCACCTTCGGCGGCTTCGCGGCAAATCTCCTCAAGCATATCGCTCTCAACACCAAGTATGGCAGCCATTGTTCCGGTGCCGACCGGAACCGCCTCCTGCATAAACGTACCACGGGCACGGACGGTTCTGACCGCATCAGCAAAAGAGAGCGCGCCAGAGCAGACCAGCGCAGAATATTCACCAAGTGAATGGCCGGCCACATAATCGGCTTTCAGCCCGGTTTCCTGCTGGACGACTTTCAAGACTGCAACACTTGCTGTCAGGATAGCCGGTTGCGTATTGGCGGTCAATTTAAGATCGGCATCACTCCCTGAGAAGCAGAGATCAGACAATTTAAACCCAAGGGCATCGTCGGCTTCTTCAAACAGGTTTCGCGCAACAGGAAAAGCATCCGCAAGCTCTTTTCCCATGCCTGAATACTGGGAACCCTGTCCCGGAAAAATAAAAGCTGTTTTAGACATAACAAATATCCTTGCTTAATGTTTAATTAATGTCGACTACCAGCGTAACAGGGCAGAACCGTAGGTAAAGCCACCACCAAAAGCTACCAGCAATGTCTTGCTGCCCGGCTTGAGAACACCCTGACGGTTTGCCTCATCAAGTGCAATCGGAATTGATGCCGAGGAGGTGTTGCCGTAGCGATGAAGATTGGTAAACAACCGATCAGTTCCAACACCAAGTCGCTTTGCGGTTGCATCAATAATGCGCCGATTTGCCTGATGAGGTATCAAGAGATCGATGTCAGAAGCCACAAGACCGTTGGCATCCAGGGCGGCAGCGGAAGCTTCACTCCATGGCGCGGACGGCATGTTTGAATACTTCGTTTCCTTCCATCGTCACATAAAGAAGCCGTTCATCAATAGTGCGACTGTTCGACGCCGGATTGCGACTGCCGCTCCCCGGCTGATAGAGGAGATTCCAGAACGAACCGTTACTGAACGTGTGGGTTGAAAGAAGCGAATGCTCACCTTCTGAAGCTTCGAGAACGGCAGCGCCTGACCCGTCGCCAAAGAGAACGCAGGTATTGCGATCCTTCCAGTCGACGATTCGTGACAATATTTCAGAACCGATAACAAGGATTTTTCGAGCCGCCCCCGAGCGAAGATATTTTTCGGCGACTGATAGTCCGAAGATAAATCCGGAACATGCCGCGGAAAGGTCAAAAGCGGTAGCATTCGTAGCACCGATAAGATCCTGTACAATGCAGGCGGTGGAGGGGAAAGGAAAATCGGGAGTAACCGTACTCAAGATGATCAGATCAATTTCTTCCGGGTGAACACCAGCCATTTCAAGAGCGCGACGTCCGGCCTCGGCGGCAAACGTGGAAGTATACTCTCCTTCAGCAGCAATACGTCGTCTCTTTAATGCCGGTCCTTGTCGTAATCCAGTCATCACTGGTATCGACTAACTGTTCAAGTTCAGCATTGGTGAGAATTTTCCCGGGTAAAGCAGATCCGGTTCCAGTAATTCTGACATTCACAATTGAATCTCCATTACTCTGCTGGGGTAGGTGACACACTATCCCTTCGTATCAAGACCGAATGATTTTCAGACAATTTTTCGGCGACATGTTCCGACACACCGTTTTTGGCGTACTCATGAGCAAACCGGATCGCATTTTTGATCGCCTTGACGTTAGAGCCGCCATGACAGATCATACCGACACCGTTAATTCCGAGTAGTGGTGCACCACCGTATTCTGCATAGTCGACAATCTTCTTGAAACGACCGAATGCGCCACGAACAAACAGATAGCCGATCTTGGAGACCCAACTCTTGACGATCTCCCTTTTCAGCATTCTGCCGGCGGCATCCGCCAGTCCCTCGGAAAGCTTAAGGACAATATTTCCTACAAAACCATCACAAACGACTACATCAACAGCACCGGCAAAAATATCCCGACCCTCAATATACCCGCAATAGTTCAGCGATGTCTTGCGCAAGACGACGTTCGTTTCCCGGGTCAGCTCATTCCCTTTTGAATCCTCTTCACCATTGGAAAGCAAACCGACTTTCGGCGAGGGTACTCCCATAGCATAGCGAGCATACACCTCTCCCATAATGGCAAACTGGACGAGATGCAGCGGCTTGCAATCTACATTGCCGCCAACATCCAGAACCAGCGTCTGACCTTTAAGGGTAGGAAACAGCTGCGCGATCGCAGGACGTTCAATTCCTTTGATTCGCTTCAGAACAAACATGCCGGCGGCCATGGTCGCACCGGAATTACCGGCGCTTACCGCTGCACACGCTTTACCGTCCTTGACGAGCTCAAATGCCTGACGGACGGAAGAATCACGCTTCTTCCGCACCGCATCTGAAGCAGAATCATGCATGCCGACAACTTCACTTGCATGAAAGATATCAATATCAAGCCCGCTGACCGCGTGTTTGGCAAGCTCAGCTTCCAAACGCACACGATCACCGACAAGCGTCACCGATAATCCAAACTCACGACAGGCAGCAACAGCACCTTCGACTTCAACAACAGGCGCATTGTCACCGCCCATTGCGTCAACGGCAACTCTCATCTGTTTCGGAAGTGACACGGGGCCTGCTCTCTAGGCTTGTGCTGAGGAAAGGTCGATAACCTCTTTACCCTTGTACGTTCCGCAGGCAAGACAGGTACGATGCGGCAGCTTTGCAGCTTTGCATTGAGGACAGATGGACAGTGACGGGGTGGTTAAAAAGTCATGGGCCCTTCTCATATTCTTGCGTGATTTGGATGTTTTTTTCTTGGGTACAGCCATGTTGTTTCTCCTTTTTCTGGTGATACACGTTATCGTGCCACCGTTCTATTTACTTGGTTACCTTAAAATTCTTCAGCGCACTAAACGCCAGACTAACAGTTTCTTTGCTGCATGAACAGCTGGAGGTGTTCAAATCGGTGCCACACTCATGACACAGCCCCTTGCAGGAATCGCTGCAGAGAGGCTTTAACGGAATCTCCATTGCAATCTGCTCTTCAATCTCATGAGTCAAATCGATTTCATCTCCGGAGTACGTAGAAGAAAGCAGATCCATTTCGCCAAGCTCAAGCTCATCCTCGGCGGAGGGAACAATTGCAGTCTCTTTTCGAAAAAAAATCGTGAAATTGGTATCAACAAACGAGGTAAAATCAGCAAGACAGCGGGAGCAGGAAAGGGCCAGAGGTGCTGTCACTCTTCCCGTAACTCGTACGTTGTCATATTCACGAGTAACAGTGATATCACCCTGAATGTTACCGGTAATGCTGCAGCTCTTATCACTCTGCATGTCTGCAAGCAGCGGAAACGTCTCGACAGGCTCATCGATATGGAGTGCAAGAGGTGCATCTTTGATATGGTCTACAACAATTTTCACGTGCACCATCCGCATGCCAGAGCAACTATAAATTTAAAGCAAGTCAGTATAGAGAATATACATGAATTGTCAAGAAATTTGCTGACAGACATTTACTGGCACTTCGGATTACATCTGCCATAACATTCTATCTGATCTCGAATGTGGCCGGCAAAATCACGAGTTACCATGTTCCAGGTAAACCGCCACCCCCAATTACCGAATGCAGTGCCGGGAACATTCATGCGCGCCTCGCTCCCCAAGCCAAGCAAATCCTGAAGGGGAAAAATTGCAGTATCTGCAACTGACATAAATACCGTACGAAGTATGGCCTCGACGGCGCCCCCCCCCTTACTCCCCACATAAAGGTTCACTTGCTTGCGTTGAAAATCGGAAAGCGAATGATACCAGCCGACGGTAGTATCATTATCGTGGGTGCCGGTATACACCACGGAATTTTTCTGATGATTATGCGGCAGATATGAATTTGATGGGCCTGAATCAAAAGCAAACTGCATTATTTTCATTCCAGGAAAGTCATAGCGGTCACGTAGCTCTATAACCTCATGAGTAATAAGCCCCAAATCTTCTGCAATCACCGGTAATTTTCCAAGAGCAGTGAATATCGCATCAAACATAATCGCCCCGGGAGCTTTAGTCCAGGTACCGTTAACAGCTGTCTTCTCTCCTGCCGGCACATGCCAGGCAGCTTCAAACCCACGGAAATGATCGACACGGATGACGTCAAAGAGCTCAAACATTTTCCGGAAACGCTCGATCCACCACGCGTACTTCTGGCACGCCATCGCCTCCCAATCATACAGAGGATTGCCCCATAGCTGCCCCGTTGTGCTGAAATAATCGGGGGGAACTCCTGCAACAACGGTCGGCCTCCCCTTCGAATCGAGTAGAAACAGGTCACGATGACTCCAGACATCAGCAGAATCGTAGGCAACAAAAATAGGTATATCGCCAATAATTGCGATCCCTTTGCCAGCCGCATACGCTCTCAATTCTCTCCACTGTCTGAAGAACTGCCACTGAATATATTTCTGGATGCCTATCTCAGAGCCCAGCTCGACGGAAACTTTTTCATACTTCTCCGGCGTCATGAGTGCCAGGTCCTGCGGCCATTTTTCCCACGACCGCCCCTTGTATCGATGTTTCAACGCCATAAACAGTGCGTAGTTATGAAGCCACGAGGTCGAATTGCAAAAAGACCAGAAGTCCTGTTTACATGGCGCAGCGTCGTTGGCCAAAAAATTGGTGCCCGCCGTCTGCAGCAGCTTCATTTTCTTTTCAGAAACCTCTGCAAAATCGACACTGGTATCATTGGGGCTCTCTTTGTAGGATATAGCAGGAAGATCACCATCGAAGGCAATCTGATCAAGATCAATCAGAAGTGGATTTCCCGCAAAAGCCGAATAGGATGAGTAGGGAGAGTTGCCACACCCCGGCGGCGTGAGTGGAAGTACCTGCCAATACGACATCCCCATAGCCGCCAGAAGATCAACAAATCGGCGGGCATCCATACCAAGGGAACCAATACCGCCCGGTCCCGGTAATGATGTAGGGTGCAACAACACGCCACAACCTCGCTCGTTCAGCATCTCGCCTCCAGATATACGTGCATTTACTCAAGTGGTGAAGCTACAACGGCCTCGTATCAGTTTTATATTATATCAGTATATTCGCCTCGGGAAAGCGCCAAACCTTCCAGCAATCCAAAGTCACTGACCTTCAACTGAATAAAACCGAATCTATCCATAATTGAAGTGATGATTACCAAACCGGCGATAATCAAATCTTCGCGCCCTCTTTCAAGTCCTTTGATTGTCAGTCGTTCCTGAGGGGTCAAGCATGACAAGCGTTGAAAGATTTCTGCGATATCTTCCCTACTCACTGTAAAGTTATTAACCTTGCGATAATTGTAGTCGACCATCTCCAACTTGATTGCTGCAATGGTTGTTGCGGTTCCGGCCGTTCCGACCAGCTCGGAATCTCCAGAAACAGCGATTCCAGCCGATGAGAGATCTTTCTCAAGCTGATCGATAACCAACCGTACACGTTTAATCATTTCGATACTTGTACGAAAGCCTTCAGTAAGGCGTACGACACCGATCGGCATACTTTTGATAAAAACCGGAGATCCATGAGATGACACCGTAAACTCGGTACTCCCCCCCCCGACATCAAGCACAACAAGCGTACTGCACTCCGAATCCAGTCCCGACAAGACACCGTTGAGAGTTAAACGTGCTTCCATATCTCCATTGATAACTTCGAGTTTGATGCCGGTTTCCTGGAACACCTTGTCAACGAACGCTCCGCCATTGACAGCATCCCGTACCGCACTCGTCGCGGATGCCCGAACCTGCCTCACCCCGTAGGCTGACATAATTTCCGAGAATCTATGCAAACAGGCCAATCCACGTTCCTGCGCTTCAACAGATAAGCCACTCTCATCGGTAAAACCACCGCCGAGACGGACTACCTCGCGTTCAACCCGGATAGGAACTATTCCGGCTGACGAACATTCGGCAATGAGTAACCTGGCGGTATTTGTCCCGAAATCAATGGCAGCACAACAATCATTCATTAAGGCTTCCTTGATTGCAGTGATGCACCCAGCCTCTACATGTCTCAACAAGAAGGGAGGTGCATCAGTTATCTGCGTATGTAATTAGTCAACAATTTTGAAGGGAAAAGAACATCTGAATGAGGGGATTTAGAATCCCCTTACGAGAGACCTGCGGCTTAACGTGTTGATGAGCACAATCACTGCCCTTCCTAGGAAACCAAAAATAAAGTTTCTGCGTGTCGGTTTTGTAACGTCCGGCAGCAAGTGGTGTTTTCAGCAATTGTCCCGGAGTCGCATCCGCCTAGACCGGAATCGGGCAGACGGCTATGAGCACAATAAAAATTTGATCGCAGAACAGCCCGATACCATTTGTACATGCGGTCTACGTACGACCTGGACTGATTACCCGAGCACCATCTCTTTTAGTTCCTTACCAACCTTGAAAAATGGCAATTTTTTGGGGCTTACCTTGATTGGCTCACCTGTTTTTGGATTCCGTCCGGTATACGTTCCATACTCTTTGATTACAAAACTACCCAGTCCACGAATCTCAATACGTTCACCTTGTGCCATTGATTCGCTCATAGAAGAAAAAATCAGATTAACAAGTTCTTCAGCCCGCTTGATCGGTAAATCTTTTTTCACCGCTAACTGTTCAATAAGTTCTGATTTGTTCATGAATCCTCCATAATCGTAGCCGTTCCGGCTGAAATAAAACGATGGATAACCTTACGTGTATTAACGACGTTATTCACTAATGACAGGATTTATGCAAATATTTTTTAAAAATAACGGCGGCATCATTCTGCCGACCGATTTCCAGAAGCACCTCATGGAGCTTTTCGGCAGCAGTACGTGCATAGGGAGTCTGCAACAGCTCGACATACTGATTAACGGCACCTTCATGGTTTCCGGAGGCTGCAAATATATCAGCACGCAGCAGCAGCGCCTGTTCAGGCATTATGTGCCCTGCAATCATCGTTTCGATTGTCGTCAAAGCATCCTGAAAACAATTATTCTCCCGCAGCACAAATGCTAGTGTAATCCAGGCCAGTGAATTAGTGCCATTCAGCTGAACCGCCTTACGCAGATGCTGTTCTGCCTCATGGTCATTTCCAAGCCGATGCAGCACTTTCCCTTTTTCATACCAGTAGATATCGTGCGGCAGGGTGTCGATGCATTTTTCAAATCCTGATAATGCTTCGTGATGCTCATCCCGGCTCGCAGCGACGTACGCATATGCAAAATTCTCTCCTAATTCAGCATAACGCAGATACTGATCCTCCGGAAGCTGCTGGATAAGCAGTTCATAATATTCGAGCAGCGGCAAAGAATCGTCCGAAACCGCACTATCACTGCATCCATCACCGGAAGAACCGGCGCACGATGCACAGGAAGATATGGTACTCCGCTCACCATGGTCATTGTCCGAAAACGAAAAATCGCGCAGAAGTTTTTCCGCCTTTTCCCGTAGGGCACTATCATAAGTCAGTGTTTTTACAAGCTCCAGATGATCGAGTGCCCTGTTGACGTCCCCGCGTGAATAGGCGCTCTCAGCTTCTTGAAGATTGCGCTCGGCCAGTTTCCGATTGGATGCATCTATCCGCTCGATAAAAACATTTTTTATATTGCCGTCAGCGTTTTGGCCCGAACAGAGCTGCATGCCATCCTCATAACAGGTTCTGGCATCAAAGAAACTATCTGACTCCATATACCTGTCCCCTTTGGCCAACAAATCGGCCGGGGACTTTGAAAACCACCGGTTTAAAAAACTCACAACTGTACCTTTCTATCTACTGAGCAATGTAACGCTTTCAAGATGGTAGGTCTGAGGAAACATATCAACAGGGACAGACCTGACAACAGTATAACCGCAACCGGACAACAATCCACAATCCCGCGCCAGCGTACTTGGATCGCACGAAACATAGATAATTTTGTTCGGCAACAGACGAGCAATATCCAAAACGGTATCACCGGCACCGGCGCGCGGAGGATCAAGCAAAACGGTGTCGAATCTTCGCCCCTGATCAACAAGACGCCGAACGCCGGAGGCAACATCATCACAAAAAAACTGAGCATTTGCAACATTGTTGAGATCACGATTATGCTCGGCAGCCCGAATTGAATCAGCATTTCCCTCTATTCCGACTACGGAGGAAACTTCTGCTGCCAAGGGAAGCGAAAAATTACCGTTTCCGCAATACAGATCCAAAAATTGTTCCGTAGATGCAAAAGCGCCAAGTCGCCTGATGACAGACAGCATGGTACTATTTTGCAGTTGATGCACCTGCGCAAATCCGCCGGGGGGGTAGGTAAGCACCACTGGTTTTTTATCTGGATCAGCCTGGTTCAGGCAATAGGATATTTCAGAGCTTCCCCACAGTTTTTCAACCTGAGACTGAGTATCGACTTTAAGAAAAAGTCCCGTGCACGGGCCAAAATCACCAGAACGGCCAATAAAATAGCCTCTGTTCTTAGAGGTAACTTTTCCATTATGGTATATGATCACAACAATTCCGCGGTCACCCGCATCGATACTGAGCTGTGAGATCGACCCAATATCGGAATACGACCGGAGTACGTCTCTGCAACAGCCCAGTACCTGATTAATCACCGGCAGAGCTATGGGACACCCCCCTGCCGCGTCCTCTACCTGATGTGAGCCCTGTCGGTAGAAACCGATACGAAGAGTTCCATTATGAGCCGAAACCTTGAACTGAAAACGACTGCGGTAGCCGTACTGCAACGATGCAGGAACGACATCATCAATGAGGTCAGCTGGAACGCGAGCCCCCCTCCAGAGCGCTTCTTCCAGTATTTTCTGTTTATGATGAAGCTGGGTAGAATAATCGATGTGCTGCCAGCTGCAACCGCCACATGCACCAAAAAGTGCACAGACCGGAACGGTTCTGGCTGGAGAAGGTGTTATAATTTCGGCAATTGAAGCCGTGCAATACGATTTTTTCTGGGCCGTTATCCGAAGTGAGACCTCATCGCCAGGGCAGCTGAATGGCACAAAACAGACTTTGCCGTCAATCCGGCAGACACCATTGCCACCAAATGCAAGTTTATCAATAATTGAAGTTGGTAATGGCACATTACACTCTTGAATTTCGGATATGGGAGGTTTTTTTTATGCGCTTTTGATATTCGCTCCGGACAAAGCGAGCGGCAAAATCGGGAACGGCCAGATAGGCTCCGGTCGTTTCATGAAAGGTTTGTGTCAACTGACTGCGAACTGATTTTATTCCAGATTCGGGAACTGCCATTTTTTCAAGAACCCGTTCAAATCTGACCGACTCACCCATTACTTTTACGGCATCGCTAAATTCGATATCATTGCTAAAATAGCTTTGCATAAGTGGAATATCACAATACGCGAGTACTTTAACATGATAGTAGCCGCCAAAGTAGTGCCGGGTTTGATCGAGCAATGTAATACAGAGATTTGAATCCAGAGTAATCGTGTCAATTATCAAAGCGCACCCAATACTTTATGCATCTGAGGAATCACCCTGACATCCGGCAGACGGGACGAAGCCAGTTCCTGAAGATGGAAAATGTGTGCGGCACTGATACCGATACTCCCATCCGACATTGACAGGGGCTGTAAAAAAAGCGGCAATGTAGCATCAACCGAAGAGATCACATCGCACACCCTCCGGATTTCGCTGTCGGACGTCAACTCACCGATCACTACCTTAACAGAAACATTACTTCCGTGCGCCTCTTGAAGGAAAAGGGCATGCTGATCCCACAACTGTTCCGTACATCCAGCGGTCGAAGAAAGTTTCATGTCCATACTGATATAATCTACGTGCCGCTTTACCTGACGAAGAGCAATGTGCATAGTACCGTTTGTTTCAAGGTGGATTGGAAGAGATTTTCTGAGTTCAGGAAACCACTCTGCAAGAGCATCCGCATACAGAAGCGGCTCCCCGCCCGTAACACTCACCGAATGATGTGCCCCCGGCAACTGCGATTGCCAATCCTCAAAGATGGCGGACAATTTGTGCAACGGTAACGGCTGCGGGAGATTAAGAAACGTGCCTGAACCGGGCTTCGATTCAAGCCGGCACACATCCGACTTTTCAAAATTGGTGTCACAATAGCGACAGTCAAGATTGCATTCCATCAGACGCACAAAAATCTGTCTGCGTCCGGCCAGCATCCCTTCACCCTGAATGGACGAAAAAATTTCGCTGATATATACCGGATCACTCATAATAACGTGCAGATGCGTTGTCGGATTCCCAAACAGTAATAGATTCAACTTTAATATTGTCGTTATTCAGACGTTCGGAAATGCGCTGGTAGAGATATTTCGAAATATGTTCCGATGAGGGGGAAATATCACGGAAGACAGGATTGTCATTGAGATATTTATGATCAAGTTCGTTTATTATCGCACCTGCGTCGCGCTTCAGTACCTTGAAATCTATACCGAGACCGGCCTTGTCCAATTCTCGTGCCGTGACCGCCACCTCGACTTTCCAGTTGTGGCCATGCAGATTTTCGCAATCCCCCTGATAATTAATCAAGTTATGTGCAGCGGCAAAACTGGTACGGATTGTCAGCAGATACATTATGAGCAGCTCCTCTAATTAGTAAAATATACGTTCGTCATTTCCAGTCAATACTACACAAAAAAAAGGGCAACCACAAGGGTTGCCCATATATTCAATAAAAAAAGAGGTCAAATTAACGTTGAGATACTTCCAGCGCCTGTTCGATGTCTGCAATAATATCTTCCACACCTTCGATCCCGACCGAAAGCCGGATAAAATCAGCCGTTACACCGGAAGCAACCTGCTCTTCAGGAGACAATTGCTGATGAGTTGTTGAAGCGGGATGGATTACCAGCGATTTAGCATCGCCGATATTGGCCAGATGTGACAACAGCTTCACATTATCGATAAATTTCTTACCGGCTTCCATGCCCCCTTTGATACCGAATCCGATAATGGCCCCCTCCCCTTTCGGAAGATACTTGAGCGCTCGGGCATGATCCTTGTGGCTGGCCAGCCCCGGATAGTTAACCCAGACAACAGACGGATGCCTCTCCAGCCAGCGAGCAACGGCGCGGGCATTTTCGACGTGACGCGCCATCCGGACATGCAACGTCTCCAGACCCAGAATAATCTGATGGGAATTAAAAGGAGATATACAGGCTCCCATATCACGGAGCAGCGACACCCGCATCTTGATGATGTACGAGATGTTTCCCAGAGCCTCCCAGTACTTAAGACCATGATAAGAGGGATCCGGCTCGGTCATTTCGGGGAATTTACCGTTATTCCAGGGGAATTTACCGCCATCAACAACGGCGCCACCAATACTGGTGCCATGTCCACCAATGAATTTGGTCAGCGAATAGACGACAATATCGGCGCCATGCTCAAGCGGTTTGAAGAGATACGGGGTCGTAACCGTATTATCGACAATAAACGGCAGACCGGCCTCATGAGCAACCGCCGCAATCGCTTCAAAATCATCAACATTGTTCTTCGGATTGCCAACGGATTCACTGTACACCAGCCGAGTATTTCCGTCGATCGCTTTCCGGATGTTTTCCGGATCGGAGGTATCGACAAACTTTACAGTAATGCCAAGCCTGGGCAACGTATAATGGAACAGGTTATAGGTGCCGCCGTAGAGGTAGTTGGTAGACACTATGTTGTCGCCAGCCTTGGCGATATTAAGCACCGCATAGGTAATCGCGGCCTGCCCCGAAGCGACTGCCAGAGCGGCAACACCACCATCCAGAGCGGCAAGACGCTGTTCAAGAACATCAGTCGTCGGATTCATGAGCCTGGTATAAATGTTGCCGAATTCCTTAAGGCCAAAAAGATTGGCGGCATGTTCGGAACTTTTGAAGACGTAGGAGGTGGTTTGATAAAGCGGTACCGCACGCGAGAGGGTGGTTGGGTCCGGTGTCTGGCCCGCATGAAGCGTAAGAGTCTCAAATGATTGAATTTTATCCGTCATAAATCCCTCCAAGGTAGTAAGGTATACTAAGTTTTTGGACAATACTGTTTACACGTAAAGGAGTCAAGTTCATTTCTTTTATCGTTCTCGGTGCAGTGAACTTATGCTTTCAGTACTCTCCCATTGACTATACCCCTAAACGATGATAGGCCAAGAGCCATGAAGAACTTTTTACGATTGCTGACAAAAATAATGCCGATTATTGACTGGCTGCCCCGCTACCAGATCGCCTGGCTTTTGCCAGACCTGATTGCCGGAATAACACTTGCGGCGTACGCCGTGCCGGTGGCAATGGCGTATGCCACACTGGCGGGACTGGCTCCGCAAGCGGGGCTTTATTGTTATATATTCAGCGGCATTGCCTACTCGTTATTTGCTTCGTCCCGTCATTTGTCAATAGGTCCTATTGCGTCAATCTCAGTCATGGTAGCCAGCGTAGTCGGCACAATGGCGGCGGGTGACCCTTCCAGCTATGCCACCATAGCCGCCATGACCGCCGGAATGGTGGCGGCGTTCTGCCTTCTGGCCTGGGTCATGCACCTCGGAACATTCGTAAATTTCATTTCAGAATCCATCCTATTGGGATTCAAAGCCGGTGCGGCATTAAGCATCGCCATAATGCAACTTCCCAAATTGCTCGGAGTGAGCGGAGGTGGCGGCAATTTTTTTGAACGACTGATTGTCATTTTTCAGCAACTGGGTACCGCAAATGTGACTGTCATCACCCTCGGGGTCGGCTCACTCCTGCTGCTGCTTGTCGGAGGCAGACTGTTACCGGGCAAACCGGCGGCATTGGCGGTCGTCATACTATCAACCGGGATTGTCTCTATGTTCGGCCTGTCTGAACAGGGTGTCAGGGTCGTGGGACTTATTCCATCTGGATTACCACCCCTCGAGATACCTTCCTTTCCTGTTGAGCAGATCGAAGGCCTGCTTGAACTGGCATTCGCCTGTTTTCTGCTGGCCTACGTCGAGAGCATCGCCGCAGCGCGTTCGTTTGCCTCGAAACATCACTACGCCATCAATCCCCGCCAGGAATTTCTGGGGTTGGGGGCCGCTAACCTGGTAGCGGCGCTTGGGCACGGTTATCCGGTCGCGGGAGGATTGTCGCAATCGGCGGTTAACGAAAAGGCGGGCGCACGAACACCGCTTTCGCTGATCATCGCATCCATCACTCTGCTGCTGGTGCTCTTCTTTATGACCGGAATGCTCCGCAATCTTCCCGACACCGTCCTTGCAGCTATTATCCTGGTTGCAGTTTCAGGTTTTGTCAAAATAGAAGATTTTAAACGCCTGTGGCAGATCAGCCGACTTGAGTTTAATGTTGCGCTGGTTGCATTTATGGGGGTGCTACTGCTCGGTATTCTGAAGGGGGTCACTGTTTCGGCAATTGCATCGATCCTCTTTCTTCTCCGAATGATGGCCAAACCGCACGTTGCCATACTCGGCAGGATCCCCGGCAGCATGCGATTCAGCGATGCGAGCCGTCATACCAGCAATGAACGCTTCCCCGGCCTGTTTTTATTCCGGGTCGAAGCGCCCCTGCTCTATTTCAATGTCGAGGCAATCAAAGCAAACGTGCTTGAAGCAATCCACCGAGAAAGTACAGCAATCAGACTGGCAGTGTGTGACCTGTCGACATCACCGTATATTGATGCCGCCGGCGCCAGGATGCTTCAGCAACTTGAAGAGGAGCTTGAACGAAAAGGAATTCAGCTTAAAGTCGCCGAAGCGCATGCAGAAGTGCGTGAGATACTTCGTGCAACAGGCATAAGTGAATCGTTGGGTGGGGTCAGCAGGCATACATCACTTGCCGATATCGTAGAGGATTTTGAACGCGACACCAAACGCGCCGCAACTTTCATCGAAACGCAGCTACGCTCATACACCTAATTCGCGTAACACGACACTCGTCTCCGCCTGACCATCCAACCAAACAGCCAGTTCATCCACCATATCCATTTCATCAATTTCATCACGATAAGGCCATATTCCCAATACCGGCGCTCCGCAGAGAGATCCGATCTGATGCGCCGCCCCCTGCTCCGCCAAGTCAGGTTGTTTCGGCATGCCGTTTATTACGACACCAGCCACCTGAAGTCCCAGCTGTTGCGCGGAATAGCAGGTCAGAACGGTATGGTTGATCGTTCCCAGTCCCGGTCTCGCTACGACCAGAAGCGGCAGCTCAAGCTCACGGGCCAGATCGGCTACCAACAGCCCACCTGAAAGCGGCACCATCAGCCCCCCTGCCCCTTCAACAATTACATATTGGTAGTGAGAGGCTAAACGGTCAAAGGAAGCTTTGATGGCAGAAAAATCAATCCGGACGCCATCGAGCTTGGCGGCATCGGCGGGAGCCAGCGCTTCACGCAAACGATATGGTGCAACATCTTCAGACTCCACAACACCGGCAGCCTGACAGAGCAACCGAGCGTCATCCGAAACCAGCTGACCACCCTCCTCCCGGCAACCGCTGGTAACCGGCTTCATCACGCCGACCGATACGCCGTTCATTCGGAGCAGCCGCGCCAGTGTTGCCGCAACAATTGTTTTTCCCACACCGGTGTCGGTCCCGGTGACAAAAATTCCGCGCGGTGCCATCAGTTTTCCACCCCGCAACACCCCTCAACCGGCAGATCCAGATCCTTCAGCATCTGTCTGTCGAGCTCAGGGGGACGACCGGGAGTAGTCAGATAATTACCGGTCATCGTCCCGTCGGCGCCAGCCAGAAACATCCATGACTGCAGTTCGCGAAGGTTCTTCTCACGACCACCGCAGACAGATAGCCGCTTACCGGGCAGCAGAAAGCGATACACTGCAATAATCGTCAGACATTCAAGCGGAGTGAGATTATCAGCAGTCTCAAGACGTGTCCCGGCCACCGGATTCAGAAAGTTGAGCGGAATCGAATCGACATTCAGCTCGCGCAGTGTCAGCGCCATCTCGATCCGCTGGGCAAACGACTCTCCCAGACCGAAGATGCCACCGCAGCAGACCCGTAACCCGACCGCTTTGGCAACACGAATTGTGGCCACATCATCCTCATAGTCATGGGTTGTACAGATCTGGGGAAAGAAGCTGCGAGCTGTTTCAAGATTATGATGATAGGTTTCCATGCCTGCAGTTTTGAGGCGCAGCGCAGTCTCTTCATCCATAATCCCAAGAGAACAGGAGGGAGAAATTCCGGTTTCGGACTTAATGCGTGAGACCGCACGGCAGACTCGATCAAGCTCTTCAGCTTTATTGATACGGGTGCCGCTGGTAACAATGCCATAGCAGCCGGCACCATTCTAGCTCAGCCAGAGCGGCACAGCGCACGATTTCGTCTTCATCGACCAGCGAATACACATCAACGCCGGTATCATGGTGAGCTGACTGGGCGCAAAAAGCACAGTTTTCAGCGCAGCGGCCCGATTTGGCATTGATGATGGAACAGAGATGAACGGTCGTGCCAACAAAGTGATCCCGGATTCTGGCTGCTTCAGCAAACAGCAAATATCTGTCTGACCCTGTCGCCCCGGACAGTTTCAACACCTCATCGGCCTCAAGCACCCCTCCTGCAAGCACGTCATCTGCCATCTTCTGGATATAATTTCGTAGTGTCATGTATTGCCTCCGGTTATTTCGATAGCACAGCCAGTGGCCATTGTCAACCATCAGCAGAGAGCGGGTTGACAACAGAAAAGCCACCCGGAATCGAGCGGCTTTTCTGTGTTACAAGATAATTGGTGCAGCTCTTACCCTGTCATGGAAATAACTTCCTCATAGGTTGTTACCCCTTCAAGCATCTTGTCAATTGCAATCTCACGCAGGGTTACAAGACCTTCTTGCCGCGCAGCGGTGGAGATATCTGCCAGTTCGACAGAATCCTTTATCAATAATTTAATATTATCATTCATATCCATAACTTCAAACAGGCCACTGCGTCCCTTGTACCCGGTGCCACGACACTCCTTGCACCCCTCTCCTTCCCACACAACATACGACTTTTTTGGCAGTTGCAGATAGGTGTATTCGTCCTGAGAAAGAGTGCGACTAATTTTGCAGTGGGGACAGATTTTACGTACCAGGCGCTGGGCAACGATACCGAGCACGGTTGCCGAAATCAGGAATGGCGGGACCCCCAGATCAAGCAGTCGGATGATGGTAGATGCTGAATCATTGGTATGCAGCGTAGAGAGCACCAGATGTCCGGTCAAGGCCGCCTGAACGGCATTTTCTGCCGTTTCCCGGTCACGGATTTCACCGATCATGATGATGTCTGGGTCCTGACGAAGAATATTTCGCAGAATAGTGTCGAAACTGACGCCAATGCCCTGCTGCACGCCGATCTGGTTGAACTCCTCCATGACCATTTCAATCGGATCCTCAACCGTAACAATGTTAACCTCCGGTGAGGAGAGTGACCTAAGCGAAGAATAGAGGGTTGTCGTCTTGCCGCTGCCGGTCGGACCGGTCACCAGGATGATGCCGTTCGGACGGCGCAGAAAAGAGTTGTACAGTCTCAACTCACGCGGATAAAACCCCATACTGTCCAGGTCCTGCAGGAGGATGTCAGGATCAAAAACCCTTATGACAACCTTTTCACCAAAAGCGACCGGTACGGTCGAAACGCGCAGCTCGATGTCCTTGTTGTTAAAGTTGGTCTTGATACGACCATCCTGAGGGCGGCGTTTTTCGGCCAGATCCATGCGGGAGAGCATCTTGATGCGCGAGACGATAGGGGCGTGCAGTTGTTTTGGAATGACATGGATGTTATGCATGACGCCATCGATACGGAAACGGATCAGTGAAGTTTCGCGTTTCGGCTCGATGTGAATATCGCTGGCGTGCTGATCAAAGGCGTAATTAAGAAGAAAATCGACAGCAGATACCACATGTGTGTCGGTTCCCTCGATTTCCTGATTCCCGTTAAGTTTAAAGAATTGCTCCAGATTTCCTAGATCTATCGATGTTGACGCCTCTGCCTCTGCAGCTAAGACCGATGCCCGGAATCCGTAAAACTCGCGCAATATTTTCAGGATGTCGCTCTTTGAGCTGAGTACGCGCCTGATTTCCAGGCGTCTGGCTGATGCCAGCTCGTTGACAATCGCTTCATTGAACGGGTCAGCAACAGCCACAGTTATGACACCATTCGACTCCTCGACGGCAACGATCAGGTTTTTCAGGGCAAACGGGCGGGGAATGTGATCGGTGACGACATGGAGATCAAGCTTGAGCGGATCAATTTTAAAATAAGGCAGCCCGGTAGCTGAAGCCACTGCGTCGGTAATGGCATCTTCCGTAAGCAGATTCCCCTGCGATCCATGTATTTCGAAATTGAATGAAGCAAGAACTTCGGCAGGAGAAATAAGTTCGGTACCGGTATGAGTTCTGCGAGATGTACCGGTCTTAAGGTAAGAGAAAAGCCGCGATTCCTGGGCCTTTCCGCGAGCCAGCACATCATTATGCTGGTCATGCGACAACAACCCTCGACGTTTCATCAAGTGAGCAAGATTTTCAATAGTCAGTTTCTTTGACTCAGGCATAATCCCCGTCAATTATTAAACTTATTCTTCTTCAAGGCCTCAGCCTTCTGAGCCTCAATGCGCTTGGCTACTTCCTCTACAACTTTTTCAGCTGAATAGCTCGGTTTGGCTGGAATTTGCCCGACTATGACCTGTTCATTCTGTATCGGAGACGTGCAGGGTGCGGTACTTGAGCGGGAGCATCCTGATATGCATTCATCGTCGAAAGAAAATTTCGGTACAATCTGAATCCCATCCAAATCAGCAATAACAAGGGAACAATATCATCCAGCCAGTAGTCAAAACTGCGCAAGCGCAGCATTTCTCCGGCTAACAGCCCGGCTGAAGCGATCAGCAAACCAAACGCATTGCCGATAACGCGGTATTCAATATCATCCGGTATTTTAACCTCAGCTGTTTTCGCCACGCGAGACCTCTATAACTGCTTGCTTGATTGTTTATATATCGGCAGAGCCGACAGTTTCTACAGGTTTTTTTTATTGCGTTTCAGGGCAAGAGCTGCAGACTATCCCTTGTAGCAATTGACTACCGTCAACACCTTATAACGGCAGATGCATAAAGAAGGACATGATATATTCATTACCGTGATGCAATAACACATGCGGTGATTGATTCTCGGCGTCCGCTTTGTTACACTGCGAAAAATACAAATTCAGGGGGGGTACATGAAAAAAACGTTATTATGCGGAGTGATTGCTGCGACATTTGCTCTGGCGGTTTCACCAGTACTGGCAGCGGACATCAGCTTTTCCAAACTGATCAGCCAGGGTGACTTCAAGAGTCTGAGCAAGGAAGCTGGCGCCGCAATCGGTTACAGAAATATGGCTCCTGCAGAACCACTCGACATTACCGGTTTTGACATCGGCGTCGAAGTATCAGCCGTAAGCATTGAAAGAAACAGCAACTATTGGAAGTCGGCATTCAACAACGATGCTCCATCGTTTTTGATTATTCCTAAAATACGGGCACGGAAAGGTCTGCCGTTTGGCATTGATGTGGGCGCCATGTATTCTTATGTGCCCGACAGCAATATCAAGTTGTACGGTGCTGAACTGAGCAAATCCATACTGGAAGGTAGCATGGAAACACCGGCGGTGGGCGTCCGGGCCACGTACACAAAATTGGCTGGTGTAAGCGATCTTGACCTGCAGACCTATGGCATTGATGCCACTGTCAGCAAAGGTTTTCTCATTGTCACCCCGTATGCTGGAGCCGGCGTAATGATGATTAACAGTGGGGCGAAAGGGAATTTGCAGAGACTGGCGCCTACCCTGGCAAGGGAAAACATCGCCATACCGCGCTTCTTTGGCGGGCTCAAAATCACTCCGATTCCACTGTTGGGTATAACAGTTGAGGCTGAATACGCAGAGCGTCCGATATATTCTTTGAAAGCTGCTGTCTGCTTCTGATAGTTTTTTGCACATAAGAGCTGACGTAAAAGAGGGCGCATTATATTGGGCCTCAGACCATTGACAAACCCCGCCTTTTTAGGCGGGGTTTTCTATTTCTGTGGTTATGATGTGCTTAATGGCAATTTGTAAGAATGTTGTTTTCAAGCATGGACGCATAATAAAAAAGTCCCCGCAAATATGCGAGGACTTTGTCAGCAGTCTGAGGGCGCATTATATTGCGCCCTCTCTTGTTCCTGGAGAAACTGATATATTTCTGGATAAAATCAAACCCTGAATACTGTCGATAAAAAGACAGCGTACTTAATTCAGCGAGCTTGTTGGTATGACAGAAATAGTACCAATTGTGGAGATTGTTTCGGTATTTGCATCAATGATATTCATACTGAATACTGACCAGACATCGCCGACACCTGTTGCTCCCAACGGAGCATAATAACTTTTCAGCAATTGGTTGCCCTTATAGAGATTCACTGATGCAGCAGAAGACGTTATGTTCCCAGCACCAGCGTAATGATGTACGTAAAAATTATAGGTGCCAATTCGTGGGATAAGGATCGTTGTCGTCTCAGGTCCATTATTGCTCGAAGCTGAAGTTCCATGAACCGTATTATCTACATCGAGGAAAACCTCACGAAGACTTCCACTGCTGCTAAGAGGCCACGTTCTGTTTGCAGAGGGGTAATATACATGAAATCTAACACTAGCAGTTGCTGTAGGACCAGTCATGTGACTATCCAAATCACTTGGCTCAGAGGCCCAACTCAAGACAACTCTATACTGGGCAGCACCAGTTGCCGAGAATATAGGTAAGGAAACTGCAATGTCTGCATTTCTATAATTTGTATAATTTAAGAGGGTTGCAAAGGTTTTAACAATATCTGTTCCACTAATAGTGCCAGTGACCTCAGCAGTATAAGTGCCAAGAGTAAGAACGGGAAATTTAAACAGCCCCGTTGAATCAGTTGATGTGGTCGCCAGGACCGGACCCGTTTGGTTTGAAATCCCCTGCCTGATTTTAACAATCATATTTGGCAACCCGGAATTGCTGGTTGCATTTTTAACATAACCGGTTAACACCGAGGTCTGAGCGGCAAGTCCACTTTGTACAAGCCTGATTGGTTGCAAAAATAATGGAGAAGCTGATGGAATCGAATTATCAGTATATGGGATAATATTATAATACTTAACAGTTGTATCATATCCGGAAATACTAAAATCCAAGTAGTACGTCATTCCCAAAATAAGTCCGGAAAAAACAAACCGTCCATCAGCGTCCGTTGTCGTCTGACTTTTTAACTCACCAGTGGCTTGTATGTACGCGCTGACAGTAACATTTTGCAAAGGCAGCCCAGTAGCCGGGTCAAGCACAACTCCCTTAACAGGAGTCGCAATTGTAGCTCCGGGAGATTGTGTAGTTGTTACAATTGGTGCTGAATGATCGGAATCCCCAATATATGTTGAGCTTGCAACAACAGTATAAGAGTATAAAGTTGAGGGGATAAGACTGGTATCGCTATACGATGTATCCGTAGGCGAATTAATTGCGACAAGTACATCGTCTCGATATATTTTATATGCTGTTATATAGTTATCAGATCCAATAGGAGCGTTCCATGAGAATTTAAAAGAAAACAGCGTAGTATCGATTGCGACAAGATTGACTGGAGGTGGCAATGGTAAAGCTGCCATAGCTGATGTGGACAATGGAGATTCAACACCATTAGCAATCAATACGCTTACAGCGTACACATATGCATGTGCAAAAGATACATTCGTGTCTACATAGCTTACTGAGGCTTCTGCACTTGGAACCGTTGTTATCAGAAACCCGTCACGATAAACGTTATATCGCGTTATCGCACCAACTGTGGATGAGGGAGCTTGCCATGACAGAGTAATAGCGTTTTGATCGGTTTTGTGTGCCACTACATCCGTGGGTACATTTTGTGATGGAGGTGTAGGGTAGTTGTTTGATGAAGAACCACTGCCGCTACTACAACTACATAAGCACATGCCAAAAAGAATTGAAAGAAATAACCATTTCATGCGATCTCCTATTGAACTGGTTTTAAAAAAATGGCCAAACAACTTCGTTTGGCCATTTAAATCAGAATTCATTCCATTGAGCTTATTGAGCCGTTATTGAAAAAGGCAAATCTCCCGGTATCGACATAGTACCAAAATTAGGATCCGTGACCGATATAATAAAATTAGCATTATAATCAAATTTTACGGATGCCGTACCGGGCGCGACGGCGATTAACGATACAACACTACTTAATGTACCATCGCTTAACGTAGTAAGCGTGAACGGATTCGTAACAAGATATGACGTCTCAGTTAGAGCCCAGTGAAATTTAACATCGGTTACTCCAACGACAGTGTTCACTTTAAAGCTTATAGGCTGTCCAGCTAAAGGCATATCATCAGCATCTGTATACCTAACTAAGGGTCCAACAACAAAATATTCCATAGTGGATCCTGCTGTAACGTTAAAACTTGCTGCAGATGGCGAAATAAAAACAAGTTTATTAGCTCGTATCACAACATTTTGACTGCTACTAAGTCCACCAGTTGAAGCTGTGATGGTAACAGTTTTATCACCGTTTATGATATTTCGAGTAATTAATTGCGCTGTCGCTACGCCAGTAGAATCGGTATCCTTGGTTGCTGCTAACACAACCGTAGGATCTGAGCACGAAAAATTAATTGGCAATGCCGTAGCACCAATAGAAGAAGTAAATGTAGCAGTAACTTGTAAAGTCTTACCCGCTGTTACTGACGTTGGAGCAGATAATGCGAGTGTCCCATTCGTATTATTACCACCACATGCTTGGAGTATAAGGAAGAGAGAAAACGCAAATACACCTAATAATTTTCGAATATGTTTCATGATAACTCCTAATAACTCATTTATATTGTCATTAACTCAACACATTTTATTAATTCAATATCCTGGGAGTTATAAAAATAAGTAACTCAGTTTTAACATTTGTTTTTACGGTTGATTTGAATAACCGTCCTAAAAAAGGAATATCCATTAAAAACGGTACACCGTCCTCTTGCGACGTATCATTATCGACAAAAATGCCACCGATTACAGTTGTTTCGCCATCCTTTAACAGCATTTCAGTGGTAGCTTCTTTTGTGTTAATGGGTGGAGGGTTGCCAGAACCGGCCGAGTTGTTTGTGGCGTGGATTTCCATACCAATTGTTCCATTGGCATTTATATGGGGTTTAACTTCAAGTGAAAGAACCGCTTGGACAAACTGTGTGACTGCACCCGTTGTAGCGGTAGTATTTTGGTACGGTATCGATTGTCCTTGAGTTATTTTTGCTGTTTTATTATTCAGAGTGGCAATTTTAGGAGTGGAAACAATTTTTATTAACCCCGCAGAGGCAGCAGCATTAAGACGCATGTCCAATTGAATGTTGCTTGCGAGTCGGCCAAACGAAATTCCCATATTAGTTCCAGCGAGACCGCTTTGCCCTGTCGTCACGGCAGGAGTAGTTATCCCACCGAAACTGTTATCCAGTGAATTAATTCCTAAAAAGGAAGACGAACCATCGCGATAGTGTACCCCCCAACTTACTCCCAAATTCAGTATAAAAGTCGAGGTTGCTTCAACAATCCTGGCTTCGATCATAACCTGTCGTTCAGGTACGTCCATTTTCGCAAGATATATCTTGATTTTATCTATATCAGATCTGATTGCCGTAACGATTAGAGTATTTGTTCGTTCATCCTCACCAACTCTACCGGTATTTGCGGTGATCAATGATTCAACCTGAGGTTTCATGATTCCGGATTTACTGTAATTTATAGGGAAATATTCTGTATACAAGACTTCGTTTTTCAATTGAGCCTTTTTTATATCCAGTTCTTCTTCAGCTTGAGATTTAAATTTTCCTTTTCCTTTTATAAGGATAATATTGCCATCTTCTCGTTTTTCAAGGCCTTTTGAATCAAGTATTATATCGAGAGCCTGATCCCACGGTACATTAACAAGTTTGAGACTGATAGCTCCAGTAACTTCATCGCCAAGCACAAAGTTTTTGTTGCTGACTTCGGACAGAAGCTGAAATATCTTTCGAACCTCGGCATCAGCAAATTCCAACGTAACTTTACGGCCTTTATAGTTTCGTGAAGTATCGTGAGATTTACCGGGAGACTCTAAAACAGGTGAAAGGTCAGATGACATTACCTCGTCTGGAGTTGGAGCGGATTTTGGATGCGCTGACTTAGTCGTTTCGATAACAAGTTTATCAGTAGCCAATTCAGCAGGATGCTTGAAGTCTATAAAAAGCATGTCCCCTTCCTGGCGGAATTCAAAAGGAGCATCAACGCGAGTGGCAATACGTATTTTTGTATCGATACCTTTTTTCGTTTTAACGGATAGCGGCGTAATACGTAACACTGGTGATACAAAAGAACGTGTTTCTAAGGATCGCTGCAGTTTTTTGGGCAGAGCTGTATTTTTAACCGTCAATGTAACATAACCCGGAGTTTTAACCGGTTGTTCTGCGTTAATGACTCCATTTACCTTGACTGACACTCTTGATATACCGTCAATTACCTGAAAATCAATCATCTCAATTGCCGAGCCACCAAGTGACTGTTTTGGTTTATTCGTACCTTTAGGAGTTTCCTTATCTGCAACAATCTGTTTTGCAGATTCAGGTTTTGATTCCGGTAATACTTCGCGTGTAGGTACTGTTTTGGCGTTTAAAGTGGTGTTTCCTTCAGATGGCTTACCAACTGGAGTTGAAGTCAGTTTTGTGCTTGTTTGTCCGTCCACTGACTTTGCGTCAAGAGTAATGATAACTCCTGTATCTGTTTTAATAGAAGTTGCTTCAGGAAAACTTCCGTTTACAGAATCAAGAACCACCCTGACCTTGTCCGGATAGAGCCCAATGCGTGCTGATGCGACTCCAGAAGCATTTAATGGCAACAACCTAGTTGATAAGCCACTTTTTACGTTCATTAAATCAACAACATACCGTTCCGGCTTATTAAGTCTAAATGTCTTGAAATCGCTAATTGCGCCATCCAGAGCGAGAGTGATAGTATTATCTTTAACTAAGATAGCTGTTAAAGTTCTGAACGATGCCTCATTACCGGCAGTAGAAACGGGATTCGGTGCAATGACCGGCGCTTCAGGAACAACAGTGGGCTTATCGACAAGATCGTTCTTTACTGTAGAAGAAGCACTTTCTGCAAGAGCAGGAAAAGATATTTTCAACTCTTCAGGATTGGCCGGCAGCGCAGAAATCAGGGCCTCGCTGTCACTTACAAGTTCAATTTCCACACGAGTCAATACGCCTGCATCAGTATCAAAACGACTAGCAGTAACTGTCTTAAAATTCCCTTTATTAACAATTACCGGTGCGGAGATTTTTCCTTGAGTAACCTGGGAAAAATCAATAACAAGCCGTAATGGCGATGTTGTCTTGTAACTCGTGTAGGTAGCAGGAGAAGTCAGCTTTATTGTCAACTCAGTGGCAGGACCATCGCCTGTTGGCACAACAGATTCAATACTAGCAAGCTTTTTCGCTTTCAACTGATCAGCACAGACAGCGACATCTGGTGCAATAGTCAAAAGACTTGTAACAATTGAAAATAATATGAATACAATTCTCAATGTATGTTTCTTCCACTTCATGCGGAACTCCTTATTGTTTCCTGGGAAGGGTAAGTTTTATATTTTCTTTCCGGACCCTGCCATTGTCATCTTTAAACTGTTCCAATACATCAACTCCATTTGCACTGATTGAGGTAATCCTGCCATCATTTTTGCCTATCGGCATGCCAACTTTCAGTACATACCCTTTTCCACCTGGGTCCGTTACCATTGCCTGATTTTCCCGGCCGCCGGTAATAATTCCAATCAAGCTTGAACTGACTGACATCAAAACTATGAATTGGCAGAGACATTACGTTGAGCTTTTTTCATAGATGCAGGAGATTTTTTGAGTTCGACTTTAACAGCAACAAAAGGCTTGAACGGATCTTTTTTATTACTGAAATCAAATTGGTTTACTGGCAGCAGCAGGAAGACGCAAAGCAGAACTGGCCGGTTTTTGAACAGGCTTAGGCGGAGCAATAGCTGCTTGGCGGTTGAGCAGGCGGCGGATGCTGGCAGCCTGCGATTGGTTTTTATTGCAAGCCGTAAGAAAAAGCGCAGACACCAAAACAACGGCAAACAGATGAGGAACGACTATTTCTTTGGAGCAGCTTTTTTATCATCCTTAATCTCTTTCTTATCAAGGAAGCGGAATGTGGTGGCAAGACACGTAACCTTGGTCATCATCCGGTTATTGACATTTTTAATATCTGAAAATGCAACATTGGTAATATTTACAATTCGAGGCAGATTTGCAACGGCAGCAAAGAAATTTGCAACACTGAAATATGAACCGGAAACAACAATATCAACCGGTACTTCAGCATAAAAATCTTTTGGAACTTCACCCTTGGGTCGGAAATGTCAGGAAATCAAGACCAGCATTTTTACCAACTGTTGTAATACTGGTCAGCAGTGATGGAATTTCCTTTGAATTTGGCAATTCTGTCAATGCCTGCGTCAACTCCTGATTCAGCTGATCATATTCTTTTTGCAATCGTGGAAGATTATTAGCAATTCTGGTTTTTTCATCTAATTTCAGCCTGCAGCTTGGTCAAGTTCCGCTTTAAGTCCATTAAGTTCCTTGTGTTTTGGAAGATACAAAAACCATACTAAAGCGGCAGCTTCAAGAATAGACAACAAGCACAAGAATCAGAATTTTCTGTTTGGTAGGCAGCTTAAGTATTTTTTCTACTTTAGGATCCATATTCAGACCACCTGAATGAAGTACATTATTTTTTTACCGCAGAAGCAGCCGGAAGTTGTGGTGTTGCCGACTTAAGCTTCATTGTCAGATCAAACTTTTTAAGTTTTGTTCCGGCCACTTCTGTTTGTTCAGAAACAACTAATTCTACAGCCATAAAGTCGTTGGAAGCTTCAAGCGCTTTCATAAACTGAGCAATCAACTCTTCAGTAAAGGCAATACCTGATATTTTAACGTCCTGACCAGATTCAGTATAAGTTGTAAGCCATAACTGTTCAGGAGTAAGATCACTCAGGGTTGCCAATCGTCTGTGCCGGACCAGTTTTGTTTTTTCGCAACTGAGCAAGAACATCGAGTTTTTTCTTAACCTGCTCTTTAAGAGTTTTAAGTTCTTCAAGCTTGCCAATTTTAGCTTTAAGTTCATTAATTTTATTATTTGCCGTTGCTAATATCATCTTTTGCTGCAGAAATCTGAACATGTTTAACAACATAAAGAGACACAACAATTACAGCAATCACGACAACAACAATGCCAGCAATAATAAATTGCTGAATTGCAGTTTCTTTCTTTTTGGCCGCCCTGACCGGTAAAAGATTAATTTTTATCATTTGTCCCCTACCCTCCTGATAGCAAGCCCGACCGTTACCGCCATAAGCGGGCCGATTTCCTGAAGGTATTCAGGGTCAAAATCCTTTTCATTATATTTCAATTTTGCAAATGGATTAAGTCATCTCAACCGGCAAACCAATTTTTTCAGAAATTGTATCAATAAGATTATAAACTTTTGAACATCCACCACTCATAAAAACGCCTGATATTCGATCATCATTTGCCGTTGAATTATAAAAATCAAGCGAACGACGGATTTCCTGAGTAATTGTTTCATTAACCTTTAGAATAACATTTCGAAGTGACTTCATTATTAGCTTCATGTGCAAGCAGTTTTCCAATTTCGGCATCTTCACTACTTAACCCAAGTTGTTTCTGAATCTCCTCTGTATAAAGATTGCCACCCATCTGTACATCACGGGTAAAAAGTGTAATGCCATCTTTAATAACATTGATATTCATAACACTGGCACCGATATTTACCAAAGCAAGAATATCTTCAGAACTATAGTCATGATTCGTTTCAAATGCATTCTGGACAGCAAAAGAATCAACATCAACAACCGAAAGATGCATTCCAGCTTCACTAAACACCGACGACATAATCATTTATAATATCTTTCTTGCTGGCAACCAGCAGAACATTCATCTTGGAAGGATCAATACTGTCAGGGGACAGAATCTGAAAATCCATATTTACATCATTAATATCAAACGGAATGTACTGTTCTGCTTCCCATGAAATCTGATCTTCCAACTCTTCCTGCGGCATCGCCGGAAGCACAATTTTTCTGATAATAACTGAATTTCCGGAGATTGAACAAACAACATCCTTGATCTTAATACCAAGGCTTGCAACCAGATTTTTAATTAGCATGCAGCAATTGCAGAACTATCCATCAGTGTATTGTCAACAATTGCCTCGGGGGGTAAAGGGAAAATACCCACATTCAGCAACTGGAAGGACCCTTTATTGTCCTTCAGCTGAACCAGCTTCACGGAACTTGATCCGATGTCTATGCCTATAACCTCTTTTTTCTTCTTAAAAAGAAACATATCCAGTCCCGTTATTCCTGATCCTGAAATACTTTGCTTTTATCCTCAAGACTGTAACCCAAGGCCAGAATAATCTTCCGCATGGTTTCCATACGACATTCTTCACCACGCTCTATACGATCAATTGTCAGAGTAGAAACACCTGCTTTTCGGGCGAGTTCCGACTTGCTCATCAGGCGTGATTCTCGAATTGATTTTACTTTATTTAATGCATTCATATTCAGTATCCCATGAAAGTAATAATTTCATGGTATCATTTACAGCAAATAATATAATTGTCAACTATTTTATACGTAATTATATATAAATTATAAAACTAAGCTATTCCCGTTCCTGTTCGGGTCATCTTGACCGTGACCACAAAGGTCGAAACTGACGAGTTCAGACTTAAAGAACAACGCTATATTTAGTAATAGTTTTTATCAAGCACTCTTCCTGAACGCAAAAAAGCCGGGAGCCTTATATCTTTTCAGGATATTTCGGCAACCCGGCTGTCTCTTGGAGACCCTGTAGGCTTTCCGCCCCATTCTCGCGAATGGTTGAGTATTATCGTATATCAGACCATCTTATGTAAAATCTGTATGTGCTTATACTTCAAACTGTATACAAAAGTCAAAATTATTCCATTAACTTCTCATTTTTTCTGACCATTAATTCATTGAATCCGCAAAGTAACCCTAATATGAAAGCCCTCATCAATAGGCGTAAAGGACTTCAATATTTGCCTGTGCAGAGGATGCTTGGGATCTTTCTCCCTGTATTTCAAGTCTGTACAGATAAGGTAGGTGCGGGGGGGTAATGCCTGGTGTCGCTTCAGCAACACCAGCGCCTTCAAGTTGTAGACCGCTGACATCTGAATTACCAACATAGGTTTCTACTATTTTTGAATAGATTGTATAAGGATTGTCAGTTGCTGATAAAAGATTAAATGTCATATCCGGATTGTCCTTTGGAGAGGAGCTATTGCTGCAACCGGCAGGCCATCTTGAAGAAGGAGAGCATCAGTTTACTCTGCAAGCACGTCTGGTTAGGTATATTAAGGGCTACGTCGCTAAATGCGCTGGCAGCGGTTGTAGCAAGTGTTGCACTCCCATAGTTCTGCAGAAGGTACGGAAGTACGTCTTTAGTAAACAGTTCAGAGCCGCCATAACTTGCTTCCAGAGCTGTCTTGTAGCGTTTATTTGCTCCGGAAACCTTGGTACTCAGAGTAACCATATACAAAAGAGCCATTACTATCGTCAACGAGATCAGGGTGAACATCAATGACGTAACCAGGGCAATGCCTTTATTATCTTTAAGATGTTTTTTCATGGCCACATCCATCCTTACTGGTTTGACAACAGATTCTTGGGTCTGACGACTACACGATACAGCTTCCACCGGTAGTTCAGTTGATCGGCAGCCAAAGGGAAACCTGCCGGCCTGGTAACGCTCGCCTCTCCGACATCACCAACAGCTAGCGGCGATGGACTGGTGTATCCGGTATCTAGTTTGCCATTCTGGGCAAGAATGTACACTTTGATCATCTTGAGGTTGCTACGGATATTAGGCAATGCCGTGATAGAGTTGTTATTGATCGTTCCCAAAGCACTTAAGAACGTCGGCAACCGTACCAACTCCACTAACAACTGAGCCGTCGGCATTTGACCATGTATCAATCAGACCGTCACCGTTAAGATCCCACCCCAGAACCACCTGCATATCGAGGACGCAGTCAAGAACGGGAATATAAGTCAATTTACCATCAGCATGATTGACTGTTGTCTTGTAAAGTATGCCCGTATCTGGGAGCACAGTAAGAAGGAATTGTCGTCGTATCGGTACGGACGCGCGACAAAATAGTCGCTGCGATTGAATGGGAAACGTAATGTACCAGCGGTATCAACGCCATATGCGGTGTAGATACCTGCCGAGGCAGAGGAGAGATTACTGAAACCGACATCGCTGTACGCGTAGTAAAAGCTGCCGCTCGGGTCGAGGACCAAGGAACTGCGCATCGGCGTGCCAAATTGCTTCTGAATCAAGACGACTTTTTCAGGAGGTGATAGGTTTTCAGCAGGAAGAAGCCCATTTTTGGGGGGTTACAACGCTGGACGAAAATTTTAAGAAGGTCCATTTCTGGGCTGCCTTTTCACGGCTCACCGATGTCCCTTTGATTGCCAGATAGTCAGAACCCGCCATGATGGTCCTTGAGTCGATAGTTACGGCTAGCCCAAGATCGTTACCAATTACAATCGGACGGGGAACGTTGTTCGGGGCATCATTTAAACCAGATGCCGGGGCATCTGCAGCTTCATTTGCATAGGTTGCAGGCTCTGAAAAAAGTCCATACCCGGACTGCTCGAGATCGTGGCGCAGCATTTCAAGTCCAATAACGCCTTCAATATTACTCTCTTCGCTTCGAAACACCTTTGAAGACTGAACGAGTACAGTATTGAAGGCACTGGCGGAAATCATAAGTACCGTAAGAAAAATCGCCATCACCACAACCAACTCTATTAGTGTAAAAGCGCGTTGATTTCGAATCATAATTTTCATCCTGTTCACGGTTGTGTCTTACTGATCAGTCCACCGGCATCATGAGTATAGCGCACACCCTTATACCGCCATGACACCCTGAAATCGACTTCTTTCGAATTTTGGAAAGCCTGGCCGGTTCGGGCTACTGAATAACTAATAAATGCGTTCAGCACGCGCCGCGGCGGCCCATACACATTTTGGGTGGAGGTCGAGACCGCATCAAACCCCTTCGCCAGCTCATTAGCCATCGAACTATCAGCCACGAGCAGCGCCTCATTACGGAGTTGGTTCTGCATATTGGATTGAATAGCAATATTGACCGACTGCAGCAAGCCAAGCATGCCGACCATCAAGATCAAAATTGCAACCAGAAGCTCGACAAGGGTAAAGCCTTCGTTATTGAACGACACACGATCCATTTTGCATTTTCCCCAGGTTTGTTCTGCCGGTAGCGATGACGATGCAGTCGACCTGTGCCGCCGTGCCAACGGGATTAATTCTGAATGTGTCATTATCATTAGTAAATCCCCTGATATCAAATTCAGTTACATCGTCTGCAGCAGAAGACCCCGACGCCTTGGTTATCTGAAAACTGACATTTTTTGTTAGCACAGTTGTACCGGCAAAACGGTCCTCGTTTTCTGAACTGTAACTCCTGAATGTGTAACTGATAGGCTGCATGACGATGCTGTGGCGCTTCTTGGTATGAAAAGAATCAATCCTCGCCTGGTTCAAATCGGCAAACAGCTCCCGAGTCTCACGCTCAATCTGCGTTTTTTTCTGCCATGCGTTAAAATCAAGGGTCGCAATTGTAATCAGCACCCCCATAATGGCGATCACAACAAGCAACTCTACCAGTGAAAACCCTTTATCGTTCATTATATCTACTCCGGTTCTGGACACAGTTTCTACTTCTCCCGAATATGAATAAATTTTTTGACCGGCTTAGGATTGGTTATTAATGTAAGACCCTGGGCCGTGGGGGGCACACCCTGAATCGGCTGTGCCAGCCGGCGGCCATTCAGCCTCTGATTTCCCGGATTATTAAAAGCATCTGGTAATCGTATCTCGGCAAATGCCCCTGTAGAAACCTGCATTAAGGCCGTCCCTTGCATGGTGCTTCCGGGGGGAGCCGCGCCTGAATTAAAGCGCAATGCCCATATCAGGGAATCACCGCCAAACTTGCAGATGTCCGCGCTTGGCTTGAATGTCGTGAAAAAAACATTGCCGTTTGAAAGTGCCACAGGATCAGTGATATCTCGCTCTGAAAGAGACGCGGTATTGGCGGCATCCAGGCTGATGAACCAGCCCGGAGCAGTTGCCGACAGAGTCGCCGCAGGTGCGGTTGAAGCATCACCACTCTGATCAACAAGCGTTCCACTGACTGCATCCGTGCAGGTAGGATCAATATCGTTATCCGTCCCGCCAGCAATACTTAAGAGGGGGGTATGATCCTGACGGTTGTTGGTCGAATAGCAGGATTCCTTGACCCCATACAGCCGTTGCTGAACAGTGATTGACGGGTCATCATTTTTGTAAAAGTAACGACCGGTCCCAAAGTAAAGCCAGAGAGTTTTATTGGAACGATCCTGCAGTTTGGTAACTGTCGTGGTTACAGGACTGATATTGTCAATCACAGTGCTGACAACCCATTGAGCAGGATCGGGGTTTTCTTTGGTGAGAAGACGCAACACTCCACCCTTCGTCCAGCTGTTTGGCGTCGCAGAAGAATCCACTTTTGTATACCCGACGTATACGGCATCATCGCTATAGAATCCCGGAGATTGCGAATTGGATCGATCGGTATCTATGACTGCCGATGAGAGTGTTCCGGCAAAGGCCCTGGGAATGAGGGTGTCTATGGTTCTCAGCAGCGTTCCGGTTTTCAGGTCAACCACAAAAAGCTTTAAGTTTTGACTGGATGTACCCATGAACTGGTGCTTAGTTGTATCAATGGGTCCGGTAGGGCCGGAAGCAAACACCGCAAACCATTTGCCATTTTTGGTCCCGCCACCGGGAGAATTTACCCTGACAATGGCTGGTCCCGTGGTTGTGGAACCTAAGGAAATTGTTATTGGCCGGGTCTCCGTTAAACTCCCACATATATTTGGGATTGGCAGGATCCTTGACGTCAAGGGCAAAGTACGAAGACAAGCCATACGTGGCAATCGGTGTCTTGATACACGTACCATTTGCCCCTGTAACACAAGTATCTGTAGAGAGGCGGTTTGAAGCGCCAAAGCCCATGCCACCGATCACTACCGTTGTCCAGGTTGAACCGTCCGGGAGCCTGTCACAGGTTGAGTAGTCCGTGACATCGGTACATGAGGTCGTAACTGTTGGGGTCACTATACTGGCGTCAGCAACGGTCGGAGACCGATCCACCAGGAAAATGTGACCATAGTCGGTATTACCACAATAGGTAGAGTCCCCCCCCCCCTGCACACAGGTCAGGTATCGCAGATAAGGGAGTGCGTTTTTCGGGATGAATGACCACATCTCTTTGCCGAGCTGATCACCGGGACCAGCCAAACTGCCTGATGCGTTGTCCATCTCCGCCTTATTATAGCGTTCCGTACGCTCTTTAAGCACTCCTAGATTGAAGGCATGCATCATGCCGTCATTCCCTCCCACAAGCACCATTCCCCTGTGCAGGTAGGTTGGTGTCTGGGTAAAGCTGCTGTAGCTGGTATCACTATAACCGTATGGTGCTGCCAAATCGTAGGTATTCAGTTTGACAGTAGAGACCAGTTTCGGTGTCGAGGACACGATATCTCCGAGTCTCCATTCTCTGGTGCAGGAATCGGCAGGGGCCAGATCGGTCAGTCCACACCCGGAAATGGTAACTTTACGCGGTCGGTACCCCGCCTGGTCAGTCCCGTTAACATAATTCATCAGCTTTGCCGCTTCTGTTGCATCAGCAACCTGGAGATAGCCACGGAAGGTAGTGTCGCCAGTCAGGCCGGCAGATGAGGATGTAAACGTTGCCAAGCCTGTTGTGCCGTCATCGAAGCTGCTATTGCCCGTATGGGTGTAGATGGTTCTCGGCGACGTGGTGAGATTCCGCTGCCATAGCAATCGGCCGGCCTTCCAGAGGCTGTTCACGTCATCGGGAGAAATGGTATCAACCGGCGTCGATGAGTCAGCAATGCCATCACCATTATTGTCGGCAAACCTTTGCACCAAAGTCTTGCTTTGACCGGCATCAAAGTAGAACTTAGAAATGTAGTCCTGCTTGAGGTTCAAGATGTTGTCTTGGTTAGTATCCTCTCGTATGGAAGAATTGTTCAGCCTCGGATCAACGTAGTACCACAGGTTCTGCATCTCTCCGATCCAGCTGGCCTCAGTACTCTCATCAAACTGTTTTTTTGGATAAAATACCGCCTGCAGAAGGTTGGCGCCGGTCCCTTCACTGTTATTCAGAATGGATGCGGCAGTACCGGATGCCACCCTGGCAAGAATCTCGTTTAGCGCCTTATCAAGCTGCTGATCAAGTTGCAGCGGGTTGCTTACCGGAAAATAGTTGTCAGGATTGCCGTCATTATCCTTGTCCCACTTTGACGGAGTATCCGGCACACCGCTTCCGGTAAATCCGCCCCATTTAGCGGCGTACCAGAGTGGGTTTTTCAGGAAGTTGGCGGACGAAGTGCCCGAAGAGGTAAACGTTATCTTCGACTCCAGCGGCAAACCCGCAATCAGCGACCCACTGCCGACATCCTTGTCCCTGACGACAAGATAGGTCCCGTCCGCAGTTGTGCCGGAGATGATATAGCCAAGCACCTGGTCAACACTTCCGGAGGCATAGCTGGAAGTCAGGTAGACCTCGAGATCGTTGGCGCCGAGGGTGAAGTTGGCACAGGAACCGTAGCCGGCGGTAGCCGCCGCCTGAGTGCAGACTTCGTAGGTGCCGATGGCATCCATATCGTAGTCAGCACCTTGCTCCATATCTTCGAAATTCTGACGGAACTTCATATAAATAATCTCGTTGCTGGCATTGTACTTGACGTCATTAATAAACAGCCCCACCAGCCCGTTGGTCGGACAGTAGCTTGTCGAGGGGCAGTTGGAGAACTTAAAGTTGCCACTGGAATCGGTCGTGAAGGTGCACCCACCGTAACCAAGACACTTGTCGATATACGTGCCGCTTACCGACTTGCCCACAGGTACGATGCCGACCAGGTTGCTGCCGGCGCGGATCTTGATATCGGTATAGGGGGACGACATGGCCACCACAAAGGTGGAGACCGGGCTGTGACCGGTTATGGGACCAAACTGGGTCTTGCCGTAATACGCAATGGCAGCGGCATAATAGGATCCCTTCTTGGTCGGTTCCTCGGGACAGGTTCCCCTCAGGCTCTGCAGGTTTACAGCCGATTTGGGCGAGCAGATGAAATCGGTAGCGCCGCCGCTCTCGCCTACGAACCAGCTATGACCACCGATTGCCTCTGTGGCACTGATGGTGTCCATGAGGCTGTTGAGGAGTGATTTACCGTTGGTTTGGATATCGCCTAGCTGCAGATGCGGGTTCAGGTTATCTTCCGTAAAGAAGGTTCCATCCGGTTTTGCGTAGGAACTACCTGGAATCTGATCACCGTCGTAGCTGGTGTTAACGTCGGAGAGCAGCAGTATGAACGGTTGGGCGCAGGATGGATAGATATCGAACGGCTGGTAGGTAATGCTCCCATTGGTGTAGCCCCAGTCCGGCTTGGATAGATTCACCCCTGAATCGGCGGAAGAAGAATAGGTAAAATCTTCCGTCGGGGCGCCTTTGCCGGCAAAAAAGCGGATCGACTCGTACATCAATTCGGCAATGGGGTTTCCCCACATCCTGCATTCACCTTCGTTGATCGGCCGGTCGCCGATCCAGCCGCAATTTGAATAAGAGTGGCTCCCGTAGTCATAATCGATGACCACCATCCGATCCATACTGTGGATCAGGTTGCCTCGGGTATTCTCCGATGTCTGCTGGGTGCCGTTGTTCATATTGACTTCGTCAGACACCGGTCCGGGGTTCTTGCGCAAAACGCCGCCGGACAAATTGTTGGTGTAGGTGGTGGTCATTGCGCCAAAGTACATCTGCGAGTTGTCGAAACAGAGCCCCTCCCCTGTGTCGCAGTCGTTATCGGTACTGCAGGCCTTGCCCATGGTCTTGCTGCAGACCCGGGTAATGCCGCTCGGGTCGTTAGGGTTGTATTCGCCGTATTTCTGGAACAGGCCGATCGGCATCCAGGTCCCGCCGGAATAGGTGCCGGAAGCAGCGTCGTAGGTGCCGCCGTAGTTGCGGCAGCGTTCAAACAAGTTCTTCTCAGAAAGGGTCCCGATGCCGGGTTTACACACCTCCACTTTCACGGTGTAGTCGGTACGATTGGTTGCCGCACTGGAATCATCTTCGAATAGATCATCACAGACCGGTCGCTCTTTCAAGGACCATTGCCAGATGCGATGAGTGGAGTTTTTAATCATCCTCAGGAGGGTTGTTTGTGTCGCCGCGGCACTTGTCGGTACGCCGGACGCCAGGGTCGTGTTGCAGAACAGGTGATACCCCTGGCCGGTCAGTGCCGTAGCAGTCGATGGCATCCCGGTATCAAGAAAATCGGTGTTTCTCAGTGAGCATGTGTTAACACTGGCACCGGACGTTATTATATTGGGGGCAAAGACGTCCATGATGCCGGATTCACCAAATATATGCCAGCCACTGCTTACCGGCGTCTTGTACCATAGCCTTACACCATCCTGCCCACTCGCTTCCATGTGGCGCACAATAACCAGGTATTTGGTTGAGTTGGCAAGAGTCCAGGTATTACTGTGGGTCTGCCCGCCACTGGCGGCATGTCCTACAGTTCCTCCGTACCACCCCAGTTGGCTCGATCCGTCTTTGGCCGGCAATATATTGCCATCTGATGTTTTTCTGATTTCAAGCTCAACACCATCATCGCCATCAATGGCAAACTGCCAATCTCCGCCCTGATTTTTATCAGTACAATTATTACTGCATTTGCCACCAGTTGAGAATTCCGCAACCACCATCTGGGCATAATTGTCGCCATGATCCTGGGTAGGATCGAGGATGGTGTTGCTGAAATCAGTCACAAAGGTGGGGGTGAATCCTGAGTAAAACTGGGTAGTATCGAAACCGGCCAACAGTGTGTCATGATCCGTATCGTTGTTACCTTGGGTATTCGGGTATTCTACGACCAGCATCCTGTGGTAGCCGGCGTCAGAACTCTTGGTGGCGTAACCGGGAGCCACAGCACAGGGGGTGCCAGGTGTTGGCGCTGCTATGCCAACTAAGTTAACCGACTTGTCCTGACAGGTGTAGCCGGTGTCGCAGTCGGAATCGGTACCGCACATCTTATTGTACGTGGTGCCGTTACTGCACAACTTGCCGGTGTATTCCTTGCCCCAACTGTGCGCGTCCTGCGGTATGTAGGCGCGGTTCAGGAGCACCTTCGGGCTTTCCTGGGAACGCTGTCCGCCATACATGACCTTGCGGACAATGTCCATGCGGGACATGGTGAGCCAGTTGAGGATGCTACCTCCCCATTGTCCGGCACTGCAGAAACGGTCGGTATTGGTCGCCACCGGGGTGAAGTAGTCGTTACTTGTGGAACCCCCAGTGTGAGTGTAGCATTTGTACGGGTTGAAATAGCCGTAATACTCTATGGAGTGATCGTAGGTGATATCTATCTTGCCGTCGCTATTGAGGTCAACGCCGTCGTTATAGGCCGCAAAATACAACTTGTGGTCCCTGCCGACATCGAACATGACCATGGGCGGCACCGGTGCCGAGATAAAAGGCGGGCGTACACAATAGTCATTCATGGTTGCCGCCGGAGCGACCAGAGGAGAGAGCAGACAACAGAGCACAGTAAAAAGGAATATTGGTATATGCCGTCTGGCTGGAATATTTTTTGCGTTCATGACCATCACCTCTTCACTACAACTTCAAGGATTTTGGATCCCACTACCTTGAGAAAAAGCTTCTCTCCCACTTTCACATCAGAGAGTTGCCCTTTGGATTCATAATAGGCACCTTTTGCATCCTTGATTACACGAATGACCTTTGTTGTCGGCAAGATATTGTATACCTTTCCGCCCATCATAATTTCCGTATCAGAAACCGATGTCACTACCCCGGTATCATATTTATGAGAGGTCGCCCAGGCACTGATGCTTCCGAATAGAAACAGCTGTAGTATGAAAATAGTGAGGCCTGCTCTGATAATCGTGCGCATAAATTAATTCCCCCCTCTATCCACTATTCCAAAAGTCCGCTCTCGAAAAACTACGGCGACGCTATTATTTGTCGAGCATTTTTTTTAATACCGTTGCGCTGCGAAAGCCAACCTCAATGTTACCATTCGGCAACAGAAAAGCCGGCGTCCCTTTTATTCCCAATGATTTTGCCAATCCGATGACATCATCAACCGCTGCCTTACTCTTAGGGTCCTTGGGAGGCGGTATATCCCCGCCGGCAAAGGCTTTATTCAACAGTTCGACACTGTTTGATTCAAGGATGGCTCGAGCTTTTTCATAGGCTCCCGGATGAATGTCCAAAGGATACGGTTTGACATAGACGGCAACATCCATCTCGGTAACCAGATGTAGCAGCTCTTTGTGCATCTCACGGCAAAATGGACAATCCGGATCGGAGAAAACAATAAGCTGCTTTGATGCCTTGGGATTTCCCAGTAGAACAGAGTTCATCCTCAACAACGTGGAGACATCCTGTTGGGCCGGTTTCTGCGTCGGTCCTGACTTCAAATCGTCGATTTTTACCATGACTCCCTGCATCAGGTACCTTTTGCCAAAATCTATAAAAACAAGTCCCTCCTTCCCATCTCGGACGGCTTTCACTTCAAAAAGGCCGTTAATGGGTGAAGGGGAAACAGACTTGACTGTCACGTTAAGCGGCTTGGTAAGGTCACCAGCTTCTTTAATACTGAGAGAATGGCATGAATAGCAATCTCCGCCACATTTTTCTTTTGCCATCGACACGACAGGCAACAGCACCATGCAAGCAACTATAATCAGAAAAAATATACGCATGGGACGTCTCTCCTGTTATTTACCTTCCAGCATCTTCTTCAACGTCTCCGCATCACGCATCCCAACCTCAATCGTTCCATCCGGCATGACCATGGTCGGTGTTCCGTTGATCCCGTTGGCATTGCCAAATCTGATAATCTCGTCAATGGCTTTTTTACTGCTTTCTTTTGTCGGTTTGGGAACATCTTTGCCTTCAAAAGCCTTGTCCAGCAGGTCATGGCTCTTTGTTTCAAACACTGGATGCTGGATTTGTCATAGGACCCGGGGTGCATCGGCAACGGAAAGAGCATGACGTATATGGCAACATCCGGTGCAATTTTGGCAAGCTTCTGCAGCTCTACATGCCCCTTCCGGCAGTAGGGGCAATCCGGGTCGGTAAAGACATAGAGTTTTTTGGTACCCTTGGGATTGCCCATGATCACGGCATTCTTCACCGGAATGGTCTGTCACATCAACAGAGGTCTGCTGTTTGGGCTGCGGAAGATCCTGCTGGTGTGCGGAGACCGGCTGCAGTGTCTCGATATCAACGACCATTCCTTGAATCAGGTGTTTCTTGCCGTAATCCATCAAGAGAATGCCTTTTTGGCCATCCTTTTCCACAAGTAATTCAAAAAGCCCTTTGGCAGGTGACTGTTTGACTGAGGTAACGGTACCACCGGTTTTTTTAAGGAGTTCCGTGGCATCTTTTTCAGTAAGGGAGTGGCAAGAGGCGCATACACCTCCACATCCTTCCTTGGCCATGGCAAAAGATGGGGAGGCGACTATCAGAGAGACAAAAAGACAGGCAAGTAATGCTTTCAACATGGTGATTCCTTTCGAGTCATGTACGTTTGTGTGCATCCAGCAAAAACAGTGCCGTATTACCGGCATCGGTAAGATACTTATATCGTTATGTTTATAAATGCACAAATTCTTAACTATGCATTTTTTTCATATTTACCAGGGGGCTGTAACAAAAGGCTCCGCAATTTTTGCCTATCTCCGATAACCGGTGTATGTGCGGTACCGTCATTACTTTCTGAAAAAAAACCGCAAAAAACAATGCTACTCGAAACCATATTCCTTTATTTTGTAAAGGAGTGAACGATGGCTTATTTCAAGCATTTTTGCGGCGTGTGTACGATTACCGCCGGTTTTGGCAAGCGCTTTCCGGATCAGTTCACGTTCGATGGAATTTTCGGCCTTTTTTATCGAGAGATTTTCATCATCGTCTGATTCGCACTGATACTGTTCATCATGCAACCGTACAGAGGAGGGAAGGCAGGCGGAGGTAATGCGACCACCTTCGCACAGGATGCAGGCGCGCTCGACGACATTTTCAAGCTCACGTACATTGCCAGGCCAGCGATGTGCCATCAGACTGCGCATCGCATCCGGCTCAATATGCAATGTCTGGCCATCATCAGAACGTCCGTAGCGGTTCAGAAAATGCTCTGCCAGCAAGGGAATATCTTCCACACGCTCGCGAAGCGGCGGCAACTGCAGGCAAAACACATTCAGCCGGAAATACAGATCTTCCCGAAAGCGGCCACCCCCAACATCAGCGGACAAGTCGCGTGACGTGGCAGAAACCACTCTGACATCAACTTTTTTGGAAGCAGAGCCCCCTACCCTTCTGATTTCGCCTTCCTGTAAAACCCGCAGCAGCTTGACCTGCACCGCAAGCGGCATTTCGCCGATTTCATCCAGAAACAGAGTACCGCCATCAGCCTGTTCAAATAGTCCGGCTTTGTCACTGGACGCATCGGTAAATGCCCCACGGACATGCCCGAACAATTCACTTTCAAGCAGGTTTTCCGGGATGGCACCGCAATTTACCGCCACAAAAGGTTTTTGTGCACGTCTGCCGTTTTGATGAACAGCACTCGCAACCAGCTCTTTTCCGGTGCCGGACTCACCCAGTATAAGTATTGTAGTTTTCAGATCCGTAACTTTTTTGATCTGAGTGAAGATCTCCTGCATTCGTAGATTGCGGCTGAGGATTCCGCTATAGGAAAACTGGCCGGAAGCAACTTCCCGCAGTTGGCTGTTCTCTTCTTTCAGCCGCTCCCGCTCTTCGGCTTTTTTGAGCACCATGACGATTTCATCTTTTTTAAACGGCTTCGAGATAAAATCATATGCTCCCAGCTTCATGCACTCTACAGCGGTTTCCACGGTACCGTAGGCCGACATCATAATAATCGGGGCAGTGACATGCTCCTCAAGTGCCCGTCACCAAAAAGGTTTTACCATCCATTTCCGGCATCCGGATGTCACAGAGGATATAATCATAGACGGTAGTCATAAGGCAGTTCAGCCCTTGTTCACCATCTGCCGCCGGATCAACCCGGTACCCCTGACGAGTCAGCATGACCGACAGCATATGGCGCATGTTTTCTTCGTCATCTATGATCAGAATATGCTGATTATTACTCACGCTTCACCCCCTTCCTCCGCCCGCGCCAGTGGGAGCAAGACGCTGAAGCAGCTCCCTTTTCCAATCCTGCTCGCAGCCGTGATACGTCCGCCGAAACCCTCAACAATCCGTGCAGAAATCGCCAGTCCCAGACCGGTTCCCTTACCTGGCGGTTTGGTAGTAAAGAACGGATCGAAGATATGTTTCAAGGACTCTTCAGCGATGCCTGTGCCGCTGTCGATGACATCCAATCGGATATATGCACCATCTTGCCGAGCTCTTACCATTATAGTCCCACCAGCAGGAGTGGCATCGCGGCTATTAAGGAGCAGATTGATAACTACCTGCTGAAGCTGGTGGTGATCACACCTGGCGGGCAAGAGACCTTCATCGATTTCCATACGGAGATTCAATTGTTTGAAGACACCCTGCTGCGTCATCAGATCAAGAGTCGAGAGGACAACGTCACGTACGTCAGCATTCTCTCCGTTCAACGTTCGTGGCCGGGAATAATCAAGCAGTCCTCGTACAATCCGGTCGATCCGTGAGCAATCATCGGTGATGCGCCGGGCATAATCCTGGATGGCGGAGTTATCCGGCTGTTCGCCTGCGGAAAGCTCGGCATACCCCATGATCGATGCGAGCGGTGTTCCGATTTCATGTGCCATCCCGGCGGCCAGCAGTCCGATTGAAGCCATTTTTTCGGTACGAAGCGTTTCTTCCCGGGCCTGACGAAGGTCGCTGTTTGCCTGTTCAAGAGCGGCCATCTGCTCTGTAACCTGATGGTCCTTGCTGCGCAGCGCTGAGGCCATTTCGTTAAAAGCGGTGGCCAGTCGGGCAAGTTCGGCACTCCCGGACACGTTCAGCGTTTGTCCGTACTGTCCACCGGTAATTTTTTCTGTTGCTGTCAGCAAACGATTAATCGGATTGACAACAATTCGCGACAGAACAAATGAACCCAAACCAAGCAATAATATAAAATCCAGCACAAAATAGGTCATCAGCATCTGACGTGATCGATTCAGACGGGCTTTCTCGGGAGCCAGAGAGAGCAGCAAACCGGCTTTTCCGACAGCTTTCCCATCACGCGTAACGGTGATGAGATGAACGATGCCACTCCCGTCCGGGCGGATATAGCTTCCCTCCGCCGTTTTTGGAAGCCCCTGAAACGGAGAGTACAGATCACTCCCCTCCCGACCGGCGCTAAAGATAATTTTGCCGTTTCTGTCCAGCAAGGTCAGACGACTAAAGGCAGACTCTTCAGAAAGTTTTTGAATATATTGCGATGCTTGTGAATCGGGAGGAATGAAGCCTTCCGGATAGGTTGGAATTGAATCGGGGAGCAGGCTGACAAAAGCCTTGAGCAGCGTGCGGGCATGTTCACCTTTTTGGGCGTACAGATCATTGGCGGCGGTTTTGAAGGCCAGCAGACTGAAGAGAAGCCAGGTCAACACCAGCAGCAACCCCAGAAAAGCCAGGATTGAAACGGTCAGACTGGGGCGGTAACGGGCCATGTCTACCCCTGATAAAAACCACTCAGCCCCAGATACCACTGGATGAGCGGTTTCCCGTAAAAAATATACAGCACCGCTCCAAAGGCAAGGTAGGGACCAAACGGGATCGCCAGCTTGGAATCTTTTTTCTGAAACAACATGATGGAAATGCCGACCAGCGAGCCGATCAGTGAACTGGCAAAGATGATAAACGGTACCGCCTTCCACCCCAGAAAAGCGCCCATCATGGCCAGCAGTTTGATATCACCGCCCCCCATGCCGTCTTTGCCGGTCAGCCGTTGATACGCATAGGCAACCAGCAGCAGACTCCCGCCACCCAGCAGGATACCAAGCAGTGAATTCAGCCAGGTATGACCTTGCAGAAAAAATGACAGAACAAAACCGACCACAATGCCGGACAACGATATTTCGTCAGGAATAATCTGATGTTCAATGTCGATAAAGGTGATCACCACCAGCGCCGAACAGAACAGAAACAGCACCGCAAACGCAAGTGTCGGGCCAAAGCGGAGAAAAAGCAGCAGGGTCAAAACCCCGTTGAGCAGCTCGACCAGCGGATACTGCAGCGAAATATGGGCACCGCACCCACGACATTTCCCCCGCAGGAGCAGATAGCTCAGCAGCGGGATATTGTCATACCAGCGGATCTGATAGGAACAGTGCGGACAATGCGAAGGTGGAGAAACAATTGATTCGTCTTTCGGCATGCGACAGATGCAGACATTCAGGAATGAGCCGACAACCATGCCGAAGATAAATGCGAAAAGAGGATAGATCACGTGTGGTGTCATTAGTCGATACTTTCGGCTACATCCAGGGTAATTTGAGACTTGAGATACATCTCGACTTCCGCAGCGGTTGAAAAGGCAAAGCACCCTTCGGCAATTCTGCCAGCGCGCTCCAAGGTACAACGACGGAGAATCTGTTTCACACGCAGGATTGACCCGGCTCCCATCGAAAGTTCATCGAAACCGAGCCCGAGCAGAATCGGCAGATAGAGAGGATCACCGGCCATTTCGCCACAGAGACAGGCAGGAATTCCGGCGCCGTGAGCAGCCTGAACAATTCGGCGCAGTGACCTCAGTACTGCAGGATGGAGCGGTTGATACAGATGTGAGAGCTGTTCATTGCTGCGATCGATCGCCAGAGTGTACTGAATCAGGTCATTTGTGCCGACACTGAAAAAATCAACTTCACGCGCCAGCAGGTCGGCCAGGGTAACTGCCGCCGGTATTTCGATCATTATCCCGACCTGAACCGCACTGTCAAATGGAATACCGGATGCGGTCAACTCCAGTTTGGCTTCTTCGAGCAGCGCTTTTGCCGCACGGAGTTCCTCCATTCCCGAAATCATCGGGAACATGATTCTGACCGGCCCGTCAGCACTGACCCGCAAGATCGCCCGCAGCTGTTTTTTGAATTCATCCGGCATGCTCAAGGAGAAACGGATCGCCCGCACACCCAGGGCCGGATTCGCTTCCGCAGCCTGATCCATTCCTTCAAGCAGTTTGTCACCGCCGGCATCCAAGGTTCGAATGGTGAGAGGATGCGGCGCAATAGCCTGCTGCATCGCTCGATACATTGCCAGCTGTTCTTCTTCATCCGGCATAGAAGTGCGATTCATGAAAAGCATTTCGGTACGGTACAAACCGACACCACTCCCGCCATGAGCCAAAACAGAAGCGCCCTCTTCCGGAATCTCGACATTTCCCCTCAATTGCATCAGGTGACCATCGAGTGTGACAGCGGGCAAGGGCACGTTTTCAGCAGTTCATATTCAACATATTCGTAATGCTGCTTACGGCGCAACGATGACTGAAACGTTTCCTGATCCGGATCGACAATAACCGTCTCCTGACAGGCCATCGACAATAACTGCGACACCATCAAGCAGAAGATCCGTTATCCCATCAACACCCATAACAGCAGGCAGGTCAAGGGCGCGCGCCAGAATGGCCGTATGTGACGTTCGACCGCCGATCTCCGTTATTATGGCGAGAACATTGTCACGATTGATCTGAAGCATATCGGCGGGAGAAAAATCATGTGCCGCAATAATTATCTGACCTTCATGCTGGGGAAACGGCTCGACCGTTTCACCGCTCATGTTGCGCAGTACTCGTTCAATCACCGTTTCGACATCGCTGATACGTTCACGGAGATATGGATCGTCGATGCTGGCAAATGTTTCGCGGTAGCGATGCAGGGTCCGCCTCAGGGCCCCTTCGGCATTAATCATGCCGGTTCTGATGATCTCGGCTGTTTCAGTTACCAGACGTTCATCAGCCAGAATCATCAGGTGGGTTTCAATAAAAAAGAGGTGGTCTTCACCATTTGTTTCTGCAAGGCGGGATTTAAGTGTTTCAAGTTCGACGCGGGTATCTTCAATCGCCTGAGCAAGGCGGGCTATTTCATGAGAAACCGCTTCCGAAGGAATCGGATACTCGGAAACGATGACCCGGCGGCGATCAATAATGCGGAGCCTCCCCATGGCAATCCCGGGCGAAGCCGCGATTCCTGAGAAAGTCTGCATGTCATTCCTCTCCAAAGCCATTGGTGATCAGATCACCAATGGCCTGAAAAGCCTCTGTTTCGTCCGCGCCGTCTACCGTCAGACGAACAGAAGAACCCTTCGAGGCCGCCAGCATCATAATACCCATAATACTTTTTCCATTAACTTCAACACCTTCACGGGCCAGCTTGACGTCAGAGCTGAAACGGCTGGAAGTTTTTACAAAGAGGGCTGATGCACGAGCATGCAATCCGAGTTTATTTATGATCAGAAATTCTTTCTGGAGCATAGTTTTAACGTTTCCTTACGATATATGTTCACTTCTAGAATTTACTTCAAAAATTCTCCGGCGACGATAATTCCTTCACGACCGGTTCGCTGCAAATCCAGCTGCAAGTTCGGCCACCGGCATTCGCTCACGGCGCGAACAGAACTCAATCAGCATCGGCAGATTCACACCGGTAACAACTTCAATACACCCCTCTTTTAAAAACGACATCGCCATATTGGATGGTGTGCCGCCAAAGAGATCGGTCATGATAATAGCCCCGTCGGCACTGCACCGCTTCAACCGCAGCCACAACACGGGCCATGATATCATCGGCGCGCTCATCAGGAGCAACTTCCACAGTCATGCAGCGTTCAATAGTTCCGACAATCATCTCTGCCGACAGCTTGAGAGCGGTCGCCAATCCGGCATGAGTAACAAGTACTAATCCTATCATTTAAGCCCCTTTTCAATATCCCTGTGAATAATTCGCACTGAGGGCCACGTTTCCTGTAAGTGCATTCCGGTGGCCTCTGCTATGGCAACGGAGCGATGGCGGCCACCGGTACAACCGATTGAAATAGTTAAATACGATTTGCCTTCCTGACGATGTGCCGGCAACAGCATATCCAGAAGCGGGAAAAAGTAATCAAGAAATTGTGCGGTAACAACATTATCAAGGACATAATCACGAACCGCATCATCAAGACCTGAACCATCTTTCAGTTCCGGCACAAAAAACGGATTCGGAAGAAAGCGAACATCCATGACAATGCTTGACTCAAGCGGCACACCGTACTTGAAGCCAAATGACTGAACTTCGACTACCAGCTGATTTTCTTTTTCCTCACCCCGGACGATTCTCAGGATGAATTCCTTAAGCTGGTGAACCGTAAACTCGGAGGTGTCAATTATTCTGGTCGCCATCTGTCGCAGGCCGCTCAGGCGATCCCGCTCAATTCGGATAGCCTTCAGCAACCGAACACTGTTCATCGGCAGGATGGCGACGGCGCGTCTCAGAAAAACGTCGCACCAGAATGTCGTCCAGGGCATCAAAAAAAAATATTTCTACTGTGTGCCCGGCTCCGGCAGATCTTGTGAAAGGCGTTTTCATACCCCTTGAAAAACTCCCGACCACGGATATCAGCCACCAGTACAATGCCTTTGAAGGTTTCACCCGATTTGCCAATCAAATCGACAAAACGCTTGAACAGACGTACCGGCAGATTATCGATACAGTAATACCCTTCATCTTCCAGGGCTCTGACTGCAGTAGATTTTCCGGAACCGGACATACCGGTGATGACGATAATGCGCATACCCTACTCCACCTCATCCCCAAGCGGTCGCGCCTCGATACGCGCCAGAAGCCGTTCCTGAAAATCACGGGCCGAATGATATCCCATCCCTTTAAGCAGAATATTACGAGCGGCAACCTCGATAATCGAGCCAAGATTACGACCAGGACGGACCGGAATAATGATATGCGGTATCTCAATCCCGAGAATGGTAACCGTACGATCATCAACCCCCAGTCGATCATATTCATGCGACTCATCCCACTCCACCAGTTCCAGCAGCATATCGATGATTTTCTTCTCGCGGATCGATGAAACACCGTAAAGATCCTTGATATTGATGATCCCAAGACCGCGAATCTCCATCAGATACTGAATCGACTCCTCCGACTGCCCGACCAGCGCCGCCGGCATCTTCTTCTTGATGAAGACCATGTCATCTGCAACCAGGCGATGTCCACGGATCACAAGATCGAGAGCACACTCACTCTTGCCGATGCCGCTTTTGCCGGAGAGAAGAATGCCGACCCCCAGCACATCCATCAGAACACCATGCAGATGGGTAGTCGGCAGCAGCCGTTCTTCAAGAAATTTGGTGATCAGTGAAATAAAGGTTGATGATTGATGAGGGGTTGCAAGTACCGGAATAGCGCGGGAATCGGCCAGATCAAGCAGGAGCTGCGGCGGACGCAGCCCTTTGGTGACGATAAAGCAGGATATCGGAAAGGTGCAGAGCGTAGCAATATTCTCGGCAGCAACCCGGCTGTCAATCTGCTGCAGATAGGAAATTTCAGTATTACCGAGCACCTGCATCCGGTCGGGATGCAGGTGCTCGGTGTAACCGGCCAGCGCCAGTCCCGGTTTCTGAATACGTGAACTGGAGACACGATGCGTAAGCCCCTGTTTGCCGGCCAGAAGTGACAAGCCGAGACCATACTCAGTGTCAGTCAGCAGATCCTGTATCGAAAGTGATGATACCGTCCATGGTGGCTTTGATCTACTAAGCGCGTTGCGGCTCAATCAGGCCGAAATTACCGTCTTTACGACGATAGAGAACATTGATTTCACTGCTGTCGGCATCGGTGAACACAATAAAGTCCTTGTGAAGAAGATCCATCTGCATGACAGCCTCTTCGACCGACATCGGCTTGGCGGTTTCAGTCGTTGTTCTGATAACGACCGAGCCGGTGCTGGCTTCAATACTCTCGGCCTCAAAAATCTTTTTGGAGATCTGACGACCATGATCGTCACCGTTCGGCTTGTGGGCCTTGATTTTTTCCTTGTAGCGATTGAGCTGACGTTCAATCTTGTCGATGACAGCATCAATGGCGGCATACATGTCGTTGGTCGCTTCGGAAGCCTTGGTGCTGATCCCCTTTGAGTTAATAACAATTTCGACAATGTGGCGAATCTTTTTTTCCACAGAAAAATAGACCTGAACATTGATCGGGCTCGTCAATATACTTTGCTACCCGCTCAAGTTTTTCCTCGGCATATGCCTTGAGGGCATCGCTCTGCTCCATGTGCCTGAATGTCGTTGTTACCTGCATACAATCCTCCTGTGTGGTTGGTGCTGTGAAATGGACGACTGCCGAAACAGCAGTTCGTCAAAAATGTCGTTTACGTTCCGAAGATGATCCCAAATTAAGCATTTCCCGATACTTGGTTACCGTACGGCGGGCAATATTGACCGTCTGACCCGACAGCATCTCGGCAATTTTCTGATCGGAAAGCGGTTTTTTGGGATTTTCCTTTTCGATAATCTCCTTGATTCGGTTTTTGACGCTCTCAGAAGCGACAAAATCCCCTTCGCTGGTCGAAAGACCGCTGTTAAAGAAGTACTTCAGCTCGAACAATCCCTGCGGAGTCTGCATATACTTGTTGGTCGTAACGCGACTGATGGTTGATTCGTGCATGCCGATATCATCGGCAACATCCCGCAGCACCAGCGGCCGCAGATACTCGATACCACGATCAAAATATTCCCGCTGAAACCGGATGATGCTTTTTGCAACCTTATAGATGGTTCGCTGGCGCTGCTGAATACTCTTGATCAGCCAGAGCGCTGAACGCATCTTGTCATTGATATAATCCTCGGCCTGAGAGTCAATCGTACCATTTCCGCGAACCTCGGCATACTGGGTACTGACCTTCAGGTTGGGCAACCCTTCCTCATTCAGCATGACCACATAATCATCACCGACCTTATGCACAAAGATATCCGGAGAGATATAATGCACATCATCGGTACTGAATGACGAACCGGGGCGTGGATCAAACCCCGAAATAATCTTTGCAGCCATCAGCACCTGATTCATATCAACCTTCAAGACCGGGCAATCTGCTTGTAGTTTCGTTTTTCCAGATCGCTGAGATGATGCAGCAGAATCCTTTCGACAACACTCCCCTTCATACCCAGAATCCGGGCCTGAATAAGCAGACATTCACGCAGATCACGGGCAGCGACACCAGGTGGATCAAACTCCTGAATACATTCAAGCACATCCAGGACATCCTCTTCAGTCGCAGAACTTGCCGCTGCAATTTCCTGCAGAGACGCCCGCAGATAGCCATAATCATCAATATTGCCGATGATCTCTTCACCGACGCGAACATCCATTTCGGAGAACTGCCCCATATGAAGCTGCCAGAACAGATGATCGATCAGGGTACCCTTACGGGTCAGCAGATTTTCAAAGGAAGGGCGCTCATCGTCACCGCCGTACTGCTGTTCTCCGGAACTGTAGTTGTAACCATCCAGATAGCTGTCCCAGTCCCGCAGGGTTTCCTCACCGGTTTCCACCTCATGAAAATCCGCAGTCTCACTGACCGGTTCAAGCTCCTGCTCCGCCACTTCAAGTGTATCCGGCTCGCGAATTTCATCCATGTTCGGTAGCTTCTTCCAGAAGCGGATTCTCCTCCAATTCCTGAAGCACCAGATCCTGAAGTTCCAGACGTGTCAACTGAAGCAGCTTGATGGCCTGCTGCAACTGGGGAGTCATCACCAGTTGCTGGGACATTTTCAGTTGTTGGCGCATCTCCATTGCCATGAAACATTGACCTCAAACCCGATATCGGGATTTCATGCTCTCGTTAGGCAGAACAATCAAAGACGGAAATCTTTTCCCAGATAAATTTCCTGAGCTTTTTTACTGGTTGCAATCTCGTCCGGCGTACCATATTCGAGAACCTCTCCACTGCTCAGAATATATGCCGAATCACAGACACCCAAGGTTTCCCGGACGTTATGATCCGAAATCAATACACCGATATTTTTGTTTTTTAGCGAAACAATCAACCCCTGAATATCGGCCACGGCAATCGGATCAATCCCGGCAAACGGCTCATCCAGCAGAATAAATGAAGGATTTGTGATCAGTGCCCGGGCAATTTCAACCCGTCGCCGCTCACCGCCTGAAAGAGAATATCCTTTGGATGAGGCAATGTGCGTAATGGAGAATTCCTCCAGCAACTGTTCCATCCTCTGGCGACCAAGGTGCTTGTCGGGTTCGACCGTTTCGAGAATTGCCATCAGATTATCCGCCACCGACAGTTTACGAAAAACCGATGCTTCCTGCGGAAGATAACTGATACCGCGGCGTGCCCGCTGATACATCGGCAGCGCGGTTATCTCTTCGTCACCCAGAAAAACCTGGCCGCCATCCGGCTGCGCCAGCCCGACCACCATATAAAAGGTCGTTGTTTTGCCGGCACCGTTCGGCCCCAAGCAGTCCGATAACAGCTCCGGATGTGATTGAAATATCTACACCACAGACCACCTGACGGCTACCGTAGTTTTTTTTAAGAGCTTTCGTCCAGAGTTTTGATGAGTTAACGACTTCCGGCATCGTTCTTCCTTGCTGGCGGATTTATAACCGCCTCAACACGTGACTTTCGGATCGCCACCGCTTGACACATCACTTTTGTCATCATCGACGTAATAGGTAATTACTTTACCGCTGATGCTGTCCCCCCCCTGCACAACCCGGGGATTTCCGGTCAAAACTATACGTCCGTTACGGCTTTCATAGACCGCCTGATCAGCAAAACCGGTTCTGTTCTGCTGAACAATCCTGACATTACCGACCGCTTCGACCTTATCCACCTCTCCACTTTTATCAGCATAATTAACGATAAGTTTATCGGAGAATATGGTAATATCGCCCTGTTTCGCAACAACCTTACCGGAAAAAATCGCTGTTTTTCCTTTATTGTCAGCAGTCATCTCATTGGATTTAACGGTAATTGGCAGGTTTGAACGATCCTTGTGAGTCGGGGATGCAGCTGAAACAGCTGATGCCGGAAACAGGCACCACAAGCAGATCAATATCATGCAGAGCAGATGTAATCTCATTATCTATACCTTTAATGAAAACCCCGGCACCGGTAATACTTCAACCAGTACAGACAATCTACCGGGAAATAATTGTAGCATCAACCGAAGAATAAAAACGTGCCCTCTGGCTCTTGACATCCAAATCCATGCCGATCGCAGTAAGCTGTAATCGTTGCTGCCGGAAGGTCACCGGGTCGGCTGTTGAAAAGCTGATCTGCTGCACCCTTATACACAATCGAATTTGTTTTGAAACTGGCTCCATCCTCGGTTACGACGTGGACATGACCGTTAAGCTGGACATGTTTTTGTCAGACTGAAATATTCACCTTTGTCAGCCGTCACCGTTATCGCCCCGTGAGACCGGTTACGCTGAAACTCCATACGAATATCGGAGAGATATGCCATATCTCCGCTTTTATCATAGTCAACCCGTTCTGCAACAAGTTCCCATACAACCAGGCCATCCTGAATTTCAGAAAAACGGGCCTTTTTCAGGGCAACATCAATGTTGTGGGGAAGCTGCTGATTGGCCGACCGGACCGGAGCTGGTCCGTGAGAGCCATTCCGGAGAACGACGACCACGATACCGATAATCGCCGCCGTCACAAGAAGTGCCAGCAAAGGCCTGATATAAACGGGCGATACCATAATAGGTGAGGAACTATACCATTGAGGAGCAGGACTGTCCAGCAAAACGTGGCAGGATTGATGCTTTTGGCACAGAGATTGTATCAGCGTTAAACAGTTCATAGCGGGCCGCGATCTCATCCCACAGCCCCCGCCCTTTGAGAATCAGATCGCATACTTCACGCACTGCACCACGCCCGCCACCGCAGGACGTCACATAATGGGCAGCACGTACGGGCTTCGATCAACGCATCGGCAGGAGCCGCGGCAAAAATTACGCGCCGCATGACCGGAACATCAATGACATCATCTCCCATATAGGCAATCTGGCTGTCGATCAAGCCCGGTTTTCTGCTTCACATCACAGTAGCTCTCAAGTTTTTTCAGAGCACCCTGATACACCAGTTCAATCCCGAGTTCTCTGGCCCTGATATCAACAACCAGCGAGGTGCGGCCGGTAATGATGCCGACTTCAATGCCATGTCGCTGCAGCATCTTGATGCCGTGCCCGTCCTTGACATTGAATACTTTGGTTTCCAAGTCCGTTGCCGTCATAGATAATGCCGCCGTCGGTCATAACGCCATCGACATCAAGCAGCAACAGGCGAATATCTGCTAAGTTTGTCATTCATCAGGCGATACCGGCCTTGAGGATGTCATGCAGGTGAATGATGCCGCACGGTGCGGGACTCTGATCGTTTTCAAAAACAAACAGAGAGGTGATGGAACGCTGTTCCATGATCTGCAGTGCTGCGGCGGCAAGCTCCGACCGCTTGATGCGCAACGGCCCGATGCTTCATGATTTCCGAAGCACGCTGGTTGAGAATATCATAACCCTTTTCCAGCGACCGGCGCAGGTCGCCATCGGTAATCACCCCCTTCAGAGCGCCGCTTGAATCGCAGACACCGGTTACTCCAAGCCCCTTGGCGGTGATCACGAACAGGGCCTCCTTCATCAAGGTATCTTCCCGCACCAGCGGAATGGCTTCACCGGCGTGCATCAGGTCTTCAACCCGCAGAATCAGCTTTTTGCCCAGCGACCCACCGGGATGAAATATGGCAAAATCCTCGGCCTTGAAAGCCGCGTTTAACCAGCAGTGCCACAGCCAGGGCATCCCCCATGGCCAGAGTGGCCGTTGTGGACGCGGTTGGAGCCAGTCCCAGCGGGCAGGCCTCCTCCGTGACGGAAACATCGAGAAAAACGTCACTTGAACGGGCCAGATTTGATGCCGGATTGCCGCTCATGGCCACGAGATGTGCTCCGAGGCGTTTGATTGACGGGAGAATCCGCAGCATTTCCTCGGTTTCGCCACTATTTGAAATGGCAATCACGACATCACCGGTCATGATCATTCCCAGATCGCCGTGGATACCTTCGGCCGGATGCAGAAAAAAAGCCGGCGTACCGGTAGAAGCCATGGTGGAGGCGATCTTCTGGCCAACCAGACCGGATTTGCCCATACCGCTGACGATCACCCGCCCGGGCTCCCAAGAATCAGATCAATCGCCCGTTCAAACGAATCGTCAATGCGATCAGCCATGGCCGAAAGAGCCAGTCGCCTCAACCCGGATTACCCGGCGTGCCTCAGCGATAACTGTCATGCCGCAGGCCTCTGTTTAACGACGGCATCAAGCGCTTTCAGCGTCTTCAGCAACGCCGGCAGTTCGTTCAGCGGAATCGAATTGGGACCGTCACAGAGCGCCTTGTCCGGGTCTTCATGCACCTCCATGAAGATGCCGTCAATACCGGTGGCAACGGCTGCCCGGGACAGATACTCCACAAACTCGCGCTGACCGCCGGAACTATCGCCCTGACCGCCGGGGAGCTGCACACTGTGGGTGGCATCAAACACCACCGGATAGCCGGTGGCACGCATGACCGGAAAACTGCGCATATCCACCACCAGATTGTTGTAGCCGAAGGAGGCGCCCCGTTCGGTCAGGATGATGTTCTCGTTGCCGCTGGCAGCCAGTTTTGCCGGCCACATTTTTCATATCCCAGGGGGCCAGAAACTGCCCTTTTTTGACGTTGATCACCCGGCCGCTCTTGGCAGCAGCCACCAGCAGATCGGTCTGACGACAGAGAAAAGCCGGAATCTGCAGCACATCCAGCACCTCGGCCGCCGGAGCGATCTGCTCGATGGAGTGAATATCCGAAATCACCGGCAACCCCAGCGATTCCTTGACCTTGCGCAGAATCTGCAAGCCCCTCCTTCATCCCCGGACCACGGAAGGCACTGATCGAGGTACGGTTGGCCTTGTCGTAGGATGCCTTGAAAATCAAGCGGCATTGAAAGACCGTTGCAGATCGTCATCAGCCGTTCGGCATGCCGCAGGGTTGCCGTCTCATTCTCGATCACGCACGGCCCGGCAATCAGAACCAGCGGACGATTGCCGCCAATCTTTACATTTCCGGATAATAATTTCTCGGGTCATGGTTTACCTCGTGTTTCGCTGCGCCAAGGAAGCACCGATAAAAGCTCGGAACAGCGGATGCGGAACCAGCGGTTTGGACTTGAACTCGGGATGGAACTGGCATGCCAGGAACCAGGGATGATCGGCAATTTCAACGACTTCAACCAGATCTTTATCCTTGTACACACCCGACAGGACCAGACCTTTTTTGGTCAGCATGCTCACGATAGGCGTTGTTGAATTCGTAGCGGTGGCGATGACGTTCGGAAATATCGGTCTCGTTATAGGCGGCATGGGCCAGGGTCCCCTTGGTGAGTGAGCAGGGATAGGCTCCCAGACGCATGGTGCCCCCCTTTTTGCTGACCGATCTTCTGTTCTTCCATCAGATGGATCAGCGGCTCGCCGCCATCCTGACGGAATTCGCTCGAACAGGCATCTGTAAGACCGCAGACATTGCGGGCAAATTCGATCACCGCCATCTGCATCCCGAGACAGATCCCGAAGAAGGGGATCTTGTTGGTACGGGCATACTCGATGGCCATGACCTTCCCTTCAGTGCCGCGCTCACCAAAACCGCCCGGCACCAGAATGCCGTCCACATCGTCCAGATGCCCGTCAATACCGTCCCGCTCGATCTTTTCAGAATCGAGATATTTCAGGGACACCCGGCAATCGTTGGCAATACCGCCATGGGTCAGGGCCTCGGACAGAGATTTGTAGGACTCGGTCAGATCGACATATTTGCCGACAATGGCGATACGCACCTCACCATGGCTGGGGTGGCGCAGTGTTTCCACCACATCCTGCCAATGGGTCAGATCAGGCTGCCTTGGTCCAGATATTCAGCTTTTCGACCACCTGATCATCCAGATGCTCCTTGTTGAGCGCCTGCGGTACGGCATAGATATGTTCGGAATCCACAACCGGAATAACGTCCTTTTCGCCCACGTTGCAGAACAGGGCGATCTTTTTCTTCATATCCTGCGGCAGTTCGCGGTCGCAGCGGCAGAGCAGGATATCCGGCTGGATACCGATCTTGCGCAGTTCCATGACCGAATGCTGGGTCGGTTTGGTCTTCAGTTCGCCGGCGGTGCGGATGTAAGGCACCAGCGTGACATGGACATACAGTGCGTTGCCCTGGCCCGCGGTCAAAACGGAACTGGCGGATCGCCTCCAGAAACGGCAGCGATTCGATATCGCCGACCGTCCCGCCGACCTCGACAATGGCCACATCGGCACCCTTGGCATTTTCGATGATCTTGAGCTTGATCTCGTCGGTGATGTGGGGAATAACCTGGACCGTGCCCCCCAGATAATCGCCGCGGCGTTCCTTGGTGATGACGGAAAAATAGACCTGACCGGTGGTAAAATTGCTCTTTTTGGAAAGAACGGCACTGGTATAGCGTTCATAATGCCCCAGGTCCAGATCAGTTTCGGCGCCGTCATCGGTAACAAAGACCTCGCCGTGCTGAAAGGGTGACATGGTGCCGGGATCGACATTGATGTAGGGATCAAGCTTCTGCATGGTAACCCGCAACCCGCGTGCCTCCAGCAATGCCCCCAGCGAAGCGGCTGCCAGACCTTTGCCGATCGATGAAACAACGCCGCCGGTGATAAAGATAAACTTGGTTTTCATGGTATCTGCTCCTGAATATCAATCAATTCGTTTGCGGTCTATTTATGAAAGTTTACGATACTGTTCCTGGGCTTTAATCAAGATCATCGGGCGTATCAACGCCGATCGACTCAAACTCGGTTTCCACCACCCGGATTCTAACACCATTCTCAATCGCACGCAGCTGTTCCAGCTTCTCGGATATTTCCAGAAATGTCGGCGGCATGGCGGCAAATTTCAGCAGAAAATCACGGCGATAGACATACAATCCGACATGCTTGTAGCAGAGCAGCTTGCCGCAGCAGAAGGATTCATCCTTCAGATCCTTCCATTTGTCGCGGAAAAACGGCAGTGGAGAGCGGGAAAAATAGAGGGCATTGCCGCAGTTATCGGTCACCACCTTGACCACATTGGGAGAGAGAAAATCATGCAGGCACTTAATGCGGGTCTTGAGAGTTCCCATCTGCAGGTCCGGCTCTTCGAGAAAGGGCTGAAGTGCCTGATCGATCATGGCCGGATCAATCAGCGGCTCATCACCCTGGACATTGACGATAATGTCGGCATCCAGCCCGGCAGCCACCTCTGCCAGACGGTCGGTGCCGGTTTCATGATCGACAGAGGTCATGATCGCTTCTCCGCCGAACATGGTGACCGCATCGGCAATACGCTGGTCATCAGTGGCGACAATAACCCGACCGACCAGCTTCGACTGAGCCGTACGTTCATAGACATGCTGGATCATCGGACGACCGTCAATTTCCGCCAAAGCCTTGCCGGGAAAACGTGTCGATGCATAACGGGCAGGGATAACCGCTGTAATTTTCATGCCTGAGTGACCTTTGAATAACGGGAGTGATGACGAAAACGTCAGGTGTCCTGTGGTAGGACGTGACAAGTTACCGCAAAAGTACTGGGGTGTCAAGATACGAACACGGGGCGGTTTTCTGCGGAGTAAACTTCAGGGTTAGAGCTATCAGCGCGTAAAATCTTTGATCGTTGAGATCACGTAATCCCTCTGGGCTGCCTCTTGCCGATGACAATCAAAGCAGTTTTTGAGCGGGTCGACGCCGCTCGGCTTGCCATCAGCGGAGTACCCGGCAAACAGCCAGCCACCGGTATCTTTATGGCGCGCATCCTTTTGCATCAGCACAATCATGTTGAGCGGACCGTCACCGGAAGATGCCCCCTTGATGTTGAAAAACTCAACGACAACCCGGCTTCCTTCACGAAATTTATTTCCCGCTTGATACCCCTGGATCGCCTTTTTATCGGCATACAGATAGTGAATACCGTAAAAAAGCGAGTTTTTATCCGTCACAACCTTTCGCTCACTTTTCCGCCATGCGTGATACCCTTTTGGAAGTGAAGGAACGGGCGCCGACCACCCTGTAGAAACGGATACAACAAATGATACAACGAGACAGATAACAATTTTATTCATTAACAAGCACCCCTTTGCGAAGATGGAGGGAATGTATCAGATCCGATTATATTTGTCACTAACTGCACAACTTCAACACCTCATGCGCAATATTCTGCAACGGCATGATCTTATTGACGCCACCCAGTTTCACCGCTTCGTTCGGCATGCCGTAGACCACGCATGATGCCTCATCCTGGGCGATTGTAACAGCGCCGGAGTCGTGCATCTCCTTCATGCCTTTGGCGCCGTCATCTCCCATACCGGTCATGATGACCCCGACCGCATTTTTACCTGCGTAGCGGGCCGCCGAACGGAAGAGCACATCTACCGACGGTCGATGGCGCGACACCAGCGGACCATCCTTAATCTCAACATAATAGCGGGCGCCGCTCCGCTTGAGCAGGGTGTGATGGTTGCCGGGGGCGATCAGTGCCCGGCCGCGCACCACGGTATCGTTGTCCTGGGCCTCCTTGACGGTAACCCGACAGATTGAATCCAGTCGTTTGGCAAAGGCAGCGGTAAAATTTTCCGGCATATGCTGCACAATGACAATACCGGGGGTGTCTTCCGGCAGCATTTCCAGAAACACCTTCAGCGCTTCGGTGCCGCCGGTAGAGGCGCCGACCACCACCACCTTTTCGGTGGTCTGAATCATCGCTTTCGTATTTGGTTTTTCCATGATGACATCGGCAGTATACTTTGGCGACACCTCTTTCATGGTGCGCATCGCCCTTAAAGGACCGAGCCTGGCGGCAGCAGCGCCTTTTACCGCATCACATATACGCACTTTAGATTCTTCAATAAATTGTTTCGTACCCATTTTAGGCTTGGTGATAATATCTACGGCGCCGTATTCAAGGGCTTTGAGCGCCGTTTCGCTGCCGCTCTCGGCCAGACTGGAACACATGACCACCGGAATCGGATGCTGGCTCATCAGTTTCTGTAAAAATGTCAACCCGTCCATGCGCGGCATCTCAACATCAAGCGTGATCACATCCGGAATGACTGTTCTCATACGTTCCGCAGCCAGAAACGGATCTGCCGCACTGCCAACCACTTCGATATCAGGGTCAGAATTAAGTATGTCGCATAGCGTCTGGCGTACGAGAGCCGAGTCATCAATTATCAGCACTTTGATCTTTTTCATGGTCCCCTTTCCGCATCGCTCCCATGTATCCCGGAACGAATTCGGCGCATAAAGACGTCTCCGCCTCTCGTACAGAAAAACAGCTTGCGACCACGCAGACCCCCGGTATCACGGGCCGAGATAGACAGCCCCAAAGAGGTCAACACCTCTTCCGCCCTCGCCACATTCTGTTCACCCACCGAACCTTTTGCGGGGGAATGATCTCCGATATCCAGCATCTGAGCGCCACCGAACAGCTTGACGACCAAATCATTTCCGGCGCCGTATTCCCTCACTTTTGCATACAGACATTGCAAGGCGGTATCGACGTAGCGAAAGTCTTTTTTCCTCCCGGTATTAGCTGGCAACATGGCATGACATATCGCGCCGAAGCCGCAAGAAGCAGAAAACATGGTCACAGCCACGCACGACCCTAAAACGGTAGAGACGAGAACCGGCTTCAGGGAAACTACCACTCCGCCTGGCTTGAGATATATGTTGTGAGTTTGTGAGTCGGCAAGATCTTTCATACCATGAAGGGTGAATGGGGGTACAGGATTCAGTATGTCCTCCCCGTTACCGCTCCCTCCGATATACCGTTGAGGCTACCGCTTTGAAATCTACTTCGAGACCGTTCAGAGTTTCCGAATGTCCGATAAACAGATAGCCTCCCGGACGCAATTGACGATAAAACTTTCTCATCAGATTCTGCTGGGTCTGTTTGTCGAAATAGATAACAACATTGCGGCAGAATATTATGTCCATCTTTTCAGCAATGCCAAGGTCGTCATCCATGAAGTTGATCCGCCGGAACGACACCAAAGAACGCAATTGAGGAATGATTCTCACCAGAGACCGTGACCGTTCACGGCTCCGCAGTCAGGTACTTTTTCTTGAGGTTGAGCGGGATCGTATCGGTACGCTCTTCTGGGTATATCCCGGTGTGGGCAGTCTCGAGCACCCTGGTGCTGATATCCGAGGCGGTGATGGCAACCTTGAAATCGGAACGACCAGAATCAAACTCGGACAGGACCATGGCCAGAGTATACGGTTCTTCACCGGTCGAACAACCGGCGCTCCAGATTCGGAGCGGCTCACGCCGCAAATCTTCACGTGTCTCGAGAATGTTTGGAATCGCGGTCTTGACCATGAAATCAAAATGCCCCGGTTCACGAAAAAAATCTGTCTTATTGGTGGTCACGACATCGATCAGATGAATGATTTCAGAGGCCCGTCCCACCTGACTGAAGACGTAGTTACTGTATTCCTCGAACGAATCAATGGAGACAGCCTTCAGCCGCTTCTGCAGGCGCGCTTCAAGCATGGTTTTCTTGGCAGGGGGCATTTTGATGCCGGTATGATCATAGATGAAGGCGCTGAACCGCTGGAATTCCCGATCAGTCAGGGTTGCCGGCAGCCTCGGTCTCATGCTGTCACAGGAATTTGTCACCAACGGGCCCCTTCGCTTATCGCCTGTTCCTGTTTTTCCACCGACTGCAGCAACACCCCCATATCCAGAATCAGGGCCACCGTGCCGTCACCCAGAATGGTCGCACCGGAAACGCCTTTAACATCGCGGTACATCTTGCCCAAGTGACTTGATGACGGTCTGGTGTTCACCGACGACATTGTCCACCACAAAACCGACCTTGGTGCCATGAATATCGGCAATGACGATCTGCTCGATATCCGGGCGCTGGTCGGTGATGTCAGAAATGCTCCCGCAGCGGAATATAGGGGATGATTGCGCCGCGCACATTGGCCAGATTGCGGCCATGCGAATTTTTGATATCCTCGCGGGTCAGCTCGACGCACTCCTCGACCGCCGCCAGCGGCAGCACAAAATGGTCTTTGCCGATCTTGACCAGCAGGCTGTCGATGATCGCCAGAGTCAGCGGGATCTTGAGGGTGATGGTCGTGCCGCTTCCCCGCACACTGTCTACTCCGATCGAACCGCGCAGCCCATCGATACCCCGCTTGACGACATCCATCCCGACCCCGCGCCCGGAGACACTGGTCACCTTGGCGGCGGTAGAAAAGCCGGGGGCAAAGATCTGGGCGTAGATTTCCTTGTCGGACACATCGGCTGTTGGCCGACAACAGACCGCTCTCAATGGCTTTGGCGCGAATGGCGTCGCGGTCCAGACCGGCGCCGTCGTCACGGATGGTGATCAGGACGGAGTCACCGGAATGTTCGGCGCCCAGATAGACCGTGCCGATGGATGGTTTACCGGCTGCCCGGCGCGCTTCGGGCATTTCGATGCCATGATCGATGCTGTTGCGGATGATGTGTACCAGCGGATCGTTCAGCTTTTCGATGACGGTCTTGTCCAGTTCGGTTTCGGCGCCGAAGGTTTCCATCTCGATCTCTTTGCCGAGTTCCTGCGAGAGATCGCGCACCAGGCGTTTGAATTTGCTGAAGGTGCTGCCGATCGGCAGCATGCGGATATTGAGGGCGGTATCGCGCAGTTCGTTGGTCAGTCGTTCGACCTCTTCGGATATGGCGATGAAGGTTGCATCGCCGCCGGCCAGCGATACCTGGGACAGGTGCGCCTGCACCGTGACCATTTCGCCGACCAGATTGATCAGCTGATCAAGTCGTTCAGCCGGAACGCGGATGCTGGCGGCGGCTTCCTGCTGGCGGAGCTTCGCTACGCTCCTTGCGGACGCTTTTGACATGCTGCTGTTCGACCAGGGCCGACTGCACCTTTTCCGGCGTCACGATGCCCTGCTCCACCAGCAGTTCGCCGAAACGTTTCTGCTGCATGCAGCACCTTCTGCATCTCGACCGGGGAGAGATCGCCACGCTCGACCAGAATGTCGCCCAGTTTTTTGTAACCCTGCTTCACGGTCGATCAGATCCGCTGCTGTCGATCAGTTCAATCTTGATGTCGCAGTCATCCTCGACAAAGATGAAGACATCCTTGATGGCATCTTCGCCGCGGGAGGTGGTCAGGATGATGTCCCAGTAGATATAGCAATTTTCGCCGACCAGCTCGTCAAGCAGCGGGATCTCGTCGAATTGGGCCACGACATGGGCCGTGCCCAGACCGCGCAGTTCGTTGATCAGGGAGATGGGATTGGTGCCGCACATGAGAATGTTGGGAGCGGGACGGAAGCGGATGCGCCAGGTACTTTCCTGTGCCAGTTCGTCTTCCGGACACTGTCGGGAAGGTCTATGGCCGGGACGTCGTCAGAGCCTTTTTGCGGCAGTTCCGTTTGCGGCACCAGCTGGCGCAGGCCGGCGATTATCTCATCTCCCGCGCTGCGGTCAACGTCTTCGCCTAGAGGACAGCTGAGCAGGTAGGAGATGTGGTCACGCGATTTGAGCGTCAGATCAAGCAGGCGTTTGGTGACAGTCATCTTGCCGTTGCGCACCATATCGAAAACCGTTTCGACCTCATGGGTAAAAGAGGCGATCTCATCAAAGCCGAACATGGCGCCGGAGCCTTTGATGGTGTGCATGGCCCGGAAGACCCGGTTGATCAGATCGTTGTCATCCGGCGTTTCTTCCAGATCCAGCAGTGAGGTTTCCAGTTCGGCCAGCAGTTCACCGGCCTCTTCGCGATAGGTTGCAATGGCTTGTTCCATCATGGTTTCACCCCAATACCTTCTTGATCACCGCAATCAACTGCTCCGGCTTGAACGGCTTGACGATCCAGCCGGTGGCGCCGGCTGCTTTGCCTTCGGCCTTTTTGGAGTCCTGCGATTCGGTTGTCAGCATGACAATCGGAATGAATTTGTTCAGGGTTCCGGCACGGACCCTTTGATCAGGCCGATGCCATCCATGTTGGGCATATTCAGGTCGGTCAGCAGCATGTCGACTTTCTGGGCATTCAGCTTGTTGAGGGCATCCTGGCCATCAACCGCCTCAACCACATCGTAGCCGTTCTGCTTGAGGGTAAATGCCACCATCTGCCGGACACTGGCCGAGTCGTCGGCCGTCATGATCAATTTTGCCATTAGTTGGCTCCTCCAAACCAGATACAGGTAGAATTATTGTTATGTTTGCAGACCGCATTACGTTCGGCACCGCTGGCAGGTGATATGCATCGGCCAGACGCCTGCGGCTGCGGGCCGTGATACGAAAATGTCTTGCCGCTCTGCGCAGCACTCTTGCAGGCAGAGCAGAGAATCTGTATCCCGGTAATATCGATTTCAACCGCTGGTTCAAATTCGATTGCAACATTATTTGGACGCTTCCAGTGCTTCGCGGACGATACGCGAAAAATCCGCGGCGTTTTCAATCGTCAGGCGGTCACCGCTGGTGATGATAATTTCACCGTTTTCACGAACTGAACTGTTGAGTGGCATAGCTGGTGCTCCTGTTAAAACAAATCTACATTATCCCGAATTCCGAATCATCCGGACTGGTCTCGCTTCGACACTCTGCACGTCAATGGCACTCTGGCCGCTCCGCTTACGGGCAAGCGCCTCGTGAATATGCCGTTCGCTCTCCATCGTGTAATGTTCTTCCATATGCCGCAGGTTCTCCTTGAACTCGCTGCTGGCCGGTTCAATCTGGCGCGACTGGGCAACAATCCGTTCGAGATCGGCAAGAACCGTATCAGCCATAACCTTTGTTCGTTCATGAACATCCACACCGGAAGTAGCCTGCTCCACATCCTCTGTCAGACTGAGCACCTCGTCCGTTCAGGCCGGACAGGACTGAATGCATCTCCGTATTCATTTCTCCCATGGTCCGCAAGATATTTCGCCAACTCATCCTGCATCGTGGTTATACGGGTGCCAAGCTGGTTTTCTTCATGTTCGGAATCAGTCAAGCAAATGTTCGGTAACGGCATGAATTCCGGACAACGTTGCCGCAACAGCATCAGTCTGCCGTACCGCTTCGTCCGAGAGCCGTTTGATCGCCTCGGCCAGAACCCCCAGTGCAGCACCTTCCGGCCCGGTAAGCGCCGCCTTGATCTGCGCATTGAGAGCGATCAGATCAATTTCGGAACCGATTGCCTCTATGTCGGTGACAAAGGCGGCTATTTCATCGATCGTTTGAGCCACCTTCTTCATGGTGGCCGACATATTCTGGTCAGCCCAGGCACAAGACGCCAGCACGGCGGTTACTGCGGTCATCCCCTGGCTCATAACATCCACGAACGAAGAGCCGGTTGAATCGGTCGCACCGGTAATAGTTACTGTCTCCTGCGCAATCACGTGACTGTTTTTGGGCAATTTCGCGCAGATTGTCAACTATCGTACAGACAGCTGTGTACAGCTCGTTCGAAGCAAAACGAAGCTGGGCTTCCTGAAGTTCGCAGACATCACCGGCTTCTATGATCACTCTGCGAAACTGATCGCTGTCGGCTTCGGATGACTTTGAACCGGTCAGTTCACCGACAAGCCGTTCCAGCGCTTCGACGACATGTTCGAGCTGCTGGCGGGTCATATCGTGCATCTGCATGGAAGAGACGACATCACTGATGCTGGCGGTGACTTCGGTCGAGATCGTTGCAACGATGCTGCCGAACTGCGTACAACGTTCATTAACCGCTACGAGCTCCGTAAGGTTTACAGACATATCTTTCAGCGTCGATAACACCATGACGTCCTGATCGGCTTCTGTCGAGCGGACGGTAGCCAGGTTGTCGGTAATCATGGTTGCCAGCAGGTGACGATGGGTCAGGATAGCGGCAGATTTTTCATTGACCTGATGTGACAGTTTTTCAACATCAATGGCCAGATTGACAAAACCGCTTCCAACTTCCCCCAAACGGGCACTTTCAATTTTGGTAGAGATACTGAGCATGCGAAGTGACTTGTTCATTTTCTGAAACCCCTGCAGCGGTTCCGAAAGCGTGTCAAGAAGAGTCTGTACCTGATTAAGGGTGCTGTAGCTTTCACTGCTGCGAGCCCGGGCGTTTGTAAGATACTCCTCCATATCCGCCATCATCTGCTGCAACCGGAATGTCAGTGTAGCGACATTCTCACCGGACACCACCGACATCAATTGACCGGCCATTCCGGAAATATCCGCTGAGCGCTGGTAAAAAGAGTGCAGCCGGGATCCGATCTGCAGAAACTCGTCTTCAGTTGTACCGGCCATCTGCCGCAGTGTCGTCAATTGCCGGAGTAACGATGCTCTGCCAGTCGTCCAGTCGATTATCGTTCTTGATGTGTGAAGTAATCTGAAACGTCATGTGTTGTACCTTCGCTCGTTCGGCAGTAAAGATCGGGGCTGTTGCAGCCGGATTATAGCAATTTCAGTTTTTGCATTTCTTGCGTCAGCTTGTTCCTGCTCAGTGGCTTGACAATGAATGAATCTGCCTCGCACTCATTGAATGATTTGATAACCGTGTGCGGATCATCAAGGGCGGTGGTCATGATGACCTTTACCGCCAGAGCGTGCGGAATCTGCATCGTCTGTTCGAGAGAGCGGATGCTTCTCAACGCCTCCATTCCGTCAACTACCGGCATCATGATATCCATAAAAATCACATCGTATGGTCGCTTCGCCTCATGGGCCAGGAGAAACGAATCAATCGCTTCCTGGCCGTTCACGGCGATATCACAGTCACATTCCGGCGAAAGCAATTCCTTGAGTACGCGACGGGACATCAGATGATCTTCAGCTATCAGGCATTTCACGGGTGCTCTCCTTCTCTCACGGGGTATTTATTTTCAAGGTCACAGTAAAACGACTGCCGCCGTCAGGAACATGCTCGGCCCAGAGGTGGCCGTTGAGCAACAAGGCATTCTGGCGGGCAATGGCAAGCCCCAGCCCTACCCCTTCAAAGCGGCGGGTAAGTGAGCCATCCCCCTGCACAAACGGTTCAAATATCCGCTCCAGCAGACCATCCCGAATTCCGATACCGCTATCGGTCACCGTACAATAGAGCAATTCCCCACCGTCACCGGAACAGAACCGGGAAACCGCCAACGACACGCAGCCATGTTCGGTAAACTTGCGTGCGTTGCCAAGCAGAATTTCGAACAGACGACGCAATTTTCCCCGGTCAGTCCGGATCTGTTGTGGCAGGTCATCGGCCATCTGCAGCAAAAGCGCAAGCCCCTTCCGTGTGAATAATGGCTGTTGTTCCGCAATGATTGTCTGCAGAAAAGGGTGCAGGTCAATCAGATCAGCGTGTACCGTTCGGCCACCCTGGACGTTCAGGGAATTAAATGACAGCAGATGATCAATCAACGTTACCATTTCATCTGCCGACTGGCGTGCCATAGCGAGATACTCTGCCGCAGCGCCGGTCAACTTCTCTTCGCACAACAGATCGAGCGAACCGATCACACCGTTCATCGGCGTACGCATCTCATGCGAAACAGTGGCCATGAATTCACTTTTTTCAGTAGCGGCCTTCAAGAGCGCTGAACGGGCATAATCAAGCTCCAGCATGGCACCCTGCAACTCGGCAGTACGCGTGGCAACCATCTGCTCCAACTCGGCTCGGTAGTTTTTTTCGAGCATCTGCAGCTTTGAATGATTGATCGCCCGTTCGACAGATTTGCGCAACAGGTCAAAATTCAAAGGTTTGTGTACAAAATCGAATGCTCCGTTTTTAATTGCATCCACCGCCATCTGCAATTCGGCATGTCCCGTCATCAAAATAACCGGGATATCGGGCCAATAATCATGGACGCGAGCGAGAAAAGAGATTCCGTTTTCACCCGGCATCATGACATCGCTGACGATAACATCAATCGTCTCCTGTTGCAGCAACCGACAGGCCGAAGGGACATCTTCTGCACAACTTATTCGCGCGCCGATTATGCGAAGAAAGCACGTAACCACGTGACGGAGTTCGGGCTCGTCGTCCACGACCAGAATATGCGGAATTAGCCGGGTCTCGCCCCTTTGTGCACTATTCATGGCGTTTCTGATCGCTCCATGTTTTCAGATATGATCCTACCGTCATCGTTAGCCTGCATGTTACCTACGGCCGCAAGACTGTCCGCCAGAACGGCTGCCCGCTCCGCAGAGGAGCGTATCAGCGCCACATACTGCAACAACCGGGCATTGGCCGGATCATCCATATCGATCAGAGAGCAGGCCCCTAAAACAACAGTCAGTATATTATTGAAATCATCAGCCATGCCACCCGCCAGAGCGGCCATTGACTGCGACATCCCCGAAGGCGGTGCGGAAGTATGTTTTTTACCGGATTTTTTCATAATTCAAGCCTGGCAAACAGGATAACGTCTAACGTACTGATTGTGTTGGCCAATGGCATAAAAGGGAGTGCGGGCACAAGACCCGCACGTACCGTGCGCTAGAATTTTTCAAATTCATCATCCAGATGGTCCGGTCCGGCCTGACCTAACTGCAGGTTAATGCCGCCACCGGCGGTATGCTTTGCCTGCTGCTGTGCAGCGCCGATTTTGGCGTGAGCGATCTGAACCTTGTGAACCGGTTTGCGGGCTGAGGTAACAGATGCAGTGCGTCGCGCGGCACTGCCGATATCGAAGAAGCTTATCGCCTGCTGCAGCTGCTCTGCCTGACTGGAGAGTTCTTCCGAGGTGGAGGCCATTTCTTCGGAGGCCGAAGCGTTCTGCTGGATAACCTGATCGAGCTGCTGGATGGCTTTGTTGATCTGTTCGGCGCCGGTATCCTGTTCCTTACTGGAAGCGGTGATTTCCTGCACCAGTTCGGCGGTTTTCTGAATATCCGGCAGCATGCGGCTGAGCATGTTGCCTGCTTGTTCGGCAATAGCGACGCTGCTGGCTGAGAGTTGGCTGATTTCACCGGCGGCAGACTGGCTCCGCTCAGCAAGTTTTATGCCGCCACCGGCGGAACGCTTTGCCTGCTGCTGTGCAGCGCCGCTTTTGGCGTGGGCGATCTGAACCTTGTGAACCGGTTTGCGGGCTGATGCAACAGATGCAGCGCGTCGCGCCGCGTTGCCGATATCGAAGAAGCTGATCGAGTGCTGCAGCTGCTCTGCCTGGCTGGAGAGTTCTTCCGAGGTGGAGGCCATCTCTTCGGAAGCCGAAGCGTTCTGCTGGATGACCTGATCGAGCTGCTGAATGGCCTTGTTGATCTGCTCGGCGCCGGTATCCTGTTCCTTGCTGGAAGCGGTGATTTCCTGCACCAGTTCGGCGGTTTTCTGAATATCCGGCACCATCTTGGTCAGCATGTCGCCGGCCTGTTCGGCAACTGCCACACTGCGGGTAGAAAGGCTCGGATATCTCACCGGCTGCCGACTGGCTCCGCTCCGCCAGTTTACGGACTTCGGAGGCAACCACGGCAAACCCTTTGCCGTGTTCACCGGCGCGGGCCGCCTCGATTGCGGCATTCAGGGCCAGCAGGTTGGTCTGACGGGCGATCTCTTCGATGATGGAGATCTTGGTGGCAATTTCCTTCATGGCGGCAACCGTCTCGATAACCGCCTTGCCACCATCTTTGGCGTCAACGGAGCTCTTGATGGAAATCTTTTCCGTCTGCATCGCGTTATCGGTATTCTGGCGGATACTGGAGGCCATCTCTTCCATGCTGGAGGAAATCTCTTCGGCAGAGGCGGCCTGCTCGGTGGCGCCCTGGGACATCTGCTGAGCGGTGGAAGAAAGCTCCTGGCTGCCGGAGGCGACGTTGTCGGAAGCGCTTATGACTTCACCGACCACCTGCTTCAGCTTCTCGACCATCTGGCCGAGGGCGGCCATCATGACGCCGGTTTCATCCTTTGATCTGGATTCAACAGTGATTGTCAGGTCACCGTTGGCCAGGGCGTTGGCAACGTTAGCCGCCTCATTGATCGGAATGGTCACGGAACGGGTAACCACATACCCGAAGATCACCCCAAGAAGGATCGAGCCGATCGACATGACAAGCATGAGCTGAAAGGCACTGTTATAGTTTTTTTCCGATGTCTCGACCAGCTGCTGGTTTTGTGCTTCCAGCAGGTCTACCATACCTGGATAGCAGCAAAATATTTGTCCTGAGGTCCCTGAACATCATCCAACAGAAATTTTGCATGCTTCTGCATGTTTGCCTGACATGGTAAGTTCAACGGTTTTGTTGAATAAAGGACGGGCAACGTCTTTGCAGCATTAATTTCTTCCATCAGTTTTTTTGCCTTCATCCGTGACGACCAGAGACTCAAGTTTTTGCAGTTTTTCATTAGCATCCTTGCGAGCTTCAGCAATCCTATCTTTTTGTTTCTGTTGAAAAGCGACATCGGTCTGGATAATCACATTGCGCACAGCACGGGCCACAATGTTCAAATCTCCACGCAGTTCGTTAGCACAAGCCATCTTGACATTGTTGGCCTTGACGACGGTATTGAAATCTTTTTTGATCGCCGACATGCGCGTAATGCCGATTACCGCCAGGGTTGCCGTCAAAATCAGAACCAGACCGAATCCTACCGCCAGACGTACGCCAATTTTCAGATTATTGAACCATTGCATTGTGTGTCCTCCTTGAACCGGTCATGTGCTTATAGGTGCCCAGCTGAGCTGTTATTTCAGTTTTCCTGTCCCTGTACCGCAGCCAGTTCAACCGATGAAAAAACCTTGTCGATATCCAGAATCATGACAAAGCGCGCATCATGTCTTCCCCATCCCCTTGATGAAATCGGTATTCAGATGCGTACCGATATGGGGCGCCGCCTCTATCTGGTCCGACTCCATTTCGATCACCTCCTGCACCGAATCGGCAAGAGAGCCGAGTACGATCGTCTCGCTATCCATCTCGACTTCAACCACAATGATGCAGGTGTTGACCGTACGCTCGGTCTCATCCATGCCGAACTTGAGCCTCATGTCAATCACCGGTACCACGCTGCCGCGCAGATTGATTACTCCACGCATGAAATCCGGTGTCTGCGGGACTTTGGTAATGCTGGTGATCTCCAGAATTTCCCGCACTCTGGCCACATCGACGGCAAACACCTCGTCGGCCAGCGTAAAGGTCAAGAAATTGGGTCGTCTGTAATTCTTCAGCCATCGTATCCCTCCCCTTCTACCTTGATAGAACAAAACGTAAGTTGAGGTCTTTACATCATCCGTGCCATGAGGGAAAAACGGGCTTTTTACATGCCCTGAGGGCGAACATATGGGGGTTTTAAGATTATTGGAGGGAGTATGACGAACGCAAGCAGGTGTAACATGATACATTTTTCATGTTACATGTTACATAGAGGGGTGGTACATGTTACATATTTTAATTATATAAATTTAAAATTATCGTGACGCCATTTGCTGTTCCCGGATAAACGCCAGCTCCATATCTGAAGCCTTGATGTCCAGACTGGTCATTGACAGAAAACGGAGCCCACCGTCGATGCTGTCTTCGATACTACTGAGCGGGCCGTCCTTCTGCTCATTTATCGTTTCTGTGGCACTGCCAAGCGACAGCTGGACATTTTCGTACAGCACCGTCTTTGCATTGATCTTGGCGTTGGCTCCCGCATCGACCTTGCCCCGGATAGCCATGATGTTGTCGGTCAACGCGGCAGCCGTCTTCCGCAACTCCGTGATTTCGGTCAGCGACTGAGTCTCCTTGACTTTCTCCTGTGTTTCGGCCAGCGCCGCAAACAACTTTTCCAACAACTCAACATCGTGGTAATCTACTCCAGCCACAAGTTTCGTATGTAGTGAAGAGGCTGAACCGAGCTTTTTGGCCTCTATGCCGCCCCGCGCAATGTATGAGCCGCCGGAGATAGCGCCCTTGTCAACGACAATCCGACCGAGCGTTCTGATAGTACAGTTATGGATTTCAACGTCCACAATCACGTCGCCTGCGCACTCCACAACCACATCATGAATAAAATGAGCCCGCAACGTCCCGCCACAGACAATGGTACCCTTGTCCTGTCCATCCATGCCGCAGAAGGTGATATCGCCATCGCTGACAATGCTACAGACCCCGATGTTACCGGTGACCGTTAACCCCTTGCTCGCCGTAATATCGAAATTATCCAGCACATCGCCACGCACTTCAACAACGCCTTTGAAATCAATTGAACCGATCCTGAAATTGACATCTCCCTTGACGACATATTCTTCCTCAACAGAGATTTCTCCGGTCGACTGGCAAAGACGACCAGTCGCAGCGGCGATCAGAAGAGTACCGTTTTCCTCGACACGTATATTCTTGCCGATTTTTACCTGCAGCGGCTTGCCTGGTTGGGCGGGAATCGGCAAGCCCATGATGTTTCTGCCGGGTGTGCCCGGTTCGGCAGGAATGATGCGGCCGATTTCATCGTCAGAGGATACGTTGATAAAGGTTTGAACGATATGCATATCAACATTTGTTACTTCCTCTTCACCACTGCTGACTGCTGATGAAAGTTGCGCAGATAACGAGATGTATTGATCGGCACCATCGAGCGGCGGGGTTCCTGAAGCCAGCAAGACATCAACCTGCTGCTGCCCTGCCGGCTGCTTTGACGATAAAATCATCGAAAGCCTGCTGATCAATCCCCTCTTTCACATTGTACTGATTCAAGATAAGCGGTAAACTCATCGCGGGTCATCATGGAGCCCTGATCACGTGGGACATAACTACAGCGGCACTCCAGATAATTGTCCGGTATCCGCAGATACAGGCTGTACCCAAGTTTTTTAATTTCATTGCCGCCAATTGCGGGCGGCAGCAGACGGTGCCGGTACCGTTGATCTGTCATTATATCCTCCTCGTTGACTACAGGTTAAAATTGCAAACACAGCACCATACCACTTCCAATGACACGGTCAATCAGACGATCCCAGTTGCCGATAAAGCGTCATGCGACTGATGCCGAGCAATCGGGCAGCGCGTGCCTTGTTGCCGGCGGACGCGTCCAGCGCCTCTGCAATGGTCAGTTTAGCAGCGGGAGCGGATGGTGGGGAAGAAGTGTTTTTAGCGGATGTAACGGGCATTGTCACGCTGTCCTGCAGATCCTGCGGCAAGTCGCTTACGGCAATGATTGCAGATTTGCAGAGGATGCAGGCATGTTCGATGACATGCTCCAGTTCGCGGACATTGCCCGGCCAGCTGTAAGAACGGAACAGCGCCATGACATCATCCGAGACACCCTGAATCGTCCTGGAGAGCTTGTCATTGAACAGGGCAATAAAATGGGAAACCAGCAGTTCAAAGTCATCGCAGCGCTCCCTCAGGGTCGGCAGGAGCAGACGCACGACGTTCAGACGGTAATACAGATCCTGGCGAAAGGTACCCTGACTGACCTTATCCGCCAGGTTCTGATTGGTGGCGGTGATGATGCGCACATCAACCTTGGTCGACGTCGATTCGCCCACCCGTTCAAATTCACTTTCCTGGAGCACGCGCAAAAGCCGCATCTGAACCGCAGGCGAGATGTCTCCGATTTCGTCCAGAAAGAGCGTGCCGCCATGTGCCTTCTGAAAGCGTCCGACTTTATCAGATATGGCGCCGGTAAAAGCACCGCGAACATGGCCGAACAGTTCACTTTCCAGAAGATGCTCCGATAACGCCGAACAGTTGACCTTCACAAAAGGGCCGCTAGAGCGGGCTCCACTGACATGCAGCGCCGCAGCAACCAGCTCTTTACCGGTCCCGCTCTCACCATTGATCAGAACAGTGGTCGGCAGATCGGCAAGTGATTCAATCAATGAATAGACCCTCTGCATCGCCTCGGAAACGCCGATAATGCCGTGAAACCTGCCGCGTCGTTGCAGCGAGCGTTCCAGCTCAACCAACTGGGTTTCATCACGGATAACTGCCACCACTCCGTTAATTGAGCCATCCGGACCGGACACCGGTGTTGCAGTCAAGCTGACAATACGAGTTTTATCGGCAGGGTGGTGGCACTCAAAGCGCCGCAGTTCACAGGGAACATTGCTGTTGAGTACATCCAGAAGAGCAGTCCGGCACATCCCCACGCATCCCAGACGTATATCGGCGGCATCGTTTCCAATCAGGTCGTGGGTGTACCCGCAGAGACGCTCCGCCGTCGCATTGAACTGCGCCAGCCGACCATCCTGATCGACCATGACGATACTGTCGGTGACCGTCCGGAATATGGCATCCAGATTGGCACGGTAGCGTTCCCGTTCATCGCTCAGCGCCTTGCAGCTCAAGGCATGGCGGGTGACTGCAATCAGCGTTTCGTAGCGTATCGGCTTGGTTATGTAATCAAATGCCCCCAGCCGTACCGCTTCGGACGCTGATTCGACCTGGGGAAAACCGGTAAACATGACTACCTGCATGGCATACGCAGAGTCCTTTATCTTGCGTAGCAGATCTATCCCGTTTTCGCCGGCCAGATTAATATCGATAAAAGCCAGATCATAATGCGAATTTTCAATCAATTCCCAGGCGCTTTCAACCCGGGAAGCAGAGTCAACGTGATATCCCTCTTTTTCGAGAAGCATCCCCAGGGTAAAACAGATGCCATCTTCATCATCGACGAGTATAATGCGATATTGTGGTTGCTGTGTCGGCACGTTCATCACCTCTCTGTCATACGGAAAACCGGCACATACCGTGACTGCTCGGGCTGTAGCAAAAGACCACCTTGATATATAGTATTTATTCATTGCATCGCAAGATATTTTAATTGAAAAAATGGCAACAATATTGACCTGACCGGCAGAGTAAGGTACTTTACCGTACTAGATTGGCTAAAGGAAGGAAGCCCCCCGATATGCAACGCCCATCCTGGGATCAGTATTTCATGGACATCACCCGTCTGGTGGCAACCCGTTCCACCTGCCTGAGACGTCAGGTTGGCGCCCTTCTGGTCAAAGATCGCAATATTCTGGCCACCGGCTACAATGGTGTTCCATCCGGCATAAGCCACTGCGACGCTGCCGGCTGCCTGCGGGAGCGGCTCAAGGTTCCCTCCGGCGAACGTCACGAGCTCTGCCGCGGGCTGCACGCCGAGCAGAACGCCATCATCCAGGCCGCCACGCCACGGCATCAACATCGACGGTGCAACCCTCTACTGCACCACCATGCCCTGTATCATCTGCACCAAGATGCTGATCAACGCCGGTATCTCAACCAGTTGTCTACGGCGAGGGGTATGCCGACGATCTGGCCCGTGAGATGATCGCCGAAACCGGCATCAACGTTAACCATTTCATCCCTGAAAACGAGGAGAAGCAGCGTGAAATGTCCTTTCTGCAACAATCTTGACAGCAAGGTCGTCGATTCACGCCCGGACAAGGGTGGTTCAGCCATCCGCCGTCGCCGCGAATGCGAGCAGTGCAGCAAACGTTTTACCACCTTCGAACGGATCGAGGAGATGCTCCCGCAGGTCTGCAAGAAGGATGGCCGCCGTGAGCCGTTCGACCGCATTGAAGATTATCAACGGTATCGTCAAGGCCTGCGAAAAACGGCCAATCTCCAAAACCGATATCGAACTGCTGGTTGACCGCCTGGAAACACGACTGCAGGAATCTACCGAGCGGGAAATTTCGACTACGACCATCGGCGAATGGGTCATGAAAGAACTGCACGGCATGGATGAGGTTGCCTATGTCCGCTTTGCCTCGGTCTACCGTTCGTTCCGCGATATCAGCGAGTTTATGCAGGAATTGCAGGAGTTGCTGAAAAAATGATCTCCACCGACATCTGACATACATGAAACGTGCCTTGACGCTGGCAAAAAAGGGGCTCGGTAAAACACACCCAAATCCGGTTGTCGGCTGCGTAATCGTCAAAAACGGCACCATTATCGGCGAGGGGTGGCACAAACGGGCCGGCGGCCACCATGCCGAGATTCATGCCCTGGAAATGGCCGGTAATGCGGCACGCGGAGCAGATGTCTACGTAACGCTGGAACCCTGCAGCCATACCGGCAAGACCCCCCCCTGCAGCGAAGCACTGATCCGGGCCGGTGTCAAACGGGTTGTAGCCGGCATGAGCGACCCGAATCCGCAGGTCAATGGCGGCGGATTGCGGGCTCTGCAGCAGGCCGGAATTGAGACGGTCTGCGGGGTATTGGAGGAGGAATGCCGCGCTATCAATCGTCCCTTCCTCAAATTCATTACGACCGGACAGCCGTATGTCACCTACAAATGCGCCATGACTCTGGATGGCAAAATCGCGAGCGTCACCGGCGAATCCCGCTGGATCAGCTGTGAGGCGTCGCGCAAAATTGTGCACCGCATGCGGGCCGTCAGCGATGCGATCATGGTCGGTGTTGACACCATTATCGCAGACAACCCGCAGCTGACCGTTCGGCATGTCAAGGGGCGCGATCCCCTCCGGATCATCGTCGACAGCACCCTGCGCACGCCCGAAAGCGTCGCATTATTGAGCGCCGGGATGGCTCAGGGAACCATGATTGCCACCACGGAGACAAACCCGAAGGTTCATGCTCGTTACCTTAAAAGCGGTGCCGGCTTATTGGTCTGCGCTGCGGAGAACGGCAGGGTAAATCTGCATGACCTCTGGAGCAAACTGGGTGGGCTTGGTGTCCATTCCCTTCTGCTGGAGGGGGGCAGCCATCTGGCGGGAGAAGCCCTCAAACAGGGGCTGATTGATGAATGTGTGTTCTTTTATGCGCCCAAGGTCGTCGGCAGCGACGGGTTTTCTCCCTTCGCAATAACCGGCACCACCGACATGGCCCACTCGATACTGTTTCACGATCTTAGCGTACGGCGCGTCGGCACGGATATCATGGTTACCGCGCGCCCGGAGAATCAATGTTCACCGGACTGATTGAAGACACCGGCCTCGTGGCCTCTTTTCACCGGCAGGGCGAAGCGGGGGTACTGACCGTCGGGACCGCTCTGCCGACGGCAGACATCGCCATTGGCGATTCAATAGCTGTCAACGGCGCATGCCTGACCGTAACCGGCAAAAAAGACCGCGCACTGACCTTCGACGTTTCCCCCGAAAGCATGTCCCGTACAACGATCGGAAAGCTTTGCAGCGGGAACCGCGTTAACCTGGAGCGGGCTCTCAGGCTCGGCGACCGTCTGGGGGGGCACATCGTCAGCGGGCACGTCGACTGTGCCGGACATCTGACCCGTTCCGAAAACCGTTCCGGCAATCACCAGCTGCAGTTCACTCTGCCGCCCGAACATGCCCGGTATCTGGTTGAGAAAGGTTCCGTGACGATTGACGGCATCAGCCTGACGGTCAATACGGTCTCCCGTGACGGTTTTTCGGTAAACATCATTCCGCATACGTACTCCAACACCACGCTTGGGGAGCTCAAAGTCGGCGACCGGGTCAACATAGAAACCGACATCATCGGAAAGTATGTGGAACGGTTGACTGCCCCCTGGAAGTCAGAAAACCACTTGAGCATGAAAACACTCGCAGAAAATGGATTTATTTAACAGGAAAGGTACACACATGTCCGTATCAACTATTGAAGAAGCAATCGAAGATATCCGCCAGGGAAAAATGGTCATCCTCGTTGATGATGAAGATCGTGAGAACGAAGGAGATCTGACACTGGCAGCCGAAGCGGCCACGCCGGAGAACATCAATTTCATGGCAAAATATGGTCGCGGCCTGATCTGCCTGACTCTGACTCCCGACAAATGCGATGAACTGGGACTGCGCCCGATGGTGCGCGACAACACGTCCCCGTTTGAGACCGCTTTTACCGTATCGATCGAGGCCAAGCATGGCGTGACCACCGGCATATCGGCGGCTGACCGGGCCCACACCATTGTGACCGCCGTTGCCGACGGCGCCAGCGCCAAAGACCTGGTCAGTCCCGGCCACGTATTCCCGCTCAGAGCCCGTAAAGGGGGAGTACTCGTGCGCCTCGGGCAGACCGAAGGTTCCGTCGATCTGGCACGTCTGGCAGGGCTGAAACCGGCCGGTGTCATCTGCGAAATCATGAATGACGACGGCACGATGGCCCGCATGCCGGAGCTGAAAGTATTTGCCAAAGAGCACAACATAAAAATCTGCACGATTGCCGATCTGGTCGCCTATCGTCTCAAGAACGAACGGCTGGTGCGCATCGTTGCCGAAGCACGGCTCCCCTCCTCGTTTGGTGGTGAATGGCGGGCCATCGGCTTTGAAAATGATATCGACAAACTCGAACATATCGCCCTGGTAAAAGGGGAGCTGAAAAAAGACCAGCCGGTGCTGGTCCGGGTGCATTCGGAATGCCTGACCGGAGATGTGCTCGGGAGTCAGCGCTGCGACTGCGGCGATCAGCTGCATCGTGCCATGGAGCAGATAGCGGCGGAGGGGAGCGGAGTAATACTCTACATGCGCCAGGAGGGGCGTGGCATCGGCCTGGTCAACAAACTGAGGGCGTATGAACTGCAGGACCAGGGGCGCGACACCGTGGAAGCCAACCTGGAACTGGGATTCAAGGCCGACCTGCGCGACTACGGGATCGGTGCCCAGATTCTGCTGGCTCTCGGTATCACCAAGATTCGCCTGCTGACCAATAACCCGAAAAAACTGATCGGCCTGCAAGGCTATGGCATCGATATCGTTGAACGAGTTGCAATAGAATCGGAACCGACCGACACCAACCGGGACTATCTTGAGACCAAACGCGAAAAGATGGGACACCTGCTGGAGAACCTGTAATGAAAATTCTCCTGCACACCTGCTGCGGCCCCTGTGCCCTCTTTCCCGCTGCAGCAACTGCGGGCAGCCGGTCATGATGTGACCGGCTTTTTCTATAACCACAATATACATCCCTATCAGGAGTATGCCAGACGGCGGGACACGGCAATTCAGATGGCAGAGCATGAATCAATGCCGCTGATTGTGCAGGACGACTACGATCTGGAAGGTTTTCTGGCACACGTTGCCGCCGAACCTGACAAACGCTGCAGTTATTGCTATTCATCACGTCTGCGGGCAACGGCACAGGCGGCTGTCAAGAATGGATTTGATGCGTTTACCGCATCACTGCTCTACAGCAGATATCAGAAGCATGATGAAATCAGGGCATTGGGAGAACAGATCGGAAATGAATTCGGGGTGCCGTTTTACTACCAGGACTTTCGATCAGGATGGCAGGAAGGAATTCGGCTTTCAAAGGAACTGGGACTCTACCGCCAGCAGTACTGCGGCTGTATCTACAGTGAGAAGGAACGGTATGTGCCGAAGGTAAAACCGGCATGAACGGGCCAGGGCGCGCATTCATCATCGTGGGGCTCGTGCTGCTGGCAGCCGGGCTGCTGTTGACTTTCGCTCCAAAACTCTTCACCTGGTTCGGCAGACTGCCGGGCGACATCGCCTTCAAGCGAGACAACATCAGTTTTTACTTCCCCCTCGCAACCTGCCTGCTGCTCTCAGCCATCCTGTCGTTCATCATGTGGTTTTTCAGAAAATAGACAACAAAAAAAGCCCGTGTTGCCACGGGCTTTTTTGTTACGCATTGTGATCAATGTCAATTAGGCATGAATAGCGCTTACGGGGCAGGTATCAACACATGCTCCGCAGTCGATACAGGTATCGGCGTCGATAACACGCTTTGAACCCTGCTCGCTGATAGCGTTAACAGGACAGGAATCCTCACATGCTGCACAGTTTGTGCAATCATCAGTAATAGTATGGGCCACGATTTCACCTCCTTGTTAGATTAGCTTACCTGATGGACAGCTTTCCAAGAATTACCATACCGATTTTTAAATGTCCAGCAAAGAAATATCCCCCGGCAAATCCATCTGCACATATTTTGTTGAATTCATTTCCTGTTCCGTGTATATATCAAAAACAGTTTTATTACAGCTAGTTATTTTAGTTTCGGTGTTATTTTTTTACTGATATTATAACCAAGTCACTGTTTATCTAGAAGGGGGCGTACATGATTATCATGGCACTAAACTGCGGTAGCTCATCGGTAAAATACCAGCTTTTCGATTGGCAAAAAATGGAGGTTGTCGCCAAAGGCATGGTAGAACGCGTTATTATTGGCGGATCGTTCATCATGCATGAAATCCCCGGTCGTGAGAATTATCATCACGAACAGGACTGCGCCAATCATCAGGAAGCAATCGATCTGCTCATCAAAACTGTTACAGACCCAGTTCATGGCGTTCTGAAGAGTGTCGATGAAATCTCCGCAGTTGGTCATCGGGTCGTGCATGGCGGCGAAAAATTCACCTGTTCCGTCATGATCGATGAAAGTGTGCTTGATGCCGTAAAAGAGGTACAGCACCTGGCTCCCCTCCACAATCCGCCCAACATCGAAGGTATCGAAGCCGCCCAGGCCTTGATGCCGACTATTCCGCATGTTGCCATTTTCGATACAGCCTTTCACCAGACGATGCCGGAGCACGCCTACATCTATCCGCTCCCCTACGAGTGGTATGAGCAGCATCAGGTCCGTCGCTACGGTTTTCACGGCACTTCGCACCTGTATGTATCGAAACGCGCAGCCGTACTGCTCGGCAAGAACCCTAAAGACATCAACATCGTCACCATGCACATCGGCAACGGGGTTTCGCACTGTGCCATTAAAAATGGCATTTCAGTCGACACCACCATGGGACTTACCCCGCTCGAAGGGGCGGTCATGGGTACCCGCTGCGGCGATATCGATCCGGCTATTCCTGCATTCATGATGCAGAAGAACAACCTCTCCGCCAAGGAAATTGACAGTATTCTCAACAAAAAGAGCGGTGTAATGGGCATTACCGGCCGCTTCACCGACCGCCGTGACGTCATCGAACACGCCAATGCCGGCGACAAGCGTTGTCAACTGTCGCTGGATATTGAAGCGTACCGTTTGAAAAAGTACATCGGCGCCTACATGGCTGCCATCGGCAAACTCGATGCGGTTGTATTCACCGCCGGAGTTGGAGAAATGGGCGCCGCCATCCGTGAAAAGGCGATCGAAGGACTTGAGCACATCGGCATTATCCTTGACCGCGAGCGCAACAAGGGTGCCATGACCCGCAAGCGGGAAACCCTGATTACCACCGACGACTCCCCGGTCAAAGTATTTGTCATTCCGACCGATGAGGAACTGGTGTTCACGGAAGATGTTGTCGGCATACTGAACGGCACCTACACCGATCACATGAATTTTCAATACTCGTTTGCAAAAAAGGATTTTGTCAGAAAATAGGCAGGTTCCCAGAACGGATGAAACACAAAAAAACCGGCGACAGGCCGGTTTTTTTGTGTGTGGAAAGATTCAGTAAAAGCATGCCCCTGCTTGAACAACCGGCAGCTTTCAGAACGTTTTGCAAATCTCCCGAACCAGCGATGTCGCATACGACCCCTTCGGCAGTGAGAATTCCAGGGTCACAGCATCACCGGAAGCGCTCCAGGCGAGCTCTCCGACAGGGACTCGCAGCGGTCTCCGCTCACCTTCCATCCGCAGACCGCCCGGCATATCAAAAAGAGGCAGATCTACCTCCGCCTGCTCCAAAATCTCGTGTTCAAGCTCCCACACCGCACCCTCAGGGCGCTTCATCTTGCAGCCGAACATCGGCCCGCTTGCCGATATTTCAAACGCCGCAGCCCTCCCCTGCTCCGCTGCCGCATCCTCAACCAGAAAACAGGCGCCATTGACATGTTTACAGGCCAGATCACCGGTCATCAGTTCGTCGATATGGTCAATCCGCCGTGCCACCGTCTGATCGAACAGAAACGATTGAACCGCCGAAAGATACAGTTTTCTCAGGCGGGGATGGATAGCGGAAAAGGCCTTCTCATATTCTCCCGGCCGGGCAAGCAGGCGTTGCAGCACGTCACGCTCGCTACGGCAGTGACGCGGGAAGAGCCGGAGCGCTTCGCCCAGATCTCCCTGCCGATAGGCACAAATCGCAGAAGACCACCCCTCATCCCGTACCGCGTCCGGTTCTCCGATCAGTCGATCAACACATTCACGCCAATCCCGGCGCAGCATGGCCGCACCGATCAGATGTGAATTACCCTGCGCACCGTAGCGCTGAGAGCCGAAGTAGTTCGGCACACCGCGCTTCACGAGTATATCCAGAATTGCCGGAACCAGCTGTGCGGCATCGGCGGAAACACCACGAATGACGATGCGAAAGCGATTTCCCTTGAGATGTCCCAGCTTGAGCTTGTTGGAGTGCCGCTCTGCCGAAACGACGTTGATGCCGTCCAGTTCCAGGGAGAGGGCTTTCTCCGGAGTGACCCACTGAATGGAAATCGTCTGGCGGGTCACGCCGACGGCATCCTTCATGCCGGCATAGCCGATATCGCGCTCAGAAACCTTCAGACTGCCTGCGATGCGTCGGATCGCCTCCAGCGTGGTGATGCCGCGCTTTTCAATGGTCAGGTAGCAATGTTCTCCGGAACCGCAGGGACGTAGGAGGGGATCTCCTCGACCAGGAAGTCCTCGGGCGATTCCTTGATGCTTCCGCCGATGCCCGGTATCGTACCGGTAAGATACGGCTGCCTGCTATCCGCGTCCATCCGCTCGCTCACTTGACCCCTCCGCACTGCCGCAACGCTTCATACAGCACGATTCCGGCCGAAGTCGAGAGATTGAGGCTGCGCACTTTTTGTGACGGCATCGGAATGGTGAAGGATGTCTCCGGATTGGCCTGCAGGAGTTCTTCCGGCAACCCCTTGGTTTCTTTGCCGAAGACGATGTAATCACCCGGCTGGAAACCGGCCTCCAGATAGCTCCGTTCAACCTTGGTGCTCAGATAGAAGAAACGCCCTCCGGTTGCCGCAGCCTGCAGCGTTTCGAGGTCAGGCCACCGTTTCAGAGCGACAAATTCCCAGTAGTCAAGGCCGGCCCGCTTGAGATAGCGGTCATCCAGAGAAAATCCGAGCGGCCCCACCAGATGGAGCACCGATCCCGTGGCAGCACATAAACGGGCAATATTACCGGTGTTGGGGGGGATTTCAGGTTCGATCAGAACGATATTAAATGGTTTCATAACTCGACTGTATACCACTATTTACGGCTGCCATGCTTGCATTTTTTTCTCTGCGGGGCTATTGTGTTGAGTCAAAATTCAATGGGATCTGGAGAATCGGTCATGAAGATAATTGTAACTGATGAAGTTTCGGCGGAGGGATTGGCACTGTTAACCCAGGAACCCCGCATCCAGCTGGACGTAAGACTTGGGCTTAAAAAAGAAGAACTGCTGGCCGTCATCGGCGACTACGACGTCATCATCACCCGCAGCGGCACGACCGTGGACAAGGCGCTTCTCGACGCCGCCACCCGCCTGAAGATGGTAGCCCGGGCCGGAGTCGGCATCGACAACGTTGATGTTGACTACGCGAGTTCAAAAGGGGTGATCGTTGTCAACGCCCCGTTCGGCAATACCAACAGCGCCGCGGAACATACCATGGCACTGCTGCTTTCGTTCTGCCGCAACGTCCCGGTTGCCAATAACAGCCTCAAATCGGGCGAATGGAAACGGGCGCCCTTTTACCGGATACGAACTGAAAGGTAAAGTTGCCGGGGTCATCGGCATCGGCAAAGTCGGCGGACGCGTCGCCACCCGTCTCAAAGCCTTTGAATGCGAAGTACTCGCCTGCGATCCGTATATTTCCGTCAAACGGGCCCATGACCTGGGGGTCAAGCTGGTATCCCATGACGAAATTTACAAAAACTGCGACATCATCACCGTTCATACCCCGCTCACCGAAGAGACCAAAGGGATGATCGGGGCACGTGAATTCGGCCTGATGAAAAGCGGCGTGATCGTCCTCAACGTGGCCCGCGGCGGCATTATCGAAGAACAGGCCATGCTTGACAACCTGAACTCCGGCAAGGTGATCGGCGGAGCATTCGATGTCTGGAGCGAGGAACCGCCGTGCGACAGACGTTCTCACACAGCTGATCGCCCATAAGAACCTGGTGGTCACGCCTCATCTGGGGGCCAACACCTTCGAAGCGCAGGTCAATGTTGCCGTTGACGTGTCGAAGGAAATCATCAACTACCTGGATGACAAACCGCTCGAAAATGCCGTCAACATTCCCCGGTTCGACATGGCTCTGATGGATCAGATGCGGCCGTTCCTCAACCTGATGAGTGTCATCTGCGATTTCGGCGTCCAGCTGGTCGACACCAACCTTGAAAAGGTCACCTTCGGTTTCAGCGGGGCAATCGCCCATTATGACTGTTCGCCGCTCGCGGTATGCGGCCTTTCGGCGCTGCTGAACCGCAAGGTCGATCAGGATGTCAACATGGTCAACGCCACCCTGATTGCCGAACAGATGGGGATCGTCGTTGAGGAGACCAAATCCACCCAGTCCGACGCGTTCTCCAATGTCATCACCCTCACCCTCGAAGGGCAGGGAAAACGGAGGCTGGTTGCCGGCACCCTCTTCGAAGGGCAGCCGCGCATCGTCCGCCTGCGCGATTACACCATGGACTTCACCCCTGACGAACATATGCTGCTGCTGAACTACGAAGACCGTCCCGGCATGATCGGCAAAATCGGCACCATCATGGGGCAGCATGATATCAACATCGCCTCGATGAACCTCGGCCGCAGCCAGAAAAAAGGCGAAGCCATGGTCATCCTGTCGCTTGACTCTCCGGTACCGCCCCCTGTTGTTGACTGAACTTAAGGCGGCAACCGAAGCATCTTTCATAAAAGCCCTCAAAATGAGGAGTGGCTCCTGCTCCCGCAACTGCGGCTGCGGCGTGTAACGGGAGCAGGTAACCATCCATGCAATTTCCGCACATTGACCCGGTATTCCTAAGCATCGGCCCGCTCCAGTTTCGCTGGTACGGGCTGATGTACGTACTCTCCTTTATTGCCACCTATTTCATCATCCGTTCCGAAGTCGCCCGCAAGCAGTTGCCGCTGACGACGGACGATGTTGCCGATCTGGTTTTTTACGGTGCCATGGGGGTTGTTCTGGGGGGGCGTACCGGCTACATCCTGTTCTACAACCTCGGCTTTTATCTGGCCAATCCGCTTAAGCTCTTTGCCGTCTGGGAAGGTGGCATGTCGTTCCATGGCGGCTTTCTGGGCGTCATGCTGGCCTTTTTGATCTACGCGCGCCGCAAGAAAATTCCGTTTCTGGCACTGATTGACATGGCGGCGCTCTGTGCGCCGGTCGGATTGGGGCTCGGGAGAATCGGCAATTTCATAAACGGGGAATTATACGGCAGACCTACCGATGCTCCCTGGGGAATTATTTTCCCCGGCAGTGACGGACTTCCGCGACACCCGTCGCAACTCTACGAAGCGTTTCTGGAAGGGATTGTCCTCTTTTTCATCGTACGCTTCGTCTCGAAACGGACAACGGTGAACGGCGTCACAACCTGCGCCGCCTGTGCCGGGTATGGACTGTTCCGCTTTATCGTTGAATTTTTCCGTCAGCCCGATGCCCAAATTGGGCTTTTCTTCGGCCTGTTTTCCATGGGTCAGCTGCTCAGCCTGCCGATGTTTATTATCGGGATCTGTGCAGCGGTCCTGCTGTCACGCCGCCGGTGCGGCTCAATAAATTCTCCGCCGATAATTTTAAAAATCCTGATTTGAGTTATACTGTAAGAAAGACAACCGGGAGGTTTACGACCATGATCAGCAAGAAAATGTCAGACTCGCTCAACACCCACATGAACCTTGAACTTTTCTCTGCCCACCTCTACCTCGTCATGTCATCCTGCGCCAACGAACTGGGGCTGAAAGGTGCCGCCAACTGGTTTTTTGTCCAGTACCGCGAAGAGATGATTCACTTCATGAAGTTTTACACCTACCTGGCTGACCAGGGAGTTGTGATTTCCATGCCGGCCAGCAAGGCGGTGCCGAACAAATACAAGTCGCTGCTCGACATGATGCAGAAAACCCTGGCCCACGAGCAGCTGATCACCTCCTGCATCAACAACCTGAGCGAGCAGGCGGTTCAGGAAAAGGATCATGCCACCCAGATCTTCCTGCAGTGGTTTGTAACCGAGCAGATCGAAGAAGAGAATAACGATCGCGATCTTATTGCCAAGCTCAAACTGGTCGGCGACAACGGCCACGGCATTCTGATGATCGACGCCGAGATGGCCAGCGCGTCTTTGTTGCCCCGGTCGGCTCCCCGCTGGCGGTGTAGCGAGCCGATGAAGATTCGTTTCTGCGAACACAACAAGGGTAAAGGCAAGGTGCTCCGGCGTCTGGAAGAAGAGTTTCCAGACCTGAACATCAAGGTCAAGAAGTGCGTCAAACAGTGCGGCAGCTGCCGTGAGCAGCCGGTGGCGGTCGTCGACAAGGTAAAGGTGACCGGCAAGGATGGCGATGATTTGTATGCGAAGATTATTGAGCTGATACGGAAAGATGCGACGTCACAGTGACTAAAAACCGGGCCCATAAGGGTCCGGTTTTTTTTATGCAACAAAGTATATCCTTCAGTTGTCAGGCGGCACGTACGATCAGGTGACCGGCCGCCTGCAGTTCCCCCACCACCAGTTCAGCCAGACCGGGCAGCTTTTCCGCCAGCAACGGTGACAGCTCTACCCCGGCATCATACGATTGAGGGATAACGCCAAACAGGGAAATCTTTTCCGGACAGCGATCGCGAAGCTCGGACAGCGTCAGCACCTCCTGGATGCCGATCTGGTGCGGCGACATCTTGATCGGCAGTCTGCCCCAGCATGAAATCATCCTTCTCGTAGCGGAAGACATCGCCCGGCTCCCCCGTGGCGTCGATCACATCCACCAGGTAGACCCGATCGGCCTCCTCCAGCATGTGGGTAACCATGATCCCCAGAGTGCCGCCGTCGTACAGCTCCACATCGTCCGGGAAAGCGGTACTTCTGCTCCAGGTAGTTGATGAAATGGACGCCGAAGCCTTCGTCGGAGAGGAGCAGGTTGCCCGCCCCGAAAATTAAGCGTTTTCAATTACATCACCTTCACCTTGGTGATTTCTTTCCCTTCCGGATCGATCGTATGCACCGCACAGGCGATGCAGGGATCGAAGGAGTGGATCGTGCGCAGCACCTCCAGCGGCTTGTCGGCCTGGGCCACCGGATTGCCCACCAGCGAGGCCTCGTAGGGGCCCATGGCACCCTTTTCATCGCGGGGCGAGGCGTTCCAGGTGGAGGGGACGACCGCCTGGTAGTTCTTGATCTTCCTGTCCTTGATCACGATCCAGTGCGAGAGCGTGCCGCGCGGCGCCTCGTGGAAGCCGACCCCCCTGATACTCGCCCTTGGGGATCTCGGTGTGGTTGGCATAGGTCTTGTCACCCTTGGCGATGTTGTCCACCAGCTTGTCCAGGTACTCGAGCGAATAGTCGGCCATGAGGTGGGCCCGGATGGCGCGGGCGCCGAGGCGGCCCATGGTGGAGTGCAGGTCGCCCACGCCGATGCCGATCTTGGCACGGCTGTCGTCCACCAGCTTTTTGACCTTCTGGTTGCCGCCGGCATAGGCGGCAAAGAGCTGGGCCGGCGGGCCGACCTGCACCGGCTTGCCGTCCAGGCGGGGCGCCTTGCACCAGGAGTATTTGCCGTTGTCCTGGAAATCGGTGTAGTTGCGGCTTGGTCTCGCCTTCCCAGGGGTGCAGGGCTGCCGCTCCCCTCGTACCAGGCGTGGGCCACGGTTTCCTTGATGTTGCCGATCAGGTCCTGGTCCTGATGGTTGGTGATGATGCGGGCGTCCTTGAGGTCGCCGTTGGTGATGATGCCGCCCGGCAGGGCGAATTTGGTGTTCTTGGTGTCTTCCGGCAATCTCCGGCACGGCCAGGTAGTTGGTGACGCCCTGTGCCGTACTTGAACCACTCCTTGTAGGCCGAGGCGATGGCGAGCATGTCCGGGTAGTAGACCTTCTGGACGAAGTCGCGGGTCTCTTCCATCAGGGTGCGCAGGGCAGGCGATCCGTTCCATGTTGAGGGTGGCCAGGTTTTCCATGTTGATGGCGGTGGCGACACCGCCCACGCACGAGGTTCTGGATATGCGGGTTCTTGCCGCCCAGAATGGCGACCGCCTGGGCCGCCTTGCGCTGGTAATCGAGCGCCTTCAGGTAATGGGCCACGGCCATCAGGTTGGCCTCGGGCGGCAGCTTCATGGCCGGGTGTCCCCAGTAGCCGGAGGAGAAGATGCCGAGACTGGCCGGTGTCCACAAACGACTTTCAGCTTGGTCCTGGACCGCCTTGAACTCGGTCTCGCTGTTGCCGGGCCAGTCGGAGATGCTCTGGGCCAGCTGGGCGGTCTTCTTCGGATCGGCCTTGAGGGCCGAGACGACATCCACCCAGTCCAGGGCCGACAGGTGGTAGAAATGGACGATATGATCCTGCACCGAGTGCTGGGCCATGATGATGTTGCGGATGTACTGGGCGTTGAGCGGCACCTCCACCTTGAGGGCGTGCTCCACCGAGCGGATCGAGCGAGATGGCATGCACCGTGGTGCAGACGCCGCAGAAGCGCTGGGCATAGATCCAGGCATCCTGCGGGTGGACGCCCCTGAGAATCGTTTCGATACCGCGCCACATCTGGGCCGACGACCAGGCGTTGGTGACGTCGCCGCCGTTTACTTCCACATCGATTCGCAGGTGACCTTCGATGCGGGTGATCGGGTCAAGGGTGATACGTGGCCATGATGATTCCTCCGAATAGGTTGTATGATTATCGTCAACTTGATCAAAGCGGGGCTTGAGGCGGATTTGCCTGTAAGGCTGAGTCGAATCGCGCCTAGCCTCCCTTGTCAAGGGTGGACTGTTGCCGTTACGCTTCTCCGTCACGGCTTGCGCCGCATCGAGCTGCTGCCGCGTATGCAGCTGCGGCAGAACCGGCAAGATCTTGACGAGCACCTGGTAGCCGAGAATTTCGAAGGCGACGATGCCGACCGTGATCATCAGCTCGGCCAGGGACGGGAAGTAATGCCACCCCTTGCCGGGGTTGAAGCCGATCAGGTAGACGTTGAAGCGGTACAGCGCGCCGCCGAGCACGATCAGCGCCGCCGAGACGAACAGCCAGCGGATCGATTCGCGCTTCTTGCCGCTGAACAGCAGCAGCGAACCGCCGGCCACCAGGCAGAACTCCAGCAGGAAGAAGCGGGAATAGAAGTCGAAGCGAGAGCGCCGCGCCCAACTGCCCGCGCCAGGCCAGATCGCCGACGACCACGCTGAGCCAGATCACCGTCAGCCAGGGGATGATGCCGGCCAGGCCGGACAGCTCCTTGGTCTCAAAGGGGCGCTTGAAGGCGTAGCAGGAGATGACCGACTCCAGGATGGCGATGGAGTAGCCGATGTACATGCAGTTGATCAGGAACAGCAGCGGCAGAAAGCCGGTGTGCCAGAGCGGATGCAGCTTGGTGGAGGCGATCAGCAGCAGCGACCCGAGGGAGGACTGGTGCATGGTCGGCAGGGTGATGCCGAGCACGATGATGAAGATCAGCACCTTGTCCAGGCGCGGCTTGCAGCCAGGCGGCCAGCTCGCTTGACCGTTCCAGCCGGTCGCCGATCCGCTCCGGACGCTTCATCCCGATGCGGGGATGCAGCCAGTCCAGCACCAGCTGCAGGCGTTGTCCATTCGGTCTTCTCCAGCGTGGTCAGAACGGCCGGCAGAAACTCGATGCAGCAGCACGGTCGTATAGGCCATGACGCAGAGCGCCACCTCGAACATGGCCGAGTTGGCCTGCCACTTGGAGGGGATGAAGAAATTATAGGCGTTCCAGGGGCGCCCCACGTCGACCATGACCGAGAAGCCGGCCAGGCCGTAGCCGAACATGCTGGTCAGAATGGCCGAGCGGATCATCGGGTGGTAGTGCATGTGGTTGCGGATGTAGATCAGGATCGCCATGGCGTAGCCGCCGCAGGCGATGGCCGTGCCGGTGGCCACGTCGTAGGTGATCCAGATCCCCCAGGGATAGCCGTCGCTCATGTTGGAGACCGCACCGATCCCCTTGATGAAGCGGACCGCAATCAGGGCGAAGCCGATCAGGGTCAGGGTCAGCAGGACGAAGAAGGACGGGGTCAGGATCTTGGCGTCATGCTGTCTGATATTCGTCGTGGCCCATTATGCTTCTCCCTTGCGTCGGTGTTTCGTCCGTCTTCTTGCGATGCTCGCCTTGCCCCTTCATGTTCTTGATGGCGATGAAGCAGAGCGTGCCGTAGAGCGCGACCGGGGCGATGAAGCCCTTGTAGATGGTGTGCTGGATCTTCTCCGAGAACTCGGCCGGGGCCTCGTCCTTGAGGACCGGCAGCCCCAGCTTGTTGAACGGCATGGCGGCCAGGTAGAGATGATTGGTGCCGCCCACCTCGTGTTCGCCGTAGATGTGGTGCACGTATCTGCCGGGATTCTCCTGCAGGCGCTTGTTGGCTTCCGCCAGCAGATCCTTGCGCTTGCCGAAGAGTGATCGCGCCGGCCGGACAGATCTCGGCGCAGGCGGTGATCCCCTTTTTCAGCAGATTGGTGTTCTTGCACAGGTCGCACTTGACGATCTGCGGGATGCGCCTTGTCCCACTGGAACTTGGGGATGTTGAAGGCGCAGGCCACCTGGCAGTAGCGGCAGCCGATGCAGGTGTCCTTGTTGTAATCGACGATGCCGGTGATCTGGTCCGTGGTCATGGCGCTGACCGGGCAGACCGAGACGCAGGACGGCTTCTGGCAATGCATGCAGGAGTACTTGACGTAGGACCACTTCTTGTCCGACTCCTTGAAGAGCTTGATCAGGGTGCGGGTGCTGCCGGACAGATCCTGCGGGGCGTCCCAGAGGCCGTCCTGGTCGAATGTGGCCTGCTCGTAGGAGAGGCTGCCGTAATCGCTGTTGACCCGCTTGCAGGCCGACATGCAGGCCTTGCAGCCGACGCACTTGGTGGCGTCGTAGAGCATGCCGAGCGTCTCGTTGTTGACCCGGTGCGACCTCGGACGCCGTTGCCGCACCCCGCCCGGCCAGCAGGGCCGCCCCGGTGGCACCCATGAGTCTTGAGAAACTGGCGCCTACTCGGTTTTCCCATGGTCATCCCCCTTCTCAGGCCCGTCCGGCAGTTTCTTGGCCATCATTGCTCCCAGCGCCGATGGCAGCGCCGGCAGCCAGCCCGATCACGCCGGTGGTCAGCGGATCAGGCCCTTTGCCCTTGTCCTTCAGATCGACCGGTGCATAGCTGTCGAACGGCGTCGGCTCGTGGATCTGGACCTTGTCGGCAATGGCGGTCTTGAAGAGCATGATCCGGCTCGGTGCAGCCGATGCAGGGGTGACCGATCGAGACCGGCCAGACGACCCACGTCGTTGAAACGCTGCACCGAGCAGTTGGCATAGGTGGCCGGCCCTTTGCAGCCCAGCTTGTAGAGGCAGTAGCCCTTCGGCGTGGGTCGGCGTCGCCATAGGCCTTGGCAAAGCGTCCGGCATCGAAATGGGGCCGGCGCTCGCAATGCTCGTGGATCTTGCGGCCGTAGGCGAACTTGGGGCGGCCCAGCTGATCCAGCTCGGGCAGTTTCTTGAAGGTCACGTAGTAGAGGACGGTGGAGAGGAAGTTGTAGGGGTTGGGCGGACAGCCGGGGATGTTGATGATCGGCTTGTCCTTGATGATATCCCGCACGCCGACCGCACCGGTCGGATTGGGGCCGACGGACTGGATGCCGCCGTAGCTGGCGCAGGTGCCGATGGCAGATGATGGCCGCAGCCCCCTCGGCCGCCTTGCGCAGCGATTCCAGGGCGGTCTTGCCGCCCACCTTGCAGTAGATGCCGTTGTCCTTGGTCGGGATCGCCCCTTCGACCACCAGGATATACTTGCCCTTGTTGGCCGTCATCGAATCGTGCAGCGACTTTCTCGGCCTGGTGACCGGAACCGGCCATCAGCGTCTCGTGATAATCCAGGGAGATCATGTCCAGGATCAGGTTGGCAACGGTGGGGTGGCTCGAGCGGAGCAGCGACTCCGAACAGCCGGTGCACTCCTGGAAATGCAGCCAGATCACCGCCGGACGGTTGTCCGCTCTTCTGCGCCGCTGCGGCAACCTTGCTGACCATGCTGAACGGCAGCCCCAACATGGCCGAGACGGTAATGCATGTCTTGATGAAGTCCCGACGACTCACGCTGGGGAACAGCGATTCCTTACCCATACAATCCTCCGCTTCCGTATATTTTTGAGCATCCGGTTTTTACCGGCGTACTACTAATGTGGTGCCCACGTAAATCCGTGGCGTATACGGCAACAGACGTGCCAATCCGGCACGAGGGGTGTTATTCCCACAACAGCATGATTTACAACAGCAATTATCTTTAAGAACGCAGAGGTGCAGACCAGAAAGAAACAGCAGTTGCTTCTTTTTGTCCATTGTTGTATCTTTTTGTCTTACGGATGGTAACTGTTGATTTCGAAGGAGTAATGCCGCATGCCGACCATATTCATCTGCGACGACGAAGCCGGAAATCCTGCGCTATCTGGACAAGCTGCTGCAGGCCAGCGGCTACGGGGTAGAGACCTTTCAGCGGGGCACCGATCTGCTGACGCGACTGGAGAGTGCGGCGGCCATGCCGTGTGATGTGATCCTGCAGGATGTGCGCATGCCCGACATGGACGGCCTGCAGATGCTCGAACAGATCTGCAAGCGCTGGCCGGACCTGCCGGTGGTGATCATGACCGCCCACGGCACGATCGATGATGCGATCAACGCCATCAAGCAGGGGGCCTACGACTACATCACCAAACCGTTTCCCAAGGAAAAGCTGCTGGGGATGCTGGAGCGGCTGCTGGACCATCGCCGTCTGGCCGGGGAGAACCGGCTGCTGCGCGAAGAGCTGCAGCGCGGCGGCCGGCGGCGTCCGATGCCATCATCTTTCGCAGCGAGGCCTTTCCGCGAGGTCTATGACCTGACCCTGCAGGTGGCGGAAAGCGACGCCAATATCCTGATCATGGGTGAATCCGGCACCGGCAAGGAGCTGATCGCCAGCGCCCTGCACCGCAACAGCCCGCGCCGGAGCAAGCCGTTTGTCTCGCTCAACTGCGCCGCCCTGTCCGACACCCTGCTGGAAAGCCAGCTGTTCGGCCATGTGCGCGGCGCCTTCACCGGCGCGGTCATGAACCAGAAGGGGCTCCTGGAGGAGGCCGACGGCGGCACGCTATTTCTGGACGAGATCGGCGATGTCAGCCCGGCGGTACAGGCCAAGCTCCTGCGGGTCATCCAGGAGAAGGACTTCATCGTGCTGGGCTCGACCCGCACGCGCAAGGTGGATGTGCGTTTCGTGGCAGCCACCAACAAGGACCTGATGAACGAGGTCAGGGAAGGACGTTTCCGGGAGGATCTCTACTACCGCCTGAACGTGATCTCCATCACCCTGCCCCCCCTGCGCGAGCGGCGCGACGATATCGAACCGCTGGCCCGCCATTTCCTGAAGGCCTCTACCCGGCGCATGAAAAAGGATGTGCTCGGCATCGACGACGATGCCCTGCAGGCGCTGCTGCAGTACGACTGGCCGGGCAACGTGCGCGAACTGGAAAATGTCATGGAACGGGCCGTAATACTTGCCCGCGGCGACATGATCACCATCAGCCTGCTGCCGCTGGGTGCGCGCCGGGATGCCCTCCCCGCCCCGACCGGGCGCCGCTCCGCTGATCGCCCTGGACGAGATTGAGCGCAGCACATCACGTCGATCCTGAAAGAGACCGGCTTCCACAAGAGCCGTGCCGCGGAGATTCTCGGCATCTCCCGCAAGACCCTGGACCGCAAGATCGCGGAGTACGCCCTGACGGAAAAGGACAACGCATGAGAATGAGACAATCCCTGCGCTATTCGATCCGCTTCAAGCTGACGGTGGCCACCCTGACGCCGCTGGTGACGGCGGTCGTAATCTTCTGGGTGATCGGCGTCTCGGCGCTCTACCTGAAGATACCCGACCTTCCCTTCCTCGACCTCCGTTTCCGTATCCACATCATCTTCTCGGCGATTCTCCTGTTTGTGACCATGATCGGCGTTTCTCTTTCGGCATGGCTCGGTTCGAGCCTCTCCCGCCCGATCAAGGCGGTGGAGGAGGGAGCACGCCTGCTTGCGCTCGGCGAACATATCCCGGATATCGTCGTGGGGGGGCATGACGAAATCTCCATCATGGCTGAAGAATTCAACATCATGAAGCATCGTCTTATCGAGCGCGAAGAAGAGATCCTGTTGCTTAACCGGACCCTGGAAGAAAAGGTTGCAGAACGTACCGCGCAACTGGAGGAAAAAACCCAGTGGCTCCTCGTGGCTCAGCAGGAACTGGCCCGCGCGGAACGGCTTGTGGGCATCGGCATGCTGGCCTCCGGCGTCGCCCACGAGATCAACAACCCGCTGGCGATTATCCGCGGCAACGCCGAACTGCTGGAGATGTCGCCCCGCCTGAACGACTCTGATCAATCGGAAGTGGAAACCATCATCGGGCAGGTCGGTCGGGTGGAGCGGATCGTATCCAATCTGCTGACTTTTGCCAGAACAACGAAAAAGGTCATCCGCCCCTTTCGCATCGAAGCGTTGCTCGATGACATCCTGGAGCAGGTTGGTCATCAGATTCCGCTGGACAGATATCTCGTCGAACGGGAGTATCAGACTGCCGAACGCAGCATTGAAGGAGACGAGGATCAACTGCGGCAGGTATTCACCAACGTGATCGTAAACGGTTTGCAGGCCATGGAAACGGGAGGGACCCTGACCCTGACGACTACGGTTGATCGGGATGCGGGGTGTTGTTCGGTAACGATAGGCGACAGTGGCTGCGGCATTTCCGCCGACGTGCGGGAAAAGCTGTTCACACCGTTCTTCACCACCAAACCGAGGGGAACCGGCCTGGGGTTGGCCGTCTCCTACGGGATCGTCAAGGATCATGACGGGGATATCAGGGTAGAGAGCGAACCGGGACAGGGAGCCGTGTTTGTCGTGGTACTGCCGCTTCAGCAGGCTCTCCGGAGTGATGGTGGAGACCCTGCATGACGACAGCATGATAGGCAGCATTTTGGAGCGATAGAGGGTATATACAGTTAAACGTGCCGCACAATATTTTAAAACCCGCTTCGAGTGGAGGCGGGTTTCTATTCTGAACCATCAAAGCCACATGACATAATTTATTTGTTGTCCGTAGCTCCAGCCCCCTCAGGTTGAGGAGTTGCTACAGGAGCTGCTGGTTCTGGGGTTGCAGGAGCCGGAGAACAACTTTTAATGCAATCGTTGTATGCAGTAGCATTCGTATCTATGCACTGTTTGTGATTTTCATCCGAGTACCCACCGGCCGGGGGGCAATACATGTCTTTTGAGCGTTTGTCATTTGAACAGTTGTCTAGACAGTCGGATTTATCATCAGCATAACTCATCACGGTTAATGAGCTCAGAACAGTGACTAACAGTGTAACGAGAGTTATTCGCATAGTGACCTCCCCTTTGTCCATTTCAAGGAAGTGCACCAGACAATTCAGTATTTGATAGGTGTCGCATCACAGCTTATAAACATATTTACCTTATACTCCATGAGAATAGTTGAAATTGCCGCATATTAATTGATTTTTGGTGTTCCTCGAATTATTTGTGGACAGAAGAATAATTTTGTGGTTGCTTACCTGTACAAATATTGCTAAATGGCTATCATCAAACGTATTTTGGACCCTATACAAATGAGTGAAGAACATAAAACACTTGCCACCGAAGAAGAGGTAAAGTCTGTCCCTCTGAAGAAGCTACCTGATCTGAAAACCCTCAGGGAAGAAAGTGGGTTGACGATTGAGGACATCTTCCTCAAGACGAGGATCAACGCCACCATTCTGAAAGCTATTGAGAACGGCGAGTATCATCTCCTCCCGGCACCTGTTTATACAAAAAAATACATCCAGCTCTATGCAAAAACTATCGGTATTGATGCGGAAAACATCCTTGCCCATTATCAGCGCCATGTGGACGAAACACAGGTCGTGCCGGAAGAAGTCAAGGTCGTCAAAGCGCAGATTGTTTTTGACCGCAAACCCTTTACGCGGTATCTCTTGTACGCCGTCCCTGCCGTGGCGATTATTGCCACCGCCTGTATCATATATGCCTTCTTCCACGAGAAAGATATCCTAGGAATCTTTCAACACAACGTGACTGTTGACGAGCAGAAGGCAGTCGTTCCCAAGCCTGCCCCTGCCGTGAAAGAACGGCCTCTGGAGGCTGTGCCCACTGTACCCCAGACACCGCCGCCGGCAATGGTCATCCAAAAAGAGACAACGCCGGCCCCAAGCAATACCCCCCTTGATCTGCTTATTGAAGCGACGGAAAACACCTGGCTTAATATTACCGAAGACCACAACCCTCCCTACCAGATCACCTTGAAGAGGGGAGATACATTGAGCCGCAAAGCTCGGGAGTTTTTTATTATCGATGTGGGGAATGCCGCCGGGGTCAACATCACTTTTCATGGTAAGTCATTGGGAAATCTGGGCCGGAAGGGGCAGGTCGTGCATCTTCGCCTGCCGCAGCAGTAATGCGGCAAAAAAGGTCGTGAGAGGAGTATTGGGACGCTTCCCGATTTTCTGCCGCTATCACCCGCACAATACCTGCATGGACAAACAGCAAAGAAAAAGGCCCATATTTACTGGGCCTTTAATTCTTAACCGGATGGATCCGGATTATGTCTTGGTGGGCGCTACTGGGATTGAACCAGTGACCCCTGCCGTGTGAAGGCAGTGCTCTCCCGCTGAGCTAAGCGCCCGTGCCCCCACTTGTTAGCAGAGTGAACCGCTTATGTCAAGTTCAGGATGGTCGGCGGCCTCGCATATTCCTCCTGCCCCCCTGGTTTTTATAACTGGCCACCCTTTCATCCAACGCATCTGTAGCCTACACGCTCTTGAAGAACCGCCTCAAATGTCTCATCACCAATATTTATATACAGGGTACCGTCTGAGATAGTGACCGCCCACTGTATGGACCGGTCCAGCGTAGCTACCAGACTATTTATGAAAGCCTGATCAAAACTGATTACCGACAGATTGGATACGCCTTTGAGTTTCGGCAGGTGCTGCTGCTCCCAGGCAGGTAATACCCTCCCGCTGGCAATCAGGGCGACTCGTTCCGCATGGCGGCTTGCCTTGACAAGACGCTCCGCTTCCGGCAGTCCGACCTCCACCCAGAGCAACACTCGGCCATCCGGCCCTTTCAACCAGAGATCAGGTTCATCTCCAGAGCCGATGCCCTTGGAAAAAGTAAGTTCAGGCTCAAAGAAGAGCGCATACGCCAGCAATCTGGCTACCAGGCGCTCTTCGGTTTCCGATGGGTGGCGGGCAACGGTCGCCTGCAATGATTCGTACACGCCCCGGTCGATATCCGAAAGTTGAATGGTGACCCGATAAATGGTTGATGGTAATGCCATGCGTTTTATTGTCCCCTTGTCTGAGAATACAGGCCGCTTCCCTCAATCCTTAACTTCATTCGCATACCCGTGTCAACATGCAAACTTTGAGTAATTTTCAGATATTCTCGCTGCAGGTTGAGGAGTGCAAAAATTTTATCGCAGAGAGGTGACTGAAATCACACTTTTTCATTAACTTACGTGTTATGGTGTGCACTGGGATTCCCGCCCACAGTCAGAACGTCTGTGAACGCCACCGATCAACAGTCTTCACTCGACAAAGGTCCAATGTGCGTCATTTCTGCAGTTTCATTTCACTCAGCCTGCTACTTATTGCTTCGCCCCTCTTCGCATCGGACGAGGTGCTGGATTTTGGCCGCATCGACTCCATCAACTTTCTCGTGGAGAAGGCCATTTCCAACAACCTCATCGCCGGCGGCGTTGTTGTAATCGGCAACCACGACGGCATCCTCTCCAGCACAGCCCGCGGACGGCTATCTGCACGCCCCGATGCACCGTTGCTGGATGGGGAGACCATCTTCGATCTCGCCTCCCTGACAAAGGTAATTGCAACCACTCCGGCGGTGATGAAACTCCTGGATGAAGGGCGTATCTCCCTGCAGGATCCCCTGAGCCGCTGGTTTCCCGAATTCAAGGGTTCGGACCGTGAAAACGCCACAATCCTCCATTTATTGACGCATACTTCGGGACTCACTGACTTTGAGATGAGTACCGAACAGACCATGGAGACCGCCATCCACAAAGCAGCGGCAGAGAGAAACGGGCACAGTCCGGGCAGCAGCTTCAACTATGCCGATATAAACTTCATACTGCTGGGAGAACTCGTCCATCGGGTTTCAGGCAAGACATTGAACGCCTACTGCAGCGAGGAAATTTTTGCTCCACTTATTACCCCTGAGACCATGTTTCTGCCGACACCTGATCTTATGAGCCGGATTGCCCCGACGCTCGGAGTCAACAGCGGGACCGTACAGGACCGTAATTCGCGCCGCCTTGGCAGTGTGGCGGGCCATGCCGGCCTCTTCAGTTCTGCACATGACCTCGCCCGATTTGCCCGACTAATGCTCGCCGGTGGAACGATTGACGGCAGACGCATCCTGTCCGAACGGGCGGTGGAACAGATGACCTCCCCGTTTCTTTGCAGCAACGACACCGTGGTGCGCGGCCTGGGATGGGACATGCATTCCGGCTTCTCATCGCCGAAGGGGAGATTGTTCTCTGAGGCTTCCTTCGGTCACACCGGATACAGCGGATCTTCAATCTGGATAGATCCGAAGCGGGATCTGTTTGTGGTCCTGCTGACAAACCGCCTGAACTACCAGGACATCAGGACGTTCAACCAACTGCGCAGAGATATCTCCACCATCGCCATGGCAGAGTTCGGGAAACCGGTCGACTCTCTGCAGCTGGCGGCAGTCCCGAAATTCACACGGATAACCCCAGTCCCGCAGCAGACAGCACCCCGAAGCGTTCCGGCTGTTTCACACGGCATCAGGCAAGTAGCGGCACTATCTGAAGCACACTCCAAGGCGTATCGCCAGATCAACAAGAGAAGCAGCAAGAAACATCGCCGTAAATCATTCGGCCGGACCCACAGGGCGTGAATCCGGCAGGAAGTCGTCGTTTCAGGAGAGACCCTGCTCACGTAGTTCTTATCAATTCCCCGGAACGCCCGGCCTGGGTACGGGGGCAACTCCCGGCGGCGCTGATGTGCCGGTGGCGGGCTGCTCTTTTTGGATCTGACCGCTGGACGTTGGTTCTTTCGGAACGGTATCGTTCGGCTTCAGCTCCTTTGCCGGCAGATGATCCAGTTGTTGCGGCTGCGGCGGAGGTTGTTGCAGTTTGGGGTGGGTATCCTTGGGCACCTCTTTCTGTTTACGCTCACCGTTGTGCTGTTCCTCCTCTTTCGCCACCGCAAGAACATCGATATCCCCGTAGTAGCCAACTGCACTCTCACCGGTATCGTTGCTGTCGGTCATGATGGCAATGGCCCCGACTTTGGGCGCTTCCTCACCGAATGCCGTTCGGTAGTCATCGGCATAATTCCGTCTGTTCATCACCCATTTTCCGGCCAGCTCATTGCCGGAATTAACGGCAATCATCACGGCATTGTTAGAATACGGGCTGCGCAGCGTTTCCCCTTTGGTCATCACATTGCCCCACACGTATTCAATCGCCCTGGTCCGTGAAAAGAGTCCGCGCGGAAACACCACATACAGGCGTGCAGCAAAATCGTGGCCTTTCTTGGTACGTTCATTCCCATTTTTTACCGTATGGTCGATCTTCCAGCTCCAGCTAACAATTGGGTAACTTTTGGGATCGATGGTGACTTTGTGCAGCAGCCCAGAGGCCGTATTGACGCTCGTCCCCATCAGGACAGTTTTGCCGTTTTCCTTGATGAATGAGTAGCTGGACTTCTTGGCGCCCCAGACGGTCTCTTCTTTCCAGCCGCTCAGATCGCCGGCACTGAATCTGCCGATGTGCTGTTCCGGCCCGCTGCTTTCAACCCGGCACGGGGTGCCCGACAGAGTCAGGAACAGGGCAGCGGCGATGACGATGCGCTGCAGTGGTACACGTTTCATCAATAGTCCTTTTTTATATGGTGAGTTGTTGCGGTGTCAAACGTACGAGCCCACAAGCGAGTAAAGCCCCGGAAACATTCCGGAGCCTTACTATAAACACTAATTGACGCAACGTAGAGATTTTTTTTTACAAGCCGTCGTGAGTACGCCTCTGTATCCATGAGTCAAGCCGCAGCGCCTCGATCACCGGGCATATTCCTGGTCGGTAAAATCGAAGCCCCCTTCGGTGTCGGGATGGGCGTGGAACAGCTTCTTCAGCGAGTCCAGCAGGGCATCTTCGGCAAAGTAGCGCACTTCGTTCAGCAGATTGGTCAACCCCATCGCCGGGACCAGACGGCAGAGCTCGGCAACGCTGAACTCCTCCAGCACCGCCTTCATCATCTCCAGCAGCTCCTCCTGGGTCACCTTGAGGGTGAAGACCTTTTCGCACAGGATCGGGTCAATACCCTTCATGAACATCCTGATGAAACGGTCCAGTTCATCGGTAGACGCATTGGCCAGAAAGTGGGTTGCCAGCATATTGGTCGTGATCTCATACTTGTCATTCAGCCGGTAGTGGGACGCGCCCAGCAGGCTCTCCCGGTCCAGGGTGTCGTTGGTCAGACATTCGGCGATCTTTTCGGAGAAGAAGCGGTAGTTGTCCAGAATGAAAGTCATTCCCCAGCCGCACGGAGTGGTCCAACAGGCGGCGTCTCCGGCAAAGGCCACCCGCTCCTCGGCGATCTGCTGGGAAATCCCCCCCGAGGGGTACCACCCCCAGCGCTCGCTGGTCACCTGCACTGTGTGAAAATCGGCGGTGGACCCCTCCTCCCGGAGGACGCGGTAGTACTCAGCCTTCATCGCCTCTTTGTCCATGCGCACCTTGCGCAGGTAGAGGATCAGCGAGAAGGAGCTCTGCCCGTCGATAATTTCGTATTCGAAGACCGGCTTTCCGTCGTTCAGCGAGCCGGGGTCGGCATCGGCGAAGGTCTGCCACATCATGTAGTCCCCCACCTGCAGCCCGCCCAGACCGTCCGGATGTGTCCCGATGGCACCGTAGACCGACCACCAGTAAAAGTCGCTCCGGTCGATCCCGTATTTGTTCACAATAGGTGAATCATAGCCCGAGCAATCAATCAGCATCCGCGCCCGGAACGTGCCGCAATCGGTGCTGACGCTGACACCGTCGGCATCGGTTTCATGGTCGAGATAGCTGCAGTGATCACGGATCAGGGCCCCGTTGCTGCGAATCACCTCACTCCAGTGCCCCAGAATCTCGTGGTCCCTGATGTAGGGATAGCTGGCAAACAGCTTGGCCCGCCAGGCCAGGTCGTTGCCGTTCATGCTGTAGGTTCTGGTAAGGAAGCGGGTCACCCCGCCATAAGAGAATTGCCGGGTCTTGTCGTCCAATACATCGGGGGGAACGAACCAGAAGCGATCGGTGGCCCCGGCCACTCCCTTTTCCAACACCAGCACCCGGAACCGGGCCGAAAGCTCCGAGGCAATGGCCAACCCGGCCGGGCCGCCGCCAACGATTGCGACATCGAATGTGGATTGATTTTCCAAGGCATCCCCCCAGAGATGAATAGATCGGGAAACGTGGTTACAGAGCGATCACCCACTACGGCTCACCTGCACCCCGATCAACAGCCGCTCACTGCCTGAGGCCATGGAGCAGGACACCGTCTCCGATGCAGATAAAAACTCGGCATGAAACGCACCATCACCCGTAAACACCGATGGTATGGACAGCTGAACCCGTCTCCCTCCGTTATCCAGAAAGAGCTTCATATCCCCGCCGAGGATATTAACCATCTCTCCCATGGCATCATGCACATCCTGGAATGCCACCTCCCCCGTCACACGCAACAGTCCGGCCGCAATCCGCCGGGCCAACGGTTCGGGGCAGTGCAGCGCCACCAGCCCGTTGTAGGTACCTTCGAACCCGACCAGGGCGGTCACCCAACTCTCCTCTAGATCATCCGGCTTCTCGTGGCACTCTTCCAGAGCGATATCGGTTAACACACTGAAAACGTTGCGAGCGCTGTCCTGCATGCACTGTTGCAACTCATCGCGGGAGATCATAGAAAAGCGGGGGTTATTGGACATATAGTTCCTTCCTGCTTAAGGATGGCTTCAGTCGCTGTAACGAGGACGTTACGGAATTTCGATCCCGCTACCTGTTGTATCTGCTTCTACCGCCGAGCCGCTACTGGTAATGGTAATGGAATGGTAATGGTAAGACGTATCTTGGCACAAAATAACAGTATACTCATTTTTTCCGTTATCATTATTTTATGTGCCGATACTCATTTATACACGTTTTCAAGAAAACGCAATGGGGAATGAGGGTATGTGTAGAATTTGTGCGGGGATTTTGGATACGAACGGAATCATTTCAAGATAGGGTAATGTGTACAAATAAACCGGCACATTTGTCCTATGTAAATTAAACGGGCTCTACAACACATTGATCACCCTAATTGAACACCCTTGATCGGCTCTTGCGCCGTTGCCGCTCTCAGAAATTTGTCCCCCTTTTCAAGCAGAATCTCCACCGTCATCCCCTGCTTGTCCTGCTGGGCATTGAATCCGGAAACACCGAAATTTGCCGTCAGCTTCACCTCACGTCCGTGAATCGGAATCGTCATCGAGGCAATTCTGAGCCTGAGACGCTTTGCAACGAGCATCGCCTCCTGCACTCCGGCTTCCGGCAACGCGATCAAAAACTCACTCTCTCCGTACCGTGCCACCCAATCGACATCCTTCCTGAGTGCCTCCACAAAACAGCCGGCAACCTCCTTGAGAATCTGGTCGCCGGCATAGTGTCCATGCTCTCCCTTTATCCGGTCGAAATCGCAAATCCCGGCAAGCGCCAGTGAAAATGGACGTTGATACCGATAGGCACGAACTATCTCCTTGGGGAGCCGGTCTTCCAGAAAACGCCGGCTGAACACCCCTGAAACAGGATCGACAAGCGACAGGTTCTTGATCTCTTCCACATACCGCTCCCTGATCGCCTCCAGTTCAAGTATCCGCCGCGCGCTCTTCAGACGCGCTTGTAACTCCGGCTTGTGGACCGGCTTGACGAGATATTCGTCCGCACCGGCATCAAGACCGGCAATGATATCATTTTTTGATTCCTGCGATGTGAGGATGATGATGTAGGTATAACCGGACGAAGAAGCATCGCTTCTGATCGCCTCACACAGCTCAAGACCGCTCATCTCCGGCATGATCCAATCGGTAATAACGATCGGGTAGTAGCCGGTCCGATACAGCTTGATGGCTTCTTTCCCGTTTTCAGCGGTGGTTACCGGGTATCCCGCCTGTTTCAAGGTGTCTTCCAATACGCTTCTCAACAACATGCTGTCATCAACGACAAGGACCGGCGGCAATGTTACTGCGCTTTGTGTGATTTCAGACATGATCCATCCCCCAGTCAGTACGTTGTTTACGTACAATACTACTATGAAGGTCTCATTTCAAAAAGAGAATCTTTCCTTGGGGATAAACTGGCCAGCCTGTTTTGGCTGACCCTTGCATCTCAATGTAAAAACATAAAGACCCCCTTTTCAGGAGGTCTTTATGTCCAGTATGTGTGGAAGCTTTGGAGGTAGAACCCCGCACATACCAAGAACTCAACAAAGTCCGTAATGGCTATTCAGCGGGAGCGCCCGGTGCGTAGTCTTTTTTATGGCATTTCTGCCGTAATGTTTTCAGAGTCGCCAGCTGGGAAGGCGTCAGGATGGCACGGAACTGCGCTCCGACCTTCGCTCTGTCAACATTGAGGTCGGCCAGAATTCCGGCTATCTTGGCAGACTCAGCACGAATTGCCGCTTCGTCAACAGTATCGGCATGGATCAATGTTTGAAGTTTTCCCCGCTCGGTACGCAGAGTTGTGATGAGAGGCTTCACAACGCCCTTGTTCCCTTCGAAAATAGCCTTTGCTTGAGCTTTCTGCGCGTCGGTCAGACCGAGCTGTTTTCCAAATTTCTTGAAATCGTGACGCTGATGTTTACCGCACTGCTCACCACCACCGTATCCCCCTTCATCTGCCAGCGCGATGCTTGCACATGCGGTGAGTGCTGCGATACAAAACATTACTACAATTTTTGCCGTATTTTTGCGCTTTTCCAACATCATTGTAACCTCCGCGATATGGTAGCTACATCAGGTTAATTCTGAAACTCCGGTATACACGTTCGTTCATCATTTGTGATCGGTTTGTCAGGCACCCCCTCCTTTGTCATCCTCCATTGCTGGAATGGTTACATTGTGAAAACACCGTACAGCAACAATGTGGAGTAAATATGGAGTGAATGTGGATTTTGTTAATCAGCGTTCGACGTTGAACATTTCGGCATCGAAGATGCGACCCGCCTGGTCCTTGATACAGCAGTGTACAGCGAGATTGCACTCAAAACGGGTCGCACTATACACCGGATGCCGCGTCAACTTTTTTTCACACGAATAATTCCCAATCTGTTCGACTCATGATATAACGTCACAAATTTATCCGCGAGGCGCGAGCCATGAACCTGCCAACATCCCGAGTACTCCCCATCATCCTGCTCCTCGCCCTGCCTTTGGCCGCCTGTGTTTCAACCACTACCCTCTATCGCGGCGAAATGGAACTGGTCACCGTTTCCGGCGACGCTTGTCCAGAGAAAGGCGAGAAAAACAATATTATTCCGCTGGAATTAGTGTTGGAACGGGAACGTTCCTTCGGCAGCCAACGGATTAACGGTTATTTAAATGGCCCGGATGTTCAGACCGGTCATTTTCAGGGCAGCGACATCTCCCGGCTGCTGGTGGCCTATCCCGATGAGACCGGCCTTACGGCACAAGGTCATACCCTTGAACTCTCCCTTACCGCAGACGGTGTGAACGGCGAGCTGCATGAAAAACCTCAGGCGACTTCATCGAACTGTTATTTCGAAAAGGCTGTCCTCAGGTTGAAAAGTGCTGCAGTTGGCAGCGAGGCCGAGGTGGCGTTTGTCCGCCAGCGAAAGTTGTTCAGTGCCGAAGATCACTACATCCGGGGACAGGCACTACTTAAGGCCAATAATCCCGAGGAGGCGCTACGTGACCTTTCCGAGAGTCTGAAGCTGCGTAACGAGGTAAACTCAAACGATCCGAATACGGTATATCCGGCCTTTTCCATTGCTGTTGCCCATGTCATGGCTGGACGGGAGGGTGAAGCGCTGTCAATGTTGCGAGGCCTTTTCGCAGAAAGGCCGGATACCGATGTTACCATGCTGAAGAAGCGCATGAGTGTGAGTATCGGCATCTGCGCCTACACGAAAGAAACGGGCGGTGACGCACGACAGGCAGCTTCGGAGCATCTCATGGATGTCGTAGCGCGAGAGTTTGGCAAAGTCAATGAAGTTGGCGCCGTCCTTGCCGAATGCTACCGCGAACTGGGTCAGGAGCAGATAGAGCAAGACGACCCGGAACAATCAATGGAGTATTTCCAGAAAGCACTCGCGCTGACCCCCAACGACGCTGACAGTATTGTCGGGGTTATCATCGCCCATATTGCCAAGAATACGCCGGCTGAAGGGCGCAGGTTTTTACAGGAGCACGCGCAGGAGATCATAGACAAGACCGGCAAGGAGAGTTACAACGCCGACTTGGCCTATCTTTATGCCGCAGAGGCAAAACAAGCGGAGAAGGGGAGAGATTACGCCCGCGCCGAGCAACTTTTGCGCGAAGCGCTCAAGATACTTCCAGGCGAGCGTGCGCGTATAATCAACCTGGCCACTGTGCTGGGAAAAGCGGGGAAACCTGACGAAGCGCGAACCCTGTTGGAGGATGCCAGAAAGAGGTGCATCGATGAGCCCTGCCGCCTGGAATATACCGATGAACTGGCTCGCCAGGAGCGCATAGAGCGGATAGTAAACCGCCTGAAGCGTGCGGGCGGGAAAAAGTGATCGAAGTGGCCTATAATGCAGTATCAGGGCATATACTTATGTGTACGTGCACAGATGATCTTCCCGCCACCATAATGCCGGCATGACTTTCAAGAACGAATCTCCCACTGAAGTAACCCTTAAAAAATCCTCTACAGGTACCTGGGAGGCGTCAAAACCTCCCAAACGCCAGTTCAGACCATGGCAGCGCCTCTGGCTTGTAACCGGAATAATCTACCTGCTGATGCTTGCGGGAAGTTATTACCTGCTCATGCCCGACCAGGAAAGCATCGAACGCAGGATGGTCTTGTCCGTCACCGAGGAGGTAAGCCGGTACGACGGCATGGCTTTTGCCGGAGAATCCCCCCGGAAAATTTTTGAGATCGCCCGTACACAGGGATATGGTACCTGGATCGCTGCAATCCGATCCAGGTACCATATTGGACCCGAGGGAAATGCAGGTTTCGAGAAGATTGAGAAAGAGTACCGTGAAGCTGTCTCCACCCTTCGAGTAAAACAAGCGCTTGGCGTATTACTCTGCATGGTCGCCTGGCTGTTGCCCATGGCCGTGCTCTATGCCATCGGTTCCGTGGTGGACTGGATCAAACGAGGTGCCCGTGGCATCAAGGTTGGATGAGATCACGCATGACTCTGTCGAGTAGACAGATGTTACGGTTACGGTTCAGGCCGTTCTGATCACCCGACTGACAGCGGCGAAGTCGGCATCTCCCAGACCATGTGCCATTGCAGCCTTGTAGAGCTCATTTACGGTTGCAGTGGCAAAGAGCGGCTGCCCGACCTCTTCCGCCAGGCGTAATGCCAGGCGCAGGTCCTTCTGCATATGCTTGAGCGGAAATGCTGTAGGGAACTCCTTGTTCGCGGCGATCAGCGGACCTTTCAGCCGAAACATCGGGTTGGAAACAGCTCCAGAGTCCAACACCTCCAGGAATTGGGCTGTATCAAGACCGCTGCCTGACGCCAACGCCATACCTTCGCACAGAGCCGTCAACATGCCGGACATCACCAGGTTGTTGGCCAACTTCATGCGGGCGGCGTTCCCCACGTCACCAAGGAATAAAATTTTCTTCCCCATCTTTTCGAGAACCGGGAACGATCTATCGTACAGCTCCCGTTCACCCGCCGCCATGATAATCAGAGTTGCATCCTCAGCCGGTTTGCGGCTTCCCGCCACTGGAGCCTCCAGAAACTGGGCACCGGCCTCATGTGCCAGCCGGGCTGATTCCAGGGATGTTTCGACATCCACGGTGGACATATCGACAAAGCCTTTGCCCTGTGACAGGCCGGCAACGATGCCGTCAGCTCCGTCACGGACCGCTTCGACAGCGGCAGGGTTTGCCATCATAGCGATGACGATGTCGGAATGCTCGGCTACGGCACGCGGTGACGCTGCCACGGTTGCGCCCATGCCGGCCAGATGGGCGCACGACTCGGCAGAACGGTTCCAGACCGTTACCCGCAGGCCAGCCTTAAGCAGATTGGCGGACATTGCACTGCCCATGATGCCAAGTCCAATGAATCCTACGTTCATGTGACACCTCTGAAATTGCTGTAGTGGAGTGTGCTACCGCCGGTTTCCGGTAAACCTGAGCAGCATAAGAAAAAGGTTGATGAAGTCGAGATAGAGCGTCAATGCACCAAGAATGGCCGGTTTTCTCCCCTCCGTGCCCTGAGCTGCCATTGCTTTGATCTTCCAGGTGTCGTAGGCGGTCAGTCCGGTGAAGACGATCACCCCGATGCCGGATATAATCCAGGAGACCGCGCTGCTCCCTACGAAGATATTGACAACCGAAGCGATCACCACACCGATCAGTCCCATGAAAAGGAAGCTGCCCCATGAGGTCAGGTCACGCTTGGTCATGTAACCATAGACACTCATCGCCCCGAACATGCCGGCCGTGGTAACGAAGGTGGAGGTAATCGAGTTGGCAGTGTAGACCAGTGCCACAATTGAAAGGGTGATCCCGTTGAGCGCCGAATAGGCAATGAATATGAGCGTTGCCGTAGTCGCGCTCAACCGGTTGATAGCGCCGGACAGGGTAAACACCAGGGCAAGTTCCCCGATCATCAGGCCGTAGAATACAAGCCGGTTCCCCGTAACCGCATAGAATAGTGCCGGTGAGGAGAGTGTGACCAGAGCCATAAACGCAGTGATGGCCAGTCCGGCTCCCATCCAGGCGTATACCTGGCGGATGAGGGCGTTCTGTTTCACTGTTACGTGGGTTGCAGTACGGGCGTAGCTGCTGGAATTCAATTTATACATGATGCACTCCTTGATGTTTTTAATTCGACTCGATCATATTATGTACGATTTTTTTCTTCAATGTTTCGTTTTTTCCCTACTCGTTATTATCCCGGTAATTCCGCTCAGAAATCCACTATTTTTACATAAAGTCAACGAGTCCAGACATTATTACCCTCAAGCCGCTACAGTCAACAACAGCTGTACTACGTAGTACCAGAATCGTGACTGGCCCTCCATGAAATTTATGATACTCTTTTAAAAAGATGATCGGCAAAATATATAGCCACTTCCGTCAAGATTGGTATATAAGGTGTTTTTACACACTGTCGCAGCAGTCACGTACGTACCCGCGTATCGGCAGAAAAGGGAGGCCTTTCGTGAATCGAAAACAGATTATATCAGCGTGCATGATGCTTATTGCAGCCCTCGCATCCAGTCAATTGTCCCATGCTGCCCTGGGAGAACATGCTGACACGATCACCGCAGATCGCAAGGCGCTCAAGGCAGTGCATCGCGCCACAACTTCGCATAATAGTTATACTGTGGAGGAGATCGTGTCCGATGCAACGACCGTGCGGGAATACGTTTCATCATCAGGGGTTGTCTTCGGCATCGCCTGGAACGGCTATGTCCAGCCTGATCTCACGCAACTCCTCGGCACCTATTGGGGTGAATACTAAGGTTGCCCGGAAAAAGGCTGCGCGCACATTCGGACGTAAACGGCAGCAGCTCACGACGGACAATATTGTTGTAGAGAAATGGGGACACATGCGGAATCTGCAGGGGCGGGCCTATGTGCCAGGCTTGGTCCCGGCGGGGGTGAGTATCGATGAAATCAAATAGCCTCTTCGTTCTACTACTGCTACTCGCAACGATTGCCGGCTGCGGCGGCGGAGGCGGTGGCGGTTCGACGCCAAAAACGCTGATTTCCATTGCCGTCACCCCGGTAAATCCGAGCATACCTGTGCAGACGAATCAGCGATTCAGCGCCACGGGAACCTTTTCAGACAACACCAAACAGGATCTGACGTCATCGGTGACATGGACATCGTCAAATAGCCAGGTGGCAACAATTGACGTTGTCGGCATCGCCACATCCGTCGCCGCTGGGACCACCACCATAACGGCAACTTCGAACGGCATCTCGGGTACGACCACCCTTACGGTCACGTCGGGAACGCTCGTGTCGCTGGATATCCAGCCGGCGAATCCGAGCACACCTCTCGGGACGCCCTTTCAGTTCAGCGCCACGGGGACGTTCTCCGACACCACGACCCAGGATCTGACCACGTCGGCAACCTGGAGTTCATCAGACACGTCCGTCGCCACCATCAGCAACGCTACCGGCAAGGCAACTCCGGTCGCCATCAGGGACAACCACTATCACGGCCACGTCAGGAAGCATCTCGAGTTCAACGAGCCTTACGGTCACGCCGATAGGGCGGCCAAGCCAATGTACTGCCGATCACGGTGAACGGTTCGCTCTGCTCAGCGGCCAACTCCGTTGGCTACCCCAACAAACCGTGCGTGAGCGTGACGATCTGCACCCCCGGCACCTCAACCTGCCAGGTAGTTACCGACATCCTGCTGGACACCGGAAGTTTCGGGCTGCGCATCTTTAAGCAGGCCCTGAGCGTTCCTCTGCCACAAGTGACGGTCAGTTCCGGATCGTTGGCCGAGTGTGTCCAGTTCGGAGACGGCTCTTCGGAATGGGGGCCGGTCCAGACGGCAAGTGTCATCCTGGGGAACGAGCCTGCCGTCCAGGTACCGATACAGGTCGTTGACGCCACCTTCGGCACCCCTCCCAGTGCCTGCGGGACTCCCGATGACAAGCCCTGCAGCTGCCGGGTTCAACGGCATCCTGGGGGTCGGTCTCTTCGCACAGGACTGCGGGACGTCGTGCGCATCCAGCGCGAACAACGGCATCTATTCCGCTTGCAACGGAGCGGTCTGCAGCGGGACCACGGTTCCTCTCGCCAGCCAGGTGCAGAACCCGGTAGCACTTCTTCCCAAGGATAACAACGGCGTGCTGGTGCAACTGCCGAGCATCCCCCTGGGAGGGTCAGCCTTCGGTCAACGGCAGTCTCGTACTTGGCATCGGAACCCAGTCCAACAATTCGCCTGCGGCAGTAACGGCGTACCCAGCCAATTCAATTGCAGAATTCACCACGACCTTCAACGGCGTCACCTTCAACAACAGTTTCATCGACAGCGGCTCGAACGGTTTGTATTTTGCCGCTCCCGCCAGCCTTCTTCCCCTCTGTCCGTCACCCAATCCCAGCTTCTATTGCCCCGCGACAACGACATCCCTTTCCGCCACCAACACGGGGGCTTCCGGCTCGCCGAGCGGCACGGTACCGTTCCAGATAGGCAACTTCAACAGCCTGTTCAGTACCTCCAACAACGTTTTTAGCGAGGTGGGCGGGACCGTGAGCGGACTCGACGGATTCGATTGGGGGCTCCCCTTCTTTTTCGGACGAAACGTGTTTGTAGGCATCGAGGGGACGAGTTCCGCTCTGGGCAGTGGCCCCTATTGGGCCTACTGATCAGGATCATCTTGAAAAAAGTATCGTCAACAACAAACTGGCGTCGTATTTTACCGAACAGACTTTCGGACATATTCGACAAACGATTTCAATACATAATCCGGCACATCATCAATGTTGTAATATACACGTCCTTTATCCACGAATGATATTGAGAATGGAGCATTTGGAGTTCCTTCTATTGCCCATAAACCAACTACGCCATCTGGATCCCTGATAGCCCGATAAGCGCCATGACGATAATGGCGCACCAGTATTTCTACTGCTTTTTTTGCCTGTCTACAAAGATCCATGTTTCTAGTCGGTGTCATTCGTTATCTCCAGCGCGTTTAACGGAAAACGTATGATTGAGCCCGGAACAAAAAAGACTCCGTTACCGGACATTGGGAAGTTTACGGCTTTGGCCGTCCCCACTGAAACTGAGCAATTGCTAACTTAGCGTCTGGAGGTGGGATGTCACATCCATAGTCTCGGAAAAACGAACTCAGAAAAGGGCCGCTTTCCCATTTAAAAGCGACCCTTTCCCTTATTACAAACATGTCAAACTGCCAGACATTAGCCTCCACCACCATAAGCATCATTCAAATCACTGATTGCCTTGTCAAGCTCATTATTTAATATTTGCAACTCATCGTTGGAATATACGGCAGTCCCCTTATTGATTTCGGTCCTAATTTTATCAATCCGACCCTCGGATATTCCTACTCGGGCACAGTCATTCTGCGCTACGAGCAAACACTGGACTTTACCTTCCTGCTGAGCAGGTTCCATCATCTGACCCTTTGTCGCCTCTTCCGCAAGAACCGGCAATGCTACTAGCATAAGAGCGGCAGTCGACAAAGCAATTCTTCTTTTTAAGTGTCTCATGTCCAACTCCTTTACGTTTTATTGTACTTCTTGGTTTTCACTGTACCCATCTTTGCCTAATTTTGCAAGTGAATATCAATATCAATACCATAAAAACTTGCACGTTCCTCTGCCCCAAACTCGAAGGCTCAGCTTAAAGAGGATGCTTAGTGACCTACCGCATTAATTGAACCAGTTCCGAGGTTACACAAAAAGTACACGAGCAAAGAAAAAGGGATTAGCATTTAAGCTAACCCCTTGAATTCTTTTTGGAGCGGGAAACGAGATTCGAACTCGCGACCTCAACCTTGGGAAGGTTGCACTCTACCACTGAGTTATTCCCGCATTTGATTGATAAAAAACAAGTCTGATCACCCATTTCAAGATAATCAGACTTGTTTTTGATTGGCTCCCCTTCGCGGACTCGAACCACGGACAAGGTGATTAACAGTCACCTGCTCTACCAACTGAGCTAAAGGGGAATATAACCACAAAACAGCACATCGCTGAATCATGGAACACTGGCTAAACGTAACAAACCCGCTGAGATTGATCGAATCAGGAAACTGATATGGTCATCAAAAGCGTCCCGTTATCTATCATGTGTAGTGCAAAAAAGTCAACCATAATTTATTATACCTGCTGCAAATTTTGCCAAAATTACTGCGGTTCCCTGTAACCACCCTAACGGGCTTGCAGGTCGGCATCCTTCTGCTCCAGATCCTTATCCATCTCCGCGCGATAGCTCAGCAGCAATGCGGCAAGATGCGGTTCTGAAAGCGCCAGAATCTGTACGGCAAACAGGGCGGCGTTTTTTGCACCCGCCTTGCCGATCGCCATGGTTGCCACCGGAATGCCGCCCGGCATCTGTACCGTTGAATAGAGTGCATCCACACCATTCAAAGCGCCCCCCGGCATCGGTACGCCAATAACGGGGAGAATGGTTTTCGAGGCAACGACACCTGCCAGATGTGCCGCCATACCGGCACCGGCAATGATAATTTTAACACCTCGACCTGCCGCTTCCGAAGCAAGGGTCATGGTGCGTTCCGGCGAGCGGTGGGCCGATGAGATCCGCATTTCATACGGGATGTCAAAAATATTGAGGATATCGGCCGCTTCCTGCATGACCGGAAGGTCGGTCTCACTTCCCATCATTATTAGCACATGCGGGGCAGGTTTCATCATTTCTCCTCTTGGTACTCTAGGCATTTTCTGTGATTCAAGCCGATCATCGTTCGAGCGCTTTTTTGCCGATATCGCTGCGATACTGGACTCCAGGCCAGGTAATGAGCGACACCCCTTGATAGGCGGCAGTAATTGCGTCCTTGACGGTAGCTCCGAGCGCTGTGACGCCAAGGACCCTGCCGCCGTTTGTGACACAGGCGCCATCCTTCGCTGCGGTACCCGCATGAAACACGTACAGCTCCTCAAGCTGGGCCGCCTGCTCCAGCCCGGAAATTTCATCACCCTTCCGGTAATCGCCCGGATACCCTTCCGAGGCCATAACAACACAGACTGCCGCCTTGTCATGCCACTCGATGGCGGTATCGGCAAGATCGCCGTTGGCAACGGCAAGCAGGACCGGCACGATGTCGGATTTCATCCGCATCAAGAGCGGCTGGCACTCCGGGTCGCCAAAGCGGGCGTTAAATTCCAACGTCTTCACCTCGCCGTCCTTTACCATCAGACCGGCATACAGTACACCGCGGTACGGGCGCCCTTCGGCGGCCATACCGGCCACAGTCGGAAGGATCACCTGCTGCATGGCTTTTTCATGGATGGCCGACGTTACCACGGGAGCAGGAGAATAGGCACCCATCCCCCCCGTGTTTGGTCCCAGATCACCATCAAAGACGGCTTTGTGATCCTGGGCGCTGGCCAGTGGAATGACGTTTTTGCCATCGGTGATAACCAGAAACGAGGCCTCTTCACCGGTCAGAAACTCCTCGATCACGACTCGCGAACCGGCACTGCCGAACGCGTTGCCGCTGAGCATGTCGCGAACGGCTGAGACCGCTTCCTCGCAGGTCTGGGCAATAATAACACCTTTACCGGCTGCCAGGCCATCGGCTTTGACCACGATTGGCGCCCCGGTACGGTTGATGAATGCTTCCGCCTCGGCCTGATCGGTAAATACGCCGTATGCGGCGGTCGGCACGTGGTACTTCTGCATCAGATCTTTTGAAAAAGCCTTGCTCCCCTCAATAAATGCAGCTTTTTGTGACGGGCCGAATACCTTGAGGTCCGTGCGACTCGAACAGGTCAACGATCCCGAGTGAAAGCGGCTGTTCGGGGCCGACTACCGTCAGGTCGATCTTGTTTTCATAGGCAAATGCCAGCAGTTTGTCCAACTGATCAACGGCAATCGGAAGATTCTCAGCCAGAGCCGCCGTCCCGGGATTGCCGGGTGCACAGTAGATCTTCGTTACCAGCGGTGACTGGGCAATTTTCCAGACGAGGGCATGTTCGCGTCCACCGCCGCCGATTACAAGAATTTTCATACGATTACACCTCTATAAGATCTATTCCGGACATTCACTCGTATCAGTGCCGGAAATGCCGCATGGTAGTAAAGAGCATGGCTATTCCATGTTCGTTGGCGGCTTTGATTACCTCTTCGTCGCGAACACTGCCGCCGGTCTGGATAATGGCGGTCACACCCGCTTCTGCGGCGGCATCGACTCCGTCGCGGAAAGGGAAGAAGGCATCGGAAGCCAGCACCGTTCCCCGGGTCGGAAGCAGCGCCTTCTGGACGGCAATCTTGGATGAATCGACGCGGGACATCTGGCCGGCACCGATGCCGACCGTCTGATCGCGGTTGCTGAATACAATGGCATTCGATTTGACATGCTTGCAGACCCGCCAGGCGAAATCAAGCGCCTCATATTCCGAGGCGGTCGGCGTACGTTCGGTCACCACACGGCACTCAAGGGCATTGACCATCCCCAGGTCGCGGCCTTGCAGCAGCAGACCGCCGGTAACGCGCTTCAGATCAAACCCTCCGGCAACATAGCTGTCAAGAAGCGGCACCTGCATGACCCGGACATTCTTTTTCGCGGTAAATATGGCCAGGGCCTCATCGCTGTAACCGGGGGCGATGACCGCCTCCAAAAAGGTGGAGGTCAACTCGTTGGCGGTCGCAGCATCGACAGTGCGATTAAAGCCGACAATGCCGCCGAAGGCCGAAACCGGGTCACATTCACGTGCCTTGAGATAGGCGGTCAGCGGTGAATCTGCGAGAGCAACACCGCAGGGATTGGTATGTTTGATGATGACAGCGGCACTCTGTTCGAATTCCTTGACGGTTTCAATCGCAGCGTCCAGATCGATGATATTGTTAAAGGAGAGCTCTTTGCCCTGAAGCTGCGTGGCATTGGAGACGCACGGCTCAAGGATGCGGCTTCTCGACATAAAAAGCCGCCGTCTGATGAGGATTTTCGCCGTAGCGAAGATCCTGGGCTTTTTTGACCTGCAGGGTAAATGTGGGGGGATATTCCTGAACCTCATCGGTCAGTCGCGCTCCCAGATAGTTGGATATCGCCCCATCGTAGGCGGCGGTGTGCTGAAACACCTTGACCGCAAGGGCATAGTTGGTGGTCGCAGAAACCGCACCAGCAGTGGCCTTCATCTCTTCAAGCACCTGCGCATAGTCGGCACTGTCAACCAGCACGGTTACATCCGGATAGTTCTTGGCTGCCGAGCGGAGCATGGTCGGCCCGCCGATATCGATATTTTCAATGGCATCTTCCAGATGGCACCCTTCCTTGGCAATGGTAGCCTCAAAGGGGTACAGATTAACGACCACCATGTCGATATTCTCGATGCCGTGCTCCTTCATCTTGGCAACATGCTCCGGATTCGAGCGCATGCCCAGCAGACCGCCGTGCACCTTTGGGTGCAGTGTTTTCACCCGGCCGTCGAGCATTTCCGGAAATCCGGTAAACTCCGACACATCCTTGACGGTCAAGCCAGCCTCCCGCAACAGCTTGGCGGTGCCGCCGGTGGAGAGCAGCTCCACGCCATAGCCGGCCAACTGCTGTGAAAATTCAATAATACCGTTCTTGTCAGAGACACTGATCAGCGCCCTGGTAATCTTTGCCATGCCCGTACTCCTTGTTGATGTAGATTGTCTAAAATATCGAAGTGGTTACGTATGAGGAAAATCAATATGCCGCATAAAGAGCGACTCGAAAAGCGGCGTTCCGGACAGCGGCACTACCCGGAAGCGGTGTGCCAGAGCCTCAACCGCGCCGAAACCATCTTTGCACGCAAGCGCTTTTTCAACGCCAGCCAAAGCCCCTTCTGGCGTGAAACGGGTCGTTTGTACCATGCTTTCGTCGAAAATTCCAATCGTTTTAAGCCACTCTGCCTGCACCACGGCGCCGAAAGAACCGGTCAAAATCACCTGTTTCAAGGCGTCGCACTGTATACGGGAGCGTTCTAAAAGGACTTCGATTCCACCCCGTATGGCGGCCTTGGCAAGCTGAAGTTGACGGATATCGTCCTGTGACAGCACAATCAGATGCTTTGCATCCCGATGCAGGACAAAAGCGGTACCCCCATGGTACTCAATAATCCGCGCCGCAAGGTTGGATTCGATTTCCTCCGGGCTCCGCAGCCTGCCGCTGGCTTCCAGAACGGTGCAGCGCAGCAGCTCGGTGACAGCCTCAATAGCCGCCGACCCACAGATGCCGATAGGGTGACCGTTGCCGATAACCTGCAGCCTGAGACGTTCGCCTTCAATTCGTACCGAGCTGATGGCCCCCGGCAAAGCGGCCATGCCGCAGGAGAGATTCCCCCCCTCGAAGGCGGGCCCTGCTGCAGCGGACGTTGCCCAGACCGTCTCCCCTGCGATCAGCGCTATTTCCCCGTTGGTACCCATATCAAGGCAGAGGGAGGCTTCGCCCGGTTCCGCGCCGTAGATAAAGGCCACCGTATCGCCACCGACAAAGCCCCCTGGCATAGGAAACACGTAAACATCGGCGGTGCCGTCCCATTCCAGATCAGCAGCTTTCAGATGCGTCCCCGCTGTGTAGAGCGGTCGGTATGGGGGAAAGGCCAATGAGGTGAGCTCCAGCCCCATCAGAATATGCTGCATGGCCGGATTTCCGGCGATGGCCACCTGCCGGACGTCACCCCAGGCGATACCGGTTGAATCGCACAGCTCCTGCCCCAGCCGCCTTAACTCCGTGCGAATCAGGACAGACATCTCCTGCTGGTGCGGCGCGGAGTTGACGGCCGCATCCAGTGCGCGAAATCACGTCGGCTCCGAAGCGGCGTTGCGGATTCAGAGCGCCGGAGATGGCACGGCGCTCGCCGCTGGCGCAGTCAATCAGCGAAGCGGCCAGGGTGGTTGTTCCAAGGTCTATGGCAAGTGAGTACATGGCTTCTCTGACTGTCTCGGGATCACTTCAGGTAGACTCTCGGCACCCGTTTGCTGATGCCGCAGAAAATCGTATAGGGGATGGTGTCGGCCCAGGCCGCCAACTCTTCGGCATGAATGCAGTGCCCCTCGTCGTCAGGCCCCATCAAGGTCACGGTATCGCCCACCGCAACCCCCTCGATCCCGGTCACATCGAGCATGATCCAGTCCATGCAGACGGTACCGGCCACTTTGGCCCGCTGGCCGCGCACCAATACTTCACCCCGGTTGGTAAGTGAACGGGGATAACCGTCGGCATACCCGACCGGAACACTGGCGATCAGCGTGCGCTGCCCCGCGGTAAAGCGGCGGGCATAGCTGATGGTGGTTCCCGGCTCCACCCACTTAAGCATGGCGATACGGCTTTTGAGACGCATCACCGGCTTGAGATCAAGTTTGCCCTGAAAATCGGCAGACGGCAGAGCTCCATACATGGTGATTCCGGGCCTGATCAGGTTGCAGTCGGGGATATTCCGCAGCAGCGCCGCCGCACTGTTGGCAATATGAATATAGCGCGGGTCGAAACCGGCCTTGCGGATCTCGGCCAGCGCCCAGGCAAAGCGCTCGCCTTGCAGCCGGGTGAAATACTGGCCGGATTCATCCAGTTCATCAGCACTGGCAAAATGCGAAATCACCCCTTCAAGGGCAATATTCGGCAATTTCTTCAGTTCGGCAAGAAACTGGGGAACGTCGTTATAGGGAATTCCCAACCGCCCCATACCGGTGTCGATTTTGAGATGTATCTGCGCCCTGCGGAAAAGCTTCCCGGCAGACGCGGCCTGGTTGAGCGCCTGCGCCTGTTCCAGTGAAAAAACCGCCGTGGAGAGGTTGTAGCCGATGCATTTTCGTTCCTGACCGGGATAGACACCGCCCAGGAGGAGGATCGGCTTATCGCTGCCGCTTTTGCGGAGCTGAATCCCTTCGGCCAGGAAGGCAACGCCGAATGCGTTAACCCCCAGGTTTTCCAGCTCTCGGCTGATATCCATAAAACCGTGCCCGTAGGCATCTGCTTTTACAACCGCCAGAATCTCGGTTCGCGGCGGAATCGACGAGCGGATCAACTGATAATTATGCTTAAGCGCGGAGAGATCAATCTCGGCGTATGTAGGGCGTCCGTCGTACAAAATATCATCACCTCTTGACTAATCTCTTACAACTATGGGTCGTTACAGGATCAGTTTTTTCCGCGCGGTTGCCAGACAACGCTCCATATCGGCGCTGTTGCGACATGCCAGTGCGGCCCGCGCCAGACGGCGGCACGCTTCGAAACTGTTGGAGCGGAGCGCCTGCTTCACGACCGGAATACTTGGTGCCGAGAGACTGAATTCCCGAATACCCATACCGGTCAGCAGCAGTGCGCACAATGGATCGGCAGCCATCTCTCCGCAGACCGACGCTTTTTTGCCGGCTTTGTTGGCGGCATCGGCAACCCGTTTAATGGAATGCAGAATCGCCGGGTGATACGGATCATAATACTGCCTGACACTGGCATTATTGCGGTCGGCAGCCAGGGTGTACTGGATCAGGTCATTGGTGCCGATGCTGACATAATCGACCTCCTGAATCAGATAGTCGATAATCTGCACCGCTGCCGGCACCTCGATCATGATTCCGAACGGAATATAGCCGGGCACGTCATGACCTTCACGCAGCAACTCGTTTCTTACCGATGTCAGGATTTCCCTGATCTGACGGATTTCATCCAGGCTGCTGATGAGCGGAAACATGATCGTCGCATTGCCGGCGTGTGATGCGAGCAATATACCGGCCAGCTGTTCCCTGAAGATATCCTGCCGTTCCAGCGACACACGAATCGAGCGCCACCCGAGAAACGGATTATCCTCGTGAGGATAGGGAAAATAGGAGAGCCCCTTGTCGCCGCCGATATCGAGGGTGCGAATGTTAACGGTCTGACCGGGGAAACCCTCCAGTATTTTGCGGTAGATGCCGGCCTGCTCTTCACGAGTGGGAAACGCGGAGCGCGCCATGTAGGGGAATTCGGTGCGATAGAGCCCTACCCCTTCGGCGCCATGCAGGTTGGCGACCCGGACATCGGAAATCAACCCGATATTGGCGCTCAGGGTAATTGCGACGCCGTCAGTCGTCACGGCCGGAAGATCACGAAGACCCTCCAGCTCCTTCATCCGACCGGCATACTCCTGTTCGAGGCGCACGTACTCTTTTTTGATGCTCGCATTCGGGTTGAGATAGACATGCCCCGAGGTACCGTCAACGATGATCTCATCCTTGACATTGGCAGCCGCCATGATGCCGTTCACCCCGAGAACGGCCGGGATGCCGAGCGACTTTGCCATGATGGCGGCGTGAGAATAGGCGTTCCCCTTTTCGGTGACAATGCCGAGAATCTTGTTCGGATCAAGCATCGCAAGATTGGAGGGGAAAATTTCGTCCGCCACGAGCACCCGCTTTTCCTTGAGCGTGATCTCGCTGGAATTGTTCCCTTCCAATAGCGTCGATGATCCGTCGCCCGATGTCTTCCATATCCGCAGAACGCTCCCGCAGATACGGGTCCTCCATGGCTGAAAAAGCCTGGATGTAATGCTGAACGACGTCATGAACGGCTCGGGCTGCGCCCATCCCCTGTTCGATCAGATCGGTGACCTTGGTGGAAAAGCTCCGGTCTTCCAGTATCATCAGATGGGTATGAAAGATGGCAGCGTCATCGGCCGAGAGCGTCTCACTGACCCGTTTTTCCATGTAAATGGTCTGGATCTTCGCCTTTTCCAGGGCTTGGGAAAATTTGTGCTGTTCCTCAGCAGCGGTCCCTACCTTTGCCAGCTTGATAACTTTGTCATTGAAGCGATCGAGGATGTAAATTTTCCCACGGCTGAAGCCGGCCGACACGGCTGTTCCGGCCATGGTTTTGGAAACGGACGTCCGTTTCGTGCTTACGGAGCCGGGAGCAGCAGCCTCCCCCCCCGATCCGTTCCGCACCTTGGCAAGCTCCTTCTCAAACCAGGCACGTTCCTGCTCCTTGTGCTGGATCGAATCGAGCAACCGGGCGGTATGGATGATGCTGCCGATCTGGAAGGTAATGGTGCGCAGGATGCTGATTTCGTCATCGCTGAACGTGCGGGTTTCGCGGGTCTGAACGACGATGGCACCGATAGGCGCCTTGTGTTCGAACAGCGGCAGCCCCAGGAACGAGAGAAACCGCTCCTCCTTCGCCTCTTTGAAATATTTGTAGCGCGGATGCGACGGGGCGTTATCGGTCATGACCATCGCGCGGGTTTCAACGGCGAGACCGGTCAAACCCTCATGAACTTTCATGGAAACACGGCCGACCGAAGCCTTGGAGAGACCTTTGGTGGCTTTCAGAGTCAGGGTTTCACCATCGCTTTCCAGCAGATAGATCGAGCAGACATCGCTCCCCATGCGTTTGGCCACCAGAGTGACGATGTTGTCAAGGGTATCCTGCAGATCATGTGAATGCAGGATGATCGAACTGATGTCTTCCAGTGTGCGCAGACCGAGTGATTGCTGGGGGTCTTTCATGACACGTCCTTGTGGGAAAGGTTTCGCAGCAAAATATAGTCGTATTGCTTCATAAACTCAAGGAATTCCGGGATAAAAGGGAGCAATCTGAGGCCAGTTATCCTGTGTTTATCGGGGCTAGGTTTCAAGCGCGCCGATCAGGCTCTTGATGTCGGCAACGCCATTGGCGATCAGCCAGGCCTCCATATCTTCGGCGATCTTCTGAGCCGCACCAGGATTGATAAAGCTGGCGGTGCCGACCTGGACTGCGGTAGCTCCGGCCAGCATGAATTCAAGCGCATCGGTGGCATTCATGATACCGCCGATGCCGATAATCGGCAGCTTGACAGCTTTTGCCACCTGCCAGACCATGCGCAGTGCGATCGGCTTGATGGCCGGTCCGGAAAAACCGCCGGTGATATTGGCCAGCACCGGACGCCGCTTGTTCAGGTCGATAGCCATGCCGGTCAGGGTGTTGATCAGTGACAACGCATCGGCCCCGGCATCTTCACAGGCCCTGGCCATGACAACCACATCGGTCACATTGGGGGAGAGCTTGACGATCAGCGGCTTTATCGTCGCCGCGCGGCAGGCCGAAACGACATCGAAGGCGCACGCCGGATCGGTGCCGAACACGATCCCCCCCTGCTTGACGTTCGGGCAGGAGATATTTACTTCCAGACCGGCCACCTCGGGGATTTCATCGAGGCGGCGGGCCATTTCGGCGTATTCGTCTACGGTGTTGCCGAAGAAGTTGGCAATCGCCGGGGTGTTGACCGAGCGCAGAAACGGAACCTTCTTGGCGATGAAGGCATCGATACCGACATTCTGCAGGCCGATGGCGTTCAGCATCCCGCCGGGGGTCTCGACGATGCGCGGTGTCGGGTTGCCGGCCCGCGGCTTGAGTGACAGCCCCTTGGTTACAAAGGCGCCGATCGATTCCAGATCGACGTATTCGGCAAACTCCTCGCCATAGCCGAAGGTACCGGAGGCGGTCATTACCGGGTTACGGAGCGGAATACCGGCCAGATTGACAGTCATATCAGGTTTTATGGCAGATTTCATGGTCACTCCCTCCACTTCAGTTCGCCCGATTCGAACACCGGACCTTCGGTACAGACACAGCGGAAATCGGGAGTTTCCGCTGAATGGGAGTGTCCCGGAGCAACACAGCCGAGACAGGCGCCAACGCCGCAGGCCATATACCCTTCCAGTGAAACCTGGCAGGGTATACTGCGCTCTGCGGCGATGCCGGCAACTGCGTTCAGCATGCCGTGCGGTCCGCAGGCGTAGATGGACGCCCCACCCTGCAATTCATCCAGCCGCCGCAGCAGCGCCTCGGTTACCAGGCCGCGTTCTCCCAGAGAGCCATCTTCAGTGGCGGTATAGCACTCGACCCCCAGACGCTCGAATTCGGTGATGCAGAGAATGTCATCCCTGGTACGCCCACCGGCAAACAGCCTGACCTTTGACCCCTTCACCAGCTCTCTGGCCAGCAGATAGAGCGGTGCCAGACCAACCCCGCCGCCGACGATCAGCTTCTCTTCGTCCGGCGTACCGAGATCAAACCCTTTGCCGAGCGGGGCGAGAACATCGAGCAGATCGGTTTCGTGCAACGTCGCCAGCATGGCGGTACCCTTCCCCACCACGCGATAGAGCATTTCCAGATACGGCTGTGAGTTTGCGCCGCTCTGGGCCGGAGTGTAGGTGCCGACATCAAAAATTCCGAACGGCCGCCGAGCAGCGGGTCGATGGCGCCATTGACCCGCACCATCATAAATTGGCCCGGTTGTGCCGAGGCACATTCGGGCGGAGCGGTCATGCGCATCCGCCAGTATCCGGGCGAGACCTCAGCATTGGATAGAATAAGTGAGGTAAACTGCATTACGGTTCTCCTTACAGGTTATGTCAAACATCTAACTGATATATCATCAAACAATCTTCAGCTCCATCAAAACCGCATCGTCAACGCCTTCATAGTATTTGTTACGGATACCGGTCCGGACAAACCCGCACCGTTCATACAGGGTAATGGCCGAACTGTTAGTGGACCGCACTTCAAGAGCAAGCACTTCAGCTTTCTTTTCCCGCGCCACCGTAACGGCATGGTCCATCAGCAACCGCGCTATCCCCCTGCCCCGCTTGTCCGGTGCCACGGCAATATCTAGAATCTGCGCCTCCTCGAACAGCGACATCAAGCAGACATAGCCGACAATCACCCCATCACATTCGGCAACAAACGGGAACGAATGGAGCGCCGTCATTTCATGTACAAAATGGTCACGCTTCCACGGCACGGAAAACGAGCCCTGTTCGATGGTCAGAATAGCGTCGAGGTCGGCTGTTGCCATGGGGCGGATTATTGTTCCGGGTAGTGTGGACATTGTTGCGCATGATATGCAAGCACAGTGATATTGTAAACGGTTTTTCAGTTCCCTCGCGCCAGCTTGTAACAAAGCCAATTCATCAAAAGCAGTTGTTCACGCGACCAGAAGTAAGTGCCTCTAGGCAAGTCGCGAAGTCGCGAAGAAAAACAGAGGATTAAACAAAACCTGAGTCAATCTATTTGTTGAATCATGAATACATTTAACAGGCATTTGATTTCTTCGCGTCTTCGCGACTTCGCGTGAGATAAATTGTTGTTTAAAGGATTTACAGCTTCACCATGAATACGTATAGTTCGAGCCCATGAACTACATCGCCGACTTACACATCCACTCCCCCTTTTCCCGGGCCACCAGCAAGCAGAGCACCCTGGCCGGGCTGGCTGTCTGGGCCCGCATCAAGGGGATCCAGGTCATCGGCACCGGCGACTTCACCCATCCCGGCTGGCTGAACTGCCTCAAAGATGAGCTGGTGCCGGCCGAACCCGGCCTGTTCCGCCTGAAAGACGAAACGCGACTAACCTCCCCCCTGCCGGGCGTGGCGCTGCCGGACGGAGAGGTCCGCTTCCTCCTGACCGCCGAGGTGAGCAGCATCTATAAGCGTCTCGGCCAGGTGCGGAAGGTCCACAATCTCCTCTACGTTCCGGATTTCGCCTCTGCCGGGCGGATCAACGCGAAGCTGGCCGCCATCGGCAATATCGAGTCGGACGGCCGGCCGATCCTCGGCCTCGACAGCCGCGACCTGCTTGAGATCCTGCTGGAGCAGGCGCCGGAGGGATTCCTGGTGCCCGCCCACATCTGGACCCCCTGGTTTTCCCTGTTCGGCTCCCGGTCCGGCTTCGATGTCATCGACGACTGTTACGGCGACCTGACCCCGCACGTCTTCGCCCTGGAAACCGGCCTCTCCTCCGACCCGGAGATGAACCGGCTGATCTCAGCCCTTGACCGTTTCAGCCTCATCTCCAATTCCGACTGCCACTCGCCGCAGAAACTCGGCCGCGAGGCGAACCTCTTTGCCACGGATCTTGATTTTTATGCTCTCCGCGATGCCATCAAAGGGAACCGGCGCGAATCATTCCGCGGCACCGTCGAGTTCTTCCCGGAAGAGGGAAAGTACCATTTCGACGGCCACCGCGCCTGCAACGTCTGCCTCGACCCCCATGAAACAAGGCGGCTCGGACTTCTCTGCCCGGTCTGTGGCAGGCCGCTCACCGTTGGGGTCCATCATCGGGTCATGGAGCTGGCCGACCGGGAAGCGCCGCTCTACGGGCCGGATGCCCCTCTCGTTTACAGTCTGATCCCGCTCCCGGAAATGCTCGGTGAACTGCTTAACGTCGGACCGGCCTCCAAAGAGGTGATGCTCCAGTACGCCAACATCATCGCCCGCTTCGGCTCCGAGTTCAACCTGCTCCTGCAGGCGCCGCTCGACGAAATCGCCCACTATGCTCCGCTCCTGGGCGAAGCGGTCAAACGTGTCCGTGAAGGCCGGGTGATCCGCCAGCCCGGCTACGACGGCGAGTTCGGGGCGATCACGGTCTTCGAGGAAGGTGAACTGGTGCGGTTAGGCGATCTGGGAAACCTCTTCGGTCGCCGCCGGGCTGCACGTCGTGGTGGGAGCTGACGATAATTTAACGGAACTTTTTCCACGCTGGAGATGTCAAATATTGTGACGACGGAAGACCAACAAACACCTGATGACCAGACCCTGACAGCAGCGTGCCGACAAGGTGACACCGCAGCCTTTGAACACTTGGTGCTGCGCTATCAGCGGCTGCTCTTCAATGTCGCCCTGCGCATGTCCGGCAACTATGAAGACGCCTCCGACATTGTTCAGGACGCCTTCATCTCCGCCTGGAATAACATCGGCGAGTTTCGTGGCGAGGCGCGTCTAGGCACCTGGCTGACCGCCATTGTTGTCAATCTGACCCGTAACCGCCTCCGGCAACGCAGTGTCAGTGAACAACGTTCCGCTTTTTCCCTGGATGCCCCTCTGCCGGGTGGCAACGGAGAAAAATTTCCGGAATTACCCGGTACAACACCTTCTGCCTTGCAGCAACTGGAAGAGGGCGAACTCCGGGAGATGGTCCAGCGGTGCATCGGGAAACTGGATCAGCAATTCCGTGAAGTACTGGTGTTGCGGGACATGCAGGAGTTGCCGTACGAAGAGGTAGGTACGGCATTAAAGCTGCGGGAGGGGACAGTCAAATCACGCCTCTTCCGGGCCAGGGATGCCATCAAGGATTGCCTGAAAAAGGCACTGGACAGAACATGAACCATCACGACGACATACGAAAACTTCTTGCCGCCTACTGTGGCGACGACCTTGAGCCAGTAGAGCGCCGCCGGGTTGAAGAGCATCTCGCTGCGTGCGACGTCTGCCGGGCGGAGTTGAGCGACCTGCAAACCGCCCTGCGCCTGGTCCGGACAACGCCCGAAGTAGAGCCGCCACCGTGGCTGGCGACGCGCGTTATGGCACGGATACGGGAACAGCAGCGCGAGAAGCGGAGTTGGCTGCAGCGATTCTTTTTCCCGTTGCACGTCAAACTGCCGTTCGAGGTTGCCGCCCTGCTGCTGGTCTGCGTCAGCGGCTATTACATGGCGCGCACGGTAGAAACGGAACTGCAACAACCGATCAGCCGCGAAGAAACAGTGCTTGCTCCGCCGCAAACAGACAGCAAACAGATGGCCCCGATAGCACCGACTCCGGCGGCACCTGCACCCACCCCGCTGCCAAGCGTAAATAGAACCGCCGAGCCGGTGGTGCCCGCCCCTGCCCAACCGTTGGCACCGAAAGCAGCAGACCAGGTTGCGCCAGCGCAACAACCCGAATACTCCAAAGCACCACCACAACCTCAAATGTATGGCGCCCCTTCTCGGGTTACGAATGAAGAGCGTACCGTACCGGCAGCGGAACCGATGCTGGAAAACACCCCGTCGAATCAGAATTTTCCGGGCAAAAAATCAGCCAAGTACGCCAAAAAAGCCAAGAAGGCACCATCGTCCCCTGAAGCCGGGCTCCGTGATTCAACTAGCGCCGAAACAGCGCTGGGAGCCGCCAGTGCCAGGCCCGACCTGAACGAGCCGGTGGTCAGAATACGAATGACGTTCGCCAATCCCGCCGAGGCTTCAACCACGCTCAGAGAGATTGTAATTCGCTCCGGCGGTTCACTGGAGGATGAACACCCTCTCCAGCCAAACACGCTCAAAGCAAAACTCCCCTCGCCCCGCCTGCAGGAATTACTGGTACGGCTGGAACGCGTGGGCAGAATCAGTGACCACCCGCAACCAACTGATACAACAGGTATTATTAAAATAGAAATCCGCTGGTAATTTTTTTGGGAACTTTTATTCCGCTCCTCTTGTCAAAGGGCACAAAAGCATCTTACGACAACGGAGGAACGGATCATGAAAACTATCGCAGCAATCATTCTGGCTACCATGTTATGTGCAGCAAACGTTTGGGCAGGAGTTATCGGCAACGCCATCGAGGTACGCATCGTCACCGATGACGGGCGAACACTGCCAACCTACCCGGTCAAGAGCGGGCGAGCCCTGAAAAAGGTCTACGCCGAAGCGGTCAAGGGAGATCATTATCACATCGAGGTGAGAAATTGCCTGAACCGCCGCGTGGGCCTGGTCATAGCCGTGGACGGCCGCAATATCATAACCGGGGATAAATCGTGGTTGAAAAGCAGCGAACGGATGTACATCCTCGATGCGTATGAATCAGGCGATTTCTCCGGCTGGCGCACCGGCCAGGAGCGGATCAACCGTTTCTACTTCACCGATGTGCCGGATTCCTACGCAGCCGCTTTCGGCGATGAAAGCGCCATGGGTGTGATCACCGTGGCGGCCTACCCGGAAAAACGCTTCATTGAACCGCCCCCCATGCCGATGCTTCAGAAGGCACCATCAAGCCAGAACAGGTATGGCGGCAATAACGCAGAGGCGATGGGCGGCGCATCCGACCGCGCTACGGCAGCCCCTTCCGCAGCAGCCCCCTCAAACAAAGCGAAAAAAGCGGCCAAGGCTGAGCGAAGCATGGAGAGCGCCGGAACCGGCTACGGCCGTGAGGAGTATTCACCGGTTCGTACCGTTGCCTTCGAGGCGGAAAGCAAAGCTGTCGAAACCATTCATTTCAAGTACGAGTGGCACGCGACGCTGTGCCGACTTGGAGTTGTGAATTGCGATCTGCCGCCCCGCCGCCCGCCAAACCGGCTGTGGGATAACGGCGGCTATGCACCTCCCCCGCCCGGCAGATCATAACCCGTAAAATCTCTCCCCCCTCCCTTGCCTAAAGGCACCTACTTCTGGTGACGGGAGGGGGCTAGGGGGTGGGTGAAGTTGCCTCTCACTGAGATTTCTTAACCATCTCCCCCTCTTCCACACCTCACTCAAACTCATTTTACCCTTCCGCACCGTCTGTCCAGCCAAAGAAATGCCCCAACAGCTCCCGACATTATATATTGACAGTACACTTATTATCTGCATAATGACAATATTCCTGCTTACGAAGGATCCTAAACCATGTACGACATCGAAAACAGCATCGGATTTCTGCTTGCAAAAGCGTACCAGCGGGCCTGGGCTATCATGCGTGAAGAGATCGAACCATACGACCTCACCCCGCCGCAGTTCGCCCTGCTTTCATTTCTCTGGCAGCAGGACGGTATGACCCAGGTCGAACTGTCTGAGAAGGGGCAGATTGATCGTTCCACCGTCGGTGGTCTTATCGACCGTCTGGAACGAAGCGGCCTGCTTGAGCGACGTCAACACCCTCAGGATCGTCGGGCGTACCTGATATTTCTCACGGAGCAAGGCAAAGCGATGGAGAATACACTGTCCGCATGTGCCGAGCGGTCGCTAAAACGCTTTACGACAGGGCTCAGCGAAGAAGAAGTCAAAGAGCTCAGACGAATACTGAATATTTTACGAGGAGAACGGAGAGTCTATGAACTTCCTTCATGCTAGCCTTGTTGCTGTTATTTGCCTCGGTATGGCGGTTCAATCCTGGGGCGCGACGCTCTCCCTGCAGGATTGCCTGCAAAAGGCGCGCGAAAACAACCCGACCTTAAAAAGCTCGGCCTGGGACAACCGGATCGCCGAAGAAAATAGCCGACTGGCATCTGTCGCCGCCTATCCGAGAATTGACGCTACTGCCGGATACACGATGCAGCTTAAACCGCAGGCAGCCATATTGGATGGCTTCATCGCCGAAACCCAGGAAGCGGATTTTGCCTCTGCCGGGGTTGCCGCCACCTATACGATCTACGATTTCGGACGGCGCGATGCCCGGATCAAGCAGGCAAACGCCAACTCCGAAGCCACGGCACAGAGCTTTATGTCCAATAAAGGCGATGTGTCATTGCAGGTGATCGAGGCCTATTTCAGAATCCTCGAAGCCAACCGGCTGATTCAGGCGGCTGACGAAGAAGTTGCCCAGATAACGGAACACCGCCGTATGGCACAGGTCATGTTTGAGGAGGGTGTCGTAACCCGCAACGACGTCCTGCAGGCCGACGTCCGCCTCGCCTCTGCCAAGCAAAAACGGCTGACGGTTGTCAACAGCCGTGACAACGGCTGGCTGCTGCTTAATTTCCTCACCGGTGGTGACCCCGGCTTCCGGGGGGAACTGGATGAATCGGCCATCCTGACCGGTGCCGGCCAGCCAGAAGCTGATGGTGCCGACACCCTGGTCAACCGCCACGACATCAAAGCCCAAAAGCAAGTCCTCGAAGCGCGTGAGTTCGAGGTTAAGGAAAACCGGGAGAATTATCTGCCCGAAATCTACACCCGTGTGGGTTTGGATTACATGCAGAACGACAAGGTACGCGAGCAGACCATCTACTCGGCAACAGTCGGCCTCCGCGTCAACCTGTTCGACGGTTTTGCCTCCCAGGCCGCGCATGAGAAAGCGGTCAAGCAGCGTTCAAAACAGCAGGACGCCCTCAGGATGGCCGAGCAGCGAGCCCTGCTTGAGATCGCATCCGCTCGGAATGACGCACGTGTGGCAAAAGAGCGCATCAGCGTAACCGAGGCGGCGATCACCCAGAGCGAGGAAAACCTGCGCATCAACAAAGAGCGTTACCAGGAACGGGTCGGCATCGCCTCGGAAGTACTGGATGCCCAGACGCTGGTCACGCAGACAAAAACCGACTACTACCGCGCGCTCTACGACTATCAGACCGCCACAGCCCGTCTGCAGAATGCACGCGGTGAACTGTAAACCGGGGCTACACGGCAAAACAGGAGTGAACAACAAGGATTTTCGGAGGATATATGGCAGGAAACAGCACCACACCATCAGCAGAACGACAGGCTCCTTCTGAGACCATTCCGGCAGAAGCCGCGCCGGATTCAAAAGCAGGTGGGAACAAAAAAATCAAGGCGGTCGTCATTCTGCTGATCGTTATTATTGTCGGCGGCTGGTTCGGCCTGAACATGTTCATCACCAGCAAGACCCACATCGAAACCGATAACGCCTTTATCGAAGCCCGCATCGTTCCGGTGTCGTCCAAGGTATCCGGTACGGTGGCACGTGTGTTGGTGGACGACAACCAGTTTGTCAAACGGGGTGACCTGCTGCTTGAAATTGACGGACGTGATTATCAGGTCCAGAGAGCAAAGGCGGCTGCCGGAGTCGGCATGGCTGAAAATGAAACCGGCGGTGAACAGCTGAAAGCGGAAGGAGCCCGTGCGGCACTGCAATCAGCGCGAGCCCGCTTCGACCAGGCGGTGCTGGATCTGAACCGTGCGGAAAAGTTGTATAGTCGCGATGTGCTGCCAAAAGAGCAGCTGGATCGCCTGACAACAGCCAGACGGGTCAGCGAAGCACAGCTGAAGGAAGCGGAGGAAGTGTTCAAACGCTATCAGGCGGAAGCCGGCCTGGCAATCAAGACCGGCAGCAAAGCCAAAATTCTTCAGCGCAAAGCGCAATTGGACGAAGCGGAACTGCAACTCTCGTACACAAAAATCTATGCTCCCCGGGACGGCTACATCACCCGAAAATCGGTCGAAGCGGGCGTCAACATTCAGGCCGGACAGCCGCTGATGGCTCTTGTGCCGCTGCAGGAAGCCTGGATCACGGCCAACTACAAGGAGCGCCAGATTACCTAGATGAAACCGGGACAAAAAGTCGAATTTTCCGTCGATGCCTATCCGGGCAAAACCTTCAACGGCACGGTAGACAGCATCATGGCCGGTACCGGAGCAGCCTTTTCGCTGCTGCCGCCGGAAAACGCCACCGGCAACTACGTCAAGGTCGTCCAGCGGGTGCCGGTCAAGATCACCATCGACAAAAATTCCGACCCGGAACGTCTGCTGCGCGTCGGCATGAGCGTCATTCCGGTTGTACTGACCGGCAGAACAGCGGCGATGTCCTTAAGGAACTCGTAACCCGCTCAGCGGAGACGCGGAGTCGCGATTGACGTAAGGCTGAAATAACGTGACTGCGTTCTCCGCCTCGCGAAACTATTTTAGAAAGATTCTTATGACGTCACCGACGACAAAACCATAAATAAATGGCTGATCACCATCACCGTCATGCTGCCGGCCATCATGGAGATCATCGACACCTCGGTCGCCAACGTGGCCCTGCCGCACATGCAGGGGAGCCTTAATGCCGGCACGGACGAGGTCACCTGGGTGCTGACCTCCTATCTGGTGGCCAACGCCGTGGTACTCCCGATGACCGGCTGGCTGTCACGCGTGTTCGGCCGCAAACGCTTTCTGATGACCTGCATCGTGCTGTTCACGCTGGCATCGCTGCTCTGCGGCGCAGCGCCCAACCTGGCAACGCTGATATTTTTCCGGATTCTGCAGGGAGCGGCCGGCGGGGCGCTGATCCCGATCAGCCAGGCGATCCTGATGGAGACCTTTCCGCCCCACCAGCGCGGCATGGCCATGGCCATCTTCGGGGTCGGCGCCATGTTCGGCCCGATCGTCGGACCGGCCCTGGGTGGCTGGATCACCGACAACATGAGCTGGCGCTGGATCTTCTACATCAACCTGCCGATCGGCATCATCGCCATGATCATGTGCGCCTTCTTTATTTTTGACCCGGATTATCTGCGCAAGAAAGGCGAGGCACTCAAGATCGATTACTGGGGACTGTTTCTGCTGATCGCCAGCATGGGGTCGCTGCAGGTCGTGCTGGACAAGGGGCAGCAGGAGGACTGGTTCAATTCATCCTTTATCATCACCTTCAGCATCATTACCGTTGTTTCCCTGATAGCGCTGATCTGGGTCGAACTGACCCACGAACATCCGATCATCAACCTGCGCCTGTTCAAAAACGTATCCTTCTCGGCCGGCAACCTGATCATGTTCGTGGTCGGCTTTGCCCTCTACAGCTCGATCATGCTGATACCGCTCTTCCTGCAGACCCTGATGGGCTACTCGGCCACCGATGCCGGCATGGTCATGGCCCCCGGCGGGGTTGCGACACTGATCACCATGCCGCTGGTCGGGGCGGCACTGGCCAAACGGGATGGCCGCAAGATCGTCTTTTTCGGTCTGCTGCTCGGGGCAACCTCCATGTTCATCATGCAGGGGCTCAACCTGCAGGGTGCCTTCTGGAACTACACCTGGCCCCGTATCGTGCTCGGTTTCGGCCTGGCAATGATCTTCGTGCCGCTGACCACCGTTACCCTGGCCACCATCTCCCGGACAGAGATGGGCAATGCCACCGGCATGTTCAACCTGCTGCGCAACATCGGCGGCAGCGTCGGCATCGCCATGGCCGCCACCCTGCTGACCCGCTACCAGCAGTTTTACCAGACCAGCCTGGTTGCCAATATCAACCCGTACAATCCGGTCTGGCAGATGCGTTTCGAAGGTTTGAAACAGACCCTGATCTCCAAAGGGATTGCCGTTTCCCAGGCAGACACAACTGCACTTGGGATGATGTACGGCGATGGTTCGCCGCCAGGCCGGCGCACTGGCCTTCAACCGCATCTTCTTCATCATCGGCCTGGCCTTCCTGGTCATCATTCCGCTGCTGTTCCTGCTCAAGCGGCCGTCGCACGCCATTGATGGCGGCGGGATGGGGCATTAATACCATTCGCGACTCTCCAGCTATCCGCGTCATCAGGAATGACTCTGTCGTATCCCTCCGCGACATTCCGGTCATGCAATTCGCTTTCAGCCGATTCAGCCGTTTTCAAAAGAGTTCCCACTACAAACCGGTAAGCGCATTATGTGGAACAGGCGGCAGTAGATGTTGTGGTCTGGTGTCAAAGAGGCGGGGACAGAGGGTCGAAGCAAGAATGCCAGGACGTCCGAGGAGTGCTGTAAAATCATCTGTCATGCTTTTACGCGTTTATTTCAAGTCTCTTATGATCTGCTGAAATGCTAGAAATATCAAAGAACTGAAACACTTATAGGCTTCATCCCCGATTATTTTACATGCTTCTTCTGAAGTTGAGGCTTTGCGGGTAGGTCTATCAGTAATTAGAGTGCAGTACATATCTGACAAACCAATGACCTGGGTCGGGATTTTGATTTCGTCCCCCTTTAACCCGCCGGGATACCCACCACCAAAAAATCTCTCGTGGTGATGACGGACTGCATCAAGGACGAGTTCATTGTACTGACCATTCTTTCTCAGGAATACATATCCCTCAAAAGGATGGCGTTTTATCTCGTCCGCACTCGGAGTAGTCCAGTAATCCTTTTCTTCTAAGATGTTCTGAAAGATAAGAGACATGCCGATATCGTGAAGCATACCGGCGAGACCAATATCAACCAAATCATCAGATTTCTCGGGGAAGAGCTTTGACCATACCAACATAGACAACGTTGCAACCTGCATGGAGTGCTTGATTGCAAACGGCGTTGAAGCACCCAATGCTTGAATCAGGTTTGATATGCTTTGATTTTCCAATATATAATCAACAAGATGCCCGGTTAAAGTTCTGCAACGTTCAGCGTCCTGCACTTTTTCAGGGTCACTGAATATCTCCTTCATGTAATTCTCAGATACCTGTGTCAGGGCATCACATCGTACTGATTTTTCGATATCCTCCCTATTGAGAATCTGCGACAAATTGTCTTCGGCGAAACATGAAACCGCACCAAAGTCACCGGATCTGACATACAAAGTAACCGTCTTGCTATTGAGCAACCTGTCTCTATCGGCCTCTGTGAACGGGCGTGTTTCATCCATGTAGAGGACATATTTCCCATGACTTTGAGTATAAAGTGCAACCTGCGGAAATATGTCAGGCAGCACGCACGCTAGTGATATCGGCACATATATTGTGTTGCTCATAGTTGTCCCTATCCGTATTGGAGTGGCCGGGCAATCAATGCCTGGAATTCGTCACGATATTTATTCCGATTGCCAAAGCAAAAACTTCGTTATCACAAAAACAGCGTAAAAATTCAATAAAACGATAATAAAGTGAGGCAGTTAATAGATAGATAAGCTACTCCCGGTTGTCAAGTCAAAATGGCAACAAAATCAGCTACCCCTTTACATCCCCCGGTAGTGCGTTATGATTGGCATAGATGCGGCATAGATACAGATTTACTTGAGACAGGAGGTTGTGATCATGAAATTCTGGCACGTTATCTTTTTTTTGACAGGTACCCTCTTGCTTACCGAGGTAACAAGTCCGGCCAAAGATGCGGAACAGCCGACACCGAGCAAACCATATCAGGCAAGCATTGCCGATGACGGGGTGCAAAGAGTGGAGATTGTCGGCGGCAGCTATTTCTTTAACCCTAAGCGGATCATCGTCAAAGTCAATATTCCGGTGGAGTTGAAAGTTCGCAAGGAACCGGGAATGGTTCCGCATAGTATTGTTGTGGCTGCGCCTGAGGCAGGGATAGCTTTTGACACAGCTTTGGAGAGTGAAGCCAAGGTGATCCGTTTCACCCCAACCAAGGTCGGCAGCTATCCTTTCTACTGCAACAAGAAGCTCCTCTTTTTCGAAAGCCACCGGGAGAAGGGAATGGAAGGAGTCCTGGAAGTAGTTAAATAGCACCAAGACCGTCCAAAAAGCTGCCCGTCAGGCCTATAGCATTGAGAACACAGGCCATTATGATATTTCACAGCACATTATCCTCCCAGCAAAAAAAGCGGGGCATACCATAACAGTATGCCCCGCTTGACTTCCAACTCAATTGCTTCAACTTATTTTTCTTTTTTCACCGTAAATTTGTAGCCGCTGAACATACTGGAGATCTCGCTGCCATGCTCCTTGATATCCATCAGCCAGGCGCTGTAGATATGGTTGATGATAAAACCGAAGATCAGCCACATGCTGAAATGATGGGTCAGCCGCATCCCCTGATTGCTGAAGAGCGCGTACATGAAGCCGAGTAACCGGTGCATCGGCGAACCGGGCGCATGTTCGGCATACAGGGCAAAACCGGTCAGGATCATCAGCGAGTAGATGCAGAACAGTACGACGTAGGCGGTTGTCGCCAGGGGATTATGCCCGACGGTTTCCGGCACCTCCTTGTCCATCAACATATAGTAGCGCAGCATCTTGACCATCTTCTCGCGCCCTTCGGCGGTGGCGAAGGGGAAAAACTCCCGCCAGCCGGCATATTTGTTGCCGATAAACGACCAGATCACACGGGATATCACACTGACGGCAAACAGATAGGCAGCCGTGAAGTGAAAGAAGCGGATCCACCCCATGGTAAAGTCTGAGGCGAGACTGGCCGAAGGAAAAGGGAGTCCCGATAAAGAAGCCGGTCACGGCCAGGGTAACGATGGAGATGCACATTGATCCAGTGGCACCAGCGGACCGGCAGTTCCCAGATATAGCGTTTGAATTTGCTTGATTCGCTCATGGCTACCCTCCTTGTCTAGGACACCTTGACCTTGACCACTTCATTGCCGTTGACATCCATCACATGGACGGCACAGGCAAGACAGGGGTCAAAGGAATGAATGGTGCGCAGGATCTCCAGCGGCTTGTTCGGATCGGCCATCGGTGTGCCGACCAGAGCGGCTTCATAGGGTCCGCGCTGCCCCTTGGCATCGCGCGGTGATGCGTTCCAGGTGGAAGGAACGACCGCCTGATAATTGAGAATCTTCTGGTCCTTGATCTTGATCCAGTGACCAAGGGCACCGCGTGGGGCCTCGTGCAAGCCGTACCCTTTGGCTTCTGCCGGCCAGGTGGAGGGATCCCATTTTTCATTGTTATGGATACGGTAATCACCCTTGGAGATATTGCCGATCAGCTCATCCAGCCACTTCGGCGTCTGCTGGGCAATCAGCAGGCAATCGATGCCGCGGGCAGCGGTACGGCCCAGGGTCGAGAAGAGTGCCGGGGCGCCGACTCCCAGCTTGCCGAGCACCAGATCGACAACCGCCTTGGTCTCCTTGTGCCCGGAGGCATAGGCCACCAGAATGCGGGCCAGCGGGCCGACTTCCATCGCCTTTTCATCATAGCGCGGCGACTTGACGAATGAGTACTTCGCGTCGGTATCGAGATTCTCGATACGGCGGTTTGGGTCCGGTGTAGCGCGCTTCGGTCTCGCCGTCGAACGGATGCAGCCCCTTGCCCGGCTCCGGCGGAGTTCTCAAACCAGGAGTGATCGACATATTCGGCAATCTTGCCCTGATCAACCGGAAGCACCTTGGAGAGATCCTTGTTCAGAATGGCACCGGCGGGAACCAGAGGTTGCCGTTGGCATCCGGGAATTCGCCGTAGCGACATGATAGTTGCCGACACCGCCGCCGATGGCGGCCCAATCCTTGTAGAACGAGGCGACTGCCAGCAGGTCGGGGATATAGACCTTTTCGACGAAATCCTGGGCCTTTTTCAGCAGGCGCTTGATCTCGATCAGCTTGTCGGCATTGAGGGCATTCTGGGAATCGGGATCGATCGGGATCGACATGCCGCCCACCAGGAAGGTCTGGGGATGGGGATTCTTGCTCCCCAGAATGGCGTGAATCTTGATGACGTCCTTCTGCCACTCCAGCGCCTCCAGATAATGGGCAGTCGCCATCAGATTGGCCTCGGGCGGCAGTTTGTAGGCCGGATGTCCCCAGTAGGCATTGGCAAAGGTCCGAGACGACCGGAGGCGACAAACGCCTTGACCTTGTCCTGAACCGCCTTGAAATAGGTGGCCGAGTTGTTGGGCCAATCGGAAAGCGATGCAGCCAGAGTGGCTGTTTTGGCCGGATCGGCCTTGAGGCCGGAGGTGATATCGACCCAGTCCAGGGCATGCAGGTGATAAAAGTGGATCACATGATCCTGAACGTTCTGGATACCGATGATGATGTTGCGGATCAGCTCGGCATTGGGCGGAATCTTGATCTTGAGGGCATCTTCAACGGCCCGGATGGAGGCGATCGAATGAACGGTGGTGCAGACGCCGCAGAAACGCTGGGTCCAGAACCAGGCATCGCGCGGATCGCGGCCCTGGAGGATCTTCTCGATACCGCGGAACATGGTGGCTGAACTCCAGGCATCGTTGATCATGCCGCCTTCATCTCGGCCTCGATGCGGAGATGTCCTTCAATTCTGGTAATCGGATCAACAACAATCCTGGCCATATCTTAACCCTCCTTGGTTTCGTCGTCGGGTTCTTTATCTTTGCGCAGCGCATTCAGTGCGCCATGAACGGCAAAGGCCGCAGCCGCACCGGCCACCAGACCAAGACCGATCTTGTCGGCGGTCGCCTCGATGCCGAAGCCGGGTACATTCGGCAGGCGCTTGTACATGCGGCGCCATGGTATCCCAGAATTGCGGTTCGGAACAGCCGGCACAGCCGTGACCGGCAGCCGACCGGCCAACTGGTCTTTTCGTTGTAGCGCTGGGTCGGACAGTTGTGGAAGGTGGCCGGCCCCTTGCACCCCATCTTGTAGAGACAGAACCCTTTGCGATGGCCATCATCGCCCCAGTGCTCCACATACTGGCCGGCATCGAAATGCGGACGGCGCTCGCAGTTGTCATGGATGCGCTTGCCATAGGCGAACAGCGGACGGCCATTGCTGTCCAGGGCCGGAATCTTGCCGAACACCAGATAATGGACGATCGTGGCGGTCAGGTTGTCGGCATTGACCGGACAACCGGGCAGGTTGATGACGGTTGCGCCCGGCACCGCTTCCCTGACGCCGACCGCACCGGTCGGATTCGGAACAGCAGCGGCAATACCGCCGTAGGAGGCACAGGTGCCGACCGCAATCGTGGCCAGGGCGCCGCCGCAGACCTGACGGGCACGTGTCGAGATGCGTCTTGCCGCCGGTACAGCCGTAAACACCGCCATCCTTCATGGAGATGGAACCTTCGACAACACAGATGTATTTGCCCTTGTAGGCGGTGATGGTCTTGTCCAGCGCTTCTTCGGCCTGATGACCGGCAGCGGCCATGATGGTCTCATGATAATCGACCGACAGAATATCGAGGATGATCTCGCCGACGGTCGGATTGGCCGAACGCAGCAGCGCCTCGGTGTCGCCGGTGCAATCCTGGAACTTCAGCCAGACCAGCGTCGGGCGTTTGACCTCATCCAGAGCCTGGGCCACAGGGGAGCAAACGAAGCCGGCAGCGCCATTGCCGCCGTCATGGCCGAACAGAACTTGAGGAAATCACGACGGGACACCCCGCGCTGTTTGAGAATCTCTCCGACGGAGTATTCCCGCTTTTCTAAACCATGTTCTGTTCTTCCTGACACGTTCACCATTCTTTTGCTTACTCATACTTAACCCCCTTTCAGAAGTTTCTGCCGAGTAACTGACATGGTTAATCAATCTGTATTCATATAATATTGCTTACAGTATAAATATAAACACGGTTCTATTGCAACTGATTTTTCAGTGTATACGTGCAAAGTATATACGAAAATATCTTCAGACAGCTTGCTGGCGGATACCGTTGTCCTATCAATCATCAACATATTATTTTCTGGTTTTTTTGATCTTCTTCTTTTTCAGATTTTCCTTGACCCGCTTTTCAGCTCGTCGCGATCAGCAGCCGATGACTCCCCTCGGCCCTGCTCCGTCAACGGTATCGCGCTGAATGTAGCTGCCATCCGGCTGCATATCCCAGGCAGAACGCTGATCGGCCAGATGTGTATCAAATATCATGCGCAGCTCCCTGGTCAACTCCGGCGGTTCCACCGGACAGAGGATCTCCACCCGGGCCTCCAGGTTGCGCTTCATCGCATCGGCCGAGGCGATAAAATATTCTTCTGCGCCACCGTTGCGGAAATAGTAGATACGGGCATGCTCCAGAAATCTGCCGACGACGCTGATCACCCGGATATTATCGGAAAGTCCCGGTATTCCAGGCCGCAGGCGACAGGTATCGCGTACGATCAGATCAATTTTGACCCCGGCCATTGAGGCCCGATACAGCGCCTTGACGATATCGCCATCCTCAAGGGCGTTCATCTTGAACTGAATCAGCCCGCCACCTGCAGCCTTGATGCAGAACAATCTCGCGTTCTATTTTGTCAAGCAGCGCCTTTTTCAGCATCCGCGGGGCGAGCGCAAGTTTTGAATATTTGCGCTTGGGCATGAAACCGGTAGTCAGAAAATTGAACAGCTCGGTCACGTCCTCGGCAATGATCTGATCACAGGTCAACATCCCGACATCACTGTACAAACGGGCAGTATCAGCATGATAATTGCCGGTGCCGATATGCAGATAGCGCCGCAGACCGTTATAATCCTGACGCACCACCATGATGACCTTGCAGTGGGTCTTCAAGCCGACGACGCCGTAGGTGACATGGACCCCGGCCTCCTCCATCCGCTCCGCCAGACTGATATTGGTTGCCTCGTCAAAACGGGCCTTCAGCTCGACCACCACCGCAACCTGCTTGCCGTTCTGTGCCGCCAGAACCAGAGCATCGATGATGCGGCTCTGGCGGGAGGTGCGATACAGCGTCATCTTGATGCCGCGCACCTTGGGATCGGTTGCCGCCTCACGCAGAAAACGCTCGACCGACGTCGAAAACGATTCATACGGGTGCTGCAGCAGAATCGCGCCGGCATCGCGGATAATGTGGAAGATGTTGCGCGTGCGTCTGCAACTGGGGATGATCTACCGGGTGATGCGGCGGGTCATGCAGACGTGGAGAATCGAGCTGCGTCAACTCAAACAGGTCACGCATCGCCAGCAAGCCGGAGACCTCAAAGACATCGGTCGCTTCATCCAGTTCCAGTTCAGCCGCCAGGCGACCGCGATGTAACGGTTCCATACCGCGGCCGATCTCCAGACGGACGATCGGGGCGAACTTGCGTTCCTTCAGTTCCGACTCGATCATCTCCATCAGATCGTCGGCCTCTTCCTCATCCTTTTCCGTATTGGCATTGCGGGTTACCCTGAAAAGCTCGCACGACACGATCTCCATACCCGGGAAAAGCATATCCAGATTATTCATCATGACATCTTCCAGCCGGATGAAATGTTCCCCCTTTCCGACCCTGATAAAACGGGGGGTGCCGGCATCAACCGGCACCTTGATCCGCACCAGTGATCCCTGTTTCGCCCTTGGGTAGCGTAGCGACACCAGCAGATTGAGAGACAGATTCGAAATGAACGGAAACGGGTGGGCCGGGTCGATTGATTGCGGGGTCAGAAGCGGGAAAAATGTTCGTATAGTAAAACTCCCTCAGCAGTTTCTTTTCCTTGGGGGTCAATTCATCGTAGCGCACTATCAGGAATGTTTTTTTCTTCCAGCAGGGCGCAGAGTTCGCCAAACAACTGCTCCTTACGGGCTTCAAGATCGCGAATTTCAGCGTAACACTCGGTCACCTGCTGGCGTGCAGTGCGGCCATCAAGTGTCAACTCCCGCATTCCGGCCCCGATCTGCTGTTTCAGGCCGCCGATGCGCTTCATAAAGAATTCGTCCAGATTGCCGCTGACGATGGCAATGAATTTGAGACGTTCCAGCAGCGGCGTACGTTCATCCTCAGCCTCGTGCAGCACGCGGCGGTTGAACGACAGCCAGGTCAACTCCCGGTTCAGAAACCATTGGCTGTCATGCAGATCAAACTCCGGAACAGTTGGTAACTGCCCGGCCGACAGCTCGGCAGGGTCTGGTGTCTTGGCGCTTTTTGTTTTTTTCGCTTTGACCGGTTTTGCGGCAACGGCGGCTTCAGGCTCACGTTTTGTTTTTTTGGGGGGTTGTTTCTTTTTGGCCTGGATGATTTTCACACGCTCTCCACTTTTTTCAGAAGAATGACACCACGGGCTGAAATTGTACCGTATTCACACGCGTCTGCAACTCATTTATCGCTGTTGCTGTTTCTTCACGATTTGCATCCCCTCCGTAATCTGTGCTACACCCTACCCAATGAAAAAACTCAATCCACCGCAACAACGGGCCGTCAACCATACCGAAGGCGCCCTGCTGATCCTGGCCGGGGCCGGTTCCGGCAAGACCCAGGTCGATCACCACCCGCATCGTCCATCTGCTGAAAGACAAGCGCGTCCCGGCCGAAAACATCCTGGCGGTGACCTTTACCAACAAGGCCGCCCGGGAGATGAACGAGCGTGTGACTCGGCATGGCCGGCAGCCTGGCCGACGGCATCGTCATCTCCACCTTCCACTCGCTGGGGGTGCGCATCCTGCGCCGTGACATCCGGGCGCTGGGCTTCAAGCCGAATTTCTCGATCTATTCCACCTCAGACCAGGCCGGTGTGCTGCGCCAGGCCATGCGCGAACGGGACATCGATCCGAAAAAGATCGATCCGGACCGGATCCTCTGGAAGATCTCCGGCGCTGAAGAACCGCCTGATCGGCCCGAAGGAGTTCACCCCGGACAGGCAACGATCCGCTCGAGATTGCCACCGCCGCGGTCTACCCCCGCTATCAGGAACTGCTCAAGGGCTTCAACGCCATCGACTTCGACGACATCATCATGCTCTCGGTCGCGCCTGCTGCAATCCAACCCCGCCATCCTCGCCCACTGGCAGGAGCGCTTCCGCTACATCATGGTGGATGAATACCAGGACACCAACGCCTCCCAGTACCTGATGATCTCGCTGCTTGGCCAAAAAGCACGGCAACATCTGCGTCGTCGGCGACGACGACCAGTCCATCTACGGCTGGCGCGGGGCCGAGGTGCAGAACATCCTCAACTTCGAACAGGATTACCCCGGCTGCGTGATCATCAAGCTGGAGCAGAACTACCGCTCCACCAGCTCAATCCTGGATGCCGCCAACAGTGTCATCAGAAACAACCCGGTGCGCACCGACAAGGCGCTCTGGACCGCCAGCGGCAAGGGGCGCGAGATCGACCTGATTGTGGCCGACAGTGAAGAGGAAGAGGCGGCAAAGGTTGTCGAGCAGATGATGATGGAGCAGTATCCGCGACAAGCTGTCCTGGTCGGATTTGGCCATCCTGTACCGCTCCAATGCCCAGAGCCGGGCCTTCGAGGAAAAGCTGCGCATGGAGCGCATCCCCTATGTCGTGATCGGCGGGCAGCAGTTCTACGAACGCAAGGAGGTCAAGGACGCCATCGCCTACCTGCAAGGTGATCGACAACCCGGGCGATGAGGCCTCGCTGCTGCGGATCATCAACTTTCCCCGCCGGGGCATCGGCGACACGACGCTGATGCAGCCTCAACCAGTGGTCCATGGAGCACGATGTGCCGCTGTTCGAAGCCTTGGGGCGGGTGAGCGAGATCGACGAGATTTCGCCGTCGTGCAGAAAAACCGTGCCGGCCTTCCACACCATGATGAAAGAGGTCATGGCCGGCTTCACCTCACACAACATGGGGGCGCAGGTCAATGCCCTCTTCAACCGCCTGCGCATCGAGGACGAGCTGTACCGCACCCTGAACGACGCCACCCAGGCCCGCAAGCGGATCGAGAACATCGAGCAGATCGTCAACTCCCTGGCGGTCTTTGAAGAGCAGAACCCGCGGGCCACCCTGTCGGCATTCCTGGAACGGATCTCGCTGATGGATGAAGACAAGCCGGCCGAGGATGGCAAGGAGCATGGCACGAATGCCGTCACGCTGATGTCGCTGCACTCCAGCAAGGGGCTGGAATTCAGCCATGTCTAGCTGGTGGGGATGGAGGAAGAATCTGCTGCCGCACAAACGCTCGATCGAGGAAGACCCGACCTGGCCGAGGAACGCCGCCTCTGCTACGTCGGCATCACCCGGGCCAGGAAATACCTGACCATCTCGCGCTGTCTGACCCGCCGCAAATACGGCGCGGTGGAGGAGCGGAAGCCGAGCCGCTTTCTGGCCGAGATTCCGGAGCATCTGCTGAATGGAGCTGCGGGAAATGCAGATGGTGATGCGGCAGCGCCAATCAATCTGGCAGAAGATTTTTTTGCGCGGATGCTGGGGGAATAGAATTCGGGGCTGCTTGCACACTTCCTCAAATCCCTGAACAGGACCAATGGCAGAATCCGGCAGATGGAGGATGTATGTCACTCACATCGCAGAACACCGCCGCCTACGTCGCCGGCCTGATGGCGATCGACAAAACCACCCTCCCCGCCGATGGCGGCGAGCGCTTCAACCGCCTGATCTTCGCCCGCTCCCCCTACCTGCTGCAGCATGCCGAAAACCCGGTCGACTGGTATGAATGGGGCGACTGCGGCCTTTGACAGAGCCCGCAGTGAGAACCTGCCGATCCTGCTCTCCATCGGCTACGCCACCTGCCACTGGTGCCATGTCATGGCCCATGAATCGTTCGAGGACGACGAGGTTGCCGCCCTGCTGAATCGCCATTTTGTCTGCATCAAGGTCGATCGGGAGGAACGCCCCGACATCGATGATTTCTACATGGCCGTTTCCCAGGTGCTGACCGGCAGCGGCGGCTGGCCGCTGAATATCTTCATGACCCCGGACAAGCGCCCGTTCTATGGCCATGACCTACCTGCCCAAACGAGGACGGCAGCGGCATGAGCGGCCTGATGGAACTGCTGGCCAACATTGCCGCGCTCTGGCGACAGCAACCGGATATGATCGAGAGGAATTGCCAGGGGATCATGGAGGCGCTGGAGAGTTCCCGGAAGCGCCAGGAGCACGAGAGCACCCCGGATATCGCAGCTGTCACCAGATCAGCGCTTCAGCAGTTGAAGAGCATCTATGACCCGGAGAACGGCGGTTTCGGCGGCGCCCCCAAATTTCCGATGCCGATCTATCTGAGCTGGCTGATTGGCCAGGGGCAGCCACGCTCACGGCAACTCTCCCGGAGGGCGAGGGAGCCCTGACATGGCGCTGCACACCCTGCGGCAGATGAGGTCCGGCGGCATCTGGGATCAGCTGGGCGGCGGGCTGCACCGTTATTCCGTCGATCAGTTCTGGCTGGCGCCGCACTTCGAGAAGATGCTCTACGACCAGGCCATGCTGGCCCAGGTAACGACAGACGCCTACAGGGCCACCGGTGAACCGTTCTTCCGCAGCATGACGGAAGAAATCTTCGCCTTTGCCAAGCGGGAGCTGCAAGCCACGGAAGGTGCTTTCTGCTCGGCTCTGGATGCGGATTCGGAAGGGGTCGAGGGCAAATTCTACCTCTGGGACAAGAGCGAACATTGACGCCTGTCTCGGCCCGGACGCCGAGCTGTTCTGCCGCTTCTATGCAGTGACGGATCAGGGTAACTTCGAAGGGCATACCATCCTCACCGTCCCGGTCGCTCTGGATGAGTTTTGCCGACAAAACGGGTTGAATGTCGAAGAGACCAGTGAACGGCTGAAACGGTGCCGCGCAAAGCTTCTGGAACGGCGCGAACAGCGCATCCGTCCGCTCAGGGACGACAAGATCATCACCTCCTGGAACGGCCTGATGATTGCGGCGCTCGCCACGGCAGGCATCGTATTCAACAATCCGGAATACATTGCCAGCGCCGCCCGGGCAGCCTCTTTCATCCTCGGTTCCCTCCGCCGCGCCGATGGCAGACTCCTGCGCAGTTATCTGAACGGGGCATCGGATATCCCCGCTTTTCTGGAAGATTACGCCTTTTTGGCCTCGGGGCTGCTGGATCTTTACGAAGCGACTCTCGACCGGAACTGGCTGACCGAGGCGCGACAGCTTGCGGAAGATATGCTGCGCCTCTTCCGCGACCCTGACTCCGGCGAATTCACCCTGACCGGACACGACGCGGAGCAGATGCCGACCCGTGTATCATCCGACCACGACGGGGTAACACCGTCGGCCCGGGCCCGGACCGCCCATCGTTCTTTACCGGCTGGCATGGATTGACGACAGGCCGGAGCTGCTTGATTCCGCCCGCGCGGCATTGGACGAAATCCTCAACGAGCTTCAGCATAACCCGCTGGGTCATCTGGGCGCTCTGCAGGTTCTCACACTATTGGGCTCTGAACCGGTAACAGCCACATTCGCCGGAGAGCTGGGCACCCCTGAAGCATCCGCACTCAACGTAGCTCTCCACAATCATTTCATCAACAACCTGATTGTCCGAAGCGAGAAACGCTCTTCTCCCCCTTCCCTCTCCCTCTGCATGGCGGGCACCTGTTACCCTGCAGTTTCCTCCGCAGATGAACTGGAGCGGCTTCTTCAGCAGAGCGGGCTATCCGGATAGTATCGATCAGTGGAATTGTGATTTGCCAGCGACTCATCCATTATGATATAGAATCAACTATTCTTTTACTTTGCACCATCAGGAGCTGACATATTTATGCTGACCGGAAAACAGAAACGACACCTGCGGGCCCTCGGACACAAACTGAAACCCCTTATCCAGATCGGCAAGAAAGAGATCGAAGCGGCTCTGATTGCGGAAACCAACGTATCACTTGACCATCACGAACTGATCAAGGTGAAGCTCCTTGAAAGCTGCATGCTGGACAAACACGAAGCGTCAGAGTCCCTGGCCGAAGCCTGCCAGGCCGATGTTGCCCAGATTCTGGGCAAGACGTTCCTCCTCTACCGTGCCGCCACACCGCCGGTAATTATTCTTCCTAAAGCTGACGCACCCCAAAAATCAAAGCCGTAATGATCATCCGGGCAGTGTTCTTTGACCTTGACGGCACCCTGGTTGATTCCCTCGAAGATCTGACCGATGCCGTCAATCATATCCGGGATGCTTTTTCTCATCCGCCGCTGACAGGTGATGCGGTGCGTCTGAAAGTCGGCAAAGGTGCACGGCAATCTGGTCCAACAGGTCCTGCCCGACCTTGCGGAATCCGACATCGACCACGCTCTCACTCTGTTTCTTGACTTCAACAGACAGCATATTGCCGACAAAAGCCGTCTGTATCCCGGAATTTTGGAAATACTGCACTGAGCTTGCAGCTCGCGGCATCAAGATGGCGGTCATTTCCAACAAACATGAGGACCTGAGTGCGCTGATACTTCGGACCCTCGGAATCCATGACCTCTTCGAAAACATCTGCGGCGGCAACACGTATCCGGAGAGCAAGCCGTCTCCCCTCCCCTTGCTGAAAGTGGCTGGAAATATGACAGTTGCGCCGCACGAATGCGTCATGGTAGGCGACAGCATCAATGATATTGAGGCTGGCAGTCGGGCCAACATCCCCACAATTGCATGTACATGGGGGTATGGGAGCGCTGAAGAACTGGCCGGGGCGGATGTTCAGGCGCATTCCCCTCAGGAACTGCTTGCAGTAATCACTGCGGGACTGCGGTAAGCGACTATGAACGGATGGAACGGCACCATACTCAAGGTTGACCTGACAACGGGCACCTCTCACCGTGAAGAAATCCCCCGATACTCACTTGAGGAATATCTCGGCGGGCGCGGCCTGGGTGTGCGCCTGATGCGCGACTACTATCAACTCGACCCGTTCGATCCCGCCATGCCGCTGATCTTCGCAGTCGGTCCGTTATGCGGCACCCCTGCCCCGACCTCCGCCCGTCTTTCCGTTGTGTCCCGTTCGCCACTGACCGGCACGATCTACGATTGTTCGGCCGGCGGACGCTTTGCCTGGCGTCTGAAGGCAGCCGGCGTGGATGCGCTGTTCATCACCGGCAGAAGCCCCGGGCCGGTCATACTGACCATTGCACCGGATACGGTTGAAATACTGCCGGCTGTCCACCTCTGGGGATGCGATATCCCGACAACCGTTGCCGCGCTCAAGGAGCGGGGGAGCGTGGCCGCCATCGGTCCGGCCGGTGAGAACGGCGTCCTGTTTGCCAACATCATGATGGGGGAAGGCAATTCGGTCGGTCGCGGCGGCATGGGTGCCGTCATGGGGAGCAAAAACCTCAAGGCGGTGACGGTGAATGGTGACCGGAAAACCGACATCGCCGATCCGACACTGTTTGACAACGCCCGCCAGGATATCATGCGGCTTTTCAAAGCCTCGCCGGTCATCTTCGGCCCTCTGGGCATCTCCGAATTCGGCACCCCGGTGCTGGTCGATCTGATGGCACAGCGCCGCATGGCCCCGACGGCAAACTTCAGCAAAACCTATTTCGAACATTCCGCCAACTATTCCGGCCCGACCATCAAAGATGCCTGCGGAGCAAAGAAAGACGGCTGCTACGGCTGTCCGATCCAGTGCAAAAAATCGTCCGGCACCGGCAAAGCTCTGCCGGAATATGAAACGGTTTCCCATTTCGGCGCGCTCAACAATGTTGATGCACCTGCATGCCATCATCAAGGCAAACGACCTCTGCAACGACCTGGGCATGGACACCATCACCGCTGCGGCCACCCTCTCGGCCTGGGGAGAAATCAGGGGAGCTTTTCCAACCGCCGAAGAGATCCCCGGACTGCTGAACGACATAGCCCTGCGGCGGGGGGATGGCGAACTGCTCTCGCTCGGTTCCCGCCGCCTGTCGGAACAGCTGGGGCATCCGGAACTCTCCATGAGCGTCAAATCGCTGGAACTGCCGGCGTACGACCCGCGCGGCGCCTACGGCATGGCCCTGGCGTACTGCACCAGCAACCGGGGCGGCTGCCATCTGCGCGCCTATCCGATCTCCCACGAAATCCTGCGCAAACCGGTGCCGACCGACCGCTTTTCCTTTTCCGGCAAAGCCCGCATCATCAGCATCGCCGAAGACACCAACGCCGCCGTGGATTCACTGGTGGCCTGCAAATTTGCCTTCTTCGGCGCCAGCCTGGAAGAGTACGCCGAACTGCTGACCGCCGTCACCGGCGTCGCATATTCACCGCAGCGCCTGAAAGAGATCGGCCGGCGCATCGTGCTGACCGAGCGCTTTTACAACTGCGCCAACGGTTTTTCGCGCAGGGACGACATCCTGCCGGAGCGTTTCTTCACCGAAGCCGGGCAGCAGCGGCGACGGCATCGATATCCATCCGATCGACCGGGTGCGGTTTGAAGAGGAACTGGACAAGTACTACCGCATCCGCGGCTTGAACGAGGATGGCTGCTTTGATGATGCCGATTTCCTGGAAAGCCAGCCGTGAATCTGTTCGGCCGCAGCAAAACCGCAACCTCCCTCCCCGCATCAGGCGGCAACAAAGGAACCGGCGAGCTGGGCGAAGAAGTGGCCGCAAATTTCCTGATCGCCCGCGGCTACCGGATTCTGGAGCGCAACTTCCGCTGCAAGGGGGGCGAAGTTGACATTATCGCCCGCGATCCCGGAGACAAAAGCCTGGTCTTTATCGAGGTGAAAGCCCGCCGGGGCCTTTCCTACGGCGTGCCGCAACTGGCGGTGACCCCGTTCAAGCAGCGCCAGATTTCCAAAGCGGCGCTGACCTGGCTTTCAAAAAACCGGCTGCATGACAGCAACGCACGGTTTGACGTAATTGCCATTCTGCTGCATACTGACGGCCAGCATGCCATTGAACATATCAAAAATGCCTTTGACCTGGCGTATTAGTACGTAAAAAAGGAGTCACCATGGATTTCACCGCTGTTCTGGCCCAGATCAAACCGAAACTCGGCTGCGTTGCCGACAACCTGGCGCTCATCGAAGAGCACATCCAACAGGCCAGGACGCCGGAGCCGACCTGATCGTCTTCCCGGAACTGGCCCTGTCCGGCTATTTCCTGAAAGACCTGGTGCCGGAAGTGGCGCGGCGGCATCGACTCGCCCGAGATCAGCCGCCTGGTGGAACTTTCCCGCGACATATCCATCGCCATCGGTTTTGTCGAAGTGACCGATGACTACCGTTTTTTCAACTCGGCGCTCTACCTGGAAGACGGCGCAATCCGCCACCTGCACCGCAAGGTCTATCTGCCGACCTACGGCCTGTTCGATGAGCAGCGCTACCTGGCCCGCGGCGAAGCGTTCCGGGCCTTCGATACGAAGTTCGGCCGCATGGGCATGCTGATCTGCGAAGACATGTGGCACCTGTCAGCCTCCTACATCCTGGCCATGGACGGCGCCACCACGCTGATCTGCCTTTCCAGCAGCCCCGGTCGCGGCATTGAAGGCGATTCGCTCGGTTCGGCCGCGGCCTGGCAGCAGCTGACCTCAACCACCGCCATGTTCCTCAACTGCCGGGTGCTGTACTGCAACCGGGTCGGCTTTGAAGATGGTGTCAACTTCTGGGGCGGCTCGGAATATGTCGCACCGTCGGGAGAATCGCTCGTGCGCGGCAGCGCTGCTGGAAGAGGATTGCGTCACCGCCACGGTTGATGAAGGAGCGCTGCGCCGGGAGCGGATCTTCTCACCGATGATGCGGGACGAGAACCTGTTTGTGACCATGCAGGAACTGCGGCGCATCGCACGGGAAAGGGGGCGCTGATGGCAGGATTGACAGCCAATACCGAATTACTGCGACAGACTCCTGGTCGGTTTCGTACGGGATGAAGTGCGCAAGGTCGGCGTCAGCAAGGTTGTGCTGGGGCTGTCGGGCGGCATCGACTCGGCTCTGGTGGTGTTCATCGCCGCCGAAGCGCTCGGCCCGGAGAACGTCCATGCCATCTGCATGCCCTACAAGACCAGCAACCCGGAGAGCGAGGCACATGCCCGGCTGGTGGCACAGGCCTGCGGGGTCAACTTTTCGGTGGTGCCGATTACGCCGATGGTGGACGCCTATTTCGACATGTTCCCCGATGCGGACAATATGCGGCGCGGCAACAAGATGGCCCGCGAGCGGATGACGATCCTCTTCGACCACTCCGCGCTGCTGCGCGCCCTGGTGCTCGGCACCAGCAACAAAACCGAACTGCTGCTGGGCTACGGCACACTCTACGGCGACATGGCCTCGGCCCTGAACCCGATCGGCGACATGTACAAAAGCCAGGTCTGGCAGCTCTCCGAAGCCATGGGTGTCCCGGCAGAGGTCATCGAGAAACAGCCGTCCGCCGACCTGTGGGCCGGACAGACCGACGAAGAGGAGCTGGGTTTTTCCTACCGTCAGGTGGATGAACTGCTCTACCGCATGGTGGACCAGCGCCTGACGAAGACGGAACTGGTTGCGGACGGCTTCGATGCGGGAGTTCATCGACTCGATCTACGCAAAGATTCAGAATTCACATTTCAAACGGCGCCTGCCGGTGATTGCCAAGGTTTCAAACCGTACGATTGACCGCGATTTCAGATATTCCCGGGATTGGGGAAAATGACAAACTGGTCCGACAGCATCCCTGGTCTATTCATCTGAAACGGGGCGGGTAAAGCAGAACAAGCACCGGCACAGCAAACCGGCGACTCAGCAACAGCTGACGGCACCGTGCGCCTGCGGCGCGAAGTCAAGGGGCGCGGCGGCGGCACGGTGATTGTCATCAGCGGCATCCCGCTTTCCGCATCCGGAGCTCAAGGAACTGGCAGGGGCGCTGAAGAAAAAGTGCGGCTGCGGCGGCACGGTCAAGGATGGCGTTATCGAGATCCAGGGTGATCATCGTGATACCTTGGCGGCCGAATTGCAGGCCCGCGGCTATCGAGGTAAAACTGGCCGGGGGATAACATACAGGACGTCATACCACGCATTATTCAATAATTTCTTGACCTATCCATGATTTTCACCTATTTTTATAAATCTTTTTGTACCGGCAAACAGCAACCATGATCAATCGTTTCATGGTTCAAGACAGATGCGAGAGTGGCGGAATTGGCAGACGCACCAGACTTAGGATCTGGCACCGTAAGGTATAGGAGTTCAAGTCTCCTCTCTCGCACCATTCAGATTTCCCGATGTTTGTTTCAAGTTACTCACTTGCAAACATTACATTTCATCAGGAAGAGGTCAGCTACCATGCAGGTTACACGTCGAAGACGATCAATCCGGTCACAAAAAAAGATCACCATCGAAATCCCGGCCGAACGGGTCAACGCCGAGATCGAAAAGGCCTATGCCGGCATCCAGAAAAAAGCCAAACTGCAGGGTTTCCGCCCCGGCAAGGCGCCGATGCAGCTGATCAAACGCACCTACAGCGATGCCATGCGTGACGAGGTCATGCGGCGCTTCTATGAGCAGACACTCTTCAAGGCCCTGGATGAGCACAAGATTGAGCCGATTGACTCCCCGACCATTGAAAGCGATATCCTTGAGCAGGGAGCTCCGTTCAAATACAGCGCCCTGGTGTGAAATCATGCCGGAGATCCTGCTGAACGAGTATACCGGACTCGCAGTCAGCAAAGAAAAATACGTTCTCAACCCGGAAAACATTGATGGCGAGACTGAAACGCATGCAGGAAAACATGGCCCAGCTGATTCCGCTTGATGAAGCGACTGCCGTTGAAAATGGTCATACCGTTTCCGTTGATTATTCAATTGCGGTAGAGGCTCCCCGGAAGAGAACAGCGGCGCCCAGATCGGCCGAGGTTGAAGTCGGCGCCAACCGGCTGATTCCGGGCTTTGAAGAGCAGTTGATCGGCATGAAATGCGGAGAAGCAAAGGAATTCACCCTTGACCTTCCGACAGGTGGCGACAATGCTGAAGCTGCCGGCAAAGAAGGTGTCTTTCCGGTTACCGTCAAAGAAATCAAGCGCAAAGAACTTCCTGAACTGGACGATGAATTTGCCCAGCAGTTCGGTGAATATGAGACCATGGACGAGTTGCGCGCCAAGATGGTCGAATACCATGAGAAACAGGAAACAGAGCGCATCGAAAATGAGTTGAAAGAGCGGGTCATTCAGGCACTGATCGAGAAGAATCCGCTGGATGTTCCGGAATCAATGGTTAAGCGCCAGCTGGACCATATGTTCGAAAACCTCAAAAACCGCCTCAAGAGCCAGCAGATGTCCATTGAAATGATGGGACTTGATGACGAAGGCTTCCGCGCTGCGTTTCCGTGATGCTGCCGAGGACAAGGTCAAGGGTGGCCTGCTGCTGATGGCGCTGGTGGAAAAAGAAAATATCACCGTTGGCTGATGAAGACCTTGACGCAGCGCTACGAGAAGATTGCCGCCGGAAATCCGGATATGCTGGGACGCATCAAAGAATATTACTCATCCAACCAGAATGCCCAGAACTCACTGATCTCGGAAATTAAAGAAGACAAGGCCATTCGCTTCCTGCTGGACAATGCCGTGGTCACCGAAGTTGACGCAGCCAGCTGAAAGCTAGCCTGTAAACAGAAGTAGTTAACATCATGTGCTGCAGAAACGAGCTTACTAGAAAGGGCATCATGTATATCCCGATAGTTGTAGAACAGAGCGGACAGAGGCGAACGGTCATATGACATCTATTCCCGCCTGCTCAAAGAACGGATTATTTTTCTGGGTGGCGGCATTGATGATCACGTTGCCAACCTGATCATCGCCCAGCTGCTGTTCCTGGAAGCCGAAGATCCGGACAAGGATATCCATCTGTACATCAACTCGCCCGGCGGTGTTGTCACGGCCGGCATGGCGATCTTTGACACCATGCGCTACATCAAGGCTCCGGTTTCGACAATCTGTGTCGGACAGGCGGCCTCCATGGGAGCATTCCTGCTGGCAGCAGGCGAAAAAGGCAAACGCTTCAGCCTCAACCATTCCAGGATCATGATTCACCAGCCGCTTGGGCGGCTTTCAGGGGCAGGCCACCGACATCAGTATCCACGCCAAGGAAATCCTGCGCATGAAGGATGAATTGAATGAAATTCTTGCCGAACTGACCGGGCAGCAAAATAGAAAAAGTTGAAGCAGATACCGAACGTGACTACTTCATGTCTGCCGAAGATGCAAAAGAATATGGACTTGATTGATGCCATCGTTACCAGGAAACCGCTCAGCGGAGGTGCAGCATGAGTCGTCGTGATACAACACAGGAAAACCTGACCTGCTCCTTCTGCGGCAAAAGCCAGGAAGAGGTCAAAAAACTCATTGCCGGACCGGCGGTCTATATCTGTGACGAATGCATCGAACTCTGCAACGACATCATTGCCGAAGAGATGAAGATGGAAGAGACCCTGGGGCCGGACCTGAAGAAACTGCCCAAACCCCGGGAAATCAAGGACATCCTTGATGAATATGTCATTGGCCAGGAAAAGGCCAAAAAAGTTCTCTCGGTAGCGGTCTACAATCACTACAAACGCATCGAATCCGGCGGCAAGCCGGGTGATGTAGAAATGCAGAAAAGCAACATCCTGCTGCTCGGCCCAACCGGTTCCGGCAAGACACTGCTGGCCCAGACCCTGGCCCGCATCCTCAAGGTGCCGTTTGCCATGGCCGACGCCACCAACCTGACCGAGGCCGGCTATGTGGGTGAAGATGTTGAAAACATCATCCTGAGCCTGCTGCAGGCAGCTGATTATGATGTTGAACGCGCCCAGAAGGGCATCGTCTACATCGATGAAATTGACAAGATTGCCCGCAAGACCGAATCACCATCAATGACCCGCGATGTTTCCGGTGAAGGTGTTCAGCAGGCCCTGCTCAAGATCATTGAAGGCACGGTTGCCAGCATTCCTCCCAAAGGTGGCACGCAAACATCCCCAGCAGGAATTCATGAAGGTTGATACCACCAATATCCTCTTCATCTGTGGTGGTGCCTTTGCCGGCCTGGAAAGCGTCATCCAGCAGCGCATCGGCATGAAAAGCCTCGGTTTCGGCGCTGATGTCAAAAAGCGTGAAGAGAAGAAACTGGGTGAACTGCTTAAGAGCCTGACCCCTGAAGATCTGCTGAAATATGGCTATATTCCTGAGTTCATCGGCCGACTGCCCATGCTGGCAACCCTGACCGAACTGGATGAAGATGCCATGGTACAGATCCTAAAAGAACCCAAAAATTCTCTGGTCAAACAGTATCAGAAACTGTTTGACCTGGAAAATGTCCGCCTGCGCTTTACCGACGGTTCGCTGGTAGCAATTGCCAAAGAAGCGCTCAAGCGCAACACCGGTGCCCGTGGATCTGCGGTCCATCCTGGAAAATTCCATGCTGGATATCATGTACGAAGTACCGTCCCAGCCGAATGTGCAGGAAGTTGTCATCAGTGAAGATGTCATCTATCACAAGGAAAAACCGATTGTCGTCTATGAACAGCAAGTAAATGACGCAGCCTGATTTTATCTTTTAATTCAGCATGTTAGACACATTATATTCAGTCTATTTAGACTCATGCATTGACTTAAATTAGACATAAAAAGTCTCTCAATCGCCCATAAACTGTATGTTTGCGAGAAATTTTCACTTGACAGTTCCTGAAGAAATCTGATAAACACTGACTCGCTTTGTATTCAACAATAAATTTCAGGAGGTGTAACGTGACAAAAGCAGAACTGATTAGCGCAGTAGCAGAGCAGGCCGGACTGAAAAAAGTTGAAGCAGAGAAAGCTGTTGCCGCTTTCATCGCCACCGTAACTGCTGCTCTCAAAAAAGGCGACAAACTGAGCCTGGTCGGCTTTGGCACATTCTCTACCGCCAAACGTGCTGCCCGTAAAGGTCAGAATCCTCAGACCGGCAAGAAGATCAATATTCCTGCTGCAACTGTACCAAAGTTCAAGCCTGGCAAAACCCTGAAAGAAGCTGTTAACAGCAAGAAGTAATTATAGAAGTAATTTATTTAGTATCTGAGGGGTTGTAGCTCAGTCGGTTAGAGTGCCAGCCTGTCACGCTGGAAGTCGCGGGTTCGAGCCCCGTCAACCCCGCCATAAAATCAGGGCGAATAGCTCAGCTGGGAGAGCGCCAGCCTTACAAGCTGGATGTCACAGGTTCGATCCCTGTTTCGCCCACCAATAAAAAAAGCCTACCATGTTATGTGGTAGGCTTTTTTTATTGTGAATTGATACAACCAAATACTACTTGTTACTCCGCCACAAATGCTAATACTAATTATCAGCGTAGAACGCCCATATCTACTCAATACAGCACTACTCCCAGGCTTGACCATCATATCCGACCTGAAGGGCAGCTAAAGACATACCAGTGTGTATTGAGCTACTCCCGGTATAAACTCTCATTCGACTGAAAAGCAAAAAGGGTTTACAGAATACTCTGTAAACCCGCTCAATTTGGTCGATTCGAACTTGCGGCCACTGGGCCCTAATGCCGTATTCAACTCGTTTTATGATGATAACATTGTTTTTTAGCTTGTTGCCTCATAATATGCGAGGCAAAAAGCAAAACGGGTCTACAGAAAACTCTGTAAACCCGTTCAATTTGGTCGGTGCGACAAGATTCGAACTTGCGACCACTAGACCCCCAGTCTAGTGCGCTACCAGGCTGCGCTACGCACCGATAAAACCAATCTACAATAAATCTCGCAATACTCTCAGATCATTTCTAACCGCTTTCAGAACTTCGCAGTAATCTGTTGCAGTCACTCTATCGAGAAGTATCTTCAGATTTAATCAGTTTCCCTTTTGATGAAATTCGCTTTTTTACACCTTCAATGGTAAATTTTTCGTCATACAGCAGATGCTTGACCTGTAAAACCAGATCGACTTCATTTTTTGAATACAATCGTTGCCCGGAACTGCTTTTCACCGGTTTGAGAAAAGAAAATTCAGACTCCCAAAAACGGAGTACTGAAGTTCTAACACCGGCAACTTCAGCAACTTCACCGATTTTGTAATAACATTTTGTCAGGTAAGTGTTGAAGCCATGACGCAGTAACCTGCATAACGACCTATTTTACTTCAGTGTTTATTGCATTTTTCAGAACCTGGCTCGGCTTGAACGTCAGAATTCTACGAGCATTGATCGTTATGGTTTCACCGGTTTGCGGATTGCGACCACGGCGATCAGCCTTCTGTTTGACAACAAAATTGCCAAAACCGGCAATCTTTATTTTTTCACCGGATTCCAAGCGTTATCTTAAGAAGTCCAAAAACTGTTTCAACCATTTCGGCAGATTCTTTTTTTGAAAAACCAATCTTCTGATGAATACGTTCGACAATGTCTGCTTTTGTCATAATTACCTCAATCTTTACCAGTTAATGCACTGAATCAAAAGGAGAAATTTTATAGCACAGGGGCATTCATTACGCAATAAATTTTATCGTATTGTTACCTGTAATTTATCTATCAGTTTGGCGATAATTTTTTTATGAAGCGTAGCGATCTCTTCTTCGGCAAGTGTGCGCTCAAAGGATCGGTATCTGATACGTACTGCGATGCTCTTATGCCCCTCCGGGACACCTTTTCCGCGATAGACATCGAAGATTTGGACGTGTTCAATCTCTTTGGATTTTTCCGCTTTGATACATTCAACGATCTTGACTGCTGAGAGTTCTTCCGGAACAAGCATGGCAATATCGCGGGTACTGTCGGGAAACCGGGAAGGAGCTGTGATCGTTTTCTTTGTTCGTGACAATTTCACCAGTTTTTCAAAATCAAGTTCAAAACAATAGACCGGTTTTTCAATTTCAAAGTTTTTCTGGACAGTTGGGTGCAACTCACCAACAGAACCGATACAATCGCGGCCTGCAAGAATCCGGCATGATTTGCCGGGATGATAATATGGTTCCGGGCTATCAGTAACCCACGTTACCCCGCCAATATCGAGGAAATCGAGAACAGTTTCCACAATGCCCTTGGCATCATAGAAATCAACCAGTTCATTGGGACGGCTCCAGCCGTCGCCATCTCGCGAACCGGTTAGAGCACCAACGATACAGAGAGGTTCGCGCGGCATATCCTCTCCCTCACCGGGAAGATAGATACGTCTCATTTCGAACAGTTTCAGGTCAAGCGAACGAAAGTTCATATTTCGGGCTGCTGTTTCCAGGAGCCCGGGCAGCAAGCGTAGTCCGCATGACCGACTGTTCATCAACCAGCGGATTGGCCAGCTTGATGGCGAGTACGTCGCGGATCATCGTCACTCAAGCAGCAGTTTGCCGGCAGCATCAGGAGCAGTAAAACTGAAGTTAATAATTTCATTCATGCCGTTATTAACAAGAAGATCTCTGACCTGCTTTTCAATCTCCTGGTGCCGCGTCGGTCGATCGGATACGACCCGGGCAATCGGCATGGTTGCAGGTATTTTGTCATAGCCGTTCAAACGGGCAATCTCTTCGATCAGATCAATTTCACGTTCGATGTCGATCCGGTAATGTGGCGGGATCACAGACGCCGAGCCATCAGCATTCTGGGTTACCTGACATTCAAGACGGGTCAGAATATCAAGTATGACTTCCCGCTCCAGATTGATGCCGATCAGCTCGTTGGCTTTTTCGGGACGGAAAGTAATTGCTGCCCGCTCACATTTGCCGGGATACACATCCAGACATCCCTGAGCCATAACTCCGCCAGCCAGTTCAACGATCAACGAGGCTGCCCGGTCAAGCGCACGAGTCACGCTATCAATGTCAATACCGCGCTCAAAGCGATGTGATGACTCGGTATGCAGGCCGAGACGCTTGGCTGGTCTTGCGAATTGCCGCAGGCTTGAAAAAAGCGCTCTCCAGAAGAATTGAGGTCGTCGTATTTTCAATTTCCGAGTTCAGTCCGCCCATAACACCAGCCAGAGCAACGGGGCGTTCAGCATCACAGATGACAAGATCGGTCGATGTCAGGACGCGCTGCTGATTGTCGAGAGTGGTAAATAGCTCACCCTCCCCTGCCGTACGGACAACAATCCGTTTTCCGGAAAGACGGTCGCAATCAAAGGCGTGCAGCGGCTGTCCCAGCTTCCATCATGATCAGATTGGTGACATCGACCACATTGTTGATCGAGCGAATGCCGATTGCATTGAGACGCTTGACCAGCCATTCCGGAGAAGGAGCAATTGTGCAGCCGGAGATGTAGCGAGCGGCATAGCGAGGACAGAGATCTGGATCTCTCAATGGTCACGCCGATAGCCGAGTCGACGGCTTCAGGCCCTTCGACCAGAGTGGCATATCGGATACCTTTACCTTCATACCGAGCTTGGCGGCAGATCTCCGGGCAATGCCGATCACACTCAGACAATCGGCAGCGATTGGGAGTCAGACCGATTTCAAACAGGGTATCCTTGAGGCCAAGAGCGGCAAAGATCGGCGTTCCCAGAGGTGCAGCAGCAGGCGGCAGAACCATGATGCCGGCGCTCTCCTCTGCCAAGTCCCAGTTCTTTTTCGGAGCAGAGCATCCCGCAGGATTCTTCACCGCGGATCTTCGACCGTTTGATTTTGAAATCACCGGGGAGTACCGCACCAATCTGGGCCAGTGCAACAGTATCACCCTGTTTGAAGTTCTGGGCTCCACAGACGACATCCAGAACCTCTGTACCGTTATTCACGCGGCAGAGTGAAAGTTTGTCGGCATTGGGATGCTGGCGTTTTTCCTCGACCAGGGCCACCACAACATCATCCATCCCGGCGCCCAGCTTTTCCATGCCCTCGACTTCAAGTCCCAGCATGGTCAACAGATGCGGCAAGCTCATCAGGCGTTGCAGATCAAAATCAACAAATTCTTTCAGCCAGTTATACGTAACGTTCATATCAATGCACCATGAATGGAGTGGAATTAGAACTGCCGGAGAAAACGGACATCATTTTCGAACAGGAGGCGCATGTCGGTAATGCCGTACTTTAACATTGCAATACGCTCAATCCCCATGCCAAAGGCAAAACCGGAGATGTTTTCGGCATCGTACTGTACGTGACGATACACTTCCGGGTCAACCATGCCGGCACCGAGAATTTCAAGCCAGCCGCTGTTTTTGCAAACCCGGCACCCCTTGCCGCCGCAGATGACACAGGCGATATCCACCTCTGCCGATGGCTCGGTAAAAGGGAAATAACTGGGACGCAGCCGAACACCGGTCTTCTGGCCAAACAGCTGGTTGGTAAATACCGTCAGAATTCCCTTAAGGTCACCGAAAGTCACTCCGGCTGTCCACCATCAACCCTTCGATCTGATGGAACATCGGTGAGTGCGTCGCATCTGAATCGCAACGATATACGGTGCCGGGAGCAATAATGCGGACCGGAGGTTTTTGCTTGAGCATGGTGCGAATCTGTACCGGCGAGGTATGAGTCCGCAACAGCAGGTTGTTTTCAACAAAGAAGGTATCCTGCATATCGCGTGCAGGATGCTCGGGAGGGAAATTGAGCGCCTCGAAATTGTACCAGTCATGTTCGATTTCCGGACCTTCGGCAACGGAAAACCCGAGTCCGGCAAAGATTCGACAGATTTCTTCAATTACCAGAGAGATTGGATGTTTGGTTCCTTTAAGGCGGACGGCGACCTGGAAGTGACGTATCAATCCGCTCTGATTGAAGCCGGTGCAGCAATAACCTGTTCCTGTGCAGCTTCTATCGCACTGCCAAGCGCCGATTCAATGTCATCACGCACTGTATTAACCAGCTGCCCGACAACCGGGCGCTCCTCGGCAGCCAGTGAACCAAGCCCCTTCATCAGAGCTGTTAATTCACCTTTACGGCCAAGCAGATTGATACGTATATCCTGAAGTTGCTCTCACCGAGGACGCTGCGGCAATAGCCTGCAGGGCGCTCGTTTCTCAATTGCTCAAGTTGTTCCCGCATAGTTGATTACCTTCGAGTGAATAGTTATGATGCCTGCTATCTGTTTACAAAAAAGGGAATGGGAGTCAGTCCCATTCCCTTTCCTAACATAACCTTGCAAAAGCGTCTAGATGCCGGCCTTTGCAAGTGTCGCAATCTGTGCGAATCCGTTCGGATCGGTCACAGCAATATCGGCCAGAACTTTGCGGTCGATCTGCACATTGGCCTTTTTAAGACCGAAGATGAACTTGCTGTACGACAATCCATTGAGACGTGATGCTGCATTGATACGAACAATCCACAGACTGCGGAAATCACGTTTTTTGACGCGACGATCACGGAAGGCATAATTTAGAGCCCGGTCTACCGCTTCTGTCGCGCTACGGAACAGTTTGCTGCGTGCGCCGCGGTAACCTTTAGCCAGTTTCAATACCTTGTTGCGTCTGCGTCTCGCTTTAAATCCTCTTTTTACACGTGCCATACGTAACTACTCCTTCGTTGCTGAATTGGCCAGATCCACAAGGGGAGACAATTTCCTCATGGTTCTTGGCATTATGCATCCTCCCACATAAATGAGAGAGAAATAACTGGTTATTTGTAAGGAATCAAACGGGCAATGTTCTTCTGGTCAACAGCCGCAACCATAGCGCCGCCACGAAGATTGCGCTTACGCTTAGTGGACTTGTGGGTCAGAATGTGGCTGGTGAAAGCGCTCCCGCGCTTGATGCGACCGGATGCTGATTTTTTGAAGCGCTTGGCAGCGCCACGGTTGGTTTTAATCTTAGGCATGAAAAAACTCCTTCTTCGTTATAAGAGCTTACCTGTGCAGGCAATTCATCTTTATTTTTTGGGTTTTGGTGCAACAATCATATACATATTACGCCCCTCAACACGAGGCTGATTTTCAATGACGCAGACATCCTGCAATTCTTTTGCAACTTTCTCAATCACCGCCCGACCGACATCCATATGGGTAATTTCACGGCCACGAAATACCAGAGTAATTTTGGCTTTATTGCCCTCTTCGAGAAAACGCTTGACGTTGTTTATTTTAAATTCAAGGTCATGGTTATCGGTCTTGGGACGTAACTTTACTTCCTTCAGCACAACATGAACCTGTTTCTTTTTTGCTTCCTGCAGCTTTTTACTCTGCTGATACTTGAACTTGCCATAGTCCATTATCCGGCAGACAGGCGGAACTGCAGTTGGTGAAACCTCAACAAGATCCAGCTGCTGCTGTTCGGCCAGTTCAAGCGCCTGTGAAAGTCGGAATGACACCCAGTGCCTCTCCTGTCTGCACCTATTACGCGAACTTCAGAAACACGGATGGCCTGATTGATATTGACGGTCGGTTTTGCTATGGCGACACCTCCTGACAGCAGTTTATTCTCACTGCTATCTCGACTTACACCCTATTTAAAGTTTTTACATTCCTGCGTTACAAAATCAATAAACTCTTCCGGCTTCATGGCCGACGAGATTTTTACCGTCGCGATAGCGAGGTGTAACCGTACCCTGTTCAACTTCCTTATCCCCGATAACCAGCATGTAGGGAATCTTCTGAAGCTGGGCCTCACGAATCTTGAAGCTCAACTTTTCGTTACGGAAATCACGCTCAACCCGTATCCCGGCATTACGCAACTGCCGGTAAACATCCTGAGCAAACGGCATCTGATTATCCGTTACAGTCACAACAATCGCCTGTACCGGTGAAATCCAGAGCGGGAAACTACCGGCAAAATGTTCAATAAGAACACCGATAAAACGTTCAATAGAACCGAGGATCACACGATGGACCATAATGGGACGTTTTTGCTCACCATCAGATGCAACATAGGTCAGATCAAAGCGCTCCGGCAGGGTAAAATCGCACTGGATAGTAGCACACTGCCATCTCCTGTCAAGACAATCGCGCAGTTTTATATCAATCTTAGGGCCGTAAAACGCACCATCACCCTCATTAATCTCGTAGGGACGACCGGTATCCTTCAGAGCAGACAGCAATGCATTCGGTAGCCTGTTCCCAGTCAGAATCGATCACCGATCGACTTTTCCGGACGAGTTGAAAGTTCCATTTCATACTCAAAACCGAAAATAGCCATCACATCACTGACAAAGGCAGATGACACCTTTAATTTCGGCATCAAGCTGTTCAGGAGTGCAGAGAATATGGGCATCATCCTGGGTAAAGCAGCGTACCCGCATGAGACCGTGCAGCACTCCGGCCCGTTCATGGCGATGCACCGTTCCCAGTTCAAAAAAACGAAGCGGAAGATCACGATAGCTCCGCAGCTGGGATTTGTAGATCATCATGTGGGAGAGGCAGTTCATCGGCTTGATGCCGATAACTCTGCTCATCCACCTCGGTGAAATACATATTTTCGCGATAGTTTTCGTAATGTCCGGAACGCTGCCAGAGTTCGGTCTTGAGAATCTGCGGACCGACAACAATATCGTAATCCCGCTTCAGATGCTCTTTACGCTCAAAATCCTCAAGAATCGTGCGCAGCATGGCGCCTTTGGGATGCCAGATCGGCAAAGCCGGCGCCAACTTCGTCCGAGAAGGAAAACAGATCCAGTTCCTTGCCGAGCTTGCGGTGGTCACGGCGTTTTGCCTCTTCCAGACGGTGCAGATACGCTTCCAGCTCTTTTTTATCGACAAAGGCGGTGCCGTAAATGCGCTGAAGCATGCGATTTTTTTCGTCGCCGCGCCAGTAGGCACCAGCAATTGAGAGCAGCTTGAAGGCCTTGATGCGCGCTGTGGAAGGCAGATGCGGACCACGGCAGAGATCGGCAAAATCGCCCTGGCTATAGACCGAAACACGTCTCGACACCGAGATCGTTGATCAATTCGGTTTTATACGGCTCACCCATAGCTTCAAACATCTTGATCGCATCGGCACTGGAATACTCGTGCCGTTCAATTTTCTGATCGGCCGTGGCCAGCACCAGCCATCTTGGCTTCAATACGCTCCAGATCTTCCGGCGTAAATGGCTTATCCACGTCAAAATCGTAATAGAAGCCGGTTTCAATGGCAGGACCGATCGTCACCTTGGCCTGAGGAAAAAGCTCCTTGACCGCCTGAGCCATCAGGTGTGACGTTGAGTGGCGAATAATCTCAAGTGCTTCAGGACTTTTTTCGGTAACAATTTCAACACGGGCGCCATCAGCAAGGCGGGCAGAAAGATCGACCAGCTGCCCGTTGATCTTTCCGGCCAGCGCAGCCTTGGCAAGACCGGCGCCAATTGAAGCGGCCAGATCATACAACGGTAGCACCCTCGGTCAGCTCGCGAGAAGAATTATCCGGAAGTGTAATTGATATCGTAGCCATAAATTTCCCTTTAAGAGAGCAAACAGAAAAGGCATCGAACATCGATGCCTGCATCCTGCTCGCTTCAGCTCTGCTTATAATGGTAGGCGCGGGCGGTGTCGAACCGTCGACCTCTACCGTGTCAGGGTAGCGCTCTCCCGCTGAGCTACGCGCCTACATCAAAAAGCTGGAGAGTAATAGCAAGTTGCGCCATAGATGTCAAGCTGATTTTATGTCTAAATTTACTGTTTTTCCAACCGGGCCACATTCTCCACATGCACCGTCTGGGGAAACATGTCAACCGGCTGAATTTCCCGACAGATATATCCCAGTTTGTTCAGAATATCAAGATCACGCGCCAGACTCTGCGGTGAGCAGGAAACATAGAGGATCGTACTTCGGCCCAAGGGCCGCAACCCGCTCCAGCACACTTTGATCACACCCTTTACGGGGTGGATTTAACACCGCCACATCAACCGACTGTCGCTCTTCGGCCATCTCTTCAAGCAGATCGGCGACATCCCCGGCTTCAAAGTGGCAGTTTCTGATGCCATTTAGCCGGGCATTCATAGCGGCATCGGCCACCGCCTCTTCAACCACCTCAACACCGATTACCTTTTTGGCTGACCCGGCCAGAAACAGTGCAATCCCGCCAATGCCGCAGTACAGATCGAGTACCGTTTCTGATCCGGTCAAGAGCGGCCCATTCGCGCACTTTGCTGTAAATCAGATTGGCGCCGCTGTTGTTGACCTGAAAAAATGAACGTGGTGAAATCCTGAAAGCAACGTCACCGATCCGTTCCGTCAGATACAGTTTCTTTGTCAGAAAATAATCTTTCTGCCCCATGATCACATTACCTTCAGTCGCGTTGACATTCTGGACAACAACTTCAACCTCCGGGACCAGCTCCTGTACAAAACGGCCCAGGTGATGAATCTCGTTGTAGGAACGTTTGGAAGTAACAAAAACCACCATCGCCTTCTTCTCATGCACTCGAAACACGCACCACCAGATAGCGCAGCAGCCCCATCTTGCTTTGCGGATTATAAACCTGCACCTTCCCTTTTTTGATGCCCTTTCTGACCGCTTCAACCACCTTGTCAATAAGCGGATGATGGATCGGGCACTGTTCCAGATCGTAGACATCATGACTGGCACGGCGGTAGATACCGATAAACGGTTCCGAGAACTTGCCGGCCACCGTCAGTTTGGCGGTCGTACGGTAATGGATCAGATTGTCGGGCGAAAGCAGCGGATGTACGGTAATCCCGGACAAACCGGGATATTTGGCCATTTCGGCCAGAATCATGCCCCGTTTCCAGTTTTTCTGTTCGGAATATTTCATGGCAATCAGCGGACAGCCGAAACAATCGGCACTTTCGCGACAGGGTGGATTGTTGCTCCGCAATTGGGAAGGCTGCAGCAGCTTTTTCACATGGCAAAACGCAGTACCGCCGGCAACATGATCGATCCCGGCCAGAACAACATCACCCGGCAAAGCCCCGCTAACCCTGAAGAGTCATCCCCTCTTCACTGCGGGCGGTTCCGTAGCCGTCTTCATCCAGAGAGGATATGCGCAACTCCAGCACACCTTTACGGGTCAAAGGCACAAAGGGCTTTTCCATGGTGGCTGTTTCAGCCTGTTTTCGCGATGGCATGCGTTCCGTTTTTGTCTTCGTATGTTCGAATTTATTATTTTTATTCAAAATTTCTATTCCCTTTATTACCTGCATGGTTGTAACTTAATGCTCTATTATTCCAACGTTTTCAAATATTCCCGGAACTTCATAAATGCCTGAGCACGGTGACTGACTTCGTTTTTTTCCGCCAACGTCAGCTCTGCCATGGTGCGCTCAAAACCATCCACCAGAAAAAGCGGATCATAGCCGAACCCCCCCTCCCCTCTGGCTTCAAAAAGAATCTGTCCGGCAACCCTGCCGGTAAACAATCGTTCAACTCCATCCGGAGTGACAAATGCCAGCACACAGACAAAAGCAGCCTGACGATGATCAGCGGGAATATTGCAACATTCGCTCAGCAACCGGGCGTTGTTGGCGGCATCGCCGGCACCTTCGCCAGCAAAGCGAGCCGAAAAAACACCGGGGCGGCCATCCAGAGCATCAACCACCAGGCCGGAGTCATCAGCCAGTGCCGGAAGTCCGGTAAAAACGTGCCGCCTCACGGGCCTTTTTAAGCGCATTTTCCTCGAATGTGGCCCCATCCTCGATAGTCTCGGGAAAATCGGCAAAATCAGCAGCACTACTGACCTTATCCACCAGACCGGTCAGCAACGCATTGATTTCCTGTATTTTGCCGTGATTGCGGGTGGCTACAACCAACTGTTTCATCCGACCAGCGCCTCCTGCTGGAATGCAAAGAGCTGCTGAACACCGCCAAGCGCAAGATCACGCATGGCATCCATCTCGCGCACTCGTGAACGGCTCGGCTTCGGCCGTACCCTGCACTTCCACAAAGCGATCACTGGAGGTCATGACAAAATTCATATCGACTTCTGCAGAAGAATCCTCCAGATAATTCAGATCCAGCAGCGCCTCCCCTCCGACGATGCCGACACTGACAGCCGCAACAGCCTCCTTGAGTGGAATTTCAGCAAGAAGCCCTCGGGATTTCAAAGTCGTTAACGCATCGACAAGGGCAACATACGCGCCGGTAATCGAAGCGGTGCGTGTTCCGCCATCGGCCTGGATCACATCACAATCGATGTAATAGAACGCTCGCCAAGTTTCCCAAGATCAGTCACCGCCCGCAGAGAACGGCCGATCAGGCGCTGAATTTCAAGCGTACGGCCGGTCTGTTTCCCTTTTGCCGCTTCGCGGTGAGAGCGGGTGTGGGTGGCACGCGGCAGCATGGAATATTCGGCCGTTACCCAACCGGTACCCTTACCCCGCAGAAAAGGAGGTACAGACTCCTCGACCGATGCGGTACAGAGCACCTTGGTATCGCCAAACTCGATCAGCACGGAGCCTTCGGCATGTTTGGTAAAATTGCGCGTGATTTTAATTGGACGTAAAGCGGTGGCAGTCCGACCATCATTTCTCATACGTGATAACTCCTCAGCCTCTTAAAAAATCAAAACATGGAGCTGTTCATTAACCTGTCGGCGATGTCGTGTCAAACAAAAAGGGAACCTGAAAGCAGGTTCCCTTGAAGCCATACGAATATTTCCAAAATTTGAACTACCCGAGATGAGTATTGTTGTTCCTGGCCCGATTGGCAAGAATGGTAGAATCCAGCAGTTCTCCGCAGCAGGTACATTTCCAGGCGTCGAAAGAACGGACAAAATCATAAAACTTCTCAGCGAACATGCGGCCTTTGCAACGTGGACATTGCATAGTGAATCCCCCCGGCTACAGTAATGAATTGAGACAGGCGGTTATTTTACATCTTGTGTGCCAATAACGCAGATTAACTATGTGTGTCCGCAACAAATATTATTAATTGAGTATTTTAAGGATGTTGAAAGTAGGCTCGAATCGTATTGTATTTCTTTTCACCAATTCCCTCGATCGCAGCAAGGTCGCCGACACTCAATATACCGCCATTTTTTTGACGATACTCAACTATACGCTTTGCCAAAGCGGGCCCAATTCCGGGCAAACGGTCGAAATCAGCCTCGTTCATTGTTGAAATATCAAGTGGAATCCCCAGAACCATACGTTCGGAGGCCGTCATTTGGTCCACTGTCAGCAGGTGCGAACCATCAGCCTGCTGAACAAGTGTAACGGCCGAACCATTAAGCAGTGGTCGATCCACAGGGTCGGTGACTAACCGCGTTAACGAGCGCGATCGGTACCGCCATTTTAATGACGGTCATCGCCAATGTATTGGCGGGCACCTCATATATGCCCGGATGCAGGACATCCCCGCTGACCTTGACTGACACATTACCACTCGATAATAGCATGAAAAGCCGTACGAGCAGGAATATTCCTGACTCGTACGGCTTTTCATTACTACCGGCAACAAGAGCAATGCCGCACATGCGACCATCACAGACACCGCCGCATTGTATCCGGCTCCAGCTTACTCTTCCGATTTGTGCAGCTTGTAATCGATGCTGTCAATCAGAGCCTGATAGGATGCATCGATAATATTGTCCGAAACACCGACTGTGCCCCAGCGAGAATGTTTGTCACCGGATTCGATCAGTACGCGAGTAGACGAGGCTGTACCCTGACCGGCCGGCAGAACGCGTACCTTGTAATCCAGCAGCTTGACTTCCTTCAGTTTGGGGTAGAACTTTTCCAGCGCCTTGCGGATGGCGTTATCAAGCGCATTGACCGGGCCATTCCCCTCAGCGGCGGTATGCTCGACCTTGCCGCCGACCTTGACCATGATGGTTGCTTCGGCAATCGGCTTCTGATCCTCGCCACGCTTTTCGTCGATCACCCGGAAGCCAAGTACGGTGAAGAATTTTTTGTGAGCGCCAAGCGCCTTTTTCATCAGCAGCTCAAATGATGCCTCAGCCCCCTCGAACTGATAGCCGCGATTCTCCATATCCTTGATATTATCCAGAATCTCCAGAGTGACCGGATCTTTGCTGTCCAGATTGATATTGAATTCTTCTGCCTTGGCCAGAATATTGGAGCGACCGGACAGATCGGAAATCAGTACGCGGGTGCAGTTGCCGACCAGTTCCGGGCGCATATGTTCGTAGGTCTCCGGGTGGCGCTGGATGGCGCTGACATGCACTCCACCCTTGTGGGCAAAAGCCGAATTGCCGACATAGGCCTGATGCTTGTTCGGCGAAATATTGGCCAGTTCATAGACATAGCGGGAAACATCCCGCAGATGCCGCATCTGCTCGTCGGTGATGCACTCCTTCTTCATCTTGGCCTTCAGGGCCGGAATAATTGAACAGAGATTGGCATTACCGCAGCGCTCGCCGAAACCGTTGATGGTACCCTGAACCTGAACGATGCCCTGTTCGACGGCAATCATGGTGTTGGCTACGGCACATTCACCATCATTGTGGGTGTGGATGCCGAGCGGAGTCTTGATATGTTTTTTGACCGTCTTGATGATTTCGGCCACCTCGAACGGCATGGTACCGCCGTTGGTGTCACAGAGAATGATGCAGTCGACGTTGGCATTTTCGGCAGCCTGGAGGGTCTTGATGGCGTACTCGGGATTGGCCTTGTAGCCGTCAAAGAAATGCTCGGCATCATAGAACACTTCCGGAGCATGTTTTTTCAGATATTCCAGTGAATCGAAAATCAGCTCCAGATTTTCTTCCAGCGAAATGCGCAACGCCTCACGCACATGAAAATCCCAGGTTTTGCCGAAAATGGTAATGGCATCCGGCTCGGCCTTCACCAGCGTAATGATATTGCTGTCCTTGTCCGGGGTCACCTTGGCGCGACGGGTTGAACCGAATGCCGCAATCTTGGCCTGAGTCAGTTTTTCCTTTTTGATATCCTTGAAGAAAGCGACATCCTTGGGATTACTCCCCGGCCAGCCCCCTTCGATATAGTGAACACCCAATTCGTCAAGCTTGTGGGCAATGCGAATTTTGTCCTCAACCAGAAACGAGATATCTTCGGCCTGGGTACCATCCCGCAGGGTTGTGTCATACAACTTGATTACACTCATGAGTGCCTCCCGAACGTAGTAAAAAAAAGCTGCTTTTCCAGAGAAATAAAATTGTGTTCCGTTTTAGCTGTTTTTTCCGGATTTTTCAACTAAAACAGCTGACTGTTTTTCCTTGACCGGTGTCACTGGACATCTTACCCTGCTTTGATGACTTCCGATCTGACATCCGCGCCCATACCTCAACTCGTTCGACGCCTGGCAATACCTGCCGGAACCGGTTTTTTCTTCAACACAATGTTCAATGTTGTAGACACCTGGTATGGCGGGCGGCTTTCGACCAGCGCCCTGGCAGCCATGTCACTTTCCTTTCCGGTTTTTTTTATGATTCTGGCGATCGGTAGCGGTGTTTCAACCGGTGCAACCGCCCTGATCGGCAACGCCCTCGGTCGCAAAGATCATGGCGAGGCCCAACGCTATCTATCCCAGTCACTCTCGTTCGCCCTGCTCCACGCACTGATCCTGACAGCTGCAGGTCTGGCACTGGCCCCGAGCATATTTATCTTGATGGGGGCCCGGGGGGAATACCTTTCTAATGCACTGAGCTACATGAATGTAATTTTTGCCGGCAGCTCCTTCTTTCTGCTTAACTTCGTGATGAATGCCATCCTCAACTCACACGGCAACACCCAGGCCTACCGCAATTTTCTGATCGGCGGTTTTTTTCTCAACCTGCTGCTCGACCCCTGGTTCATGTACGGTGGGCTGGGATTCCCGGCGCTCGGGCTGGCTGGAATCGCCTTGGCAACTATTTTTGTCCAGTGCCTCGGAGTTTTTTACCTGTTCAGCCAATTATCGAAAACCGGCAGCATGCCATCTTTTCGCCTTGTTGATCTTCGTCCACGCTGGAGCTATTATCGCGAACTTTTCCGGCAGGGTTTTCCGTCAGCCATGAATATGATGACCGTCTCACTCGGCATCTTCATAATCACCTGGTTCGTAGGACGCTTTGGCGAACACGCTGTAGCAGCCTATGGCATTGGCACACGCATTGAACAAATAGCCCTGCTGCCGGTCATGGGACTGAATATATCAACCTTGGCGCTGACCGCCCAGAATTTCGGAGCAGAACGAATGGACCGCATCCGGGAAACGCTCCGGGTTTCACTCCGCTACGGCGCTCTTCTGGCTATGGCCGGAACAGTTGCCGCACTCCTGTATCGGCGCGAGTTAATGGGACTCTTCACCTCTGACCGTTCTGTTATTGACGTAGGAGTCGGGTTTCTGGCAGTTGAAGCGTACATACTTCCAGCCTATGTTCTGCTCTACATCTGCATTTCAGCTATGCAAGGAATCAAGATGCCTCTTTTCGGACTTTATATCGGGCTTTATCGCCAGATTGCCGGACCGGCATTTGTATTCCACTTGTTCACTGCCGTCATGGGACTGGGACTGATAGGCATCTGGTGGGGAATATTCGGGATTACGTGGTCGGCGGCACTGGTCGTTGTTGTTTATGTCAGCAGAACGCTTGCCAAACTTGAAAAGGATCTGGTCAATACATGAAACGAGTAGCAATCAGCACATTGGGATGCAAAACCAATCAGTTCGAATCAGCCGCCATGGTCGAACAACTGAAAGCAGCCGGATACCGTATCGTTCCCTTCAGCGAACCATCCGACATCTATATCATCAACTCCTGCACCGTTACCGCCCGAACTGATGCAGAAACCCGCCGTCTGATCCGCCGCGCCCGCCGTCTGAATCCTGCTTCACGTATTGTGGCGACCGGATGCTATGCCCAGGTAGCCCCAGGTGAACTGGAAAAGATGCCCGAACTCGATTGTGTGCTCGGCAATCAGGAAAAACAGAACATCTCGCTCCTTCTGGAATCTACCGAGCACACGGTTTCCGACATCGCCGCAATCAGCCAGGCCGAACCGCTCAAACTGACCAGCTTTGCCGAACATACCCGCGCCTTTCTTCAGATCCAGAACGGCTGTAACTCCTTCTGCACGTACTGCATCGTCCCTTACGCTCGTGGCCGCAGTCGCAGCGTCAGACCGACTGATATTCTCCATGGTATGCGGGATCTTGCCGCACATGGCTTCAAGGAAGTAGTACTGACCGGCATCCATTTGGGTGCTTACGGCCTTGATCTCCCTTCGCCCACATCGCTGACAGCTCTCGTCAGGCAGATAGATGCCGAGTTTATTGTGCCACGGCTGCGCATCGGTTCGGTCGAGCCAAATGAAGTCAGCGAGGAACTTTTACGTTTGATGGCTCATTCGAAGAGTATCTGTCCGCACCTGCACCTGCCGTTGCAAAGCGGTAGCGATTCGGTATTGAACCGCATGGGAAGGCCTTACACCTCACGATATTTTCGGGAGGTTATGGGACGGATTTCTGCAGCCATGCCGGACGCTTTCATCGGTGCAGACGTGATTGCCGGTTTCCCGGGAGAAACAGAGGCAGAGTTTGACGAAACCGTCCAACTGCTCGCAGATCTGCCGTTCTCGGATCTGCACGTATTCCCCTACTCCAGCCGCCCTGGGACCAGGGCTGCCGGCATGCCGGGACACGTTCGGGCTCAGATTGTTACGGAACGGGCTGCCCGCTTGCGAAGTATTGCTAAACAGAAAAAAACAAAATTTCTTGAACGTTTTGTAGGCAGGGAACTCGATGTACTTGTTCAGGGCCATGATGATAAGTCCGGAGTCTGCAGGGGACTGTCCCGCAATTACATTACTGCTTCGTTTTCTGGAGAAAAGTCATTTGTGAACGAAGAAGTATCTGTACATATAAGCAGCTGTAATGGGGACGTTTGCTTAGGGAGAGTAGAGAGCCATGTCAGGGGCTCATAGCCGGATCAGATCCTCATGTTCCTCGTCATGCGGGTTGATGTGGATCATGACATCTCCCACGCCGGGGTAGCGGTCGAAGATAAGCTTTTTGACGCGAGTGGCAATATCATGTGACTGTTTGACCGTCATATTCGGATCCATTTCCAGCTTCAGATCAACGATCATGTACTGTCCGGAGCGACGGGCGCGCATTTCATGCACATGTTCGACCTGTTCAACACTTTCTGCAAGAGCCTGCAGCGCTTCGATAAAATCCGCTGGTGCTGTCCCGTCCATCAGATCATGAGCCGCTTCCCGAAACGTCTGGTAACCGATATGAAGAATAAAGAATGAAGTCAGGCCGGCCGCCAACGGGTCCATGATCCCCAAACCAAAAAAAGCGCCAATGACACCAATCAGTGTTGAAACAGAGGTGACGGCATCTTTACGGTGATCCTTAGCAATAGCCAGCAGGGCCGGACTTTCAAGTTTTTTACCCGTACGAGTCGAGAAGCGATAGAGCCACTCTTTGATAACGATCGTCATGGCTGCCGCAGCAACGGCGATCCATCCGGGTGATTTGAAGTCTCCGGCGATGATGGAAACAACCGAATCATAGAGAATCCAGCAACCGGTGGCACCAATCACCAGTGAGACAAGAAGCGCCGCCAGGCTTTCAGCGCGACCATGGCCGTAGGGGTGGTTGGCATCAAATGGCTGGCGTCCCAGTTTGAGCGCCATCATGGTTGCAAATATTGCGACAAAATCACACGCACTCTCGATGCCGTCGGCAAAAACGGCATCAGAGCGCCCCCAGATAGCCGGCGGACAGTTTCATAACCATCAATACCGCATTGACCCAGAAACCGATTTTTATGATCCGGTCGGCACTGTCAAAACGCTCATTCCGTCTGCATTATGCCTCCGCATTTCGAATCGCTTTAATCCGTAATTGCAGTGTTGTACTGTTATTCCAGCAATTGCATTCCGGGAAAAAGGCTATGTCCAGCACTCCGTCAGTTGAAACGTCTGCCTGCCGGAACGCAATAGCATTAAAAAGCTGTCCATCTGCAGATACGCGCAGCTTGAGATGTCCGTCACCGACAATTCGGCGCTCCACCACTGTCACTCCACGCATCATCAAAGTCGGTTCCGGGTTCCCGGCGCCAAACGGCTCCATGCGACTGCATCTCATGTACCAGAGCAAGATCCACCACGGATGGGGAAACCTCCACATCAATATCAAGCAACGGCACAAGCTCACACTCCTGCAGAATCTGATGAGCTGCTGCTTCAAACGCCGCGGCAAACCCGTCAATGTTTGTCGCTTTCAAACCGATGCCAGCCGCATACCGGTGCCCCCCGAAGCGCTCAAGATATCCGGAACAGGCACTCAGCGCCTCCAGCAGATGAAAACCGGGAATACTGCGGCCGGACCCCTTTGCGCAACCCTGTTCATCAATGGCAATCAGAATTGTCGGACGATGATACCGCTCAACGAGGCGGGAAGCAACGATCCCGACGACCCCCTGATGCCAGTCAGCAGAAGCAAGCACGATACTCTTGCAGGCAGGATAATGGAACCACTACCCTCAACCATTGCGGCAGCCTGCTCAAGTATACTCCGTTCAACCGTCTGGCGTTCGGCATTTGCCGTATCCAGTTCATCGGCGATTATGGCACACTCTTCTGTATTAACACTGAGCAGCAATTCAACGCCCGGCACCGCGCTTTCCATACGACCGGCAGCATTCAGGCGTGGCGCCAGCCGAAATCCGACCTGACCGCAGCTGACTGACTCCATGATTCCGGCAACCTTTTTAAGCGCAGCAATGCCCGGTCTGAAGCGTTTTTTCAAGCTTTTGCAAACCAAAAAATGCGTACATACGGTTTTGACCAACGAGCGGCACGACATCGGCAATTGTTCCGAGAGCTACCAGATCAAGCCACTCCCGAAGATCCGGCTCATCCCCTATCCCAAACGCCCCCTCCTGCCTCAAGCGACTACGCAGCGCAACCAGCAGATTAAAGGCAACACCGACTCCGGCCAGCATTTTAAACGGATACGTGCAGCCGGGCTGCAGAGGGTTTACCACCGCAGCAGCATCCGGAATGGCTCTCCTGGGGCATGTGATGATCCAGTATGATCAGATCAACACCGGCCTGCCGACAGAAAGCAGCTTCCTTTACAGCTGTAATGCCGCAATCAACCGACATGATCAGCGTGGCGCCCGAAGCGATGATGCGCTGAAGAGACTCTTCGTTAAGACCATAGCCGTCATCAAAACGGTTGGGGATGAAATAGCTGCAGGTCAACCCCACACGTCGCAGGAAAGAAACCAGCAGAGCAGTGCCGCTGATACCGTCAACATCATAGTCGCCGTAGATGCAGACCGTTTCACCGTTTTTTCGAGCCCGCAGCACTCGCTCTACCGCAGCAGTGCATACCTTTCAACAGAAACGGATCAAGCATGGCGGAAAGTGCAGGTGAGAGGAACTGCATGCCGTCTTCAGCAGCTTCGATACCCCTGCCGACCAGAATTCGTGCAGTTATGGGGCTCACCCCGAGAGATCTGGAAAGTCTCATCCAGCTTCGGCTGCAGTCAACTGTTTTGACAACCCATTTTTTCTGCATGCCGTAGATGTACCTTTTGTAGAAAAAAAATCCCCCGACTGGCGGGGGATTTTTGCAGTTATTTCATTTGTCGGCGGCAAGGCTTTACCCGGCTGTTCCATCATGCTTTTATCTGCATGGCGGTCGGACTGTTTGAGTCAAGCGAGAGATACTTCTTCCAATACGGAGCTGCCTTTTCCGGTTGTTTCAGATCAACGGCATACACAATTCCGGCATTGAACAAGCTTTGCAGATGGTTAGGATCGATCTTGCTGGCTTTTTCAAAATTTGCCAGCGCCTTGTCATACCACCCGACTTTTCTGAACATAACCCCCTGGTCAGTCAGAACATTCGGATTGTTCGGCTCAATCTCCAGCGCTTTGCCATACGCATTGATCGCTTTCTGGGACTGCTCGGTATCAAAATAATCATTACCAAGAGATATCCAGGCATTAAGATTTTTTGGATCCTGGGCGACAATCTTTTCGGCCTGGGCGATACGCTGCGTATAATCGGTTGGCGACCCGGCACCAGCCGGAATATCAGCATTCGACTGTTGGGCTTTGCCGGCATTGCTGATGCTGAAGATCAGATACCCACCCAACAATCCGACGATCAGGGCTACAACAGCAATCAGAATTGATTCTTTTTTCACAGTATGACACCTCTCCGTATGTTTAGATAACCGGCTTACGCTGTTCTCGCCTTTTTTGCCAGGGCACGATTTTCAAGAATTACCACGATCGGGCTGGCAACAAATACCGATGAATAGGTGCCAACCAGTACGCCAATCAACAGTGCAAATGAAAAATCATGGATTACTTCACCGCCGAAAAGAAAGAGTGAAGCAGCAGCCAGGAAAACGGTCAGCGAAGTAACAATTGTTCGGGAAAGCACCTCGTTGATGCTGTCGTTGAAGATAGTATGCATCGCACCTTTGAGATTTTTGTGCAGGTTTTCACGAATACGGTCAAAGACAACAACCGTATCGGTCAGCGAATAACCGGCAATGGTCAGTACGGCGGTGATGAACAGCAGGTTGATCTCTTTGTTCATCAGATAAAAAACCGCAAACATGGCCAGACAGTCATGCATGGTGGCACAGGTCGCGCCAATACCGAATTTGAAGTCAAAACGCCAGGCAATATACAGAATAATCCCCAGCAGTGAGAGCAATGCTGCAATCAGGGTGTCCTTGCGCAGCTTGTCGCCAATCGAAGGACCGATTTCTGTAGAACTTTCCACGGTAAAGGCATTGTCCGGCAAATTCTTTTTTGAAAGCGGTCTGCACCATTTCAGATGGCTTGCCGACCGCAGCTCCCGCCATCTTGACCAGCAGCTTATTGCCGTCCTTGATTTCCTGCAGATCGGCCTTGGCAATACCGTTTTTATGCAGTGCAGCTCGGGCATCGGCAATAGGAATCGGCTTGCTGAACTTCAGCTGCATGGAGGTGCCGCCGGAAAAATCGATACCCATATTGGCAGCACCGCGACCGATCTGAATGATCCCGATAATACCGATAATCGAAATGATCGCCGATATGACAAAGGAAATATTGCGCTTACCGATAAAATCTATGTTTGTCTTGCCAAGAAGTTCCATGAACGGTGCTCCCCCTATATGCTCATTTTTTTGGTTTTGCCCTTGTGCAGAAACAGGTCAAAGATCACCTTGGTGCCGATCAGTGAGGTAAACAGGTTGATGATAACCCCCAGACTGAGGGAAACGGCAAAACCTTTTACCGGACCGGTGCCGAACTGGAACAGAACAGCTGCAGTAATCAACGTGGTGATATGGGAGTCCATGATGGTCAGGAAAGCCTTGTCATAGCCGGCATCCAGAGCGGCTTTGGGGGACTTGCCCAATTTGAGTTCTTCACGGATGCGCTCGAAGATAATCACGTTCGAGTCTACCGACATACCGACCAAAAGACGATAGCGGCGATACCGGGCAGCGTCAGAGTTGCGCCCAGGGCGGCCAGGGCTCCCATCAGATACACAATGTTCAGAACCATGCCCAGGTTGGCAATCATACCGGACAGTTTGTAGTAAATTGCCATGAAGATAACAACCAGCAGCACTCCGATCAGACCGGCATACAGCCCCTTGTTGATGGAATCCTGTCCAAGGGAAGGTCCGACGGTCACATTCTGGATAATCTTGACCGGTGCCGGCAATGCACCGGCCCGCAGCACGATCGCAAGGTCGGCAGCAGTTTTTTCGGTAAAATTGCCGGATATCTGGGCACTGCCGCCGGAAATCCGTTCCCGAATGACCGGAGCGGAATAAATATTGTTGTCAAGAACAATGGCAAAGCGTTTGCCGACATTGGCTGCAGTGACCTGATCAAACAGCTTGGCGCCCAGAGAGTTGAATTCGATGGCGACATAGGGCTGGTTGAACTGGGAATCGATCCGTACCTGGGCATCGGTCAGCAGATCACCGGTAATCATCGATTTTTTCTGAACCACGATCGGAATTTCAGTGACGGCACCGGTTGTCGGATCAACACTTTTTTCCTTCAGCAGCTCGGCATCCTCAGGGATTGCTGCCGGATGTTGGCGAAATATCCTCGCGCACCATTTTGAACTCCAGACGGGCGGTACGGCCGATCAGATCAATGGCCCGCTGCGGATCCTTGATGCCGGGGAGCTGAACGACGATATGGTTGATTCCTTCGCGCTGGATAGTCGGTTCGGAAACGCCAAACTGGTCAATCCTGTTACGAATCGTTTCAAGAGCCTGCTGAACAGCCTTGTCCTTGCGATCCTGGGCGTCCTTCTCGTTCATCCGCAACGTCAAGGCCACAAAACCGCCCTCATCAAACGTCGGGCTCTGTTCGTAGGCTGGATACTTGTCCTTGAGCAGTTTCTGTACGGTATCGGCAGTTCCCTTCTCGTACAGTACCACGGAAACCTTGTCAGAACCGGTTCTGGAAATACGCTTGAAATGAAGATTTTTGCTGTTCAGCGTATCTTCCAGATCGGTTGCAACAAGATCCAGAGACCCTTCAACCGCCTTCTGGGTATCGACCTCCATCACCAGATGCGTTCCACCCTGCAGGTCAAGACCGAGATGAATCTTGTCCTTTGGCAAAAGGTTTCCCCACCATGATGGCAATTTGGTCGCCAGAGTTGGAGTCAGGTACAGAAATGACAGCAGAACAAAAATACCTATCAGGCTGATACGCCAGCCAGTTCCTTTTGGCATAAAGCTTGTTCTCCCTTCCGGTTTTTGAACTAGTCCTTCTTGATTGCGGCGATATAACTCTTGGTGATCTTGATATTTACATTGTTTGCAATCTCAAGTGTCACGAGCTCGTTTTCAACGGCAGTTACTTTACCATGAACGCCACCGGCAGTGATCACATTGTCACCCTTTTTCATCGCCTCGAGCAGTGCTTTATGCTCTTTGGCCTTTTTCTGCTGCGGACGAATCAGTAAAAAATAAAATATTGCAAACATGAAAACCAGCGGAATTATCTGCTGAAAAGCCGCCATTCCGCCGCCAGCTCCACCTGCTCCACCCGGAGCACCTCCCATCGCAAAAGCTAATCCAAACATGTTGTAACCCTCCCTTTTCAGTTTATTGTTTCTGTAGCATCGTCGATTTAAATTGCCTGCGAAATTCGTCAAAGCCATTATGCGTGATCGCTTCCCGGATTCTCCGCATAAGATCAAGATAAAAATACAGATTATGATAGGTATTCAACTGTGATGACAAAATTTCACCCGACCGATACAGGTGCCGTAAGATAGGCACGTGAATAATTCCTGCAGACCTTACAGCTGCAGTCCGGATCAAGCGGCCCCGCATCCTCTTCATATATCTTGGCCTTGATATTGATCCGCCCCTGGCTGGTAAAAAGCATGCCGTTGCGGGCATTTCTGGTCGGCATGACACAATCGAACATATCATACCCGTGCCAGACAGCCTCCACCAGATCTTCGGGTGACCCGATTCCCATGATGTACCGCGGGGCATCCTGCGGCAACAGGGTTGAACAGCACTCCATTACACCATACATCTGTTCTTTTTCTTCACCGACCGAGAGACCGCCCAGGGCATAACCGTCAAAACCGATCGAACAGATATCATTCACGCTGCGGGCACGCAAGTCGTAATGCATGCCGCCCTGAATAATTCCGAACAGCTGCTGCCCGTCACGGGTATGGGCATCTTTGCAGCGCTCCGCCCAGCGGGTCGTCAGCTCAAGAGAGCGGCTGACATACTCATAATCTGCGGTAGCGGGCGGACATTCGTCAAAACACATGATGATATCGGCACCCAGCGCTTCCTGAATCTGGATCGCCAGTTCCGGTGTCAACATGTGATAGGAGCCATCCAGGTGCGACTGGAACTTGACCCCTTCTTCACTGATTTTGCGCAATTCCCCGAGACTGAAAACCTGGAAGCCGCCACTGTCGGTCAGAATCGGCCTATCCCAGTTCATGAAGCGATGCAGCCCTCCCATCTGCTCGACCAGACGATGTCCCGGTCGCAGATACAGATGATAGGTATTAGCCAGGATGATCTGTGCCTTGACAGCCAGAAGGTCTTCAGGCGTCATCGCCTTAACGGTAGCATTGGTCCCTACCGGCATAAATATCGGTGTTTCGACCTCACCGTGAGGGGTTTTCAAAGAGCCAAGCCGCGCTTTGCTGGATGAATCACGATGAATTACAGAAAAAGTTTCTGACACACGACCCCTCAAGAGATGAACATGGCATCGCCGTAACTGTAAAACCTGAATCCCCGGGATACCGCTTCACGATAGGCCTCAAGCACAAATTCACGTCCGGCAAAAGCAGAAACCAGCATCAGAAGCGTCGATTCCGGCAGATGAAAATTGGTGATCAGTGCATCAACAACCTTGAAACGGTAACCGGGATAGATGAAAATATCAGCCTCTCCGCTGCCGGCAACAACATGCCCGCATTGCTGCGCAGAATATTCCAGCGTTCTGGCAGATGTCGTCCCGACCGCAATGACCCGGCCACCCGCAGCTTTCGTCCTGTTGACCGCCTCAGCAGTATCGGGCGGAATAACAAAGCGTTCCGTATGTATCTGATGTTCTTCAACTCGCTCAACACGCACCGGCTGAAAGGTACCCAGCCCGGTATGCAGCGTCAGAAAAGCCGTTTCAATACCGTTCGACGCCAAGCGGGCCAACAGTTCGTGAGTAAAGTGAAGACCGGCGGTTGGTGCCGCAACCGCACCAGGCTCCCGGGCGATAACCGTCTGATACCGCTCACGGTCTCCTAAGCAGTCATCCCGCTGCAGATAGGGGGGCAACGGGATGTGCCCTTCACGCTCCAGCCAGATATCAAACGGTTCGTTCCCGGTAAATTCAACCAGCCAGTTTTCTGAATCAGCGCGAGACAGTACAACTGCAGTCATGCCGGACTCAAGCAGAATAATCCTGCCCTTCCCGAAACTTCTTCGATGACCTGAGCAAACATTCCCATCGTTCCTCACCGCCGGTCAGACGACGCAGCAGAAAAATCTCAACCCTGCCGCCGGTGGGCTTATGTCCAAACAACCGGGCCGGGATGACGCGCGTGTCGTTCATAACCAGCAGATCGCCCGGCCGCAGATAGCGTGGAAGGTTGCTAAACATATCCTCAGCAATTGATCCCGACAGGCGGTCGAGCAGCATTAAACGCGAACCGTCCCGTTTTTCAGGGGGATGACGGGCAATCAAATCCTCCGGCAGATGAAAGGTAAAATCCTTAACGAGCATTCAATCCGTTAACGAATATCAGAGAGCTTTTTCAACTCTGTACCGGGGTAATAGTAGGAAAGAATTTCTCCACAGCCAAAGCCGTCGAGTGCACGCTGTTTGGCACCCCATTGGCATAACCCGACTCCATGTCCGTTGCCGCTTCCGGAAAAGCTGATTTCGTTCTTGGAGTTCTTCAGCGTAAAACGGGTACTCTTTATGACGCCATACCCGACGGCCTTGCGAAACTGGTCACCACTTATCATGCCGCCACCCTTTGACGCCAGCAGAGCGACCTGTTTCAGGCGGCCACGCGAATTGACCGCTCCCGGCTTTATATCATACAGGCCTGACACTTTATGCCCGGCCGCCCGCAGCCGCTCTTCAATCTCCCTGAGAGTAAGCTTGTATTCCCAGGTGGATGCCGTAGGCGAAGTCAGGCAATACTGGCATTCAACACCTTTGAGATACGGTAACGCTGTTCCCCAGACATTCTCGGATGCTTCGGTCCGCCCGCCGCAACTGGAATGATAAAAGGCCTGAATAATTGCGCCACCAAACGTCAGCACTTCTCCTTCAGTATCAAGAACGGCCCGACGGGCACGGCTGTCTTCAATAAGACACCCCTCATACACCTGATCGATAACCGATGATTCCAGATGATAGGGAGAGGATAAACGGGCCATTTTTTTGTTCAGCGCGTATGTTCTGGCGATAATCGCCTGAGCTTTTACCGCCTCAATCGGCCACGCAGAAGATATTTCGCAATTGATAAGCCCAACCAGGTACTCTTCAAGCGGCAACTGGTTTACCACCAGAATCCCCTTGTCTGCCACGGTCAACTCCGCAAGTCCCCGATACGGTTTATTATTCACGTACACTGCAGAGGATGCGGCAAATAACAACCGCCGGTACCATTTCCCCTCAACCTGCAACCCATCCTTTACAGGCTTGACCGTGACGGGAAGCGACACAACAACAGCATCGCCTGCCTCGTTCGTCACAAGGAGACCGTCACCGGCAACCGTCACTTCGGAGGCTGATTTAACAATAGCGATCCGGATGGTTTCATCCAGAACTGCCGCATTAATCCTGTTCCTCTCTGGCCACGAACAAACGGTCGCCGCCAGCGCTAGAAGGATAATTATGCTCGTACGATACAATGGCTGCAAAACCTGAGGATAGAAACATATAATACTGCACCGTGTCAATTTTTTTGATTGACTCGTTTTCGACCTTTTTGTCCGCAGAGCAACTATTGTACAATTTGGCACACATACTGTATGGTTAGCATACATACAACACCAAACCAATAATAATTACTAATATATACAGTCAACACGTATTGTCGGTTTCTATAGGGTTACCCGTTTAAACAAGAGTAACTGTCCGTAGCTATTGTAGTTTGTTGTTTCTGAACGCCAAGGCAACGGCAGCAAAGACAACTATTCTATAACATTACATTTTTCGTCATATCGCATTCATCTGTGGAAATGACGTACCCCAATGTATCTATGAAAGTATCTCGTGATTTTTAATTCACTCAAAATTAAAATAGTCGGCATGGTGGCGCTCATCGTCATCGCGGTTATTTCTTTCGTGTCGTGGCACCATTATCATAGCCAGAAGGACATGATCGAAAAAATTGTCGAAAAAAGCTCCGTGATATTGATTGAGAGTGTTGTAGCAAACATTCAAAGTGCGATGAGAGCGGGCCATTCAACCGCACTAAATGCAATTTTGATCAAGGCAAAAGGTCACGATCACGTCAAAGAGCTACGGATTATCGACAATGATGGCACGATCATCAATTCAGCCATCAAGGATGATATCGGCAAGGAGCTTTCAGCCGAAGAATTTGATAAGATCTCAAACACCAAGCAAAATCATTTCTATTACACTATCGGGAGAAAACAACCTCGACTCATACACGCGCATTCTTAACACACCGGAGTGTCATGGTTGTCATGATTCGCATAAACCGGTTATTGCCTTCATAGAAGCCGAAATATCTCTTGACGATTTAACCAGCCACATACGCCTTGAGAGAAGAAACGCCATACTCTCTGCCGCTTTGATGATCATACTGATAGTCAGCTCCATCTTCGCCTTTTTTACACTCTATGTTGACCGGCCAATCCGGTCTTTGATCGCGGATATGCGTCAGATTGAACGCGGAAACTTCGATGTAAGCAGCTCCATTCAAAGTTCAAATGAAATGAACACCCTCTCGCTGCACCTCAACTCGATGACCGCCAAGCTGAAGGATCTGATGCACACCACCGTCATCAATGAACGTGAACTGGCACGGGCCGAAGAAAAGCTGGCCCACCACCATGACACCCAGTCAATGAACCAGAAACGTGAAGAACAGCTCAAAGAGATTAATAATCTGAACAGTTCGCTTGAAGAAAGAATCGAAGAGATCGAACAGGCGAGCTTCACCATTGCCGATCTGGCCGCCGAGCTTGAACAGAAAAACTCAAATCTTGAACACGCGTTTGACAGACTGTCAACCATCCACAAAATCGGCCTGGCAATCAATTCAACCATGGACATTGATCGGCTGTTCAATCTGATCGTGCGTAGTACCACGACCACATTAGAGGCTCAGATCGGCTTCATAATTCTTTACGATAAGGAGCAGCAGACACTTAATGTCACCAATCTGGTTGCCAGCGACAAATTGATTGCGCCGCAAAAAGTCCTGAAAATGGAGGACAGCAGCGTTGCATCATGGGTTATCAAGAACCGTCAACCGCTCCTGATTGCCGACATAAACCAGGCACCACAATTCGACCGTTTCAGTGAATTGGGTTATGAGCGAAAATCGTTAATATCTGTACCACTCATGGTCATGGATGAAATTATCGGTACCATTACTGTTGTCAATAAGAACGATAATTCACAGTTTTACTCGCATGAACTGGAAATGCTTACAACCATTGCCGCTCAAGGCGCGATTGCCATCAGAAATGCGACTCTGTATGAGGAACAACAACAAACCTACCTGAACACGATCCAGGCGCTCGTTACGGCTATCGAAGCCAGTGACAGCTATACCAAGGGGCACTCCGAGCGAGTCACCCGGTATAGTGTGGAAATCGGTCGTCGCTTTAACCTACCCAGCGATCGACTGCAAATTTTGGAGCGGGCAGCAATTTTACACGACATCGGGAAAATAGGCATCGATCTGAGCCTGCTGCACAAAGAAGGAAAGCTTTCAGCGCACGATGTCAACAAACTTCAATTGCACCCACTGATCGGCATGAAAATTCTTGAACCGATTGAATTTTTAAAAGATGTCCGAACGTGCATCGGCCAACACCACGAGCGCTATGACGGCATGGGATACCCAAACCACATTAAATATTGCGATCAACTCCTTGAATCGCGTATTATCGGAGTAGCAGATGCGTTTGATGCCATGACCTCTGATCGTCCCTATCGTAAAGCGCTTACACCGGATATTGCCATCGCTGAGCTGTCTGAAAACTCCGGTACACAGTTCGACCCGGCTGTCGTCGAAGTATTTACTTCTATCCTTGAAGAGGGGATCATTCTCGGCTTCCGGTTCGATAAATCCCACGTTGCCACTCAGTCAGCATTACGTGTTTGACACGACTCCTTTCATATTGTTGAGTTTCCCGTGACCGAACTGCTCTCAATACATGACCTGCACGTCTCCTTTCCGACAGAGAAAAATATTTTCCATGCTGTCCGGGGAATGTCCCTTTCTCTTGCGTCCGGATCCGTACTGGCGCTTGTTGGAGAATCCGGGTCAGGAAAGAGCATGACGGCGCTCTCGATAATGCGGCTTGTTCCGCCACCCGGATGTATCAGCTCGGGTGAAATTGTTTTCGAAGGACAAAATCTGTTAGCGCTTTCGGAGGAGGCTCTGCGGGACATTCGGGGACGACGGATTTCAATGGTCTTTCAGGAGCCGATGACTTCACTGAATCCGGTACTGCGCATTGCCGATCAGCTCTGCGAACCGCTGATTCTGCATATGGGTCTGTCTCGGCGAGATGCTCAGGAAAGGGGAATCGAGCTCCTTTCAAGCGTCGGCATTTCATCTGCGAGTGACCGGATGCGCGACTACCCGCACCAGTTGAGTGGCGGAATGAGACAGCGTGTCATGATTGCCATGGCCCTGGCGTGTCACCCCTCATTGCTGATTGCCGATGAACCCACAACGGCACTGGATGTCACCATACAGGCGCAGATACTGGAACTTCTGGATGCGCAGAGAAAATCCAGAGGACTGTCGATGCTGCTTATCACACATGACCTGGGAATAGTTGCGGAACGTGCCGACTATACGTCTGTCATGTATGCCGGCCAGGTTGTTGAGTCCGCTCCGACCGCTACCCTGCTGGCAACGCCACGACACCCCTATACGCAGGCGCTCCTGGCTTCATTACCGCAGTATGCCGAACCGGGTAAGCCGCTACCTACTGTGGCTGGCCAATTGAACGTCCGGGCAGCCTCTGACGGCGGCTGCTGTTTCGCAGAGCGCTGCCCGCTTGTAACTGCCGGGTGCCGCACGGAATCCCAAGAGCTTCTCGAAATTGCTCCATCACATTTTCTTCGTTGCTGGAAATGCTCATGAACGAAACCCACATCCTCAGCGCCGTCGATCTGCGTAAAACGTTCAAAGTTTCTTTACATGGGCATTCACATGGCATTCTGACCGCACTCGACGGGGTCTCCCTGCAGCTGTCATCCGGCGAAACGCTCGGCATTGCCGGAGAATCCGGTTGCGGCAAGTCAACCCTGGCAAAAATAATGGCCGGGCTTCTGCCGCCCGATGCCGGGAGTGTGCTTTACAAGGGCACGAAGCTATCTCAGCTTGGGCAGAATGATCGGACCGCATTCCGCCTGAAAACCCAGATGATCTTTCAGGATCCCTTTTCATCGCTGAACCCGCGCATGCGAGTTGGCGACAGCATCTCGGAACCGCTCAAAATAGCCGGAATGTCAGATCTGCTGCGACGGTCGGAGCTCACCCGCCTCATGGCGGCGGTCGGCTTGTCCAGCGATGCCGCCAACCGTTTTCCCGATGAGTTTTCGGGAGGTCAGCGCCAGCGCATCGGTATTGCGCGTGCCCTGGCTGCATCTCCGGAAATTCTGATCGCCGATGAACCGGTTTCATCCCTCGACATTTCGATTCAGGCCCAGATAATCAATATCCTGCTGCAGATGAAACGTGACTTCGCACTGTCCATGATGATTGTCTCGCACAATTTGCTGGTTTTACGTCATATCTGTGACCGGATCATTATCATGTACCTTGGAGCGATTGTTGAGTGCGGGCCCGCTTCAGATGTTTTCCGGCGCTGCCGACATCCATATACGGAGGCACTCATCGCAGCAATTCCCGGCTTACACTCATCAACCGCCTCCAAAGATGATCTGTTGCGAGATGACCTGCCGTCCGCTCTGTCAATCCCGCAGGGGTGCCGATTTCATCCACGCTGCCGTCATGCGGTCGATCTCTGCCGGAACGAAGTTCCGGAATTGGTCGAATACGCAAGCGGTCATACTGCAGCCTGCCATCTGAGCAAGCAGCTGTACGGCTGAAGAGTGCCATCTGCAGGCAATGTCCAGTTTTTAATTGACGAGCGCAAATTCCATATATATGATAATCAAAAAATGATCCTGCTAAGCAGGATAACGTCTAACTTTCTAATGGGAGCCGGAAAAAATGGCCTTTGATAAAACGAAAAATTTCATAACAGAAGCAGAAGTGTTAAAGGTTCTCGGCCACCCGATCCGCCTGAAAATCGTTGCCGGTCTCTGTACGCAGGAGTGCAATGTAAAACATATCTGGGAATGTCTCGGACTGCCCCAGGCGACGGTTTCGCAGCACTTGGCGCTGCTTAAGAACAAGGGAATAATTGATGGCAAGCGTGAAGGTGTGGAAGTGCATTACAGCGTCATCAATGATTTCGCAAAGAAAATCATCAGCTCGTTATAACCGTGGTACCGGTGAAACGTGCAGATACTCGTTTCAGTTTGATCTGACGTGAGCAGATAGATAGAGAACCTTGTATGTAGCCGGTATTCTGCCGTCCCGACCATACCGTTCTTGATACAACCGGGAAGCTTCCTGAAGAATACCCCTCCAGCCCAAACCGTTTCCCGATCCACCCGATACAGTTCCAGCCCCGATATTTTTAATCGACCGCAGCAGAGAGTGCAGATCGTCGTACCAGTCGACTTCCGTTTCAACCGAAACAACAACCTTTTCAAAGTCCATTCCGTTCACAATTGTTGTCACATCGTCAACAGTCCAGAAATCGTGCAAACGGGACATTCGCTGACTGCCGTCGGCACTGCACCGGCTGACTGCATCCCGGAAACAGTGCTGCAGCTCTCTCAGCGAGCCATCACAAAAAAAAGCCAGACTGAGCCCCCCCCCTGGGTGCACGACTCGTTGCATCTCGTGCAGAGCGGCAGACAAATTACTCACCCACTGCAATACCGACGCCGAAACGACAAGGTCGAATGCCCCGGTTCTGAACGGGAGATATTCGGCATCACCGTTAACGGTGTTGCAGGCATGACCCAATTTTTGCTGCGTACGCAGACACATGTTGGGTGCGATATCAACTCCCGTCAGACGAGCATCCGGATACCGTGAATGCAACCGTTCCAACAGGGCACCTGTGCCTGTTCCAACATCAAGAATATGCTCAGGTGCCCTGTTCAGATGCAGTTCGACCGATCTGACCAGTTGAGCCACAACACGTTTCTGAACAAGAATGTGCTGATCATACTCGACAGCTTTTTTATGAAATGCGGCAGCAATCTTGCCGGTATCAGGCATTCTGTCCACTGACGCTCCTTGCAAAGCGGATAAGATTCGGCGTTGAATTGCTGGCTATGCGTCAAAAACGGTGCATGCCCGGAGCCCGGGAAAACGGTTTGCTCTGCGTTCGGAATATGCTCTTTCAGGTAGAATGACGCCTGCGGCAGACAAATGCGGTCCTGTGCGCCATTCACAATCAACGTCGGGATGGTAATCGCAGCCAGCAAATGGCGCATGTCTGTCCGGGCAAGGGCATCGAGGGCATCAAGCGCAGCGGCAGTATCGGGCGACGATAGTGTCGAGAGGAGCCGTTTGATTTCCGAGGCGGAGGAATGGCTTTCGAGCTCACCTTCTGCAAACAGGCGTGAATAAAAACCATCCAACGCACGCTGCATATTACGCTGCACCTTGAGACGCATGCCGCGTGCTTCACTATCGGCAAGACCGTAAGGGAAATCATCAGAAGCGGTAAAACGGGGGGTTGCAGAGACCAACATCATCCCGGCCAGTCTCCCGGACAATTCAGCATACGATTGCAGTGCGATTTGCGCCCCCATGGACCAACCAACCAGGACAACGTCCGAAAGATCCAGTGCTTCGAACAGATCGACCAGATCTCTGGCAAAACTATCGAAATTCAAGTGATCGGATATTCCCCGCGAACGGCCATGTCCGCGAAGATCCGGCGCCAGGAGCCGCACCGAAGCCGCGAGGACATCGAACTGGTATTTCCAGACGGCCGAGGACATGCACCAGCCATGCACCAACACAACCGGACACCCTGCCCCCTCATCTTCATACCACAACTGTTCTCCTCTGCGGTTCTCATACCACGGCATCACACGACCCCAAGGCGCCGACCGACATGGCAGATACGTTCAACGGCGTCGGCAAGGTCAGCGTGTGTATGAGTGGCCATCAGTGTAAAGCGGAGACGGCTGGTGCCGCCGGCACCGTTGGCGGGCGTATCCCCTGGGCAAAGAGCCCTTCCGCCAGGAGTGCGTCTGAAAACTGCATGGTAGTAACGGCAGAACCGATGACAATCGGCACAATCTGGGTCGAGCCGTCAGGTATTTTAAAGCCGGCATCTGTCAGGCTGTTCCTGAAGAAGCGGGTGTTGGCGCATAACTGTTCTCTCAACTCGTCACCTTCCGGCGTCTGTACCAGTTCGACGGCCGCCAGCGAAGCCGCCAACACCGAAGGTGGCAACGAAGTCGAAAAAATGAAACTGCGGGCACGATTGATCAACAGATCACGCAATTCAGCAGAGACGGCAGCGTATGCCCCAAAACTCCCCAGCGCCTTGCCAAACGTCCCCATCTGAATATCAACATCGTTCCCGACTCCCAGCAACTCGGCGCTCCCCCGCCCCCGTTCTCCCAGAACACCGCTGCCATGGGCATCATCGACCATAAGCAGTGCCCCATGTGTGCGTTTGAGTTTGACCAGTTCAGCCAGCGGGGCAATGTCGCCATCCATACTGAACACGCCATCGCTGACGATCAAACAGCGCCCCTTGGCATGTTTTTCCATGAGCGTGGCCAGAGAGCGGAAATCGTTATGAGGATAGCGCACCAGACGTGCCCCGGAGAGCATAATTCCGTCGATGATGCTGGCATGATTGAGCCGGTCGGAAAAAACAACATCCCCCCGGCCGACCAGAGCCGGTATGATGCCGGTATTTGCGGCATGTCCGCTGTTGAAGACAAGCGCCGTTTCACGCTTTTTAAAAGCGGCGACAGCACTCTCCAGTCTGTTCGTGCAACTCCATGGTCCCGGACACAAGCCGGGAGGCACCGCTTGAAGTGCCATACTGTTCAATTGCCGCTATCGAAGCAGCCGCCAGGGCAGGGTGATCGGCCAATCCCAGATAATTATTGGAACAGAGCAGCAGCACATCGTGGCCGTTGCACGTAACGCGCGCCGACTGCCGACCGCTGATCAGCCTGGTACTCCGCAGCAGCCCCCGGCTTCTGATCTCATCAAGCTCGTCCTGAATTGTTCGTTGCATAACTGGCATTCTCACTGGTTAACCATTTTAGAATACACGGTTGACAATGGGCTTAAAAAAAACCGCCACCCAGACGGCAACACTATAGGTAGGTCGTCAACCCGGCTGCTCCCAACTGTTCAACCACCTTTTTTACATCCTGGCAGCGCTCACGGTCACACACAAGAATGGCATCCGGCGTAGATACGACGACAATGTTATGAACGCCAACCGTCGCAACCATTCTCTGATCCGCATAAATCAGGCAATCGGAGGAATCAACAGCAATATGTCCGGCAGCATTGACACAGACCGTCCCGTCACTATCCGGCTCAACCACCTCCGGCAGTGCGCTCCAGCTCCCGACATCACTCCACCCCATCTCGACCGGCACCATCTGAACCCGGGCTGATTTTTCCATAACCCCGTAATCGATCGAAACACTCTCGATATCCTGATAAAGCTCAGCAATCTGCTCCTTCAGGATGGTATGCTCCCGCGCAGAACCGGCTGATATCAGCTGCACAAGCTTTTGATGCAGAGCCGGCATAAGCGCTCCCATTTCCTCAAGAATCGTGTCGGCCCGCCAGATAAACATGCCGCTGTTCCAGAAAAAATTACCTTCCTCCAGATAGCGCAGAGCTTCGGACAGCGGCGGTTTTTCAACAAAACGCTTGACCGGGAATGGCCCCTCCCGGCATCAGTCCCCATCTCGGCTTCGATATACCCGTATCCGGTTTCGGGACGTGACGGTAAAATGCCGAGCGTCACCAGAAAACCGTGAGCGCGCCGTCTCCCCTGCAAAAACCAGTGTGTCGCGCAGCTTCGCTTCATTTTTTATGAAATGGTCTGCAGGTAGAACGACCATAATGCCGGATGGATCATGGGCAGCAATAAGTGCAGCGGCCAGACCGATGGCCGGAGCGGTATTGCGGGCGGCAGGTTCAGCGATGACGTCAATCGGGACCGAGTCGTACATCTGCATCTGGCGTTCGGTTTCATCGGCCTGCAGATGGTTGGTTACAATCAGAATTCGCTTCGGATTAAGCGGCAGAACCCGCTCAACCGTCCTCTGCAGCATGCTTCGGTCACCGGTGATCGAAATCAGCTGTTTGGGGCGGGCAGCGCGCGAAAGCGGCCAGAATCTGGTTCCTGACCCTCCGGCCAGAATAACAATATACATAGCGGACTCCCCGTTACTTGTACTGAATTCGATCAATAAAATCTGCCACTTCACGCCCAAGCTGGCTGATCGATTCGGTCGTATCAAGAACATCCCACAATGTCTGACGGAAATAGGCCACCTCCTGACCGCTGGCGCCATCGCGCAAGCTGACTACAACCGATATCTTGAAACGGCCGAGGCGGTTGAATTTCCCGGTCAGCACCAGGGTTGAAGCATCCGGTTTCCCGTCACGGGAAATATTCTTATAGGTGTGATGAGACCTGACATAACGTTCGATATGCTCGGACAATTCTCCCGGAAGCTTTGCATAGCGGAGCTCGCGCTGGCTCATTCTAGCTTCCGGAGAATCGGAATACAGTTCCCGCTTGAGTTCGAAATCCTGAATAATCAGTGACGTATAGCTGTACATCGGCTTGGGGTTGGTAACGACTTCCTCTTCAATAATCGTCGTGGAAGAGGCAGCGCATCCCGCAGAGATGAGCAGCAGACAACCGGCGCAGAGCGCCAGCAGCGTACGCCTGATAGCAGTTGATACTACTCGACATTCGGGCTTTCACAGCGATTGTAATCATCATCAAAGCGGACGATATCGTCTTCTCCCAGATATTCGCCACTCTGAACCTCAATGATCACAAGCGGTATCTTGCCCGGATTTTCAAGACGATGATTCTTGCCGATCGGAATAAAGGTTGATTCATTGACGTTGACAACCTGCTGGCTGCTCACCACAGGTAACAAGAGCGGTACCGGACACCACGATCCAGTGTTCACTGCGATGATGATGTTTCTGCAGCGACAGGCGCTGACCAGGCAGAACCTCAATACGCTTTATTTTATAACTGGTGTTCTCATCGAGAACGGTATAGGTGCCCCACGGGCGTTCTCCACGTTCCATTGTTGATCCTTTCAAAGTGAATTCGTAGTGCGAAGCTTCAGATATTCCTGCAGCGCATTGCGCCATGGTTGCGGCTGGAACCCGGTATCGCCGGTCAATTTACTGCAATCCAGCGTCGAATAGAGCGGCCGCCGGGCCGGGCGATTCAGCTCCGTCGTTGTCATCGGCTTGACCGTAACATTCAAACCGGCCTCCTCAAAGATCGCTTTGGCAAACTCGTTCCACGAGCAGTACTCTGAATTAGCGGCATGATAGATTCCCCGGCAGCCGCTATCAATCAGAGCAATAATTGCCCGTGCCAGATCAACCGTCCAGGTCGGTGAACCGATCTGATCATCGACCACGGTCAGTTCATCCTTTTCAGCTCCCAGGCGCAGCATGGTCTCGACAAAGTTCTTGCCGTGCAGACCGTACAGCCACTGGGTCCGCACGATCAGATGCTCCGGACTGAAGGCGGCATTCATTTCGCCCGCCAGCTTTGATTCGCCGTAGACACTGAGCGGACACGGGGCATCATCCTCAACATACGGTGTCCCCTTGCCGCCGTCAAAAATGTAATCGGTACTGACCTGCACCAGCAGAGCGCCGATGTCCCGGCAGGCCATGGCCAGATACGCCACCCCTTCACCATTGACCGGCATTGCCGTTTCGGTATTGCTTTCGCAGCCGTCCACATCGGTATAGGCGGCACAATTGATAACCACTTCCGGCTGCAGAGTCACCGATGACCGTTCAGTACCGATTCAAGTGACGTAATGTCGATATCAGCAATATCGACACCGTGTCCCCTGATCGCCCAGAAGCGCCATCAGGTCGCGCCCCAGCATGCCATTTGCCCCCACGACAAGGATCATGCGGCACCCCCGCCATACTGATCTTGATAATATTCGCGATATGCACCGGAGGTAACCTCAGCCACCCATTCCTGGTTGGCAAGATACCAGTCAATGGTTTCGGCAATCCCCTGTTCAAAGGTATAGGCCGGGCTCCAGCCGAGATCCGCTTTAAGCCGCGAAGCATCAATGGCATAGCGTCGGTCATGGCCGGGACGATCCTTGACAAAGGTTATCAACGTGCGGTTTTCTCCGGCTTGCCCGGCCAAGACGCCCATCCAGCAGGTCACAGACCAGATTGACAATATCGATATTTTTCCATTCGTTGTTGCCGCCGATATTATAGACCGAACCGGGAGCAGCCTGTTTCAGAACGGTCTCAATCGCCACGGCATGATCACGGACATGCAGCCAGTCACGGACATTTAATCCGTCACCGTAGACCGGCAGCGGCTTTTTATTGATGATATTGTGGATCAGGAGCGGAATCAGCTTCTCCGGGAAATGATAGGGGCCATAGTTATTGGAGCAGCGGGTATTCAGTGTCGGCATGCCGAACGTTTCATGATAGGCCCGCACCAGCAGGTCAGCCCCGGCCTTGCTGGCCGAATAGGGTGAATTGGCGGCCAGCGGTGTTTCTTCGGTAAAGTAGCCGGTATCGCCCAGGCTGCCATAGACTTCATCAGTTGATATCTGCAGAAAGCGGAAATCGGCAACAACTCCGGACTGCCAATGTTTGCGACTCTCTTCCAGCAAAACCTGTGTACCGAGTACGTTCGTACGGACAAAAATTTCCGGGCCGGTGATGGAGCGATCAACATGGGATTCGGCAGCAAAATGAACAACCGCATCGATCTTTTGATCGGCAAGCAGTCGTGCAACCAGAGGGGCATCGCCAATATCCCCTTTGACAAAGCGGTAATGCGGATTCCCTTCAAGCGCAGTCAGATTTTTCAGATTACCGGCGTACGTCAGACAATCAAGATTGGTGACCATGCACCCCGGATTGTTGGCGATGAATGAGTGAATAAAATTGGAACCGATAAAACCGGCGCCTCCGGTAACGAGAAGAGATGAAGGAGTAAATGTCACAGTATATGGTATCCTTTCCAGGCGGAGTGGTCGGTATCCGAATTATTTTCTTTTTTCAGCTATTCTGGTATGGTAGCGGCAGTTTCAGCAGTCTGACGTCCTTACCAAGGGGGAATCACCATGACTACCACAACCACATGCCGCTGCGGCGCTGATCACCATGGCCATCTCTGTATGTTGAAAAGTAACGGGCTGTTTGACGAAATAGCCAAGATTAGCGATGATCCGAAATTCTATTGCTTCACCTGCGGCGGCGAAGCCAACTGCGCTGAAAATCTGTGTGAACCGGCTCCGATAGAGTAGAACCGCACGATCGTGCGACTCTACTCTATCTGTCTGCATCACCCTTCCAGCGAAGCATCTCTGGAGTCCTCCAGCATCGCCTCAAGCTCGACGATCTGAGGTATCGGTTATATCGAGTACCTCCGCTTCCTTCGTGCCTATCAAAACCAGATTCGGTTCATGTATCAGGCCAAGTCCGACTCGATGACAGGCCAGGTTGACAAACCGTACGATTGCCAGCATCTTGTTGACGGTGTCCCATTCCTCGGCATGATGATCGCGAATCACGTCACAGTACATCGCCGGAAAATTCCAATGCTGCATCATGCGATATCCCTGTTCGACATGCATCACTTCAAAGATTTCCAGAATCAGCTCATCGTCAAAGAGTGAGTTGATAACGCCTGCCCCCACCAGTTTCTCAATTGATTTCAGCAGATAGAGCTTACCGACATCATGCAGCAGCGCTGCCAGATAGGTTTCATCCGCCACTCCGCGCATCCCGCAGGAATGGGCCAGCCAGCGAGCTCCGAGGGCGCAACCGTGGCTGTGCAGCCACAGTTCTTTCATATAGTGATCAAGAGCCGGATTGCTCGATGAGTGGGCTGATGCCTGAGAAGCCGCAATCACCAGATTGATGACCTGCTGTGCCCCGAGACGGATAACCGCTTCTTTGATCGTAGCGACCTTGGAGCGCCCCATGTACATCGGAGAGTTGGCAATTTTAAGCATCTGACTGGCCAGCGACATATCCTCATTGGCAACCAGAGAAACCTCGTCAACCGTGAAATCATAATTTGAAAGCATTCTCTGAAGCTTTAACGCAACCGGATGAAAAATTGGCAGTTCAATCGGCTGCGAAGCAAGCAATCTTCTCACGGTTTCCGGAATAGATGCTGATGACATGACAGATCTCCTTAACACAATGTAAGTGGCTACAATCAGAATCTACATCAATCTAACAACGTGTAACCGGATCTAACGCATGAGACTCCAGCAGCAGGCTTCCTTCCAGATCATCAATAAACTGCCGGGCGGAACGGCCGCTCCTGCGGGCGGTCAGCCTGGCCCATTTAAGCGCTTTGTCGCACAATTCTTCGTCTGGCAGGGGAAGCCTTCTCGAAGCGGCATAGCCACGGACTATAGCGAGATACTCATCCTGATCAAATTCGTAAAAACCGAGAGAAAGGCCGAACCGGTCAGACAGAGCCAACTTTTCTCCCACCGCCTCTTCAGGGTGTATTTCAGAATCGCTGCTATTACCGGACATCCGTTCCGGCATGAGGTGCCTGCGATTGGATGTCGCATAAATTAAAATATTTGAGGGGCGTTCTTCAATATCGCCATCCAGCAGCGTTTTTAACGCTCTGAAATCCCCCTCCCCCTCATCAAACGAGAGATCGTCACAGAAGAGGATAAAACGGAACGGAGCATTCCGCAACAGTCCAATTATCTGCGGCAGCGACATAATATCCCACCGTTTCAGCTCCACAATCCGCAAACCGCGGGGCGCAAACAGTTTCAGGAGACCTTTGACCAGCGATGATTTACCGCAACCACGTTCCCCCCAGAGCAAGACGTTGTTGGCAGGCAACGACGCCACAAACTGTGCCGTATTGCGAATGACCTCATCCCGAATATCATCAATGCCAACCAGGTCGTCCAGATCGAACAGATGCGGATGAGTTACCGCGACCAGTCGGCCGACGTCACCCGTCCGCTCCCACCTGAAAGCAAGATTAGCACTTACATCAACAGGCGGTTCCTGGGCAGGAGCCAAGCGTTCGATCATTGTCCCGATTTTATCAAGCAACAGATCAAGTTTATCGTTCTGGCTGTTCATATCCACCTTAGCAGCCACAACCGCAGTTATGGCATACTTTCCTGAATTCACTGGAGGGGGCAACCGTTTCAGGCGCAAACGCAACACGCCTGACTGCTGTGCCGATATCTGCCATGATATCCAGCTCCGGACTTATGCCAATAATATGACCGACGCACTGGTTGCTGTGCCCGTCCTGCGGGGAAGATATTTTCACCACATTTAACAGGTCAGCATAACTGTTGATCGAGATAACCGCATCATGATTCCGCACAACGCTCAATAGCACACCTAACCGCTTCATCTCCTTGATCATGTCCGCCAGAAAGCCCTGAAACGGTTGACCGTCAAAATCAATGTACCAGTCCTTTCTAAGATACTTCTGATCAAGAATCGTGATGACCATCTGCTTTGTTTTTTTACATGCCATGTATTTCGTTACTCCAGTAGCGTGGCTACAATACGGCAGGACACTCGGCATCCCATGCGACAAACCCGTCGGCGCTAAGATTCAGAAAAGATTCAATCCGCTGCCGGTAAAACTCAAGATCTCCGGCCTCTTTCAAAAGAAAAGAGAGTTCTTCAGCAGAAACAAGATGCTGACGGTGCATGTATCGGTACAGCTCCGAAAGTGCCGTCAAATGGCGCTCCAATGTAACAAATTCTGGATCCAGCGTATGGGTGATATACCAGGAACCGGCAAATATGGTCACGATTCCGGGCTTGGGACGCACAATATTTTGACGACCAAAGTCAATCAGGTAATCCCGTAAATACAGATCGGCGCTGAAGGCGAGCTCGGAAGCCTGTTCAGCGGCCATCCCTTGCTGTTGGAGGAACAGATAAAATTGTTTCAGAATCTGCTGACAACGCCCGTCAACCAGCAGTTCTTCATCTATAGTGTCAAACTCGAAATCATCATGTTCAAATTCGACTTCAGGGCTCTGCGTCATAATTTCAGCACTCTTTTCAGGAAGGATTAAGTTCCAACAACTCTTTGTGAACAAAACGACCGTTTTTCTGAATCAGAACATCATCGAACCATATTTCACCATCGGCAAGAATCCGCACCAGATCCCAGTGTACGGACGAACGATTGCCATTGTCACACTCATCGTATGCCTGACCAGGAGTGAAGTGTATCGAGCCAAATATCTTTTCGTCAAACAGGATATTACGCATCGGCTGGCGGATCCCCGGGTTGACACCGATCGCAAATTCGCCAATGTAGCGTGCTCCTTCATCGGCATCCAGGATTTTGTTGAGCGCTTTGCTCATCCCCCCTTCAGCTGTCGCCTTGACAATTTTGCCATCGACAAATTCGAATCGGACACCGTTATACTCCTTGCCCTGGTAGATACTCGGGCAGTTGTAGCTGATATGCCCCTGAACGGAGTGCTTGACCGGTGCGGTAAACACTTCGCCGTCCGGCATATTGAGGCGGCCATCGCATTTGATGCCGGGCAGGCCGTCAATGCTGAAGCGAAGATCCGTATCAGGAGCCGAAATCCGCACTTTTTTGGTTCGATCGATCAGCTTTTTAAGTTTTTCCTGTTTCTTTGACTCGGCTTTCCAGTCGATGCAGCAGGCCGAAAAAAGGTAATCCTCGTATTCGTCCAGGCTCATGCGGGCTTCCTGGGCCGAGGCGTGGGTCGGGTAGCGGGTCACACACCAGCGGGTATGCTTAACGCGCTGGTCAACCAGAGGTCTCGTGAGCTTTGCATATGCAACTACCGCTTCCTGACGGGCATTAGCCATGACCATCGAATTATTACCGGCTGAAATTCCGATATAGACCGTCACGGTTTTGTAGAAATCCAGTTTATGCTGTGGGAAGTGTTCAAGCTGCTGTTTGCTGGCACTATTGTAAAAGAAACGATCAATTTCCGGCACTGAAAAACTGTATTCAACGTACTTTGCTCCACGCGTTAGACAGAGGGCATACAGCTCTTTGACCAGAGGCAGCGCCTCCAGACCGGCAGCATTGATGAGTACGACATCGCCCTTTTTAACCCTGGTCGAATAATCAACCAGTATTTCTGCAAACTGCCGGATTCTGGGATCGTTCATGTTTACTGTCCTCTCAAATACCCATTACACCAAGAACTAGGCTTGCCTGTGGTCCAGCCAATACATGGATTCCTGAATACAGAAGCGGGTAGATTATGACCCCAAATATATCAATGCCCAAAAATCTCGGTAATATAAAAAGTGCTAGAATTAAAATCATGAAACCATGTCGTTCCAACTTGGCAAATGCATACGCCTGGCGTTGAGGAAGAAGTCCCATTAAAACATGGCCACCATCAAGCGGAGGCAGTGGAATCATATTAAATATTGCGAGCAACAAATTGAAATAGACAGAAGCAGCCAACATTAAAATAACAGGCTCCACAATAGTTACTTGCGAATCAACTAAAAAAGCCGGATTCCCCACTGCAACGATAGCACGCAATAACAATGCTGACAGTATTGCAATTAGAATGTTGGTTACGGGGCCGGCAGCAGAGACCCATATCATATCTCTTTTAGGATTTCGAAGATTTTCAAACGCAACGGGAACCGGTTTTGCCCACCCAAACAAAATCCCAGAATGAGACAACACCAGAAATACCGGGACTACAATCGTGCCGATGATATCGATATGTTTAATCGGGTTCAGAGTCAAACGGCCAAGCATGCGCGCCGTAGGGTCTCCGAAACGCCACGCAACAAAACCATGCGCAACCTCATGACAGACTACCGCAAACATTATTGGAACCAGCATTATTGAAATTGTTAGAAACGTTTTTTCCATGCATCGTCCTTAGGCAAAATTAGCTTTATATAGTAACAAAACCAACCTTTAAAGTCAATCAAGGTAGCATAAAATAAAGAGGATGGAATTTCTCCCACCCTCGAAAAAAGCACATTACAACCAATATCAGTTATTAATAAAACTAAATATCATGGTGCATTTCAAATTCGAGCGGAACCGGACGCGTACGCCCCCGCCAACGAAATACTTGGCATTTATCTTGCTTAAAATCCTGGATTCCAATGCAATGATTGCGTAACCGATTAAAACAACGACCATACAGAATAAGCTCTTTGCTTATTTTTTACACAACGCTGTCTAAAAAGGAGGCTGTACAAATGGAGATTTTTGGCAAAAACGTGTTTAACCAAGCAGTTATGAGAGAAAGGCTGCCGAAAGGTGTTTTCAAAAACCTGAAAAAAACCATAGACGAAGGTCTGCCACTGGATCCTACAATCGCAGATGTTGTCGCCACAGCAATGAAAGAGTGGGCTGTTGAAAGAGGTGCAACACATTTTACCCACTGGTTCCAGCCGATGACCGGTATTACTGCAGAAAAACATGACTCATTCCTTTCACCAACATGAAAATGGTGCTCTGATGGAGTTCTCCGGAAAAGAGCTGGTCAAGGGTGAGCCGGATGCCTCCTCTTTTCCCAGCGGCGGCCTGAGAGCAACCTTTGAAGCCAGGGGCTATACAGCCTGGGATTGCACCTCTCCTGCGTTCCTGAGAGAAGAAGCTGATGTCATAACGCTCTGCATCCCTACCGCCTTCTGCTCGTACACCGGTGAGGCCCTGGACAAAAAGACCCCTCTGCTCCGCTCCATGGAAGCGCTTTCCACACAGGCAGTGCGTGTTCTTAGATTGTTCGGAAATACAACTGCCAGCAGGGTTACATCAACTGTCGGCGCTGAGCAGGAATACTTCCTTGTGGACAAGTCTTTTTTCCTGAAAAGACCCGACCTGATGATGGCTGGCAGAACACTCTTCGGAGCCATGTCCTCAAAAGGTCAGGAACTGGAAGACCACTATTTCGGCACTATCAAGGAAAGAGTGCTGTCTTACATGAAAGAAGTAAATGAAGAGCTCTGGAAACTGGGCGTTACCGCAAAAACCCAGCACAATGAAGTTGCACCCGGACAGTTTGAACTCGCCCCGATTTTTGAGAACACAAACATTGCCACTGACCACAATCAGATGGTTATGGATGTTCTGAAGCGGATCGCCATCAGACATGATCTGGTCTGTCTGCTGCACGAAAAACCATTTGCCGGCGTAAACGGTTCCGGCAAGCACAACAACTGGTCCATGAGCTCAAATGACGGACAGAACCTGCTTGAACCGGGTCATACCCCGCATGAAAACGCCCAGTTCCTGACCTTCCTGATGGCAACCATCAAGGCTGTAGATACCTATGCGGGACTCCTGCGCTGCTCGTGCGCCAACGCCGGCAATGACCACCGTCTGGGCGCCAACGAGGCACCTCCGGCAATCATTTCGATTTTCCTTGGCGAACAGCTTGCCGACTATCCTCGACCAGATCGTGGCTGGCAAAACAAAATCATCCTCAGCCAACGCTGATATGAAGATCGGCGTAACCACACTTCCCGCACTGCCCAAGGACGCCACCGACAGAAACAGAACCTCACCGTTCGCCTTTACCGGTAACAAGTTTGAATTCAGGATGCTCGGTTCATCCTTCTCCATCTCAGGCCCCAACATTATCATCAATACAATCATTGCCGATGCGCTGAAGGAATTTGCCGACAAACTCGAAAAATCGAAAAACTTTTCAGCCGACCTTGAGAAACTGCTTCAGGAAACCGCCAAGAAACATAAGCGCGTTGTGTTCAACGGCAACAACTACTCCGACGAGTGGGTCAAGGAAGCCAAGAAGCGCGGCCTGCTGAATATTCCTAACACTCCCAAGGCACTGAAGGAACTGGTAACAAAAGAAGCTGTTGAGCTGTTTGTTGCACACAACGTCTTCACCGAAAAAGAAATTCATTCACGTTATGAAATCATGGTCGAACAATATGTGAAGACCCTGAATATTGAAGCCCTGACCATGATCGACATGGCCAACCACAGCATAATCCCTACAGCCATAGAATATGCAACAACGGTAGCATCATCTATCAATGCCGTTGCAGCCGTATCCGGCAAACTGAACGTCTCGACCCAGAAGGAGCTGCTGGAAGAACTCTCCGACAAACTTGCCTCTATGAGCAGCAATGTCAAAGCACTGGAGAAAGCCCTTGAAAGTGCACTGAACATTGCCGATCTTGAAAAACAGGCCGCTGCGTTCAGGGAAAAGGTATTTACGAAAATGCTTGAACTGCGTGCCGATGGTGATGCGCTGGAAAAAATCATTGCTGCCAAATACTGGCCGCTGCCGACCTATGGGGAAATGCTTTTCATTCTGTAATCCCTGAATCTTTACGTGTTTGCCTAAAAAAGGAGCCTCCTGACGGGGGCTCCTTTTTTTGTGTTCGTCACAGATATCAAGGCATGATTTTGCTCTTTGACAATTGAAAGACATGTGTTCCATCGGGTAGTTAGTTATGGACACCACTAAGAGGATAATCACTATTCAAGGATTCTACACACAGAAAAGGCGGGATTTCTCCCGCCTTTCATGACTGCATGCAACGTTAGCTTCAACTTAAATATCGTAGTACAGTTCGAACTCAAGCGGTACCGGACGCATACGGACCGGATTGACTTCGGCTTCGGTCTTGTACTCGATCCACTTCTCGATGACGTCAGGGGTAAATACGTCACCCTTGAGAAGGAACTCATAATCATCCTTGAGACATTTCAGAGCTTCTTCAAGGGTACCCGGAGCGGAAGGAATATCCTTGAGCTCTTCAGGTGAAAGTCCGTAGATATCCTTGTCCAGCGGCTGACCCGGATCAATCTTGTTCTCGATACCGTCAAGACCGGCCATCAGCATGGCGGCAAAAGCCAGGTAGCCGTTGCAGGATGGATCAGGAGTACGGTATTCAACACGCTTGGCTTTCGGGTTGGTGGAAAACATCGGAATACGGAGAGAAGCAGAACGGTTACGGCTGAGTAAGCCATGTTAACCGGTGCTTCAAAGCCCGGCACCAGACGCTTGTAGGAGTTGGTGGTCGGGTTGGTGAATGGCGCAGAGAGCCTTGGCATGCTTGATGATGCCGCCGATGTACCAGAGAGCCATCTGGGAAAGCCCGCCGTATTTGTCACCGGCAAACAGGTTCTGTGCCGTCTTTCCAGATGGACTGGTGGCAGTGCATACCGGAACCGTTGTCGCCGTAAAGCGGCTTGGGCATAAAGGTTACGGTCTTGCCGTTACGATTGGCAACATTTTTTATGACATACTTGAACCACTGCAGATCATCGGCCATATCCACCAGCGAGTTGAAACGCATATCGATCTCAGCCTGGCCACCGGTGGCAACTTCATGATGCTGGCACTCAACACGGATACCGACTTTCTGAAGCTCCAGAACCATCTCGTTACGCAGATCATTCTGTGAATCAGTAGGAGAAACAGGGAAGTAACCTTCCTTGTGACGCGGCTTGTAGCCGAGGTTGGGGAACTCTTCACGACCGGTATTCCAGGCGCCTTCGACAGAATCAACTGCATAGAAGGACTGATTGGCAGCTGGAGTCGTAACGCACATCGTCAAAAATGAAAAATTCGGCTTCAGGTCCAAAGAAAGCGGTATCGCCAATACCGGTTGATTTGAGGTACGCTTCTGCCTTAATAGCGATGTTACGCGGATCGCGGGTGTAACCTTCCTTGGTGATCGGATCAAAAATATTGCAAATCAGCGACAGGGTCGGCACTGCAATAAAAGGATCCATCTTGGCAGTTTTCGGATCAGGAACAATGATCATGTCAGAAGCATGAATCGGCTGCCAGCCACGAATGGAAGAACCGTCAAAACCCTGCCCCTCTTCAAAGGTATCTTCACCGAATTCACTCATCGGCACGGAAAAATGCTGCCAGATACCAACAAAATCCATAAATTTGAAATCAACCATCTTTGCGCCATTTTCTTTGGCAAATTCAACTACTTGTTTCGGTGTCATCTGTTGCTCCTTTCGAGATTTGTTTTTTGTTACAGCGCATCTTCTCCGGTTTCACCAGTTCTGATACGAATAACCTCTTCAACATTGGTAACAAATATTTTCCCATCACCAATACGACCGGTTTTGGCAGACTTTTCAATCGCTTCGACAACTTGCGGAAGAATTGAGTCAGCAACAATGATCTCTATCTTAATTTTGGGGATAAAATCAACAACATATTCTGCCCCTCGATACAGCTCGGTATGACCTTTCTGACGTCCAAAACCCTTCACTTCGCTTATCGTAATTCCCTGAATACCAATTTCATTCAGTGATTCCTTAACTTCATCCAGCTTGAACGGCTTTATAATTGCTTCAACTTTTTTCACGACGTTACCCTCCCGTTACTTGAGATTTTTATGAAAGCAAGGAAACAGGTTTTCTGATACTTTATATTACTAATCTGTTTGCTGCCTTAAAAGCAAGCTCCTTGCCAATTAGCTATCAAATTATTATGGCCGCATATTTGAATGGTTAGGAAGCATGCCTGAATAATTACATCAGTCGCCGCCCTTTCAAGTGCCCAACAAATAGTCATTACACAGACAGGGCTGCACACAATAGAGGCACGAGATCAACCTCAGGCAATTATATCTTTAAGCTCCTTGATTATCTCAACCTGCCGCTGATTAATATAGTAGGCAATCTGTTGTTGAGAATGCTTTTCCGGATGAAACTCTATGAAACAGGTAAAAGGAGCGCTTGTCCCGATAACTTTGACAATCGTCGCACTCAGACCGACTTCACGCCTGGTGTTGCCGTTAAGATCAGGTAGCTTCAAAAACATGTTTATGTCAAGCCCAGGCACCAACAAGATCGGCAGACATGGTGCTGATGGCAGCGCCGCCAAGCGAAAGATCGTTCACATTTCCTTTTAGAATATCCCCGTCAAAAAGCAGCTCCGCTTCGACCGGGTTATCAAGAAGAACCCGCACAAACCGCCTCATATCCGAACGGATGTGTGCATATCCAAAATTACACAAAACGACGCGCTTTTTGGCAGAACTTACATAAAAAGCCTCACCAATCATATCTTCCGGAAATGCACTCAGAGGATGCGAATAAATGAGCGTCTCTTTCTCCATGTTGATGACTTTGGCCTGATATTCATGAACGGCAAACTCGGCCATTTCGTTTTCAACACTCAGTAAGGTAGCATCATATGAAACAGGAATTTCTTTGTAGTAGTTCAAAAATGAAAATTGCTGGCCGATCATCCCCTGCATAAATTGGAGAATAACCAGCCTATCTTCCCGTTCGGTTCCCCGTACGACTTTGTCATAATATTGAAACACCCAAGGCACCCCGAAGATGATGAATTGAACTATTTTTAAAAATGAGCTATAAGCAGAGAATGAATTTAACTATCAGAAAATGTACCGAACAACAAGTACAATTGACATTCTCCTCCAAAGAGCCCCGTATGTTTCCGGTAAGGTTCCGCTGTTTGTATCTGCTGTCTCTGACATTCGCTTTCTCCATGTTCAATTCTTTTGCCAATGCCGATATCTATCGTTTTGTCACTATCGACGGCGTTGAAACATTTACCGATGCGCCCAGCAACAAAAGAGCCACTGTCGTTATTAAAGACCGTCAAACCGCTACGATAAAGCAACGCAACTCATCAAAGAAGCAGAAGACTCATGACATTTCGCTCGATGAGATTGTTCAAAAAGCGGTTGCCGCCTCTCTCAATCCGCACGAAGCGGAGCAAAACAACTTTGAACCGCACCTGCCGTCAGTCGGCGGGACGATAACTTCGAAGGTTGGCATGAGAATAGACCCGATCGACGGGGCCTGGCGCCAGCACAACGGCATTGATATTGCCATCCCCACTGGAACCCCGATCAAACCTGTTGCTCCCGGAGTAGTCGTCTACAGCGGAAGCCGTTCCGGATATGGCAACACCGTCATCGTCGAACATGATAACGGAGTCATTACCCTCTACGCCCACAACAGCCGAATCTTTGTAGCAGTGGGGCAACCGGTTACAGCAGAGAGCACCTTGGCACTTTCGGGCTCCACGGGACGATCAACGGGGCCTCACCTCCACTTTGAGGCGTGGCAGGCTGGAACAAATGTCACCATGGCTTTTCTCCCCAACAGCGGCATGACTCTGCCCAAAACAGCACTCATTGCCAGCAGTCAGCGAGCACCCCGTTTCCGGAGTGAAACCCTTTCCGACGGTTCGATCCTGTTTACCAATATCCCCTCGTCTACTCCCTGATGCACGATCAGATTGCAAAATACACCGCAAAACTGATTTCGGATCACTCGTCGCAGGCAGATAAGATTGGCTTTGCTGCCCAGGATGACATCATGATTTCAGCTGGTGAACCGTTTCTGGCATCGCTCTCGGAATCGATTCTCTCCCGTCTGAATTGCCTCGCGCTGGCTGCCGCCACCCCTTCCTCCCTTTTGCCGATTTTCTCATTCAACGAGCCGCCAGCCATGAACATGAAATTGTCCCACGCGACACCGAAACCCGTACGTTTCTGCACGACATTCCGATTGTACGAAAAAGTGAGATTGGTTCTGATCCTGCAGAAATATGTGCCACCCTGTTAGGGAATCGCAAAGGGATCGTCGTCGAAGGGATCGGAATCATCGCAACCGGGGCATTGACAGTCGAACAGGCCTATATCAACTGGTCTTCGGTTTTTCATTCAACCTATATCAAATATCTTGAAGATCTGCTCGAACACGGCTTCATGCTTCCCGGCGAAGAGGCGGCCTTTGATCATTTTCGTCATGAATCACTGCCACCGCTTTCATCTGATGGGCTTGAGTTCCGGGAGGGGCCGCTTACTGAAAAACAAGTCATTCTGGAGGAGATGGCCCGCGTCGGCAGCCATACCGTCCGGCAACGCCTGGTTGATTCTTTTTTCGGCAACATTTCATATTCAAACGGAACGCTGATCTATATCTCGCAAACAGCATCCAGCCTGGACGAACTCCCCGGATGCATTGATCCGGTTCCGTTTGAAAACAGCTCGACGGTCGGCATAACCGCCTCCAGCGAACTGGTTGCCCACCGTGCCATATTTGAGACGACCGGCTGCCGCGCCATTTTACACGGCCATCCGCGCTTTGCGGTAGTCATGAGCATGATGTGTGAAGAAAAGGGATCGTGTCTCGTTACGGACTGCTGGAAGGATTGTGCAAAAGTTCGCTTTCTGGGAGACACTCCGGTAGTAGCGGGAGAGATCGGTGCCGGCGGCATCGCAAAAAATGTCCCGCCGGTGATCGGCAGAACCGGTTCGGCCATTGTGTACGGTCACGGAGTCTTCAGTATCGGCATGACCGATTTCCGCGAGGCGTTCCAGGGGCTGGTGGATGTCGAAAACTGGTGCCGATCGGAATATTTCAGGCGGCTTGATGAGAAGAAGATGAACGGTTAACCCCGCACCTTCCGCGCGACCTCAAACAGAGCGATCCCCCCGGCAACCGAGGCATTGAGCGAACTTACCCCGCCGTACTGCGGGATCGACATCACGACATCGCACTGTTTGCGTACGAGCGGCCTGATTCCTTCCCCTTCACCGCCAACCACCAACACAATATTTCCTGAAAAATCTGTTTGATAGACTGACTGTCTGGCAGCACCATCGAGTCCATACACCCAGTAACCGAGCTTTTTCAGTGTTTCGAGCGTTTGTGCAACATTGGTGACCATAGCGACCGGAACGGTCTCAACGGCGCCTGCCGATGTCTTCTCAGCGGCCGCAGTGATACCGCAAGCCCGGTCTTTGGGAATAACAACGCCATCGGCCCCGGCACAGGCAGCCGAACGGATCAATGCGCCAAGGTTGTGAGGGTCCTGAATTGCGTCGAGTACCAGAAGAAATCCGGGCGAACCCGACTGACTGACCGTTGTCAACAGATCGTCGAGGTCGGCATAGCGGAAAGGTTCAACCTCCAAAGCGATGCCCTGATGATGCGAGGAGGCACACATCTTGGTAAGATCAACCTTCTCCCGGCGGTGCACCGCCACTCCCCGCTCCTCGGCCAATCTGATAATCTTTTCAACACGATGATCGGTAGCATTAGTCTGCACATACAGGTTGAAAGCACCGCGCGTCCCCTGCAGGGATTCTTTTACCGGATTGACCCCAAAAATCAGCTCGCCCTTCATGCAACACCATCCGTAATCTCGGCAGCGATACATTCTGCCGCCTTGACGGGATCCGCCGCTTTGGCAATCGGGCGACCGATTACCAGGTAGTCGGCTCCAGATGAAACAGCCTCTGCCGGCGTCATGATTCGCTTTTGATCGTCAACGGCGGCAAAAGAGGGGCGTACTCCCGGAGTAACAATGAGGAAATCGGGGCCGCAGGCTTCTCTGATCAGGCCGATTTCAAGCGGAGAAGCAACCACGCCATCCATACCGGACGCTTTGGCAAGCCGCGCCAGACGCACCACCATATCCTGTACCGAATATTCGATACCCACCTGCCGCAGTGTTTCAACCGTTGACGAGGTCAATATCGTCACGGCCAGAAGCCGGGGACGTTCAGCACCGCTGAATTCCTTATGGACAGCATTTACAGCAGCCTCCATCATTTCGGCACCACCCAGCGCATGCAGATTGGCCAGCTGGACTCCAAGGCGGGCGGCCTCACACATCGCACTCGCAACCGTATTCGGAATGTCATGATACTTCAGATCAAGAAAGACCTGGCCGCCATGGCGCTGGACAGCCTTCACCGCTGCTGGTCCGCAGGAGGTGAACAGCTCCTTGCCGACCTTGAACATCCCCACTTTTCCTGCCAATGTGTCAGCCCACCGGTCGATGTCTTCCAGACCATGTACATCAAGGGCAAATATGATTTTTTCCCGTGCTTCTTCTACCGTCATGGCGTCCTCATTTCATGAATTCTAACGCAGCGGCAGTAATTCCTTCCGCATCTATTCCGACATCCTTGCGTAACTGGGCCTGACTCCCCTGTTCGATATAGTGATCGGGAAGGCCAAGACGTCGAACTTTCACATCCTGCAGGTTATTATCGTATAGCAACTCCAGTACGGCGCTGCCAAAACCACCTTGCAGAGCATTTTCCTCCACCGTTATGATCCGGCCGGTCCGGCGGGCGACATCCAGGATGAGTTCTGCATCAAGCGGCTTCACAAAACGGGCATTGACCACCCCGGTAGAAATCCCCTTCAACCTGAGCGCTTCAGCCGCCTGAAGTGCCGGATAGACCGTTGCTCCAATTGCGACGAGAGTCAGATCGGTCCCTTCAAGCAACTGCTCACCCTTCCCTATTTCGATGCATTTCAGATCACGATCCAGTTCGACGCCGTAGCCCGCCCCTCTCGGATAACGGAGCGCAACCGGCAGACCGGAATAAATGGCCGTTTTAAGCAGATGGCGCAATTCGTTCTCATCTTTGGGAGCCATTACTGTTATTCCGGGGAGGTGGCGCAGAAAGGAAAGATCAAACACGCCATGATGGGTCGGGCCGTCATCACCCACCAGCCCGGCGCGGTCCATGGCTATGGTTACCGGCAGCTTTTGCAGGCAGATATCATGAAAGACCTGATCGTACGCGCGCTGGACAAAGGTTGAATATATTGCCACTACCGGCCTGAAGCCATCTGCAGCAAGACCTGCCGCAAACGTCATGGCATGTTGCTCGGCTATGCCGACATCAAAAAAACGCTCCGGAAAACGCTGTGAAAATGGGTTAAGTCCTGTCCCATCGGGCATCGCAGCGGTTATGGCAACAATCTTTGCATCTTCCTCAGCCAATTGTACCAGAGTCTCGCCGAACAGATCCGTATAAGATTTGACGGCAGGTTTGGCAGTCCCTTTGCCGGTGGCAACGTCAAAAGCACCGACGCCATGATACTTGGACGGGGTCTCTTCTGCAGGTTTGTACCCCTTTCCTTTGGTTGTCATGACATGCACCAGCAGCGGGCCATCCAGCTCATTGATGTTTTTGAACACCTCAACCAGCTGCGTCAGATCGTGGCCGTCCAGAGGCCCGATATAATCGAAGCCGAGCGCTTCAAACAAGGAGCCGGGGGTGAGAAAACCCTTCATCGAATTTTCTGCACGACGGGCAAACTGGAGAATATCAGTACCAAAAGCCGGAATATTCTTGAGTAATGCCTGCATCTCTTTTTTCAAATCGCGGTAGTAACGCCCCGTCATTTTACGGGAAATAAACGCGGAAAAAGCGCCAACATTTTTTGAAATCGACATTTCGTTGTCGTTCAGGATGACGATCAGATTTTTTTTGAGATGGCCGGCCTGATTCAGCGCCTCAAAGGCCATACCGCCGGTCAGGGAGCCATCACCGATCACCGCAATTGCATGATTCCGCTTTCCGTCAAGACCAGCCGCCGCAGCCATGCCAAGTCCGGCCGAAATTGATGTGGAAGAGTGGCCGACTCCAAATGCATCATGCTCTGACTCGCAACGCTTCGGAAAACCGGAAATCCCCTTGTACTGGCGCTGGGTATGAAAACGGTCGCGACGCCCGGTGAGGATCTTGTGGGTATAGGCCTGATGCCCGACGTCCCAGATTATTTTGTCACTGGGAGAGTTAAAACAGTAGTGCAGGGCAATTGACAGCTCAACCGTTCCGAGATTGGAACCGAGATGACCGCCCGTCGCAGAAACGGTTTCCAGAAGAAATTTCCGAATTTCTACCGCAAGTTCCGGTAGCTGTTCCGGTTTTAATTTTTTCAGATCAGACGGTGAGTTTATAGTTTCAAGCAACATGTGTTGATACCTCTTGCGTTTTTAAGCATAACCGTTCGCGCGGAACCACTCGACTGCCCGTTCCAAAGCTACCAAAACGGGAGTCTGCGGTAAGCCAAGTTCCCGAACCGCCCTTCCTGAGTCAAAATACATATGATGTGCCGCCATCTGTACGCCTGCCAACGGAATCAACGGCTCGCGGCCGGTTATTCGCGAAAGTCCCTCGTTGAGCCAGGCTGCCACAAGCACCGGAGCATACGGTAACCGCACTTTTGGCGCCGAAATTCCGGTTATATCCTGAAGCATCCTGAAAATATCGCACAAGGAAAGATTGGCGTTGCCCAGGATATATTTGCGACCGGGAACACCTTTTTGCTCTGCCAGAATATGTCCGCGAGCGCACTCCTCAACAGCAATCAGATTCAGACCGGTATCAAGGTAGGCCGGCATCTTCCGTTTCAGAAAATCAACAATAATTTTCCCGGTAGGAGTAGGCTTTATGTCCCACGGCCCCACCGGCGTCGAAGGATTTACGATTACCAGCGGTAATCCGCGGGCAACGAACTTTTCTGCTTCACGTTCGGCAAGGAATTTGCTTTTCTTGTATGGACCGACCATGTCATCCAGCGATACATTCGTATCTTCTGTCCCCGGCTTCCCATCCCCAGGATTCCCGAGCGTCCCCACGCTGCTGGTGTAGACTACCCGTGAGACACCGTTCTCCAGCGCCGCTTCCAGCACAGCAACCGTGCCCCCCACATTGGTGCGGTACATTTCGTCAGGGTTGCGCGTCCAGAGACGATAATCGGCCGCCGCATGATACAGGACATCGCACCCCTTTAGCCCTCGCCGCAAAGCAGAGGTGTCGAGAAGATCCCCCTTCCAGATTTCAACATCAAGCCCTTTCAGATTGGCAGGGTTGGAAGTTGACCGCACCAGTACTCGCACCTCCCGCCCGTCTTTAAGCAGTTCGCGAACAATACTGGCACCGATAAAACCGGTTGCACCGGTAACAAATGTCTTCATAGATGTTCCTGACGCGACCGATCAGTCAACCGCGTTTTTTGCATTCTCAGACATCAATCGACAGTATCTGCCAAGCGCTGTCAATGGGAAGCAATTACGGTAAATGTGATATTTAATCATGAAAAATTTGGGGAACCCCGTTCCGGTAAACGCATCCTCATCCCAGGAGCCATCCTGTTTCTGGGTTGCGATAAGATATTCGATGCCACGCAATGCAGCTTTTGAATGCACCTCTCCGGCTGCGAAAAGAGAAAGAAGTGCCCAACTGGTTTGCGACGGGGTACTGGGGCCACACCCCATCAGCGAACGGTCATCGTACGATTCACAGACCTCTCCCCACCCGCCATCCAGATTCTGCTTGGATTTGAGCCAGTTGACCGCCTTTCTGATGTACGGCTGGGCCATATCTTCACCAATGGCCTCCAGCCCACCCATCACTGACCACGTGCCATAAATATAGTTCACTCCCCAGCGTCCCCACCAGGGGCCTTCGGGTTCCTGGTCTTCCTTGAGAAAATCCAGTGCCCGAACCACTGCCGCATGATTTTTGGGGAAATTAAACGTACCCAGAAGTTCAAGCATACGTCCGGTCAGATCGGCGGTCGGTGGATCGATCAATGCCTCCAGGTCGGCAAACGGTATCTTATTCAGAAGATATTTCGTGTTGTCTTTATCAAACGCTCCCCAGCCGCCATTTGCACTCTGCATCCCGAGGCACCAGGTAATACCGCGCTTGATGGCCTGGTCTTTCTGTTTTTTATCCCGAACCTTTATATCTTTGAGCGCCAGCATGACAAAACCGGAGTCATCGACGTCAGGATACCAGTCATTCAAAAACTCGAACGCCCAACCACCCGGCTCAAGATCGGGAGATTTGACTTGCCAGTCCCCCTTGTTGCGAACCTCCCGGTCCAGCAGCCACTGGGCAGACTTAACCAGCGCCGGATGGTCAACCGGAACGCCAGCCTCCTGCATCGCAACAAGAACCAGCGCGGTGTCCCATACGGGAGAAACGCACGACTGCAGCACAAGACTGTCTTCACCCTCGATACAGAAGTTTGCCAACGCCTCAAGACCGCTTACAACAGCCGGATGATCATTGGCATACCCGAGGCAGTGCAGCGCCAGAATGGAGTTAAACATTGCCGGCTGGATCCCTCCCCAATCACCGCTCGACTCCTGATGGTCCAGTATCCACTGTTCCGCGAGAGCAACCGATTTTTTCTTAAACGGACGTATGGGGGATGATTCGTAAATCTTCAGCAGGTGGTCTACCCCAATAAAAAAGTTCTTCCAGCTCACTATGCCATCTTGACGGGAAAATGAATAATCGCTGTGACGGGGCGGACGAACAAAAAGCTCCTGAACTCTGGCCCGTGGGGGTAATTTCCTGACCGGATTTTCCGACATGACAACTGAAAGCGGAATAATCGTCGCGCGTGACCAACTGGAGAACTCATAGATGTTAAAATACGCCCATTCCGGGAGCATCATGAGCTCAATCGGCATTGACGGCACTCCCAGCCAGGAGAATTCGCCAAACAACGCCAGAAATATTTTGGTAAACACGCGCGCCTTAAGAATACCGCCTTTGGAAAGGATGAAATCGCGGGCTTTGCACATGACTGGATCATCAGCAGCGTACCCTGCCAGCTTAAGTGCGAAATATGCCTCAATAGTCGTCGAGAGATCGCCCGGGCCGCTAAACCAGAGCGACCAGGCACCTTCCTTTGTCTGTTTGCTCAGAATATAATGCGCCATTTTCCGCTCGCGCAGCCTGTCGACCATGCCGAGAAAATGAAACAACATGATGTATTCTGCCGTGATGGTTACATTTGACTCAAGCTCAGCCCACCAGTAGCCATCAGGCAACTGCTCGCGAAAAAAGAAATCACGGGTTCGCTCAATGGCTTTATCGAGAGGGCTCTGTGCATCACCAACCTTTTTCTTCCAGATGGTATGAGGAAGGTGATGGACTTTGGCAGGAGTTTTCCCGGCAGACAACGGATCAGCAACAGCCGCCTGAGTAGTAAACGAAGTAAGTGAATTTGAAATTGAGTACTTGTGCATTTTCATCCAGCCCCTCCCCGCTAGCACGAGCGATGCATCTAACGAAGTAATTTCTTGGCATCAAATTGTGACAATTATCATAAACACACTCAATGGTGTATGTTTTTTTCCATTTTCAAGCGCTGCCATCGATAGATCTCAATGGTTTAATTGAAGTTTTGATCTGCTCTGTGCTGATACACACAGATCCGCTTATAATTGGTCCTCGCCGCATGAAGCAGCTTGACAATGTACACTTACATACGCATAAATGCAATCATTACCAACCCGTTACGTTCGGGTAACATCCTTGCCACGCTTTCCTCGACGAGATACGTATGCCACGTTATGTATTACAATTATGTGTGCTGATATTGTTCCTGTACGGTCTGCCGCACAATGTCATGGCTGTCCAGTGGCAACCGCTGAATGGCACGTCACTCTACAAGGTTGCGTACGACGAGCAGTCCATCCACCTGACACCACTGGGCCGCTTGGAGATATGGTTCCGGTTTGTTCCTCGGGGAGAAACCGAGCGTAGGTCGGCGGCCGCGGAGTACGGTGAAAAACGATATCGTTCGCATATGGAATACTATGAAATTGATTGTAGCGGGCAGTCATCGTTACTTAGGTCTGTCGATATTCTAGGCGTCTCAAAAGTGCGGTTAAAACGGCTGAAAGGGAGTACTCAACTTGATCCGATACTGCCAGGATCGGTACTTGATAACGCGGCCCGACGAGTCTGTCCGGCTCTTGACGAAGACACCGGAAATGAAAATGAATCAGCAGAACCGGAACAAACGGAGGGAGAGGACACAACGGATAACACAACGCTGAGCAGTGACCAGCGGCTGCATATTGAAAACCTGTTAAAACAAACCTCCACAAATGAGGCCACCGCTGAAACATGGAAGGAACTCGGAAACATCTACTTTGATACAGACCAACCTGAACGTGCCATTAAAGCCTATGAACAAGCCCTGGTTTTGCGACCCGATGACACAAACATCCTGAATGACCAGGGAGCCATGTATCGCCAGACCGGTGATTTTGTGCGAGCTCTGGCAAATTTCGAAAAAGCATTCTCCATAGACCCACTCAATCTTGAAAGCTTGTACAACAGTGGCTACATATACGCGTTCGACCTGAACAACATCCAGAAAGCCCTCGTTATGTGGCGACGATACCTTGAACTGGAGTCAAAGAGTGAAACTGCCCATCAGGTACAGTCGTTTATATATCAATACGGAAAATAACCACTTCCAATCCGATAAATATGGTTCAGTTTTTTGCCACAGTATGATAGTTTGCTTTCATTGTTGTAACCTCTGCGCCCGTAGCTCAGCTGGATAGAGCACCAGGCTTCGAACCTGGGTGTCGGCCGTTCGAATCGGTCCGGGCGTACCAAAAAAAATGAATCTGATAACTCGACCGCGGGTTATCAGATTTTTGCATTACTCCCCTGAAACAGCCACAAGCCTTGACAATAGTGGCTGTGAACGGTATAGTCCCACCCCGCTACACTTTGGATTTGTGCGCTCGTAGCTCAGCTGGATAGAGCAACGGCCTTCTAAGCCGTAGGTCGTAGGTTCGAGTCCTACCGGGCGCACCAAAAAAACAATTTATTAACACATAGAACTGTTTCATCAAACCGCCTTGCACACCGATTCGTCTGCGTTGAAAGGCGGTTTTTCCGTTCTCAAAAACAGTGAAAAACAGAAAAGGGGCTGCAGCATAAACTGCAACCCCTTGTTTTGGTTTCCGGTGCCGCTTATTCTACAATTATTTTTCGTGTCTTTCGCTTTGCGGCGTCACTCTTCGGCATTCTGATTTCCAATACACCTTCATTGAATAAGGCGTATGTTTTGTCAACCTGAATTTCGAACGGCAGGCGTAGCTTCCGGCAGAAGGATCCAAAAGAGCGCTCGACCCGGTAATAATCCTTTCGTTCGCTCCGTTCTTCTGATTTTTTCTCCCCGGAGATGGTGACAACATCGTCTGCAAAATCGATGCTGATCTCATTTTTCTTCATGCCCGGTATTTCCGCCTTGATGATAAGATCATCCCCCTCTTCATACATGTCAACAGAAGTGGACACATCGGAAAAGTCCAGGGACCTGAGTCGGGGCAGCCATGACGGCGCGAAGAGGCGGCGCTGAAAAAAATCTTCAAACATCTGTTCCATCTCCTCAAGCGGCGATGAATATCGCTGTAACTCATTTTTCCTCTCACCGCTTGATTTCCTGATCGCTATTTCCTGTTTATCGTTTGTCATAGTGGAATCCTCCATTTATGATATAGGAACCCGGTGATAGCGTTTCCGTTCCGAATCCGGTGGCTTTGGCATCCGGATCGTGAGGACACCGCCCTCGAGGTAGGCCTTGATCCTGCTGTCTTTTACGTCATATGGCAGCTGCACGCTTCGAGCAAAGCTTCCGTAGCTGCATTCCGAAAGATAGCTCCCTTCAGATCGTTTCCGTTCACGAGAGACCTTTTTTTCACCCCGTATCACGAGCCGGCTTCCGACCAGTTCCACCGAGAAATCATTTTTTTCCAACCCCGGGACTTCAACCGTAACTATCAACTCATTATCCGATTCACGCATATCGAGAGGTGGACCACCAAACTGCATGAAAGCGGGAAGCAGATCCTCGCTCATACTTTCAAGTGCGTTGACCGTTTTTTTTACAGGTTTAAACTTGTCAATAAAATGGCCTGTTTTGTCTTGTACACGCTCCAGTGTCTCTTTCCACTGTGCTGGAATCAGATTAGGCATAGGGCTTACCTCCGATGATTAGGCACGTTTTCATTACGCTGCCTTTATCTCGATCTTGCGCGGCTTGGCCGCCTCTGCCACGGGTACCTTCAGAGTCAGGACACCGTTACTGAATTCGGCCTTTGCCTTCTCGTGGTCCAAAGTTTCCGGTATCGAAAACTGGCGGTAGTAGTGAGCAAACTCAAATTCGGTGTATACCGGCCGTCCCGGCATACTCCGTGAGGCCGGTGCGTTGAGAGTCAGAATGCCCTTGTCGACATTGACATCCAGCGTACCTTTTGCAGCACCGGGAATATCGGCAATCAAGGTCAACCCTTCCTCTGTCTCGATTATATCCATCGCCGGTGTGATGTACCGTTCGCTGGCCCTTGTCTCTTCACGGGTTTGTACGCTTTTATCGTCGTCTCTTTTAGCAACACTGATGTCTGCCATGATAGTTATCTCCTTTTATATGAAACAATTTCGGTGAGTTGTATTATTTTCTAAGCAGGTTTAATCTCAATTTTCCTTGGTATGGCGTGTTCGGCCTTACCAAGAGTAATCTGTATGATGCCGTCTTTGCACTCTGCGCTAATCTTGTCTGGGTTGATGTCAACCGACAGTTCCAACGTTCGGGAAAATTTACCGGCACCGAGTTCTTTTCGGTGCACGATCTGCCCCATCTGTTCCTCAAATGGTTTCCTTTCTCCACTGATAGTGACACTGTTCCTCACCACGGAAAGATCAATATTTTTTGGATCTATGCCCGGGACAAGTGCATCGACATACAGGTTTCCATCGTCTTCACTGAAGTTGACGAGAGGAAATCGTCGCGTGGTTACCGGCGCAAGAAACGTTGATCCGAAGGGACGATTGAACCCGGCACCACTGAAGGCTGCATCGACCTCTCTCCTGAAATTATCCAGTTCTCTTAACATATCCCAGTTCGCCATGTTGTTTTCCTCCTTTAGTTTGTAACCTGGCATGCAAGACAATGTCTTGTTTTCATGCCAGGATGTACCTTGATAGGATTTAATTTAGGTCTGATGGACGTAGCAGGACATGTAGATTTTTCGTTCATCCCCGCTATACGTACTGAGGGGAAACCGGCGGGCAGCAAACGGTGCCGGACAATAAGCCGCTGAGGGACTGATGTATCCAGCACTACGGAATACCTGATCGGCCTCATTTCTCAAAGTATCCAGTTCCACACACAGATATCCACTCATCATTCTGCTTTCCCCCATCAACTGTTTTGACAACCATCAGAGGGTTCCATATTTCGTGCCTAGATAGTATCAGAACGATATCTATTGATTTGAGTATGTTACGAATACGTCAGATGTTTTTTGGATGTTAAGGTTTGCCGCCCGGACGGCGGAATCATTGAATGGTGTTGCGGTAACCCTCTGAATTACTACTATTTTATGGAAGGTAAATATTTATTCTGAACGCTGATATATTAACATCAATCACACTCGCGGATAGATGACATTCATTTCAAGTTCGATGCACGGATGTAATGAATCGAGCTCTCGTTAAAACAATTAACTTCCTGAAAATCCGCTGTGGCTCGTCAGATGACTATACTCGCATCTAATTTCACATCATATCCGAGCAAATTCATTACACATCCATCACTGAAAGCCAGTTACCAACTCAGCAGTATTGCAGGCAGTATCGTTGTTTTAGCTTTGGCACAATATGTGGATGTGCACATCTTCCAGAGATCGTGGAAGATAGACCGCAAACACAGGGAGGACATAAACGTGGACGTGAGAAGATTGGCTGTATGTTTACTACCGGTACTGCAACTAATGATATTAACAGCTTTTATGCTTCCCGCCACAATCTGGGCACATGAATCATTGCCTGACTTTGTGGTGTTGTCCAAAAAACTGAAACCATCTGTGGTCAATATCGGCACGACCAAGACTGTGAAACCGCGTCAGCAATTCCAGCGACCTTTTGGCACTCCCTTCGGTAACGACCCGTTCGAGGATTTTTTTGATAATTTTCTTGGCAACATGCAGTCACGTGCCTATAAGCAGCGGAGCCTCGGCTCCGGTTTCATCATCGAAGGGGGATATATCCTTACCAATAATCATGTCGTAGCCGGTGCCGACGAAATAAAAGTAAAGCTTGCGGATAACCGTGAGTTCAAAGCGGAGATAAAGGGAGTTGATGAGCGACTCGATCTAGCCTTACTGAAGATTGACGCCAAAGAGATTTTGCCGACGGCAAAACTGGGCGACAGCGACTCCATCCAGGTGGGCGAGTGGGTTATGGCAATAGGTAACCCGTTTGGTTTGGCAGAGACGGTTACTGCCGGCATTGTCAGCGCCAAGGGAAGAGTGATCGGCAGTGGTCCGTACGATGATTTTATTCAGACCGATGCATCGATCAACCCCGGCAACTCTGGAGGTCCTCTGTTTAATATGAATGGCGAGGTTGTCGGCATAAATACGGCTATTGTTTCCAGTGGCCAGGGTATCGGCTTTGCTATTCCGGTCAACATGGCCAAGGCCGTCATTCCCGAACTCAAGGAAAAAGGAAAAGTAACTCGCGGCTGGCTGGGGGTTTCCATTCAGGCAGTAACACATGATCTGGCAAAATCCTTTGGTATGAAAAGTGAAAATGGCGTTCTGGTCAGCGGGATCATCCCGGAAAGCCCGGCCGAGAAGGCGGGGCTAAAAGAGGGTGACATTATCCTGGAGTTTGATGGCAAGAAAATCAAAGAGATGAATGAACTCTTACGAGTGGTAGCGGCAACTACAGTCGGAAAAAAAGTTACGATACATATATTACGTGATGGGAAAGAAGAGAACGTTACTGCCGTTATTGACCGTTTAAAAGACGGCGGCGGAGAAGAATCGGGAGAATCAGTCCAGGACAAATTAGGTCTGACTGTTAGAGAACTTAATAAAGAGCTGGCCGGCAAGCTCCAAATCAAGGAATCAACGGGGGTAGTTGTAACCGAGCTGAAAGCCGGCGGGCTTGCTCAGGAGACGGGTATTACCGAAGGCGACGTCATCAAGGAAATAGACGGAAAAAAGATCACCACCCTGAAGGACTATGAGAAGGCGATCGCGGCACATAAAAAAGGGCAGGTCATCCGTTTTTTTATCAAGCGGGGCGACAATTCACTATATGTGGCAGCCACGTTAGATTAGACGTGCATTTATTCATCTACAAACGTCTTCCAAGGAGACTGTCATGAGGATAGAAGAGCGTATACTCGATGAGGTCGCCGCAGCGCTGGAACGTGAAACGAGGGTTAATCTTCACGGTTTCCCCCTATCTCTCGAATGTGCCGACGGAATCCTCACAATGATTGGTGAGGTGGAACACATCATGGCAAAAAAAATGGCGCTTAAATTAGCTGCCGCAGTCACAGGGGTCACCGGCATTGTTGATCGAATCCACCTTACCCCTGCTATTCGGATGGGAGATGGGGAGATTCGCGACCATGTCACCATTGCTCTGCTTGCCGAGAGTCAGCTCGCCTCCTGCGCTCTGTGGGCCATTATCAAGGGAAAACCGGAAGTAGTTCGTGAAACCGACGAGGCAGTCGGAAGTATAGACGTAGAGGTGACGAATGGAGTAGTGATTTTGAATGGTGTGGTAACCAGCCTTTCAGCCAAACGGCTTGCCGGAGTACTCGCATGGTGGGTCCCAGGCAGCCTGGATGTGGTCAATGGACTCGAGGTTTCTCCACCCGAGGAGGATACCGATGACGACGTGGTGGACGCCGTCCGCCTTGCTCTGGAAAAAAATCCGTTCGTTGACGCGGCGCAGATAAAAGTCGGCTGCAGAAACTATACCGTCACCCTGGAAGGACTCGTGAAGAACAAAATGCAGCAACAGATGGCAGAGGCGGATGCTTGGTACGTTTTTCGGGTAGACGGCGTTGCGAATCTGCTGAAGACAGTTGAGTAGAGCGGCAAAATCCAGGAGGCGCCAATTTAAAGTCCACCAGTGTTGTCTTCCCTGCAAAATCGGGTAGGAGGCGAAATTTCTTCCGCCGTCCTCCCACACCACCGTGCGTACGGTTCCGTATCGGGCTTTGAAGATATTTGTTGCCTTCTCGCCCTGATGTGCCTGCCTCATATGCGGTTCCTGGCCGTCGGGTCAGGACTTTGCTTACAGCTTTCCTTCAGATTCCGACTCACGCCGGACACCCTTGCTGTTCGGCTACTAGTGGTTCCCGTCATCAGGGTCCACAGGGGACTTCCACCCCCAAGTCACCTGCCAACCACCACAGCTGACAGGATGGCGCTTACGCGCCACGCGCCATGCCTGGCGCACACAATAAAGGCCCTGATTTCTCAGGGCCTTTTATGCAAATCCGGATTGTACCGGATATTTAACTGGTGCGGTGGAATGGAATCGAACCATCACGGAGTTGCCCCCGCCAGCCCCTCAAGCTGGTGCGTCTACCAGTTCCGCCACCACCGCAAGCAGAGTACACAAAACAACGTGCACGCCTATATAGTCTAAAAATTTTTACAGATGCTTATCAGTCAACAAGCGTGAGTTTTCTAACACAGCCGTCCAGTTTTATCAAGTGTAAATATTATTTTTTCTGTGCAGGCACTGCAGGTAAAGCGGGAGCAGGAACTGAGTCCGTCTTCTGCGGAGCTGGCACTGCTGCCGGTGCCTGAACTGGAGCAATTTTTCCTTTGCCAGACATCATAGAGGAAGATGAAGGCTGCCCGGAAATATATGCCAGGGTCAATGACGTCAGCATAAAGATCACTGCTGCACTGGTGGTTAATTTACTCAAGAAAGAAGTTCCGCCGCCTGCGCCAAAAACAGACTGGCTTCCGCTGCTGCCGAATGACGCCCCCATTTCAGCACCTTTTCCAGATTGCAGCAATACAACAGCAATCAAAAACAGACTAACGAGTACATGTAAAATTGTAAGAGCAATTGTCATACCAGATCCCCTAGCAGCATTTTAAAGAGAGAATTTATAGCACAGCAATTAATATACTGTAAAGTTCTAAATGAGACTCGCAACCGAAGCAGGACGAGACCTAACGTAAATCAGGCGTTAAACGCGGCTATTGCGGCAAAAGACTCCGCCTTCAGACTTGCTCCGCCGACAAGCGCACCATCAATATCTGGCTGAGCCATCAAACCTTTGACGTTGTCCGGCTTTACACTGCCGCCATAGAGAATGCGAACGGCATCTGCTACCGGCTGATCAAACAATCGGGCAATCAATCGGCGGATAAAGACGTGTACCTCTTGAGCCTGGGCATCACTGGCCGTCTTACCGGTTCCGATAGCCCACACCGGTTCGTATGCAATAATGACCATGAGCAAACGCATCTGCCGAAAGCCCTGCCAAGCCGTCCTTAAGCTGTGTTTCGATGACCGAAAATGTTTGTTCCGATTCCCGCTCGGCCAACGTTTCCCCAACACATACGATAGCGTGTAACCCGGCAGCAATGGCAGCCTTGGTTTTTTTGTTAACGGTCAGGTCCGTCTCTCCAAAATACTGACGCCGCTCTGAATGCCCAATAATTACATGGCTGCATCCGGCATCTTTCAATAGCTTTGGAGCCACTTCTCCGGTGAAGGCCCCCTCTTCTTCCCAATAACAGTCCTGGGCGGCCAGCCTAATATTTGAGCCCTTAATAGCATCGGAGACCGGCTTAATGCCGTAAAGACAGGTGCAACAACTATTTCCACACCCATGATTGTTTGCGACGAGCGGCTTAAGCTCATTTACCAGAGCAACAGATTCAGCAATCGTTTTAAAGAGTTTCCAGTTTCCAGCAATAACCGGTGTGCGCATTAACTCCCCCTTTTCTTACTGTCTCAAGTGCCTTGACACCTGGCAGAATTTTGCCTTCCAGAAGTTCCAGAAAAGCTCCGCCACCGGTTGAAATATAGCTGACACGATTTTCAACCCCGGCTTTACGAACAGCAGAATCGGTATCGCCCCCACCGATGATGGTTGTGGCAAAGCAATTGGCAACGGCCTCTGCCATTGCATACGTTCCCCGACAAAACGCATCCATTTCGAATACGCCCATCGGACCGTTCCAGATGACGGTTTTAGCATCACGCAAGGTTTCAGCAAACAACGTTGTAGTAGCGGGACCAATATCAAGCGCCATCCAACCCTCGGGAATTTCCTGAGCCGTGGTGACAAAGTTGGTGGCGTTTGCCTCAAAAGCATTGGCAACCACACAATCAACCGGCAGATAGAACATGACGCCCCGTTTTTTTGCCGTATCCATGATTTTCGTTGCCGTTGGAATCAGCTCGTCTTCAACCAGCGATTTACCAACCGAATACCCCAGGGCTTTCAAAAAGGTAAACGCCATCCCGCCGCCGATAACAATTTTATCAACCTTGTTTACCAGCGTTTCCAAGAACTTCAAGCTTGCCGGAGACCTTTGCCCCGCCCAAAATTGCAACCAGAGGACGAACCGGATTACTCATCGCCTTATCAAAATAAGTCATTTCATCTCGCATCAGAAAGCCGGCTGCGATAGTCGGTATAACCTTGGTAATTGCCTCAACCGATGCATGGGCGCGATGAGACACCGCAAATGCATCGTTGACGTAGATCTCGCAACCATTCGCAAGTTGACGCGCAAACTCTGCATCATTTTTCTCTTCGCCCGGGTAAAAACGGACATTCTCAAGCATCACAATCTCTCCCCCTTTAAGGGAGTCAATCATGGTTGTCACTTCATGGCCAAAACAATCCGGAGCCTGTCGTCACCGGCATACCGAGCAGTTCGGATAAGCGCTGAGAGGCCGGAGCCATGGTATACTTTGGCTTTTTTCTCCCCTTTGGGGCGTCCGAGGTGAGATGCCAGTACCACTTTTGCCCCCTGTTCGACAGCGTACCGGATAGTCGGCACGGCACCGACGATCCGGGTATCTTCGGTAATCGCTCCGGATTCATCCTGCGGCACGTTAAAATCAACCCTGATAAAAACTTTTTTGTCTTTTAAATCCTTGATCTGATCAATGTAACAAATGCCCATCATGTACACTCCTTCAAACTAGAGTAATTAAGGCCAGCAGGCAAAAAAAGGGGGAACTAATTCCCCCTTCAATGGATGTTTATGCAAACGTTATTTTTTTGACTTGATCAACTTCAGAAGATCGACCACCCGATTGGAAAAACCGGTTTCATTGTCATACCAGGACAGCACCCGCACCATTGTGTCACAGATCACCTTGGTACATGTGGCATCAACAATTGAGGATAGCGGGTTACCATTGTAATCAACGGAAACCAGCAACGCCTCCTCATAACCGAGAATACCTTTCAGAGGCCCTTCTGCAGCAGCCTTGAGTGCGGCATTTACCTGCGCTGTATCAGCCGGTTTACTCAGGGTAAGCACAATATCGGCCAAGGAAACATTGGGCGTCGGCACACGAATGGAGAGGCCGTCCAGCTTTCCTTTTAATTCAGGAAGCACCAAGGCAACCGCCTTGGCAGCACCGGTTGTGGTAGGAATTATCGACATGGCGGCAGCACGGGCACGACGCAGGTCTTTATGAGGCAAATCAAGGATATTCTGGTCATTGGTATAGGAATGAATTGTTGTAACCAACCCCTTTTCAATACCGAACGCTTCATGAATAACCTTGGCAACCGGTGCCAGACAGTTGGTTGTACAGGAAGCATTTGAAATAACGAAATGCTTCTGCGGATCATACAGGTGGTCATTGACCCCCATAACAATAGTAATATCTTCGTTGGTTGCAGGAGCAGATATTATAACCCGTTTTGCTCCCGCCTGCAGATGAGCAACCGCCTTTTCCTTGGCGGTGAAGCGACCGGTCGATTCAATGACAACATCAATATTTTCTTTGCCCCACGGCAATTCTGCAGGTTCTTTGATCGCATGGACCGTGATTGTTTTACCGTTAATAACGAGCTGACCATCACGCGCTTCCACGCTTCCGTCAAATTGCCCATGAACAGAATCATACTTGAAGAGATGTGCCAGGGTAGCTGCATCGGTAAGATCGTTAATTGCGACAAACTCAAACGTCTTGTCATTGCATGCGGCTCTCAGCACCATTCTTCCGATCCTGCCAAATCCATTGATTGCAACTCGTAACGCCATCATTGCCTCCTCGATCAGTACTAATGTCCGGCCTCGTACTGGTTCCGGTAAAACCAATTTCAAATAATAGTGCATAATAACAAATCGTCAACCATATTTGAGTTCTGTATTCAAAATAAATATATCGCTAAATAAAACAGCTTTTTTGTGACACACATTGCTGTTTGGTGGTAGCATAAAAATATCAGGCCATCTGTCGGTGTAGTTTCATCAAAAGCCGCCTTCTGGGGCCACGTGCGTGGTATTTAATAAAAAGGAGAAAACTAGATGGCTACAATTAAAAAGAGCGCAGTTAAAGTTCCAAAAGCAACAGCCTCCCCCAAAGCTGCACCACAGAAGGCTGCGGCTAAAGGCAACAGTCGGAAAGTCAAACCAATCACCGGAAAGAGCGGAGATGAGCTGATAGCAGCTAATATTGCAGCGTTGTCAAAAGTTGTTGAATCATTGAGCACAACGTTGGCGATGCTCGTTCAAAAAGCGGAGAGCATGGCACACCATGTGATTGCAACCGAAGAAATACTTGCAGAACTGGTCGCCTCGAACGGACTTAACCTAGCCAGAGTCAATGCTCGCATCCGTGCAAAAATCGCGGCCGGAACGGACAACAATGGCGACGCGAATCTAGCGATTGATATTGCCGCAGCAATCGCCTCGCCTCTGCCACGCCGATAACGACTTAATTTACAAATGTTTCTAAAAAGCCCTCCCTTTGAGGGCTTTTTCATTGTTTACGAGTACTATAAATGTTATTTTATAGTTGCTGATTTGCATGAAATAAAGCGAGGAGACAGGTCAACATCATCTATGATTGTTTTTCCAAATGGTATTCAGATAGAGGCCGTAATTTTTGATTTTGACGGGGTAATTGTTGATACGGAACCACTCCATTATGCAGCATTTGAGCGGGTATTAGAGCCGCTCGGGCTGCATTTTACCTGGGAGGAATACGTTGAGACCTATATCGGTTTTGATGACAGAGACGCATTCAGACATGCCTTTTCCTCAAAAGGAGAGATACTCAGTCAGGAGACCTTACACTCTCTGATCGAGACAAAAAGCAGCGATTTTCCAGGAGGTCATTCAGTCGGACGTCTCTGCCTATCCAGGTGTATTGGACCTGATTTTTCATCTGCACGCACACAAAACTCCCTTGGCAATATGCAGCGGAGCACTCAGGGTCGACATCGACCCCATCCTTGCCATGCTTGGCATAGCACGACTATTTCGATGTCATTGTGACCGCCGATGATGTTGCGGCAAGCAAGCCTGATCCGGAATGTTATCAACTTGCCTTCCAACTGCTGCACTCTGCTCATCAAAACGGCTTCTCAAAAGACGCGACGATTGCCATAGAAGATACGCCTGCCGGAATATCCGCTGCCAAAGCTGCCGGATTGATGGTTTGTGCCGTCACCAACAGCTATCCTGCCGACAGACTCAACCAGGCTACATTTGTTACAGACTCGCTTTCATTGCTTCTGTAATTTGTACCGTAGACAGATTATTTTCTCTCGCTGCCACGCGCTGATTTTCAGATCATCACCTTCGCGACCTTGACCGAAGCCGCTATTCCTGCTAATAGATACATTTCTTTTCCTGTAACCTATATATATCAGACTCCCCATCCGGAGGTACATGCGTGACATTTCAAGATCTTATCCTCTCCTTGCAAGGCTATTGGGCCAAACAGGGATGCATCATCCAGCAACCGTATGACACGGAAAAAGGTGCCGGAACGTTCAATCCGGCCACCTTTCTGCGCGTACTCGGCCCTGAACCGTGGAACGTGGCCTACGTCGAGCCATCCCGCCGTCCCACCGATGGCCGTTACGGTGAAAACCCCAACCGGCTGCAGCACTACTATCAGTTTCAGGTCATCATGAAGCCTTCGCCGCTCAACATTCTTGACCTGTATCTGGATTCGCTCCGTTCCTTCGGGCTTGACCCTGCCAAGCATGATATCCGCTTTGTAGAAGATGACTGGGAATCGCCGACTCTGGGTGCCTGGGGACTAGGGTGGGAGGTCTGGCTGGACGGGATGGAGATTACCCAGTTCACCTACTTCCAACAGGCTGGCGGGATCGACCTGAAACCGATACCATCGGAGATCACCTACGGCTGCGAACGCATCGCCATGTACCTGCAAGGAGTCGACAACGTCTATGACCTGGAGTGGGTCAAAGGGATAAAATACGGCGATATCCACCATGAAAGCGAGGTTGAGTTCTCCCGTCACAACTTCGAAGAGGCCGATGTTGACATGCTGCTGCAGCTCTTCACCATGTACGAAAAGGAGTGCCTGCGTCTGGTTGAGAAGGAACTGGTACTGCCGGCCTACGATTACGTCATGAAATGTTCCCACACCTTCAACCTGCTTGATGCCCGCGGAGCAATTTCGGTCACCGAGCGTGCCTCCTACATCGGCCGCGTTCGGGGCGTAGCCCGTGTCTGTGCCGAGGGCTATCTGCGGATGCGTGAACGTCTGGGCTTTCCACTGCTGAAAGGAGGTGTCGCCTGATGAGTACCAAAGAACTGTTTCTTGAAATCGGCTGCGAAGAGATCCCCGCCGGATTTATACCGCGTGCAACCGCGGAGATGGAAGCGATCATCACCAAAGAACTCGCACTCGCCCGCCTTTCATTCAGTGAGATAAAAACGTTGGCGACGCCGCGACGCCTGGTACTGGTGGTAAAGGGGATACCGACCGTACAACCGGACGCCGAGATCACCGCTACCGGGCCATCGCTCAAAGCGGCCTACGATGCTGACGGCAAGCCGACCAAAGCCGCCGAAGGCTTTGCCCGCGGACAGGGAGTTGATGTTGCCGCCCTGCAGACCATTACTACCGATAAGGGTGAGTACCTGTTTGTCAGCAAACATGAAACCGGCCGTTCAACCTACGAGCTGCTGACAGAACTGCTGCCGGCATTGGTCGCAAACATCCCCTTCAAAAAATCAATGCGTTGGGGGAATCAGGATGTACGATTCGCCCGGCCGATCCACTGGATTGTAGCGCTGTTCGATGGCACGGTTGTTCCCTTCTCCTTCGGCACGATTGAGAGCGGCAAAATCTCGCGCGGGCACCGTTTCATGGCAAACACCACCTTCCCGGTAAGCGATTTTGCCCACTATCTGGACGAATGTGAGCGACATTTTGTTATCCCTGATCCGGAAAAGCGTAAGGAGATCATCCGTCGTGAAACGCACCGTGTTGCCGTGGCAGCCGGTGGTCACCTGTTGCCGGATGAAGAGTTGTTGGAGCAGGTCACCTATCTGGTCGAATACCCAAGCGCCGTCCATGGCACCTTCTCTGCCGAATTTTTGAAGGTTCCCAAAGAGGTGCTGATTACCTCCATGCGCAGCCACCAGCGCTATTTTTCGATTGTTGATGCCAACGGAGGCTTGCTGCCCGGCTTTATTACCATCAACAACACCCTGACCGAAGATCCCTCGGTGGTTGTCAAAGGAAACGAGCGGGTTCTACGCGCCCGTTTATCCGATGCCCGTTTTTTCTTTGAGGAAGATCAAAAAGTCCGCCTGGACGAGCGAGTGGAATCGCTCAAAAAGGTTGTCTACCAGCAGAAACTGGGCACCTCCTTTGAAAAGATGGAACGCTTCAAATCACTGGCTGAAGGGTTGGCCGATCAACTCAATCCCGCCGTCAAGACACAGACTTCCCGTGCTGCATGGCTCTGCAAGGCCGACCTGGTTTCCGGCATGGTAGGCGAATTTCCCGAAGTGCAGGGGATCATGGGGCGTGAATATGCCCTGCTGGAAGGTGAAAGTGCCGACGTTGCCAATGCCATCGCTGAGCATTACCTGCCGACCCAGGCCGGGGGAGAACTACCCGCATCGGATTGTGGCGCCTTTGTATCGATCGCCGACAAACTGGATACCATCTGCGGCTGTTTCGGAGTCGGACTGATCCCGACCGGCGCAGCTGATCCGTATGCACTACGTCGTGCGACCATCGGCATCATTGCCATCATCCTTGACAAAGGGTATCGACTGTCACTGCACAGCATGATAGACGAGTCTTTGAAGCTTCTGGCCGCGAAGCTGACCCGCCCGAAAGAGCAGGTTGCACGCGACGTGCTGGAGTTTTTCCGCGCTCGCTTTATCAACCTGCTGGGAAATTCGTTTGCCAATGACGCCGTAGATGCTGCTATTGCTGCTGGATTCGACGATCTCGTCGATGTCAAGGCCCGAATTACCGCGCTGGCTGAATTTAAAACGCACCCGGACTTTGAACCGTTGGCCGTTGCATTCAAACGTGTCGGCAACATCATCAAGGAAGGTGTTGATGCTCCGGTTGATCCGTCACTCTTCCAGGATGATGCCGAAGGTGGTTTGTACAAAGCTATCCAGACGGTAAAGAATTCGGCTGAGGGCTTGATCGCATCAGGAGCATGGCTGGATGCCCTGACCGAAATTGCGACACTGCGCGGACCGGTAGACAGCTTCTTCGACAAGGTGATGGTCATGGCTGAAGATCAGCGGGTTCGAACAAATCGCTTGGCCCTCCTGACCACAATTGCCCGTTTGTTCGGCAAAGTCGCCGATTTTTCAAGGATTGCCTAGCTACTTTTGTCACCCAGATCCAACCTGAATGGAGAAAACGATGTCATTTACTCTGCGCATTATTATCGGCAACGCCATAGGTATTATCCTCACAGTTGCGGCAACCGTACTCTTGAATCCCAAGGGTTTGGTTTGGCTAGATGATGCTGATCGGTACGATTGTACTGGTTGTGATGTCTGTCATACTCGGATTTATTAGCAGCAACATGTTCAAACCTCTCGCGGGAATTGTCGCGGCGCTTGAAAAAGCGGCTGGCGGCGACCTGTCCGTCCGGGCCGATGTTACCGGCGGGGGAGAATTTGCACGACTTGCCACCGCCTTCAATACCATGATGACCGATATGAACAAGGCCATGCGCCAGTTTTTTTCCGTCGCCGACACGGTGCGCGATTCGGTCGTAATGGTACGCTCCACAACCGATGCCATGGCAGCTGCTGCCGAAGATGTTGCCATTCAGGCCAGTACTATCGCCACTGCCAGCGAAGAAATGTCGGCCACCTCCGGTGACATCGCCCGCAACTGCCTGTATGCCGCAGAGAGTGCCCAGAAGGCGACCGAGCAGACCCACAGCGGCTCCCAACTGGTCCAGGGAAGTTCCCGTCTGATGGATAACATTGCACAGCGTGTAAACGCATCGTCCAAAACAGTTGAAGGGTTGGGACAGCGCTCCGACCAGATCGGCGCGATCGTCAGCACAATTCAGGATATTGCCGATCAGACCAATCTTCTGGCGCTGAACGCCGCCATCGAAGCTGCGCGGGCCGGTGAGCAGGGGCGCGGCTTTGCAGTCGTTGCCGATGAGGTTCGGGCTCTGGCAGAGCGTACCACCAAGGCGACGAAAGAAATTGCCGCAATGATCAAGGCGATTCAAAGTGAAACTCAGAGTGCTGTCGATTCCATGTCCGAAGGGGTCGATGAGGTCAAACGGGGTACCGCTGAGACAGCCCGTTCCGGTGAAGCGTTGGAAGACATCCTTAACAAGATAAATGAATTGACGATGCAGATCAGCCAGGTTGCAACTGCAGCCGAAGAGCAGACCGCCACGACGCAGGAGATCACCAACAACATCCAGATGATTACCGACGTTGTTAATCGCAATGTAGAAAATGCACGTAGCACAACCCAGGCCACGACGACGCTTGCCCGGGAGGTGGATAACCTGCATGAACTGGTCGGAAAGTTCCGCCTGTCAAAGGCGTTGGAATGGGATGCATCTTACACCGTTAGCGTTGAAAAGTATGACAATGCCCACAAGACTCTCTTCAATATGATTAATGACCTTGCAGATGCCATGCAGCAAAAGAAGAGTAAAGATGCCGTTGGACGTGTGCTGAACGGTCTGGCCGAATACACGATCAATCACTTTGCCGATGAGGAACGCAGCTTTGCTCAAACGCACTACCCTGAAGAGAGCCAACATAAGGCCTTGCACAAGAAGCTGCTTGACCAGGTCACCGAACTTATCACCAAATTTAATGCCGGAGAGCCACTCATAGCCAAAGACGTAATCAACTTTCTGCAGGATTGGCTGATCAACCATATCAAAGGTGTCGACAAGCGCTACAGCGCTCACCTTAACAAGAGCGGAATCAAATGATCGCCATTATCGACTACGGCATGGGTAACCTCCGTTCCGTACAAAAAGGATTTGAGAAGATCGGCAGCGAAGCGATTATTACCGATGATCCGCAGGTCGTACTTCAAGCCGAAAGGGTCGTATTGCCTGGTGTCGGCGCTTTTCGCGACTGCATGCACAACCTTGAACAGGGCGGGTTTGTCGAACCGATTCTGAAGATTATTGCCGAAGGAAGACCATTTTTGGGTATCTGTGTCGGAATGCAACTGCTGTTCAGTGACAGCGTAGAGTTTGGCCTGTACAGCGGACTTAACGTCATCCCCGGCCATGTCCTTCGTTTTCCCGGCCAGATGATGGTTGCGGGCGAGAAACTGAAAGTGCCGCAGATGGGATGGAATCAGCTTTCTTTCAAGCGCCGCCCCCCGGTTTTTGAGGGGATTGAGAACGGCAGTAACGTCTACTTCGTCCACTCCTATTATGTCAAGCCGGATGACAGCAGTGTGATCGCCACAACAACTGACTACGGAATCGAATTCTGTTCATCAGTCTGGAAGGACAATGTCGTTGCCACACAGTTTCATCCGGAAAAATCGCAGACAATCGGTCTGCAGATACTGAAAAATTTTGCGGAGCTAAAATGATCGTAATCCCCGCCATAGATTTGAAAGAAGGAAAATGCGTCCGCCTGGAACAGGGGCTGATGGAGAAGGATACCGTGTTCAGCGACAACCCCGGTGCACAGGCTCGTGAGTGGCAAGAGCAGGGGGCCGAACTACTGCATATTGTGGACCTTGATGGTGCCTTTGCCGGCCAACCGAAAAACAGAGGAGCCATTGAGGCGATCCTGAAGGCAATCACTATCCCTGCTCAACTGGGAGGCGGCATTCGCGACCTCGCCACCATTGAGGCGTATCTGTCGCTGGGGCTTTCCCGTGTCATCATCGGCACCGCCGCCCAGCGCAACCCTGAACTGGTACGTGAAGCCTGTGCAAAATTCCCGGGGCAGATTGTAGTCGGCATTGATGCCAAAAATGGCATGGTAGCCGTACAGGGTTGGGCCGAACTGACTGACATTACGGCGGTCGAACTTGCGCAGAAAGTTTGAGGATTTCGGCGTAGCAGCGCATTATCTACACCGATATTGCCAGGGACGGCATGCTGCAGGGTCCAAACCTTGAGGCGACCAAAGCGCTGGCCGAGGCTGTTTCGATTCCGGTTATCGCTTCTGGTGGTGTCTCAAGCCTGAAGGATATCGAGAATCTGATGGCCATTGAATCCTGCGGGATATCCGGTGTTATCACCGGCAAGGCGGTGTATACCGGCGCAATCAGCCTGAGCGAAGCGATTGCGCTCACAAAGGGACGAGCCTGAAATGTTGACCAAACGTATCATTCCCTGCCTGGATGTCAAAGGGGGCCGAGTCGTCAAAGGTGTCCAGTTTTTGGAACTGCGCGACGCCGGCGATCCGGTAGAGATTGCCGAGATGTACGATCAACAGGGTGCCGATGAACTTACCTTTCTGGACATCACCGCTTCCAGCGATGATCGCGACATCATTATTGACGTAGTTCAGCGAACTGCCGAGCGGGTATTTATGCCGCTGACTGTGGGTGGTGGCATCCGCTGCGTTGAGGATATCCGCCGTCTGCTCAACGCCGGCGCAGATAAAACCTCCATTAACACTGCAGCGGTTGATCGCCCCGAATTCGTGAGCGAAGCCGCAGAACGCTTCGGATCACAATGCACGGTGGTGGCCATTGATGCCCGCCGAGTTCCGGGAGAAAAACGGTGGGAGGTATACACTCACGGCGGCCGCAAACCGACCGGCCTTGACGTTGTCGAGTGGGCAGTCAAAATGGAAGCGTACGGTTCCGGGGAAATTCTTCTGACCAGTATGGATTGTGACGGCACCAAAGACGGTTATGATCTGGAACTGACCCGTGCCGTCGTAGATGCTGTTTCAATTCCGGTCATCGCTTCGGGTGGAGTCGGCAACCTGGAGCATCTCTACGACGGGTTTACGACCGCCGGAGCCAGTGCCTGTCTGGCCGCTTCGATCTTCCACTATCGTGAATACACAATCGGAGAGGCAAAAGAATATCTCCGCAACAAAGGGGTAGAGGTCACGATTATGATGTAGCGAAGGTGATATCCTCCAGGCCGTATATCAGGTCATACTCGACCGTAAGACGAATCCAACCGATAGTTCCTATACCGCTTCCCTCATGCGAAGTGGAATCGACAAGATTCTCAAAAAAGTCGGTGAAGAGGCAACCGAAGTCGTCATTGCCGCGAAGGGTGGCGTACAGTCAGAAATCATTTATGAAACAGCTGATCTCGTCTTTCACCTTCTTGTTCTGCTTGGACATCAGAATATTCCCGTTGATGCCGTGTACGATGAGTTACGCCGACGCTTTGGTACATCCGGCATTGCGGAAAAAGCAGCGCGCCCTGAGCCATCTCAGGCCTGATCAGTAATATGCAAATGTTTATTGACAAAATTGCCCAGTGTGCTATTCTTCACAACTCTCGATTTTTCCGTCAATGGTAACATATTAATATATTAGATTTTAAGAGAATGGGGGTGATGTTACATGCCGGGAGTAAAAATCAAGGACAGCGAGCCGTTTGAAATGGCACTGAAGAAATTCAAAAAACAGTGTGAAAAAGCGGGGATCCTTTCTGAAGTTCGTAAACGTGAGCACTTTGAAAAGCCAAGCATCAAGCGCAAGAAAAAGGCCATTGCTGCACGCAAGCGCGCCCTGAAAAAACAGCGTAAAATGATTGACTAACACTTCGTTTCAAGAATCAGGAACAGTATGACCCTGAAAGAACAACTCAACGATGCGATGAAAGCAGCCATGAAGGCGCGGGATGACCTGCGCCTTTCGGCTGTTCGCATGGTACGTGCAGCGATTAAAAACCGTGAGATTGAAACACGTACTGAACTTGACGACCAGGCTGTTACTGATGTCATTTCAACAATGGCCAAGCAGCGACGGGAATCCATTCGAATGTATCGGGAAGGAAACCGTCTTGAGCTGGCAGAAAAAGAAGAAGCCGAACTTGCAGTTCTGCTCGAATTTCTGCCTGTCCAGATGAGTCCTGACGAAATAAATACCCTTGTCTCCCGGATCATTCTTGAAACAGGGGCTCAAGGCGCCAAGGATATGGGGACAGGTAATGAAGAGCGTTACCCCTCTTACGGCCGGCAAGGCAGACGGTAAGGTTGTAAGCGAAGCAGTGCGGAGGTTGCTTGCGTAGCTGCAGACGTCACTGCATGTTCATCAATCAATACCATTCGATATGAAGTATGCAACAGAGGTACGGTACGGCGTATACTGACAGAGCAGAAACAACTCTAATTAGGTACATTATCTTGATATTATACTGGAATTACACAGTCAAGGGGCTTTCATTGAGATGGCCCCTTCTTTGTAAATCGGCCACGTCGTTACGATGAATCTAATTGACATCATCATTTTGGTCGTACTCTGCTTTTTTGCAGTTAAAGGACTGGTGAGAGGACTCGTCAATGAGGCCTCGTCCATGGCAGGGCTCCTGGTTGGCGGGTGGCTGGCGTACCGATTTCACCCCCTGCTTGCGGCCCCGATAAAAAGTGCACTGCATCTGCCTGCACACCTGGCTTCGTTTTTGGCTTTTATTCTCATTCTACTGATTACCGGTATTTGTGCCCATATAATCGGCAATGTCATAACAACGGCATTACGGCTGGTCATGCTCGGCAGTTTAAATCGGCTGGGCGGGCTACTTATCGGAGCTACTGAGGGTGCATTGTTGCTCTGCATGTTTTTCAGCATTGCCACTTCAGGGTTTATGCCGGAGCAGATTCGGAACAAAATTCGCGCAACGGAGTCTGCAAACATGCTGGCTCGAACCGGTGACCATTTTCTTTCAGAATGGCGTGATGCCAACGGTCAGAAAAAATGATTCCAGAGGAGAAAGTACGCGAGGTTGCTGAGCGGCTTTCGATAGTTGAGGTCGTTTCAGAATATGTCCAATTACGACGTTCTGGCGGCAACTTCCTTGGACTTTGCCCGTTTCATGCTGAGAAGACGCCTTCTTTCAATGTAAATCCGGCACGAGAAATTTTTCACTGCTTCGGATGCGGTGCTGGCGGCAACGCATTCTCTTTTGTCATGAAGATCGAGGGGGTCAGTTTTCCCGAAGCGGTTAAACTTCTTGCCAGAAAAGCCGGAATCGAAATTGAAGAGCGCCAGCTTACCCCTTCGGAAAAAAAGTCGCAGGATGAGTACGCTCAGTTTTTGCGCATTAATGATCTGACGACATCCTACTACCGCTCGGTTCTTTTGAATGGTCAGGAAGGGGAATCGGCCCGGAAGTACCTAGCCAATCGCTCAGTCGAATCAGATATTTCGGAAGCCTACCGGCTTGGTTTTGCACCCGACCGGCGCGATGGGCTTGTAAAACATCTGAAAAACAACGGTGCCGATCTCGATAGTGCGCTCAAACTCGGCATAATCCGCAAATCTGATACCGGTTGGTACGATCTTTTTCGCAACCGCCTGATATTTCCGATCTGTGACGCCCGCGGTCAAGTAATTGCTTTTGCGGGGCGGGTACTGGATGCATCGCTGCCGAAATACATCAATTCGCCAGAATCGCCGCTCTACCACAAGAGCTCTGTCCTGTTCGGGCTGGATATGGCATTGCCATCCATTAGAACCGGAAATTCTGCCATTATTGTTGAGGGTTATTTCGACCATTTGGCACTGTACCGGGCCGGGGTTCAGAATGTTGTTGCAACCTGTGGGACCGCCCTGACCGGCACACACGCCGGGCTGATCAAGCGCCATGCGGAACGGGTATACACTCTGTTCGACAGTGATAACGCTGGGAAAAAGGCAACCATTCGTTCGATGGAGCTTTTTCTCGAACAACGCATCCCGGCGTATGTAATTTCATTACCGGCAGGTGATGATCCGGACAGCTTTCTTACAAAGAATTCAGTAGAGTTATTTTTAGAGCAACTCCATAAAGCTCAGCCAATATTTAGTTTTTTTATTAAGTCATTGATACAGGCTACTCCTCCAAGCAGTGTCAATAATAAAATAACTGTTATCAAACAACTTGCACAAAGTTTTAAGAAAATTGGCACTTCAGCCGAGAGAAGTCTTTATAAAACAGAAATCAGTCGACTTTTAGACATTAGTGTTCACGAGCTTAACAGAGAGCTTCACGATTCTCTGTCTGTAAGAAACGATGAATCACCGGTGCATATACAGAATGCTGTAACAGTATCAGACAAAACTCAGGATATGCTTTTGGCTCTCATGGTAAACTTTTCAGAAGCTCGTGAAACTATCCGTGCGCAAAGGGTTGAAACTCTGTTTGATGGTGATTATCTTAGTATTGCAGAAACAGTTTTATCCGAAAGCGTAGACACAGAGTCGCCAGATTGGTCTTTTCTGCTTAGCCGCTTAAAGGGCGAGGAGCAGATAAATTTTTTTTCACGCATACTTTCTTCAACCAACCAGTTTGATGATATAGACTGGCGGGTAGCGTTCAATGCATGTAAACAGAAGCAAATAAAGAAGCAAATGGCTTGTAAGGATATCAGGCTCCGACTGGGAGTAATTGACCAAGATTCTGAAGAATACGCAAACTTGCTGAAGCAGGCTGATGCTTTGATTGCACGAAAAAAAGCAAAACTTGACTCATAATCGCTGTACCCTTGAGGTGAATACACATGGCTAAGAAAAACATGGACGACGTTAAACAGCTGATCGACATCGGTAAGGAGAAGGGATTCTTAACGTATGATGAGGTAAACGACATCCTCCCTCCCGATATTGCTACTGATCAAATTGACGACGTTATGGGTATGTTTGGAGATCTTGATATAGAAATAGTCGATTCTGCCCAAAAGATCAAAATCCCGAAAATGAAGAGTGATCTTGACGAAGATGAAGAGGCTGAAGGTGAATCGGAAGAGGTGGAATTCGAGCCTGGTTCCATCGGGCGCACCAGTGATCCTGTCCGCATGTATCTGCGCGAGATGGGTTCGGTTTCTCTTCTCACTCGGGAGGGTGAAGTCGAGATCGCCAAAAGGATTGAAGATGGCGAGCGTGATGTCGCCGGCGTCATACTCAACACTCCGATCACCGTCAAGGAAGTTTTCTCTCTGGGTGAACGGCTTCGTAAATTCCAGATGAACCCCTCAGAAGTGAGCAAGGAAGTTGAAGAGGAAGAGCTTGAGGAAGATGAAGAAGATGTTCAGAAAACGAGAATACTTGATATTATTGATGCAATTGCCGCACAGGATCTGCTGTTGATTGAAATTTCTGAAGCGGCGGCAACAGCTAAGTCGCCCGCAAAGAAAAAGGAACTCGAAAAGAAATTACGTGAAGGCAAAGATCATCAGGCTGATCTTCTGAAATCGCTCAGACTGAAAGATCGTCACACCAACAAGATTGCCGAGCGCCTAAAAGAGTTGTCCGGTAAGGTAGATAAATTACAGTCCGAATTATCCGATCTTGAAAAGTTCATTCCTTTGGACAAGTTGAAGGCCCTGCTTGATAAACTGCAAAATGACGATGAAAAATGTACGACAGAACTCAACAGATTCAAATTGGACGAAGAAGAAACAGTGAAGATGGAGAAGCGCCTTCGTACGGCTGCTCACAAAATTCAGAAAGTTGAACAGGAATCAGGTTTCAAGGCCCGCGATCTTGCTGCCGCACTCAAAGCGATCGAAGAGGGGGAGTGCAAGGCCCGCATCGCTAAAAGTGAACTTATTGAGGCGAATTTACGACTCGTTGTTTCAATTGCAAAAAAATATACCAACCGCGGCTTGCAGTTTCTCGATCTCATCCAGGAAGGGAACATCGGCCTGATGAAAGCGGTCGATAAATTTGAATATCAGCGCGGCTACAAGTTTTCAACCTATGCTACATGGTGGATCCGGCAGGCCATTACCCGCGCCATTGCTGATCAGGCCCGCACAATTCGTATTCCGGTTCATATGATCGAGACTATCAATAAATTGATACGCACCAGCCGCCAATTAGTACAGGAAAATGGCCGGGAGCCCTCTCCCGAAGAGATTGCCGAACGTATGCAGCTCCCGCTTGATAAGGTGCGCAAAGTTTTGAAAATTGCCAAGGAGCCCATTTCACTGGAAACTCCAATCGGCGAAGAAGAAGATTCTCATCTGGGTGATTTCATTGAAGACAAGGGGGTTATTTCCCCGATTGAAGCGGTCATCAAGAACAACCTCTCGGAAAGCACGGCCAAAGTACTCGCGACACTGACGCCACGTGAAGAAAAAGTTCTCAGAATGAGATTCGGCATCGGCGAAAAAAGCGATCACACCCTTGAAGAGGTCGGACAGGACTTTGAGGTTACCCGCGAGCGCATCCGTCAGATCGAAGCAAAAGCTCTGCGCAAATTGCGTCACCCCAGCCGCAGTAAAAAACTAAAGAGTTTTGTGGACTAACGATATGAAATACATTAACGGCACCATTACCCGACTCATATTGTCACTGTTCGTCATATCTATCGCATTCTCTTCGGTAAACGCTGCCGATATTGATGACTCTACTGTTTTTGTTGAAGCCTTTAACGCGTACCAGCAGAAGGATTATCTGCTAACGATAGAAAAATGCGATCAATTAAATCAGGTCTTTCCTGACTCCCCGCTCAGGGACGTAACGTTGCTCCTCATTGCCCGCGCCAGCCTCAAGTCAGGTGATAACGCGCGGGCCGCAAAATCAGTTACTATGTTTACAACCGAATTTCCGGAAAGCAGCTTGAAGACCTCCGTGGAAGACGAGTTGAGAGCATTGGCAACCCGCCTTCAAAAGGGAGAAATTCTTGCTCCGGATAAAACGTTGCAGGCCGCAGCCGGTAAGGTGCGTTCCGACACAGTGGCGCGTGAACGGGCTATAGCTTTAAAGCTGGAGATGGAGCGTATTGCCAAGGCAAAAGCTGAACAGGAACGCCTTGCCCGTATTAAACTGGAAGAGGAACGTCGTGAAAAGGAACGGTTGCTGGCTGAAAAACTGGAGAAAGCGAGTATGAGAGCTGCTATTACACTCTCTCTTCATGAAGGTGCAGAAGCGATTCCGGTCGGCAGCAACGGCGTTCTTCCGGTTGAGATTTCCAACAAGGGGAAGACCAGTGAAGAGTTTCTGCTGACCGTCACAGCCATAAAAGAGTGTGACGCCGTCCTGGTCAGGGCAAACAAACCATCCGAAAACGTCTCTCGAATTACGCTTGCTCCGGGTGAGACATTCAAGGGATCTGTCGTAGTTAAAATGCCGGCTGAAATGGTTGACGGTCATCGTTCCAGTGTAGCAATTAACGCCGTATCAGCTAAATTCGATGACGTCAGTTTCCAGAAAGAGACCATTGTTGTAAGCTCTGCACCGCTTGTGCGCGCAGTTGCAAAACTTGTTAAGCTGAAAGTCGCTCCTGGTGAAAAACTTCGCTATCGGGTTACGGTTCTCAATGCCGGATCGTTGTCTGCCCAGAATTTGACCGTTCGTCTCACGCTTCCTACCGAAGTTGAGTTTCTGGGAGCTCCGGACGTTTCATATACACAGGAGACAGACGGAACGCTCATTTTCAAGATTGACCAAGTTGACACAGGCAGGCTGGCAGAAGTCAATCTGGATGTAAAGGTGCGCGAAAACAGTACGGTAGGCCAGGAATTGCGAGGACGGGTCGAGGTAGTAAACGGAACCCTTCAGGTAAAAGACAGCTTTACTGCAAGTGCCTCTGTAGTAGCTCAGGCGTTGTAATAACATATTCACGTTTTTGTTGAAACACGGCCTCAGAGACAGCAACTCTCCGGGGCCGTGCCATATCTAGAGAAGCACCAGATTATCGCGATGAATGATAACATCGCCGTAGTGATATCCGAGAATTCTCTCGATTTCCAGGCTCTTGCAACCAGCCAGTCGGGTTGATTCAGTACTTGAATAGTCTGACAAGCCGCGGGCAAACTCAACGCCGTCCAAACCACACAACCGGACACACGCTCCTCGTTCAAATTTCCCTTCCACCTGTACAACTCCGGACGGCAACAGGCTCTTACCCTTTTTCAACAAGGCACTCCGCGCGCCATCGTCAACAACTATTCGGCCGGATGGCTTAAGTGTATAGGCGATCCAATGTTTTCGGCGGTTAAGGCCAATACCAGAAGGGAGAAACAGGGTCCCGACTTCATCCCCCCGCACGGCAGCTGAAATAATGCCGCTCCGTTTTCCGGATACCATAATTGTAGCAACGCCATTTTTACCGGCCTTTTTGGCCGCCGCCACCTTCGTCGCCATTCCTCCGGTACCGACCGTTGAACCGGAACCACCGGCGGCACGTTCAACCTCACGCGTGATACCCTTTATGAGGGGAATCAGCGTAGCATCAGGATTTGTGTTGGGATCTGCGCTATAAAAGCCCTCGATATCAGTCAGGATCAGGAGGAGGTGAGCTTCGGCGACGTTTGTTACCAGAGCGGAGAGATTGTCATTGTCGCCAAATTTGATCTCATCTACCACAACGGTGTCATTTTCATTTATTATCGGGATTATACCAAAGCCTAGCAGAGCATCAATGGTCGCACGGGCATTAAGAAACCGCTGACGACTGCCAAGGTCTTCACTTGTTAGCAACACCTGTGCAGCATTAAGATGATGAGGCGCCAAAGACGCCTCATATGCCTGCATCAGGCGGGTCTGACCGACAGCAGCCGCTGCCTGTTTATGTGGAATGGTCCGTGGTTTGTCCGTCAACCCCAGAACACTCCTCCCTGCTGCAATGGCACCAGAGGATACGACAACAACTTGCAACCCTCGCTGACGCAGAAAAGCAATCTCGTCGCAGATTCTACCGATGACGGTCATATCCAGGGCACCACCTGAATCCGTCAGCACCCTGCTCCCTATCTTAATCACAACACGTTTAACTGTTTTGAGTAGTTCTTTCCGCATCACCACACCTCTTCCGGTTTACCCCACAAACGCCGGGCAATCTCATCCAGCAGCAGATCAACCCCTTCTCCGGTTGCAGAAGAAATCGGAAACACTGAAACGCCCTTATCTACAAACCAGGCTTGTATTGCAGGCAGTTCCTCTTTTGTCTGCGGCAGATCGATCTTGGTAATTACCACAATCTGCTCTTTTGCGGCTAATTCGGGACTGAAAAGAGCCAGTTCATTATTTATCGATTCAAATTCTGCTCGCGGATCGCGCTCGGGCATCCATGAAATATCAACCAGATGCAGCAGTATACCTGACCGTTCCAGATGTTTGAGAAAACGATGCCCCAATCCGGCCCCGTCATGGGCACCCTCGATGATGCCTGGAATATCAGCCATGACAAAGGAGCGATAATCCTTGTACGGTACGACACCAAGCGAAGGTACCATCGTGGTAAACGGGTAATCGGCAATTTTAGGACGAGCAGCAGAGACCTTGCTGATAAGCGATGATTTACCGGCGTTTGGCAGTCCAAGAAGTCCGACATCTGCCATCAGCTTCAACTCGAGTCGTAGTTTACGTTCTTCATGCTCTTCACCCGGCTGGGCAAACTTGGGAGCTTTATTGGTAGCAGATGCGAAGCGGGCATTCCCCTGCCCTCCTCTGCCGCCTTTAAGCAGTATTACGCGTTGTCCATTCTCCGTCAGGTCAGCCAGAATATCATCAGTTTCAGCATCCTTGATAACGGTTCCAACCGGCACTTTAATGAGCAGGTCCTTGCCACCGGCCCCATGCCGGTTCTTACCCATACCGTTATGACCATGCTCTGCCTTCTGATGAGGCCTGTGACGCAACTCCAACAATGTTGAGAGTCCTGAAATCGCCTCGAAGATGACATCGCCCCCCTTACCGCCATCACCGCCGCTCGGCCCGCCGAATTCGATAAATTTTTCGTGCCGGAAGGCGACACAACCAGCGCCACCATGCCCCGAAGATGCGAATAATGTTACTTCATCAATAAATTTCATCAAATTACTCCCCGTCCAGCCAGGCTTGAATTGCCCGCAAGCGACCGTTCCATGCATCAGTTAGCCGCTCCGCAAGAAACGTCGTAAACAAACTGTCAAATAGCTGTATTCCCTGATCCATCAGGAACATCCGCTCATAAAATACCGCTTCACGCTCGCTCATCTGATCGACGGTTGCATCTTTTTCGACGCGCACCTGAGGGCATTTAAATGATGAAAAGCCGAACGTATCACCCTTAAGAGTCAACTTCCAAGGGTTCTCGTCCTTTTCCATGCATATTGTTGCGCTTGTTATGCGTTTGCCACCTTTGAGCGCGGATATGGCCTCCAGATAGCTATCCTGGGATCCCGAAACCGTGACTTTCTGAATTCCTCCCTCTTCCCCTCCCCCTTGAAACTGGATTTTGTCATCAATCCAAGCGGAAAATTTTTCACCATTCGTTATGTGCCCGGGACAGCAGACAGAAAACTCACCCTCTCCGTTTACTCCGCGCTGCAGCAGCCACAGCATAAACTCCCATCCAAGCCACTGGTTATCTCGAATCAAAGCGACAACAGCGTCAGAGCCGGCCTGATTTGCTGCTTCCAGAGAATCAAGTAACTGACCCTCCAGTAGTTTTCGGGCCCGTGCAAACGGATGGATAATTACTGGGCTGAATCCCTCAAACGTCTTACGGAAGATGTCTTCAAAACGTTCAATAACTTTGGTCCCGAGGCTGTAGAGCGTTAATATTCCGCTCTTCTGGTCCCATACAACATCGACGACTGAAGGCACCGGAAGGCACCTGGTCAGAAGGCGCAGTTGAACCTGTTCCTTAATCTCTTCGCGTTTATGCTTCGGGGTTCGTCGTAAATTGGGGTTTTGAGCCAGAAAAGCACCTTCTTCCCGCCCGGTGTGTGATTTAAGAACAGCAGCGGGTATTTTTCTCTGATCTTTGCGCAGAGAAAAAACGATAAGATTATCACGCCAAAAGTCGGATGGCACGTCAAATGAGGCATCATCAAGCTTGTCTACCAGTGCCCATCCTTCAGCTGACTCCTCGGTGGAATTTTCAATTGATTGAAACCCGTGATCAGCCAGCTTCTTTGAAAACCACTGGAATTGATCTGTTTTTGGCAGTTCACCTGTTACAGCGAACTGGGTAATACTTACGGTGTTGGCATATACGCCCATAATAGTGGTTCCTTTCGGTTACTTGCCCAATAGTCGGACATATTCTTTCAGAGAGATGGAACTGTGCCAATGCCCGCTTAACTTTCCGATCATAGTGCCACCCCAAAACAGCAGCACTACCAGCACAGCAAAAACAACGCCTGGTACGGCTAAACGTCGAACCGCCCGCATTGAAAGTGCTTCATTGAAACGGCAGTGACTGATACATCGCCAGCAGGCGATACATTCGGGAGAGGCCACGCTCGTTTTATGCATGACGTCAATATAGGTCGGACAGACCTGACTACACACTCCGCACGATACACAGCGATCAATATTTCTGGTCACACGCAGCGGAGAGAGTATTGCAACCAGGCCAAGCAGAGCTCCGTATGGGCAAAGATAGCGGCAGAACGGATTACGCAGTACGACCGATAATACCACCAGCGACAAGATAATACCAAACGCCAACATGGACATGTGCAGGAAAAAATTCAGCAGTCGCACGTCAGCAATGATGTGATAGTCTGACTGAATGAATATTAATAGCTCCCCGGGGGACATGGCAATGGCAACGGTATAGACAAAAAAAATCAGCAACAGGTATTTCAAGCTCCGTAATACTGCATCAATCCACGCAGGCAGACGCGAATTGCGCCGCAACAGGCGGAAGCCACCTTTCCAGGACCACTCGGAAACTGCCGCGACTGGACATATCCAGGAGCAGAACGAACGCCTCAGCAGAAGCGAAACCAGAATCACCGTCATAAAGATGATCACAGCCGCTGGGTGTATGGTATTGATTTCGCCCCCTCTTACCCATGAGGCGGTTCCCAACAAGCCGGATATGGGGAGAAAACCATCAATGCCATCTGGTCGGACGGTTACGTATTCCTCAACTCCGGAACCGACTTCCTGCACAAACTGGTAAAAACGGAGCCCAAGCCATATCATAAATACGAGAAAGCCGCATTGTACCAGAATTCGCAGTGGCTGCATATAACGGGCGGACATAATGCTCTCCAAAAACCGGCAAGGGCGGGATCGCATAAGTCACGACACCGCCCCTGACTACTCTATTATCCAAAATAAATGATCAACCCAAAAAAATCAACCCCCACTACCCCTCTTTCAGAATGTAACCCTGACCGCGGACAGTATGAATAAGTTTAGTCGGAAATTTACCATCAACCTTCTTTCGGAGATAGTTTATGTATACGTCAATAATATTTGTAAACGTTTCAAAAGGATATTCCCAACAGTTGTCGGCAATATTTGCACGTGAAAGAACGTTTCCGGCATTGCGAACCATATAAGCCAGAAGATTATATTCCTTTGCGGTAAGAACAATCTCAGTCTGTCCTCTCCATACTTTGTGGTTGACCGGATCAAGCCGCAAGTCGGCAAAACGGATTTCAGCGCCGCGATCCTGCTCGCTGCGTCTGATGAGAGCCCGCACCCTGGCCTGCAACTCGGCAAAAGCAAACGGTTTCACCAGATAATCATCCGCACCGGCATCAAGACCGGAAACAACGTCAGTTGTTTCAGCTTTTGCCGTCAGCATCAAAACCGGGATCTGATTGCCCGCCTCGCGCAATTCATGCAGAACAGTCAAGCCATCTTTCTTCGGCAACATGCAATCAAGAATAATCAGATCGAATTCGCCGCTACTGGCACGCTTAAGGCCATCAGCGCCGTCATGACTAAGTGTGACCTGATAATTGTCATCTTCAAGACCTCGCTTGATAAAGCTGGCAACCTTCTTTTCATCCTCTACAATAAGAATTTTCATTTCAATCTCCTTTTTGTTAATATCTACAATTTGTTAATATTCAGCACCGATACTCATATCCATTCGTCTCATTATTTCAGATGCCGCTTCCTCAACTGACTTGTTCGTAATATTAAGAATGTACCACTCGGGATGTTTTCTATACAACTGGCGACATGCCGATATCTCATCTTCCACCTGCTGGTAGTCATTATAACTTCCCCGTGGACTTTGTCGCATATTTATCAATCGTGACGTTCGAATCTCAACAAGCCGTTTCGGATCAATCAACAAACCAACAATTTTTGTCTGATCGATTTCGAACAACTCAGCAGGAGGTGCTATACCAAAAACGATCGGCACATTTGCAACCTTGTATCCCTTATGAGCAAGATACATGGAAAGAGGTGTTTTTGAAGAGCGAGACACTCCGACAAGAACCAGATCTGCTTTATGTAAATATCTTGTTTCCTGGCCATCGTCATGTTTAACAGTGAAGTTAACAGCCTCAACCCGCCGATAATATTCCGTATCAATTCGATGAAGCAAACCAGGTTTTTCTCGCGAAGGAGCTCCCAGATAGCGTGACAGACTGTAGATAAGAGGGCTGAGTAAATCAACCGTAATCAGCCCACATTCTTCAGCCACGCGCTCAACGGTCGCTGACAAAAGCGGATCAACCAGCGTATATACAATAAGCCCGGGAGTAAGAACCGCAAGCGACAACGCCTGTTGTACATCCAATTGAGTGCAGACCTTGGAAAGACGGTGAACACGCACATCTTCATCATAAAATTGTGAAAGTGCAGCACGTATCACACGCTCTGCTGTCTCGCCGGTTGAATCAGAAAGCACGTAAATTGTTTTCATACAATTTCCAATTAAACCCTGCAATTAATGAAAAACTAGCCTTATTTTCTAATGAGAATGTACGTCCTTGTTATCAGATTGTCAAGTATATTTTGTATTTACTAATGCAATTACAGCCTCTATAAACATAAAACATTGACCAAACAAAAATGATGGATATACTCAGAAAAGACTATCATATCGAGGAGGATTATATGGGAAGAGAGTACTCTCTACAAGAAGCTATTAGTTTGGCGATTAAAGCCGAAAAGGATAGCATGGATTTTTACCGAAGAGCCGCTTCAGCCACCCGGAACGAGAGAGCCAAAAAAGTACTTGAGATGCTTGCGAATGAGGAAGTTGGTCATCTCAAGGCTTTTTTTGACCATTACAAAGGTTCCGAGTTCGGAGATGTTGTTTCTTATATCAATTCTCCTGTGGACACCAAAAACCCGACATATATGAAACTTGAAAAAGCCATTGGTGAAGACATGATAGAACAAAAAGCCATGGAACTGGCACTTTTTGAAGAGAAAGAGTGCATTGGTCAGTACACCCAACTGGCACAGGGCGTTGTAGACCCGGCTGTGAAGGCCGTATTTGAGCGAGTTGTAAAAGAGACCCAAAGGCATTACGCCTTGATTGAATCCGAGTATGCTCATTTAATGGGAATGGTGCATGAATCGGATCAGGATATTTTTGTAAGAGAATAGAGCTAGACGGAAATACTCTAGTGCAGAAGTCCCTATGTCTGACAATATAAAACATCCGTATACTTTTTGAATTTTCAATACAAAAAGCCCCGCATCCATTTCTGGAAGCGGGGCTTTTTGTTTAATTATTCCCGGCGGCGACCTACTCTCCCACACAGCTACCCGTGCAGTATCATCGGCCCTGAGGGGCTTAACTTCCGTGTTCGGGATGGGAACGGGTGTGACCCCCTCGGCATAGCCACCGAGAAATCGTTACGGTTTCGTCTTGTGGACGTCACCATGATTATTTCTTGGCAATTGCTTTGGATGGATAGTTTATTGGTGTTGTATGATTTGTTCGATTTATATCGACCTGGGGAGGGTTGCCCCTCCCCGGGCCGTATTTCATTTTTATGGTCAAGCCTCACGGCCGATTAGTACCGGTCAGCTAAATGCATTACTGCACTTACACACCCGGCCTATCAACGTTGTGGTCTACAACGGGCCTTTAGGGGTTGTTACACCCAGGGATACCTAATCTTGAAGGAGGCTTCCCGCTTAGATGCTTTCAGCGGTTATCCTTTCCGTACGTGGCTACCCAGCGACTGCGCCTGGCGGCACAACTGGAACACTAGCGGTACGTCCATCCCGGTCCTCTCGTACTAAGGACAGCTCTTCTCAAGTATCCTGCGCCCACGGTAGATAGGGACCAAACTGTCTCACGACGTTTTAAACCCAGCTCGCGTACCGCTTTAATTGGCGAACAGCCAAACCCTTGGGACCTACTTCAGCCCCAGGATGCGATGAGCCGACATCGAGGTGCCAAACCTCCCCGTCGATGTGAACTCTTGGGGGAGATCAGCCTGTTATCCCCGGAGTACCTTTTATCCGTTGAGCGACGGCCCTTCCATACAGAACCGCCGGATCACTATGACCTACTTTCGTACCTGCTCGACTTGTTGGTCTCGCAGTCAAGCTCCCTTATGCCATTGCACTCTACGGTTGGTTTCCAATCAACCTGAGGGAACCTTCGCGCGCCTCCGTTACTCTTTGGGAGGCGACCGCCCCAGTCAAACTACCCACCAGACAGTGTCCCCGACCCGGATGACGGGCCAAGGTTAGACATCCAAAACAACCAGGGTGGTATTTCAAGGGCGACTCCACCGACACTAGCGTGCCAGCTTCAAAGTCTCCCACCTATCCTACACAAGCTATTCCGAATGTCACTGTCAAGCTATAGTAAAGGTTCACGGGGTCTTTCCGTCTTACCGCGGGTACTCGGCATCTTCACCGAGAATTCAATTTCGCTGAGTCACTGGTTGAGACAGCGCGGAAATCGTTACGCCATTCGTGCAGGTCGGAACTTACCCGACAAGGAATTTCGCTACCTTAGGACCGTTATAGTTACGGCCGCCGTTTACTGGGGCTTCGGTTCAAAGCTTCGCTTGCGCTAACAAATCCCCTTAACCTTCCAGCACCGGGCAGGCGTCAGTCCGTATACATCGTCTTACGACTTAGCACAGACCTATGTTTTTAGTAAACAGTCGCTACCGCCATTTCTCTGCGACCCTCTTCGGCTTCACGTGTAAATCGCTACACCTAATGAGGGCACACCTTATCCCGAAGTTACGGTGTCATTTTGCCGAGTTCCTTAACCAGTGTTCTCTCAATCACCTTAGGATATTCTCCTCACCCACCTGAGTCGGTTTACGGTACGATCACCTACTGTCTGAAGCTTAGAGGCTTTTCTTGGAAGCATGGGATCAACGACTTTGTGAGCATACGCTCTCGTCATCACGTCTCAGAGTTAATGGGAAAGCGGATTTGCCTACTCTCCCCCCCTACACGCTTAAACCGGAAATCCAATAACCGGCTCGCCTACCCTTCTCCGTCCCCCCATCGCAACAATAGGTGGTACAGGAATATTAACCTGTTTCCCATCAACTACGCCTTTCGGCCTCGCCTTAGGGATCGACTAACCCTCTGCAGATTACCTTTACAGAGGAAACCTTGGGTTTACGGTGTGCGGGTTTCTCACCCGCATTTTCGCTACTCATGTCAGCATAATCTCTTGTGATACCTCCAGCCGTCCTCACGGTCGACCTTCACAGGCTTACACAATGTTCCTCTACCACTGGCATCTTAAGATGTCAGTCCGCAGCTTCGGTACTACGCTTAGCCCCGTTACATTTTCCGCGCAGACCCACTCGACCAGTGAGCTATTACGCTTTCTTTAAAGGGTGGCTGCTTCTAAGCCAACCTCCTGGTTGTCTGGACATTTCCACATCGTTTTCCACTTAGCGTAGATTTTGGGACCTTAGCTGGCGGTCTGGGCTCTTTCCCTTTTGACGACGGATCTTATCACCCGCCGTCTGACTCCCGCGCTCTTCGTTAACGGTATTCGGAGTTTGATTGGGTTTGGTAATCTGGTGAGACCCCTAGCCCATCCAGTGCTCTACCCCCGTTACGCATACGCGAGGCTATACCTAAATATATTTCGAGGAAAACCAGCTATCTCCGAGTTTGATTAGCCTTTCACTCCTATCCACAGCTCATCCCCTGGCTTTTCAACGCCAGTGGGTTCGGGCCTCCACGAAGTGTTACCTTCCTTTCACCCTGGCCATGGATAGATCACCCGGTTTCGGGTCTACTCCTGCTAACTGGACGCCCAGTTAAGACTCGCTTTCGCTTCGGCTCCGTTCTATGAACTTAACCTCGCTAGCAAGAGTAACTCGCTGACTCATTATGCAAAAGGCACGCGGTCACACCTGATATACATGGTGCTCCCACTGCTTGTAGGCATACGGTTTCAGGATCTATTTCACCCTCCTTATCGGAGTACTTTTCACCTTTCCCTCACGGTACTAGTTCACTATCGGTCAGAGAGGAGTATTTAGCCTTAGGAGATGGTCCTCCTGGATTCCCACGGAATTTCTCGTGTTCCGCGGTACTTGGGATACCTCTAGGGTGAATCAAAGTTTCGCTTACGGGGCTATCACCCACTATGGCCGGCCTTTCCAGACCGCTCAGCTACCCATCATCAATCCCACGTTGAGGTCCCGCAACCCCGATACCACCGAAGTGGTATTGGTTTGGGCTACTCCGCGTTCGCTCGCCGCTACTTACGGAATCACTATTGTTTTCTTCTCCTGAGGGTACTTAGATGTTTCAGTTCCCCTCGTTCGCTCTATGTACCTATGTATTCAGTACACAGTGACAGGGCATTACCCCTGCCGGGTTTCCCCATTCGGAAATCTCCGGATCAAAGCCTGTTTAACGACTCCCCGAAGCTTATCGCAGTTTACCACGTCCTTCATCGCCTCTCTCTGCCTAGGCATCCACCGTACGCCCTTAGTAGCTTGACCATAAAAAATCGAAATCAATCTACAAATTTCATACAATTCAAGTTAAAACATACGCACTGAGTATGCTTTAACCACCTAAACTATCCACTATGCAATTGTCAAAGAACTAAATGATCAGGCCATCACAAAGACAACCCTCTCAAATTATTGGTGGAGGTGAACGGGTTCGAACCGATGACCCCCTGCGTGCAAGGCAGGTGCTCTCCCAGCTGAGCTACACCCCCAATAAAGGTTGGTGGGCCTGGCTGGACTCGAACCAGCGACCTCACGATTATCAGTCGTGTGCTCTAGCCAACTGAGCTACAAGCCCATCAAATCGTGT
>CAVXBQ010000006.1:0-195000 GCA_963760075.1 uncultured delta proteobacterium | reverse complement strand
TGTTTCAGCCGAAAGCATGATAGCATCAGTGCCGTCAATAATTGCATTGGCAACATCAGATGTCTCGGCCCTGGTCGGCCGTGGGTTCCGTATCATTGAATCCAGCATCTGAGTTGCGGTTATGACCGGTTTGCCGGCCCTGTTGCATGCCTGGATGATCTTTTTCTGGTAGATCGGCACCTTTTCCGGTTCAATCTCGACACCCAGGTCACCACGCGCCACCATGACTGCATCGGTAACTTCCAGGATCTTTTTGAAGTTGCGCAGCGCCTCCGGCTTCTCAATTTTAGCCACAACCGGTGTATCTTTGCCCTTCGAAGCAATGATCTTCTTGATCTGTTCGATATCCTCGGCGGTACGCACAAACGAAAGTGCAATAAAATCGACACCCGCTTCAAGAGCAAAATCAAGATCAACCAAATCTTTTTCGGTAAGACAGGGAGCTGAAACATTTACCCCTGGAAGATTGATGCCCTTGTTGTTTTTGAGAAGTCCACCGGTAACAACCAGACAACGCACCCGTTCACCTTCAAGCGCGATAACCTTCAACTCCAACAGCCCGTCATCCAGCAGGATTCTCGAACCTGGATGCACATCGTGCGGCAGAGAGCGGTAAATAGTCGGAATGACGCCATCACCGCCAAGCACGTCATCGGTGGTGATAACCACTTCCTGCCCCTTGACAAGCAGCATCCCCTCTCCCGCCATTTTACCGGTCCTGATCTTAGGTCCCTGAAGGTCACCAAGAATACCGGCCTGACGACCCAACGTGTCCGACACCTGCCTGATGATGTGGATCAGTTCGAGCTTCTGAGCATTTTCGCCATGCGAGAAATTCAGCCTGAATATATCGACACCGGCCTTCATCAATTTCCGAATCATTTCCGGAGACGAACTTACCGGACCGACAGTCGCCACAATCTTGGTTTTGCGGGTCGTTCTTGGCATTGTAGTTCCTTTACTGTTGATTCTGTTTTACAAAATTCAGTGTACCGCCCGCCAAGAGTTCTTGACGCTGGCGGTCGGATATCTCCAGCAAAGTGGCAATCTCCTTGCCGTTAATAAACACCGGTATTTCACTGGCTCCACTCTCGACGAGGCGCCGCACATCTGGAATAGAAACCTGATCCCCCTGCTTAAACAGGTCCAATATCAGCCGGGTTTTTGAACACCAGGGGCACTATGCCGAAATTAACCAGATTAGCCTTATGAATGCGGGCAAAGCTTTTGACGATCTTGGCGCGAATCCCCAGATAACGCGGCGCAATAGCGGCATGTTCCCGGGAAGAGCCCTGTCCGTAGTTTTCGCCGGCGACCACAATTCCGTTTCCGGCGGCTTGAGCACGAGCCGGAAAGTCTGCATCCACCTGTTCAAAGACATGCTCGCTGATGGCTGGAATATTGCTGCGCAGCGGCAGAACCTTGTTGCCGGCCGGCATAATATGATCAGTCGTAATATTGTCACCAAGCACAATGACAACACCAGCGTGCAGAGTATCGGGCAACGGCTCGAAATCCGGGAACGGGACGATATTCGGCCCGGTCTTGATCTCGACCGCAGAGCTGTCTTCCAGTGGAAAGATGACACTGGAATCGTCCAGAAGATATTTTTCAGGATTCTGCACCGCCGGATACGATCTGACCTCTCCCAGTGTACGCGGGTCGGTGATCACGCCGTAAATACCGGATGCCGCAGCTGTTTCCGGCGAACAAAGATACACCTTATCCCCTTTGGTGCCGCTTCGGCCCGGAAAGTTGCGCGGAAAGGTGCGCAGACTCACCTGATCCGTTCCCGGAGCCTGCCCCATGCCGATGCACCCCAGACAGCCGGACTGGTGGATACTGACACCAGCCATCAGCAGCATCAACACGCCGCCATCCTGGGCGACGTTCTCCAACGCCTGACGACTGCCCGGATTGACATGGAAGTGTACCCCGGCGGCGACACGATTCCCCTCCATCATCCGACAGACGGTCATCAGGTCGCGGTACGACGAGTTCACCGAACTGCCGACGATGACCTGATCAACCTTCGTCCCCGCCACCTCGCGGACCGGCACAACGTTGTCGGGTGACGAAGGGCAGGCGATCAGCGGTTCCAGTGCGGAAAGGTCGATTTCATCATACTCATCGTAGACGGCCCCTTCATCAGCCGCCAACTGTTGCCAGCTTTCGCCCCTCCCCTGTGAAACCAGGAATTCCCGCGTCCGTTCATCCGAAGGGAAAATGGAAGAGGTCGCCCCCAGTTCGGCCCCCATGTTGCCGATGGTGGCGCGATCGGTGGCGGAAAGGGTCGCCACGCCGGGGCCATAATACTCAATTACCTTGCCGACACCCCCACTGACGGTATGACGACGAAGCATTTCGAGAATAACGTCTTTGCCTGAAACCCAGTCAGGAAGCTTACCGGTAAGCTTGACCCCCATGACCTTCGGGCAGGGAAGATTGAACGGATGCCCGGCCATGGCCAACGCCACATCCAGGCCGCCGGCGCCGATAGCCAGAACAGATATCCCCGCCGCCGTCGGAGAATGGGAGTCCGCACCCAGAAGTGTGATGCCGGGGACTCCGAAACGTTCCAGATGCACCTGATGGGAAACCCCGTTGCCCGGCTTGGAGAGATGCACCCCGAACTTCATCGCGGCTGACGTCAAAAAGGCGTGATCATCCGCGTTCTTATAGTCGGTCTGCAGCAGGTTGTGGTCAATGTACTGCGCAGCCAGATCAACTTTGACGCGCGGAAGCCCCATGGCGATAAACTCCAGCATCGCCATTGTGCCGGTTGCATCCTGCAGCAGGGTATGGTCGATTTTGATCGATATTTCAGTTCCCGGAACCAGCGTACCCTCGACAAGGTGTGCTTCCAGTATCTTGGTGGTCAGGTTTCTTGGCATAACAGACACCTCCCCTTTATTATTTCATATTATACACCCATTTCCAGTTTTATCGTTTCCAGGCAGGAGCTTGGTAACGATAAGGGGCAAAAGGCGTAACCGAAAGATTCAGGCGTGTATAGCCTCTTTGTGAACATCAAGCGCCGCCTCCCGGATTGCCTCCGGAAGTGTCGGGTGGGCGTGACAGATCAGGGCGATGTCCCGGGCCGTTCCGCCAAAGCTCATCACCGCGGCCGCCTCGGCAATCAGGTCGGACGCCCGGGGACCAACGATGTGGACACCCAGCACCCGATCGCTTTCCTGGTGGGCAAGAATCTTGACAAACCCTTCCGATTCATCCATGCAGCGCGCCCGACCGAGAGCGGCAAAATTGAAGCGGCCGCTGCGATACGGTATCCCTGCAGCTTTGAGCTGCTCTTCAGTTGCACCGACACTGGAGGCTTCCGGCCAGGTATAAACCGCACCCGGAATGTACTCGTATTCGACACTGGTCGTCATGCCTGCCATCCGCTCGACACAGGCCACACCTTCTTCAGATGCCTTGTGGGCCAGCATCGGACCGGTCACAAGGTCACCGATTGCATAAACTCCCTCTACCGACGTCTGATACGAATCATCGACTACCACTCTCCCCGCTTCATCCAGCGCGACACCGATCGCCTCGAGGCCGAGGCCTCCTGTCAACGGTCGTCGTCCGACCGCCACCAGCACCTTGTCGCAATCGACCTCCTCGCTGCCGGTACCGGAGTTGAACAGCACAATCGCCTTGGCGCCGATCCGTCGTACACCGGTAATGCGCGTGCTCAGTTTGAACTGTATTCCCTGCTTGCGCAGTGAGCGGTAGAGCGTATCGGCCACCTGACGATCCATATTCGGCAGAATCTGCGGCAGCATCTCCATCACCGTTACCTGGGCACCCAGTCGCCGCCAGACGGAGCCGAGCTCAAGTCCGATTGCACCGCCGCCGACCACGATCAGATGTTCCGGCACCTGATCGAAAGAGAGCGCTTCACGCGCAGTGACGACAACATGGCCGTCAAAAGGGATACCCGGCAGAGGAAAAGCCTCGCTGCCGGTCGCAAGGATAACCTTTGGGGCAGTGAGAACAACAGGTGACTGAGGAGCTGGTTCCAGAAGAGTTTGCTGACCGGCTGGCGCGGGCGATGGGACGGCCGGCGTCACCTCCACCTGATGCCGGCCAGCTGCATCGACGCCCTTGAGCACGGCAGTCCCGTGGAGTCGTTCAATTTCGTTTTTCTTGAACAGATAGGCGATGCCGTCGGTCAACTTCTTGACCACATCCTCCTTGCGCAGCATCATCGTATCCAGGTCGAGGCGCGGAGGATCGACAGCTATACCGTGCAGAGCAAACTTGTCCCGAGCCATGGCAAAAAGCTCGCTGGAGTCGAGCAGAGCCTTGCTGGGAATACACCCTTCGTTAAGACAGACGCCGCCGGCAGCGGCACGTTTTTCGACTACGGCAACCTTCATGCCGAGCCGTGATGCACGGATGGCGGCCACATAACCACCCGGCCCGGCACCGATAACAATCAAATCGAATGCTGTTTCAGACATGAGCGTCATTCCTCCTATGGAAAATGCCAAACAAGTTAAACAATAGAATCAGGATTATGCAGACAACTGTCACCCTTCCAGCAACAGCTCTTCCGGCTCTTCAATATACTCCTTGATCTTTTTCAGAAATCCGACCGCCTCGCGGCCGTCGATGATCCGGTGATCGTAGGAGAGCGCCAGATACATCATCGGCCGAATGACAATCTGCCCGTCGCGCACGACCGGCCGGTCCTGGATCGCATGCATCCCCAGTACGGCGCTCTGGGGAGGATTAAGAATCGGCGTGGAAAGCATCGACCCGTAGACGCCACCGTTGCTGATGGTAAAGGTGCCCCCCTCCAGATCCGAAATAGCCAGGCGATTGGTTTTGATCTTCTCGGAAAATGCGGTAATAGCCTGATCTATCTCATACATTTTGAGCCGATCGGCATTACGCAACACCGGCACCACCAACCCCTTGTCACTGCCGATGGCAACGCCAATGTCATAAAAATGGTGATAGACGATGTCGTCACCATCGATACTGGCATTAACCAGTGGAAACTCCTTAAGCGCCTCGATACACGCCTTGACAAAAAAAGGCATAAAACCAAGAGCGACTCCGTGACGCTGCAGGAAATGCTCGCGATAGGTGCTGCGCAGTGTCTTGACATGGGACAGATCCGCCTCGTTGAAAGTAGTCAGCATGGCGGTCTGCTGGCGGGCTGCCACCAGGCGCTCGGCGACCCGTTTGCGCAGAGGCGACATCGGACGGCGCTCCTCTCGGCCGGATGAATAGAGCGGCGATTCCTCCGTCCGGACAGAAGACGGTGCTGCCGGTTCTGGCATAGCGGGCGGAGCTGGTGACACGGCGACGCTCGGCGGAGCCGGCACAGGTGTCGCGCTTTGGCGTTCAGGCACAACCGCAGCCGATTCGACACGCGCTGCAGGCCTGGAAGGAGGCGGCATTTTCGACTTTTCCTCGATTTTGGTGAGCAGGTCATCCGGCGTGATGCGCCCCCCCTTGCCGCTCCCCGCTACCTCGTCCGAAGAAATGTTGTGCTCGCGCATTTCACGCCGCACGGAGGGTGACGATGACGGAGCCGCAAGTTTTTCTGCCAGCACAGTCGAGTGAGCAGTAACGGGCGCTGCCGGCACAGCGGCAGATTCCTCAATCACACCAATTATCGTTCCGACTGCCACTGTTGTACCTTCGGACACCGATATGGTGAGGACTCCGGCAGCATCGGCATTAAGATCAAGAGTAATCTTGTCGGTCTCAATTTCGCAGAGCGGCTCATCCCGCGTGACAACATCGCCGCTTTTTTTAAACCATTTGGCCAGCAGCGCTTCGCGCACCGACTCACCGACTTCAGGTATTTTTATCTCCATCACTCACTCCGTCCAAGCATTAAAATCAATATTATTGTCCAGATTTAACCTAAAATATTTTACCTCATTCCTCCCGATTCTCCAGTAAAAATAAAGGGCGACCAAAATGGTCGCCCTTGTTACATCCAGAACAGGTATCTCTAAGCCTCTCCTTGCAGATGTTCCCTGCCGAAGGGGGACATCTGCCGCAGGCGGGCAATAATGGGGGGCATCTCGCGGATAACGGTATCGATCTCGGCATCCGTGGTAAAGCGAGAAAGTGAAAAACGGATCGAACCGTGGGCACAGGTAAAGGGAACACCCATGGCACGCAGGACATGGGACGGTTCCAGCGACCCGGAGGTACAGGCGCTTCCTGACGAAGCGCAGATGCCAAACTCCGACAGCAGCAGCAGGATGGCCTCCCCTTCAACAAATTCAAACGCGATAGAGGTGGTATTGGGCAGTCGCTCGGCACCGCCACCGTTGATGCGGGCATGGGGAATCGCCGCCATCAGGGCGTCCTGCAGACGGTCCCGCAGCGCTTTGACAACCGTGTTTTCGGCGTCCATATGCTGACCGGCCAACTGGCAGGCCTTGCCCAGTGCGATAATGGCCGCGGCATTTTCGGTACCGGCCCGGCGGCTCTTTTCCTGATGGCCACCCACCAGAAAAGGGCGGAATGGAGTGCCGCGTCGCAGGTAAAGTACACCGATCCCCTTGGGTGCATGCAGTTTGTGCCCGGAGAGCGAGAGCATGTCGATGCTCGAAGCGGCCATATTGATCGGGATTTTACCGATAGCCTGCACGGCATCACTGTGAAAAAGCGCTCCCTTCGCCTTGGCAATGGCAGCCGCTTCCTCCACCGGAAAGATAACACCGGTCTCGTTGTTGGCCCACATCAGCGAGACAATGGCCGTATCGGCATCAACGGCGGCTTTCAGTTCGTCCATATCCAGACGGCCGGCGCCATCCACGCCGATTTCCGTCACCCGGTACCCCTTCTGGGTCAGGTTGCGACATTGGGTCAACACAGCCGGGTGTTCGACACGGACTGGTAATGATGTGGCGACGTTCGGGAAACACTTCCAGTGCCGAACGGATGGCGGCGTTGTCACTCTCGGTACCGCAGGCGGTAAAAATGATTTCATCCGGCGAAGCTCCCAACAGATGCAGCCACTCGAACTCTGGCTTCGTTCACCTTGCTCTGCACCTGGCCGCCGAAAAAATGCATCGAACTGGGGTTGCCGTACAGTTCGCAAAAATAGGGGCGCATCTCCTCGAAGACCGCTTCATCAACCTTGGTGGTCGCGTTGTTGTCGAGATAGATCTCTTTCATGCAGAGACCTCCTCTACAACAATATCCTCGGCCACCAGGTCACGCAGCTTGATTTCGACCATGCGGGCGGTGTTGCCGGACGAGGCGCACCCGGCACAGGCCTTGCGAAATGCCACCTGCACCTTGCGAACCGTCGATATCGATCAGTTCCAGATCGCCGCCATCGGCCCAGAGCAGCGGCCGGATGTCGCGCTCAAGAACTTCCTGAATCAGCTGCATCTTCTTCATGTTGGAGAGTTTTTCCGGGCGCTTGCGCGGTTCCTCGGGCATCGGCGTCCCCATCACCTCATCAATCAGTTCCTTGATCTTGGGAATGCAGCCGCCGCAGGCTCCGCCGGCCTTGGTGAAGTGAGTTACCTGTTCCGGCGTGGTCAGACGGTTGGTCTCGATAACCTTTCTTCAGGAAGATATCGGTAATGCCGAAACATTTGCAGACAACCGTCCCCTCCTGGTCGGGATAGGCCGGGCCATGATCATGGTCACTGTCATGCTACGGGACGCTTCGTGTCCGCGGTACTTGGCGATAGCCACCTCCAGCGCTTCCTGCCCCATTACCGAGCAGTGCATCTTCTCTTCCGGCAGCCCCCCCAGAAAATCGGCAATATCCTGATTGCTGATGGCCAAGGCTTCGTCCAGGTTCTTCCCCTTGACCATTTCGGTCAGGGCCGATGAAGAGGCGATCGCGCTGGCGCAGCCGAAGGTCTGGAACTTGGCGTCAACGATCTTGTCCTTGTTGTCGTCCAGCTTGAGATACAGCTTAAGCGCATCACCGCAGGCCAGACTGCCGACTTCGCCAACCGCGTCGGCATCAGGTATATCCCCCACATTGCGGGGGTTCAGAAAATGGTCCTTAACTATTGGTGTATAATCCCACATGAATACATCTCCTTCGATATTTGTATTATATTCAGCCCAGTATAAACTTCCGGCCGGCGGCCATCACTTCGGCGAGGCGTGCATCATTGCCCGCCTCGCCGTAGAGTCGTACTACCGGCTCGGTGCCCGATTTGCGGAACAGCATCCAGCTGCCGTCATCGAGCAACAATTTGGTTCCGTCGATCCTGACGATCTCCGTGACCTTCGTCCCGGCAACCTCGGCGGGAACCGCATTGATCTTGTCTGCTGTAGGCAATTTCCAGCTCCGGCGACAGCTTGAGGTTGTCGCGACGGGTGACAAAACGCCCCACCTCACCGTACAGCCGGTCAAGCAAGCTCACGGACGCTCTTCCCTTCACGGGCCACCATTTCGGCCACCAGGAAACAGGCCAGGATGCCGTCTTTTTCGGGCACATGCCCCTTGATCGTCAGACCGGCGCTCTCTTCCCCGCCGATGACCAGCTTGTCCTGGCTGATCAGTTCGCCGATATACTTGAAACCGACCGGTGTTTCATACACCGGCACACCATGTTTCTTCGCCACGGCATCGATCAGATGCGAGGTCGCGACACTGCGGGCCACGCCACCTTCAAGCTTGCGCACCCGGATCAGGTAATCCAGCAGCAGGGCGATGATATAGTTCGGCTCGATGTAACTGCCGTCGGCATCCAGAATACCGAAACGGTCGGCATCGCCATCAGTCGCAAGACCGAGCTTGATATCCGGATCGTTCTTGACCAGGGAAATGAAATCGGGGATGTGCGCCTCGGACGGCTCGGGAGGATGTCCGCCGAAGTAGGGATCGGGACGGTCATTGATGATGGTGTACGGGATGCCGCGTTTACGGAGCGGTTCGTCCAGATACCCGCGGCCGGTGCCGTACAGTGGATTGAGTGCAACTTGGCCCAGTCGGCCGATGGCATCGAAATCAATCTTTTGTTCCAGGGACTTCAGATACTCGTCGTGAGGGTTGATGTTCTCGGCCAGCCCCTGTTTGCCGGCATCCTCAAGTGATAGTTCCCTGTAACACCCGGTTCCGACCATCGCATTGGCGCGCCGTTCGATCTCACTGGTGGTTTCCGGCAGCGCCGGGCCTCCCCAGGATGGCGAAAATTTGACGCCGTTGTATTCGGGCGGGTTATGGCTGGCGGTAAAGTTGATTCCGCCGGCGGCACCGCGCCGCAATATTTCGTACGAGATAACCGGTGTTGGAGTATCCCGTTCACATATATACGCCTTGATTCCGGCCCCGGCCAGAACACGGGCGGATGCTTCGACAAAACGCTGCCCCATGAAACGGGTATCGCAGCCGATCACGACACCTTTTTCCTGCTCACCAGATGCCTTAATGGTATCGGCAATGGCCTGAACAACAACCTTGACGTTTTCGAACGTGAAATCCTCGCACAGGATTCCACGCCAGCCGGATGTTCCAAAGGTAATGTGCGTCATCGTACCCCCCGATCATAACAGGACATCTTTTGTCGTGTTAGAATAATACAGCACGTCTCTTCCGTCAAGACAAAGAACAATACATGTAAGCCCCATGATTAATTTCATGCAGTTCCCGTCCGGCCCTCACGGCAGGATTAAAGATGTACGTATCTGCTCAAAAACTGCGGACAGCTGCCCATTTCAACAGGAACGACAATGAACCGATCCTGGAACTGGCGCCAACCTGCATTTCTTTTAAATTTAGTAGATTACTCATTTAAAGCACGAAACAACCTGCAATAAATCCCGAAATTATGTCGATTTTTCTTACAATTTTACGTTTATTGCTCCAGACATCGGATTATTGTCCGTCTATATCAGTATGTTATAGCCCGGCACACAAGATGCTATCATACAAAGATATTTTATCATCGCTAAGGTGGGGAAAGACGTTTTCCGGATGAAAACAAAAAAAGCGCCAGTCTATTTTCAAGACAGGAGGACCTCATGTTAAACACTCGCGCAATATTATGGACTGTTACGGGCACACTTGTTTTTATTATTGTCTTCGCATCAAATCTCACACCTAGGGTAACTGATGCGGCCATCGATCGAACCGCACCCGTCATAAAAACATTCATAGTGCCGACCACATCATCAAAACTGAGTGTTACGGGGATTACTTTGACTGCCAGCGACAATGTCGGTGTAACCGGTTATTATCTCAATACAAGCCCCTCCTTTCCTTCGCCGCGTGCCAGCGGGTGGAAAAGCACGGCTCCCACAAGTTATACCTTTTCTTCAGCCGGAACGAAAGTGCTGTATGCCTGGGCAAAGGATGCTGCAGGCAATGTCTCCGCACGCCTGAGTAGGAGCGTGACCATAGATATCCAGGCGCCAACGGTGTCTATTACCTCACCGGTAAACAATGCGTCCGTAGTCGGTACGATTACTATAAGAGCATCTGCCACGGATAACATCAGGGTGGCCATGGTTGAGTTTTATATTGACGATATTCTGAAAATTACTGATACCTTTTCTCCCTACAGTTACAGCGTTAACACTGCCACGCTGGCGAGTGGAACCCATTTCCTCAGGGCCAGGGCTTACGATGCCGCAGGCAATAGCAGCCTGTCAGCGGCTGTCTCAATTACAGTGAACATCCCGGGGCAAGACACAATCGCTCCGAAAGTGAATACATTCAGCATTCCCGCAACGGCACGTTCCTTGACAGTGACAGTGACCGCATTCGCGGCATACGACAATATCGGGGTAACAGGATATCTGTTGACGGTGAGTGCAACAAAACCGTTGGCAGATGCCGATGGCTGGAAAACAACACCTCCGGCAAGCTATCTGTTTTCGAACGCCGGAGCGAACATACTCTATGCCTGGGCCAAGGACGCTGCCGGAAATGTTTCCGATAGCCTGAGTGCCGTCACGTTTATCGACGTTATCTCTCCAGGAATAGACACCTTCACACTTCCAAGTACGTCAAGCACACTTCGGGTAACGGGAATCATGCTTTCAGCCAGCGACGATGTTGGTGTAACCGGGTATTATCTCAGCAACAGCTCTATTACTCCCGGAATTAGCTCCACCGACTGGAGAGCTGTTGCTCCCGCAAGCTACACCTTTACTTCGGCGGGAACGAACACTCTGTACGCCTGGGCGAAGGACGCGGCAGGTAATATTTCACCACGCCAGAGCGCAAGTGTGACTATTACGCTCCCAACAGCAACATTCGAGATTAATGTAGCTGAGGCGGGCGCCGCCACACTCCATTCTCCATGGGACACATGGGCTCAGTGGACCCCCGATGCCGTTTCCCCCTCGGACAAGATCAGATCCCCGATGATTACGTATGTTGCATTATTTAATGCGACCGGTGGAATGCCGGACTTACCGCAAAACGAACTCTATGACGAAGATGCGTATGGAAACCCGGTTTACCATTTTGAGCGATTGACGACGAAGCTCGATTCCATCCTGGCGGCTGGTTTTACACCATATATTGTGCTCTCTTACACGCCGCTGAAACTGGCAAGCAACCCGGCGGCTATTGGTGAATTTAGCACCAACACCAGCCCGCCACGTGATTGGGACAAGTATTACAACTACATCAGAGCCTTCTTTGAAACCCTGAGCACAACATATGGAGCCGATGTGGTGGCATCGTGGCGCTTCCGTTGCGGAACTGAACCGGACAACAAGGGGTGGTGGAGCGGGACTATGGAGGAGTGGTTCAAATTTTACGACTACACCATTTCGGCGGCACGGGCGGCAAACCCGAATGTGAGTATGCGTATTAATGTCAACCCCGGCAATTACATGGTATGGGGCAGTCAGTTTATTTCCGGGATGGCGGGACGGATACAGACCGGTATCTTCAGCATTCCCGGCGAGTCGCCAATTGTACCTTCCGTCATAAGCTTCTCGTACTACTCGGACGACCCGTCAAAAATCTCCACGGCAACCGCTGCGATCCGCACAGCGCTTGCACCGTATTCAAAGTTCGCAGGAATCCCGCTCTGCATCGACGAGGGCTATATCATTGATGACGAAAATGGCAGGATCATGTTCTCACGGCTTGACGGGACTGAGCTCGGCGGAGCCCATTTTGCACTACTCACGACAACGATAGTAGAGCAGAATGTCCTGTGGGGTGCGCTGTGGAACACCGGCTCGGCGACGATACCACCTCCTGCCCGTAATGTGCTCGATCTGTTCCAGCAGCAGTTGGTCGGAGGCACCCTTTTAAACCTGTCGAAAACAGCGGCACAACCATTGAGTAACGACGTAGTCGGGGGACTGGCTGTTCGACCTGTTGGCGCAGCCGGCGGTCAGACGCGGCTGATGATGTTCAATTACAATACCTTGCGTTCCGCCGCCAGCAGTGAGTCCGTACTGCTCCGGTTGCGGGGAGTACCGGCGGGCGGTGTTAACGTGACCCTTTATCGGATCGATCGTACTCATGCCAACTACTCTGCCCAGTGGCTCGCAGACAGCGCAGGAATACCGCGAAACGCATACCCACCGTTTGAACTGTCACCATATGACCTGGATCCGACAGATGGGATCATTCAGGAAGGGAGAGATCTGTGGACGGCCAATAAAGCAACATATGAAGCACTCTCGAAGGTTACTCCGGAGGTCGAGCAGATAGTTCGTATACCAGCCGCCGACGGCACGTTGGAGATACCGTTCACGCTTTCTCCTCATGGGGTACTCTTTATGCAATTGGATCCGGTCGGACCATAATCGATAGCTTGATGTGACGTAAAGATCCATAGCGTTTCCGCCTGTTCTCCGCGCTTGCGGGGAACAGGCAATCAAGGCGTCGCTGTCGCCTTCGCCCGATGCTTTGATGATATACATGTAAAAGGTAAAATCCTGGCACAGAATTCCGCGCCAACCGGATGTTCCAAAGGTAATTCGCGTCATCATGCCCCCTCATGGACATAACAGGACATGTTGCATTAAAACAGTACACATGTGCCCCCTCGCCAAGTCAAAGAACAACGAAAATGCCACTGTTTTTCTTACCTATTTGCAGCAACTTGGGAATCACAATGTTCGATTCCATACATGTATCGGATGCAAATAATCCGCTCTGGCACAAAATGTTACCATGAAAAAGAAAAATGGCGGGTTGCTTCTTCCAAGTGCGCACTTGACCTGAATCAGCCAACAGTAGTATATGGTTACGCTCAGAATTCTTATTAAAAGGATGAGTGCATGACCAAAGAACTTGCCAAAGGGTACGAACCCCATGATGTTGAAAAGAGATGGTACACCGAGTGGGAAACAAAAGGGTATTTCCACGCCGCAGCCACCTCGGATAAAAAGCCGTACTCGATAGTAATCCCCCCCCCGAACGTCACCGGCGCCCTGCATATGGGGCATGCCCTCAACAACACTCTGCAGGACATCCTCTGCCGCTGGAAACGGATGCAGGGGTATAATGTGCTCTGGATGCCGGGCACCGACCATGCCGGCATCGCCACCCAGAACGTGGTCGAACGGCAGTTGGCCGCCGAAGGGAAGGACCGGCACGATCTGGGGCGCGAAGAATTTATCGAACGGGTCTGGAAATGGAAGGCTGAGTCCGGCGGCCAGATCATCGGCCAGCTGAAACGTCTGGGCGCGTCCTGCGACTGGGAGCGCGAACGCTTCACCATGGATGAAGGGCTGTCCAAGGCGGTGCGCACCGTCTTTGTCAAACTATACGAAGATGGCCTGATCTACCGTGATAACCGCCTGATCAACTGGTGCCCGCGCTGCCACACCGCCCTTTCCGATATCGAGGTCGAGCATGAAGATCACAAGGGGCACCTCTGGCACATCCGCTACCCGGTAGTCGGCGAGCCGGGGCGCTTTGTCACCGTTGCGACAACCCGTCCGGAGACCATGCTGGGCGATACCGCCGTGGCGGTACATCCGGAAGATGACCGCTATAGCGACCTGGTCGGCAAAAAGGTTCTTTTGCCGCTCCTGAACCGCGAAATCCCGGTTGTCGCCGATGACTATGTCGATCGCGAATTCGGCACCGGCGTAGTCAAGATCACCCCGGCCCACGACTTCAACGACTTTGAAGTCGGCCTGCGCCACGGCCTGGACAAGATCAATGTCCTCGACGAGTCCGGTGTCATCAATGCTGCCGGTCACCAGTACGAGGGAATGGAACGCTTCGCCGCCCGGAGCCGCATCGTGGCCGATCTTGATGCTGTCGGCCTGCTGGAAAAGATCGAAGACCACCCGATGTCGGTGGGCGGCTGCTACCGCTGCAAGACCGTGGTGGAGCCGTACCTCTCGCTGCAATGGTATGTAAAAGTCGCTCCGTTGGCCGAACGGGCTCTGGATGCCGTAAAAAGCGGCAAGACCCGCATCCTCCCCAAACAGTGGGAAAACACCTACTACGACTGGATGGAAAACATCCGCGACTGGTGCATCTCACGCCAGATCTGGTGGGGACACCGTATCCCGGCCTGGTTCTGCGACCACTGCGACGGCGTCACCGTGGCTATGGAAGCGCCGGACAAAGTGCAGCAAATGCGGCAGCGACGAGACTCCGTCAGGAAACCGACGTACTTGATACCTGGTTCTCATCGGCTCTCTGGCCCTTCTCCACCATGGGGTGGCCGGATCAGACCGCCGAACTGAAAACATTCTACCCGACCGCCTGTCTGGTGACCGGATTCGACATCCTCTTTTTCTGGGTGGCCCGCATGATGATGATGGGGCTGCACTTCATGGACGAGGTCCCGTTCACCGATGTCTACATCCATGCCCTGGTGCGCGATGCCCAGGGGCACAAGATGTCCAAATCAAAAGGGAACGTCATCGACCCGCTGACGGTCATCGACCAGTACGGCACCGATGCCTTCCGTTTCACGCTGGCCGCCTTTGCCGCCCAGGGACGCGACATCAAGCTGGCCGAAGAGCGGATCGCCGGGTACCGCAATTTCTGTAACAAGGTCTGGAACGCGGCCCGCTTCACGCTCATGAACCTGGAAGGGTTTGATCCGGACGGCGTCAGCTATGACGCACTGGAATTATCCCAGGGGGACAAGTGGATCCTGCACCGCCTGAATGAAACCGCGCGGAGTGTCGATGAAACCCTGACCGGCTACCGCTACAACGAAAGCGCCATGGCGCTCTACCAGTTTACCTGGAGCGAATTCTGCGACTGGTATCTGGAGCTGTCCAAACAGGACATCTACAACGGCACGCCGGAGCGCAAACAGGCCACCCAGTATGTACTCTGGTACACGCTGGAGAACCTGCTGCGCCTGCTGCACCCGTTCATGCCCTTTATCACCGAAGAAATCTGGCAGGCGCTGCCGGGGACCAAAACCACTCCGACCATCATGCAGGCCCCCTACCCTGCTGCATGCTGACGCGTGCTCCTTCCCAGACGATGCTGCCGACATGGAACGGGTCATGGCGGTTATCGGCGGCATCCGTAACATTCGCGGCGAGATGGAGGTGCCGCCTTCGAAACAGATCGCGGTGATCCTCTCCTGCAGCACTGCGAAGCCAGCCAGCGGCTGATGAAACACAACGAAAGCGCCATTATCAGCCTGGCCAGGGTTTCCGACCTTGCCATCGGCGTAGCCATCGAAAAACCGGAAGACGCCTCGATCCAGGTTGCCGGTGACGTGCAGATATATGTGCCGCTCAAGGGACTGGTGGACGTAGCCGCCGAGGAAGAGCGGCTGCTGAAGGAGATCGGCAAGATCGAGAAAGAGATAGAGATGTTCTCCAAAAAGCTGGAGAGCCCCGCCTTTGTGGACCGTGCCCCGGCTGAAATCGTTGCCAAGGAGCGCCAGAAACTGACGGATGTAAACGGCAAGAAACTGGTGTTGGAAGAGAGTCTGGACAAGATCAGGAAACTCAAATAGGTAGACTACCTATGTACCAAATCCAGAACGTCGCCATATTCGCTAAAATTCATGACCCCCGTTGTCTGGGTGTCGCCAGCGACCTGATCAACTGGTTGGAGGAGCATGGCTGCACCCCCTTGGCCGAGGAGCAGCTGACGCGTCAGCTCGGCTACCCGAAAGCGCTGACCGAAGAAGAAATTCGTGATCAGGCCGAACTGGTGGTGGTACTGGGAGGGGATGGCACGCTTATCTCGGTCGCGCGACTTTTCAGCGGCAAAGATGTCCCGATCCTTGCGGTCAATCTTGGAAGCCTCGGTTTTCTGACAGAAATCACCGTGGAAGAACTGTACCCGCGGCTGGAAAAGTGTCTGGAGGGAAACCCGCGCGTCTCGGAACGGATGATGCTGGAAGTGACCCTCCACCGGGAAGGCCAGGAAATCGAGAAATGCCATGTACTGAACGACGTGGTTATCAACAAGGGAGCTTTGGCCCGGATCGTGGACCTGGAGACCAAGGTCAACCGGCATTTTCTGACCACCTACAAGGCAGACGGACTGATCGTGTCAACACCGACCGGCTCCACCGGCTACTCCCTCTCCGCCGGTGGCCCGATTATCCACCCGCAGATGAGCTGCATCGTCATCACCCCGATCTGCCCGCACACACTGACCAACCGTCCGATTGTCGTCACGGATGAATCGATCATCTCGATTACCGTTGCCTCCTCATTTGATGAAAAGGTGTACCTGACGCTGGACGGCCAGGTAGGCTTCGAACTACAGGAAGGTGACTCCGTCGAGGTGCGCAAGGCGCTTAAAACAACCTCGCTGGTCATGTCGCGCAGCCGGGATTATTTCGAAATTTTACGGACCAAATTGAAGTGGGGAGAACGCTGATACCGCATGTTAACCGACCTCACCATTAAAAACGTCGCTATCATCGACACCCTGCACATCACGTTCAAACCGGGACTGACCGTGCTGACCGGCGAAACCGGGGCCGGCAAGTCGATCATCATCGATGCGGTCGGGCTGATCATGGGGAGTCGCGCTTCCAGTGACCTGATCCGCTCCGGCGAGGAGGAGGCGGTCGTCGAGGCGTTGTTTGACATTTCTGCGCTGCCGGACATCAAACAACAACTGGCGGAAGCCGGATTCGAGGCTGTCGATGAGTTGCTGATCAAGCGCTCCCTGTCACGAAACGGAAAAAACAGAATTTTCATCAACGGCGGCATGGCTACTCTGGCCCTGCTGATCGACATCGCCCCTCGCCTGATCAACATCTACGGCCAGCACGATTCCCAAACCCTGCTCAAACCGGAAAATCACCTGCGTCTGCTGGATGCCTATGCCGGACTCAACGAGCTGCGCGACGATTTTGCCCGGCTGTTCCAGCGTCTGAACACCCTGCGTGATTCTATTGCCGGTCTGGATAACGCGGAACGTGATGCCGCACACCGCGCATGACCTGCTTTCCTACCAGTCGGAAGAGATTGCCCAGGCAGCGCTGAAAATCGGGTGAAGTGGAAGAGCTGGAGGAACAGCGACGGTTGCTGGCTAACTCAGAAAAACTGGCAACCGGCAGCGGAGATGCCTTTGAACGACTGTACGGCGGTGATGGCGCTATTCTGGGGCAGCTGAGGCGCATCTCCGGCTCCATTGCGGAATTATCGGCCATTGACCCGTCGCTTCAGGACACCGCCACGGCCATCGAAGGCGCATTTCTGCAGCTTGAAGACGCCGCCATGACCCTGCGCGATTACTCTTCCCGGATTGAAGCCGACCCGGCCACCCTGCAGTATATCGACGACCGGCTTGACCTGATCGGCCGTTTGAAAAAGAAATATGCACCGAGTATTGAAGAAATTCTGGCATACAAAGCGGGGATTGACGCAGAGCTGGAACAGCTGCTGGGGATGAGAGCAGAGCCGTCATGATCTGGAAGCGGAACAGGAACGCCTGGAAAAAGAGTTGAAACGGCGAGGCGGTGAACTCACTGCTGCCCGCGCAAAGGCAGCCGTAACGCTGAAACAGGTTCTGGAAGATGAGGCACACCAGCTGGCCATGAAGGGGGCAATCATCGAACCGACTCTGGAAGCGCTTGCTGAACCTCGTGCAAGCGGCTTTGAACGGGTTGAGTTTCTCTTTTCCCCCAATCCGGGAGAAATCCCGCGCCCACTGGCAAGGATCGCTTCAGGCGGCGAACTGTCACGTCTGATGCTGGCTATCAAGCAGGTGCTGCCCGACAGCGACGTCCCGACGCTGGTATTTGATGAGGTTGATACCGGCATCGGCGGAGCAACGTCTGAACTGGTAGGAAAGAAACTGAAGAATGTTGCCGCCCGACAGCAGGTACTCTGCATCACCCATCTGCCGCAAGTAGCGGTTTTTGCCGATCAGCAGCTGCGGGTGGAAAAACTGATCACGGATGGCCGGACAACCACCCGGATCCTTGAACTCGACCTGAATGAGCGTACCCGCGAAGTGGCCCGCATGCTGGCCGGCGCTACTGTCACCGATTCCGCCCTGAAACACGCCGCCGAGATGCTGGCAGCCGGCGCAGAAAACTGAGCATTCACCACCTCATCCCAACCACGCCCCGAAACAATTTTCGCAATGCCTATAACTGATCTCAACGTCCGCTGGCAGCCACAACCTGGTTGCGCCCGCCTTTTTTGGCGGCATAGAGCGCTTCGTCAGCCCCCGCGTTTAGTGCGGTTGCATCACCATAGAGTGTGAGCGGGGCAACGCCGCAACTGAAGGTGCACGTGAAGGTTTCGTCTTTTGCCTGAAAATTGACGGCAGCAAAACTCTCCAGCAACTCGTTAAGGAGAGTGACCGCCTCGGTGATACCGCAACCGGGAAGAATAACGGCAAATTCATCACCACCAAACCGCCCGACAGTGTCCGCCTTACGCACCCGTTGCCTGATGAGACGGGAAAAGGCAATCAACACGCGGTCACCCATCGGATGTCCATAGGTATCGTTCACCGCTTTGAAATTGTCTATATCGATCATGGCGAAACAGACCTCTTCCAGCTTTATATGGGCATCGATTACAGCCGTATCCAGATGTTCCTTGGTGGTGGTGTGGTTGAACAGGCCGGTCATGCTGTCCCGCACCATGTAGGAACGGATAATCTTCATCCGCTCGGCCCGCACGGCAACGGAAGAAACCAGGCGCTGGGGGTCGATCGGTTTGGTCAGAAACGCATCCCCTCCGGTCTGCATGGCCTGAAACTGTTTGTCGGTATCGGTTTCGCTGGATAGATACACGATGGGAATGCTGAAATAGGCGCTGACCTGCCGAATGGCCTTGGCCAACTCCATGCCGTTGCAGCCCGGCATGTACATATCCATCAAAATCAGGTCCGGCCTGAATTCGAAGAGCGGAGACATCACCTGTAGCGGATCGTTTACCGTCTGGGTGATCATCCCGGCTTCCTGGAGTATCAGGGAGTGGTATTCAGCCAGTTGCGGTTCATCGTCAACGATCATGACCCGGTATGGCTCCGGCTTCACCGCAGAAGTGAGCTGGCTGAGAGTCGCACAAAGTTCGATCATGTTGACCGGTTTGACAAAATAGGCGCTGGACCCGGCACGTACAGCCGACAAACGATTTTCGAACGAGCCCTGAGAGGAAATAAATGCGGTTGGAATTGGAGTTTCACGACCAGCCTGAATGGTTCGCATGACATCACAACCTCCCAACGGTCTGTCGGGAAAGATGATATCCATAACGATCACGTCGGGAGGGGCGCTTTGCACGGCGTTGATCAACTGTTCCGGCTCGCCGAAAGAAAGCACTTCAAAACCGAAACAGCCGATCTGCGTTGCCAGCGTCAGACGCTGGTACGAGTCGTCCTCGCACAGATACACCACCTTCCGTTCCCGTTCAGTCGTCTGCTCAATAGCTATTGCCAGTTCCTGAATCTGCAACTCCATCCCCTGCGTCGAATCGATGGCGGAAATTTCACGTTCAATCCGGGCAAACTGTTCCTGCATTTTTTGATGCCACTGCCTGTCGGGGGAGGAATCGGCCCGCAACGCCTCATTTGCCAGCTGTTCCCCCGCCATGGCGGCCGAACTCAACATACTCAGCCGGAACGAGGCGCACGCCCCTTTCATGGAGTGGATACGGCGATGCAGGTTTTCCAGCGGCGCGCCCCCCTGTTCATCAAGGACAAATTCAGCGTAGGCGGCACGGATCCCTTCCATTTGCACGGGAAGCTGCTTTATGTATGCCTCTCGGATCTTTTTCAGCTTTACCGCGACGGCTTCTGGTTTCATGTTCAAGGTCTTACGCCCTTTTTAGTATGTTTGAAGTTTCAAAACAATCAGAACTGGATCTGTACTTTCTTTGCTGTGCCGTCTTCCCTGACCCACAGCAGGGTCTTTCTGGCGCGCGAACACCAATCGCGCACATCTTTTTCAAACGTAGGACAATCGGCGACAACTTCAAGGACATCACCCGGTTTCATCTTGACCGCCATAACGGTAATTTTGAGTGTCGGTTGAGGACACTTGAGCCCCCGTGCGTCGAGTACAGAAACAGCCATAACATATCTCCTCGTGTGGTTTGTTTTATGGTTTGAACCGTGGCAATCAGAGAGCATCACTGCATGAGACGTGTGAACTATGTTCCGGCGCCAACAACAGCGGCCCCAATGCACGAACAGATTCGACCATCTCACGGATAACCCGGTTGAACTTTTCTCCTTCTCCTGCAGAGACATAATCCAGACGGCAGCGTTCTTTTTCGACCCCCAGCTGTTCCAGCATCAGATTCAACATCGCGTGCCGTTGCAGAGCGCGACAGTTCCCCTCCTTATAATGGCAATCTCCGGGGTGGCACGCCAGGATTATAACACCGTCGGCGCCTTTTACAAGTGCGGAAAGGATAAACTGCGGATCGACCCTGCCGCTGCACATAACACGGATGACCTGGACATTGGGGGGATACGGCTGCTGCATACCGCCCGCCTTGTCAGCGCCGGCATAGGAACACCAGTTACAGAGGAACCCGATTATTTTGGGCTCAAAGCCTCTCTCTGTTGTCATTTCAGGACTCCTTCCATCTCGGCCATGATCTGAGCATTGGTAAAATGATGGCCGGTGATGGCCCCGGCCGGGCAGGCGGTCACGCAGGTGCCGCAGCCATGGCAGAGCACGGCGTTGACACTGGAAACGTTCTTCCCAGCGTCGAACGAAATGGCACGGTACGGACAGACCGACATACAGAGACGGCACCCGGCGCAATGAGTCTCGTCAACCTCGGCGGTGATCGGCTCAATCTCTATCGTCCGCCCCGGCTGGAGCCCGGCCAGAGTATAACCGACGCTGGCCATCCCTTCCAGCATCGCCGTCCGGATATCCATCGGTTCCTGGCAGGCACCGGCCAGATAGACCCCTTTGATACTGCTCTGGGCGGCATCCATCCGACCGTGCAGCTCCCGGAAAAATCCGAATGAATCGCGGCCGACATCCAGCATGGCTGAAAGTGTATCAGCACCCTCCGCCGGAATCACGGCCGGGCAGAGAATGACCATATCCGCAGGAGTGACCTCCCCTTTGGCGCTCACCTGAAGCGTGCCGTTGTCATCCCGGGTGACCGCAAGATCCGTGATGCCGTCGTATCGTTTCAGGCTGGAGTTCTTGTTATGGACGGCATGATGGAACAGGGTGTGCGCCTCTTTGCCCGGTACGACCAGTTCACGGTGATAATGGGTGATGGATGTTCCCGGGAGTTTCGCCGTAATCAGGTGGTTGAACTTGAAGGCGTACTGGCAGCAGATGCCGGAGCAGTACGGCTTATGAGCGTCATCCAGACTTCCGACACAGTGAATGATCGCCACCGATGACGGGGCGGTGCCGTCCGCCGTGACGATCTCTCCGCCGGTCGGTCCGGTGGATGACAGCATCCGTTCAAATTGCAGGGCGTCATACACATCCGGGAGCGTCCCCATCCCCATGCCGACAACCTTCGAGGCGTCATACAGCCCGGCGCCGGTGGCCAGGATGATCGAGCCGATCCTCCGTTCGACTATCGTCTCCACCTCGTCCAGGTTGATTACATCCTCACCCATCGGGCAGGCATCCTTGCAGGCTCTGCACTCTTCTCCCCTTGAACGGACGCAGACCTCCTCCATAAGAAACGGGGCGTTCGGCAGCACACCCGCAAAGGCGAAGTCAATCGCCTTGCGCTCGCCGGCGTTACTGTTGAATTCATTCATGGTGACGGCAGGGCAGGCCTCCACGCACTCGCCGCAGCCGATGCATTCGTGCAGCGAGACGTGGCGGGGCTTCTGCCGGATTTTGGCGATGAAGTTACCATAGAAACCGGTCACCTCAACCAATTCCGCCATGGTCATCAGTTCAATACTCCCGGCGTGGTCGCCGTGGAGCAGTTCCCCCATCAGCGGTTCCAGCATGCAGGGGGCGCACTCCAGGGCCGGAAAGAGTTCCTCGAACCGGACCGGCAGCCCGCCGATAAACGGCGTCCGCTCCACCAGCACCACCGATCGTCCCGCTTCGGCCAGCGACAGGGCGGCTTTCATACCGGCCGGACCGGCACCGATCACAAGCGCATCGGGACAGACCTCCAGCTGTTTCTTTTCCAGCGGCTGCTGCAGCCGCACCCGGCAGACCGCACCCCGAATGGCCGAGATCGCCTTTTCAGTCGCAACAGCCGGATCTTCGGTCACCCAGGCGATCTGTTCGCGGATGTTGACCATCTGCATCAGATAGGGGTTCATCCCGGCATTGGTCATGCAGCGGCGGAAGGTGGCCTCATGGTCGCGGGGGGAGCAGGCGGCCACGACCACCCGATCCGGCTGTTCCGACTTCAGGCTCTCTTCGAACTGCAGTTTGCCATCTTCCGAACAGATAAAATCCACGATTGTAACATACGGCTGATCCGGGAAGGAGCTGGCCGCTTCGACCACCGCTTCGGAGCTGATCTTTTCGGCGATGTTGCTGCCGCAGTTGCAGAAATAGATGCCTATCTTCATGCTGCTCCCCTCCCATTCAGTAATCTCGGCGACGATCCGGTCCACCGCCACCGATACCGCCGCAGCCACCTCGGCGGTGAATCGTTCGCCGAAAAGGTCAAACTCACGCGCCTCGATACCCCAGAAGGAAACCTGCTCCGGCAGGAGAACACCCGCCATCCGCCCCAGATCGTAGGCCGTTGCAAAATCGGTATCGTGGCTGGAAAACGTGTTCTTGGTGGTGACAAAACTCCTGCGGGTCAAAACGCTGAACGGTGCCGGGAGCTGCGCCGCTCAGCATGGCGTCCACCACCACGGCCCGCTTGAAACCGGCCATCGCCTCCATCAGCCGGATCCCGCCGGTGTGCAGCTCCGTCACGGTCAGATTCATGCACGTGCTGCAGACGCTCCGCCACGGCATGCGCAACGGCAATCCCGACGCCGTCATCGGAGAGCAGCGGGTTCCCCATCCCTATGATGACGGTTTCCCCCCACATGACGTGCTCATCCATTCCTCCGCATCTCCCGCAGCATCCCGCCCTGACTGTCGCGCAGCGACACGGTCAGCGGCATCTTGCCGGGCAGAAAATGGGTGGCACAGGAGAAACAGGGGTCATAGAGCCGGAACGCCATCTCGATCCTGTTGAGGATCGCCTCATCCGGGGCGTTGCTGGTGATCAGTTTTTCCGCAGCCCGTTTGATCGACATCGAAATCGGCGCGTAGTTGTTGGTGGTGCCGACGATCATGTTGACCTTGGTCAGCACGCCCCTCTCATCGGTGACATAGTGATGGGTCAGTGTCCCGCGCGGGGCCTCGACTGAGCCGATCCCCTCGCCGACAAACCGGGCCGGATCGGGAATATTGCGGGTTTCCGGCGAGGTAATTTCCGGATCGAGCGCCAGCTCCAGCATCCGTTCCGACGCGTAGAGCAGTTCGATCAGCCGCGCCCAGTGGGTGGCGAGGCGGTGATGGATCGGCTGGTAGCGGGCCGCGGTGATTTTTTTGCAGCCGAAGGTTTCGTACATCCGCTGATATTCGGCATTGGCCAGAGGCGTCGCCATCCCCTCGGAGACATTCAGCCGCGACAGCGGTGTGGCGGTGTAGACCCCGCTCTCCATGCCGTCGGTCAACCCCTTCCACCCCACCTTTTTCAGGTAGGGATATTTCAGGTAGGTCCAGGATTCCACCCGTTCGGCGATATGTTCGCGGTATTCGGATGGGTGATATTTGACAAACTCGTTCCCTTCCGGGTCCACCACCCGGATCATGCCGTCGTAGAAGTTGGTCTGATTATTGGCATCCACGGTTCCCATGGAATAGGTGCGGTGCAGATAGGTGTCGGAGGTCACCATCTCCAGATAGACCGGGTTCTTCAGAACAATCTTTTCGAAGATGGAGAGAGAAAAGCGGGCAAACTCGATGTTCTTGCGGGCCGTATCCTCGATCTGGTCGCGTTCCTCCGCTGTGATGGGACGGCTCCAGCCGCCGGGAACCCCGGCCACCGGATGGATCGACTTGCCCCCCAGAAAGGTGATGATCTCGTGGTTGCGCTTGCGGCAGGCGATCACCTCACCGGCGACATCCAGCCCGACCTTGCGGGCCACCCCCAGGATGTTGCGCTCCGATGGGGGGGCATCCGGCCCGACGATGAAGTCCGGGCCGCCCAGGGCGTAGAAGTGGGTGGTGTGGTCGGTGACGAAAAAAGCCATGTAGAGCAGTCTCGCGCAGCTTCTTTGCCACCGGAGTCGGTTCGGCGCCGAAGACACCATCCAGCGCCTTGGTGGCCGCCAGGTGATGCGCCTCAGGGCAGACCCCGCAGATCCGGTTGGTGATGACCGGCATCTCCTCGGCCATCCGCCCGACGCAGAACTGCTCGAAGCCGCGCAGTTCCGGGATCTGGAAATAGGCGTTCTCCACCGTCCCCTGATCGTTCAGGAAGATGTCTATCCGGCCATGCCCTTCCAGACGGGTGATCGGGTCGATCGTAATGCGCGTCGTCATCCGTTACCTCCCGACTCTGCCGCCCAGAGTCGAACTGGCCAGGGTGTATTTGTAGAACAGTCCGGCATAGTCGGGAATCGTCGCCAGAAAGGCATCCACCCGCCCGGCGATCGCCTCTTCCGACAGGCCGGCGGTATCGCCGATGTCCATGACCGAGCCAAGCGCCGCAACCATCTTCGCCCCCTGGTCGCTGATCCCGTCCGGCGCGCCGTAGCAGCCGGTGCAGGGCATATTGGCCTTGGTGCAGGGGGCGCCGCAGCCGTTTCGGGTGGCGATTCCCATGCAGAGCAGTCCCTGTTCCAGCAGGCAGGCCTTGGGGTCGGGATAGAATTCGTAGTTGCGCCGGAAGGCGGAGATACGCTTCTCCTCCTTGGTCCGGTCGCAGTCATCGCAGACCGTCAGGGTGCCGCAGCCGATCGTGCTCCCCTTGGGCGGCAGATCGCCGGAGAGGATTGCCTCGATCACATTCCAGATCTGGTGCGATTCAGGCGGGCAGCCGGGGATATAGTAATCCACCTCCACCTCCTGGGCCAGATGCTTTACCCGCCCCAGGAGCGCCGGCAGATGAATGTCCCCCTCGGGAAAGCTGGTTGTGCCGGAGGGGATGATCGCCATCCGGATTGTCGACCGACGGATTGTCAAGGTAGATGGAGTAGAGCAGTTCGTCTTTGGTGGTGAAATTGGCCAGAGCCGGGATGCACCCCCCCTTGGCGCAGGAGCCGAAGGCCACCAGCAGCTGGGATTTCCTCCGCAGCAGGTGGGCCATCTCGACATTTTCCTCGGTGCGGAGCGCACCGTTGAAGAGGGTCACGGCAATGGCACCGGTCCGGGAGCGCCTCGATATCTTTCTTCTTGGTGTCCAGCAGACAGGGACAGAACATGAAGTCCAGCGCCGCATCCACGTCCAGAAGCTTCTCGTGCAGGTTGACAACAGCAATCTCGCAGCCGCCGCAGGACGCGGCCCAATAGATCGCCAGTTTCGGTTTTTCAGGCATAGCCACCCCCCCTTTAACTGCGCGAAAGGAGTGATGCCACCATCTCCGGCAGCGTCTCCTGCAGATCTTCATCCTTGGTCAGCACGGCATCCATATCCGGGTGGGCAATCCTGAGAGGAGCGGCTTCTTCTCCGGTGAGGAGCACAAACGGTTGAGTAAACCCGTGTTCCCGCAACTCTGCAAAGAGTTGAATCCCGTCCATGAACGGCATGTTCATGTCCGAAACCACCATCCGGATCGTGGGGTCCTCCGCAATTTTATCCAGGGCGTCCATGCCCCCTACGGCAATCACGACGTCGTAACCGGCCGCCTCGAGGATCATGCCGGTCAGCTCGGCGGTAAACTCGTCGTCGTCAACCACCAAAATAGTTGCAGGTGTGTCACTCATATATGCTCCTTGTCATCCGATCAGACTGCGAACGGTGTCTATCAGATTGGACTGGTCAAAGGCTCCCTTGACGATATAGGCGTTGGCGCCGACCTGTATGCCGCGCCGTTTATCCTCGTCCTTCTCACGGGACGTGACGATGATGATCGGCACATGCCGGTAGCGGTCATCGGCACGCAGCCGCTCGGTGAACGAGAAGCCGTCCAGACGCGGCATCTCGACATCGGTAATAACCAGGTCATACAGCGTATCGCGGGTCTTTTCCAGGGCGTCCTGGCCGTCTTCGGCGGTGACCACGGAATAACCGTACGCCTCCAGAATACTCTTTTCGATCTCTCTCGTGTTAATAGAATCATCAACGACCAGAACCGTGACCAAACGATTTTCCTTGGCGGCAGGGCGCAACCGCCCCGGCTCGGCAATTTCGTGCGCCTGTCTGATCAGTTCCGGGACGTGGAGGACATTGATGATACTGTCGCGCTCCCCGATAGTGACGCCCGAGACCATGCGCAGTTCCTGCAGGTGAGGAGGCAGCGGTTTTACCACCATCTCCTCCCGGCCGATGATTTCGTCAACCTCCAGCCCCAGCTTTTCTTCGCCATCCCTGATGATAACAATCAGCGCTTCACCCGCTTCTGTAGCCGCCTCTTTCGTCAGCTTGAGGAGAGCGGCCAGATTCTCGACCGGGATGATCTGCTCCCGGAGACGAATGGCGCGTTTATTGACAATCTCAATGATCTCCCCCCGCTGAATCGAGAGCATTTCTACCATTGACGTGGCAGGCAGGGCACATATCCTTCCGTTTACCGAGAGAAGGAACAGGGGAAACACCGCCAGATTTGGGGGGAGACGCAGGAGAAACGTGGTTCCGTTCCCTTCCCTGGTTTCGATGGCAATCGTCCCTTTGAGTTCATCAACGATACTTTTTCTGACAACATCCATGCCGACTCCCCGGCCGGAAAGATCGGTGATGATGGGGCTTGTGCTGAAACCGGGCATGAAAATCAGGTTGGTGATCTCCGCCCGGGACATCCCGGCCAGTGTCTCCGGTTCGAACAGCCGTTTCGCAAGGGCCTTTTCCCGGATCCGGTCGGTAGACAGCCCCCTGCCGTCGTCGCTCAGGGAAATGGTGACGCACCCGCTGTCATAAAATGCGGTGAGCGTGATGGTTCCTTTGGGGGGTTTACCTGCCGCAATCCTTTCTGCAGCACTTTCCAACCCATGGTCCAGTGAATTGCGGATCATATGCATAAGAGAATCACCGATACGGTCGATAATTTTCCTGTCCAGCTCGGTGTCTCCACCATCCACAACGAAATCAATATCCTTGTCATGTTCATGGGCAAGATCCCGAACCGTACGGCGAAGAGGATCAAAAACGGTAGAGAGCGGCTGCATGCGCATCCTGAGCGAGGTCCCCTGCAGATCTCCGACAAGATGATCCTGCAGCAGGGATGCATCGGACATGGCCCGCACCGACTGGCGCAGGGAAAGTTGGACTGCTGCGCCGGCCTCGATCAGTGGCCCATGGTCAGTATTGCCGCTGTTGAGATAATCGGCCACGGCCGCCATGTGTCGCTCCGTGGCGCGCTCGATGTCACGAAGCCGTCCGATATGCCGCCTGAATCTGCCATGCTCGGAAACGATCTCTCCCATGAGCCTGATCAGGTCGTCAAGCTTGGCGGCATCGACTCTGAGATAATCGACCTGGACGTTTTTTGGCTGCTGTGGATAACGGAGCAGGCTCGGCAGGTGCAGCGGCAGCAGGTGCAGTGGCGACAGGGACAATGACCTGGTCGGACTTGTCCGCCAGCTCAGGCTGATCAGGCTTATCGGCGGTAACCGGCGCAGCCGGGATCACCGACGTATCCTCTGCTGCCGGTATTGCAGCAGCCCTGCTCAGCTCCTCGCAGAGTGAGTCCGGAGCATCCACCGATGCATCGCCTGAGGTTATCCGTTCCAACATCGCCGAAAGGGCATCCACCCCCCGAAAGAGGGCATCCGAAACGGAGGGGGCCAACGTGATTACCCCTCCGCGTACCGCATCCAGGACATCCTCCATCTTGTGGGCAAGCTCGGTGACGCCGGTAAGCTTCATCATTCGCGAGGAGCCCTTGATGGTATGGGCTGATCGGAACAAGGCGTTGATGGTCTCGGTATCGCCGGGCGTTTTTTCGAGGTTGAGCAGACCTTCGCTTATCCGGGAGCAATGTTCGCGCGCCTCTTCAACAAAACGTGCCAAAAATTTGGAGTGATCAAATGCCATGTTTTATCTGTGCTCCTTTTAGCAAGTTGGAAATTATTTTCTGCAGGCTTCTGGAGAAAATAATTTCGTGAACGCGCTTATCCCTTTTGAGGGGCTAAGAGAGATAATTTGTGCCGGCAGATAACGATGAACTGCTCCGCGTTAAATGAAAGGGGGAAGAACGCCTGTCCATGCTCCTTCAGTTCCCCGGTTTCAAGAATTTTGAGCGCTGCTTCAAAACTGCTTCGTGCCCGTTTTCCGTCCTGCCGCGCAAACAGTATCTCGGCGGTGTAAAAATGGGCCAGCCAACAGGAAGAGTCCAGGTAAATAGCCTCCCGGAAACGCCTGAACGCATCATCGTCTTCCCCGTTCTGCCGTGCAATCATTCCGAGCATCAGGTACGCTACCAGACAGAGCGGATCACGCCCCAGAATGCCGGTGCAGACGGTGCGAGCCTCATCCAGGCGCGACGCGCTCAGCAGCAGACTCGCCTTGAAACAGTACGCCTTCTCGAAGGTACCCTCCTGTTCAAGAATGGCGTCGAGAATGGCAAGCGCCTTATCGTGCTGTTTGTTATGGGCCAGCGCAATGGCCTCATCAAAGCGTTCCTTGACATCCGGCTGCAGTGATGAATGCGGCCCTTTACGGGGGCGTTCATGAGCATGCCCCTCCTGCGCCTTTTTTGGGTTAATTCCTGCTCTGGCCGCATGAACGGGAGCACTCTGCAAAGGACCGCTCCGGGCTCGTTCGGGAGTCGAAACATGACGGCTTGACGTGCGGCGCTCTTCAAAAATGAGCGGTGGTGTTTTGCGGTAAAAAAAGAGCTGAATTCTGTTTTACGAGAGAAAGAATGCCTATGTCATGATGAATCGTTTCCGACGCACCGACCAGCAGACACCCCCCATCGGCAAGAAGCTCCGCAAGCCTGCCGAATATTTCCCGCTGCACCTGCCCGGGGAAATAGATGGATACGTTCCGGTACAGGATTATATCGGGTGACTGCATCCTCTGGGGATAGGATGCACCCAGAAGATTCACCACGTCGAAAGAGACCAGCTTTCTGATGGTATCTTTAACCTGGAATTTTCCCGGGTCACGTGGTTCGAAATAACGTTCAAGAATGCTGTTGTCCATACCACGAAACGATGCACTTCCGTACACACCCTGGCGGGCCCCGGCAATAACAGTGGAATCAATATCCACGGCGGTGATGGTAAACAGCCGTTCACTCTCGCTTCCAAACCGTTCCCGCAGCATAATGGCTATGGAATAGGGTTCCTCTCCGGTGGAACATCCCGCACTCAATATCCTGACCGGCTTCTGGTTGCTAACAGCCATGAACTCCGGCACTAACGTATCGACCAGCAGGTTCAGGTGATCGGGTTCACGAAAAAAATATGTTTCGTTGACGGTCAGCAACTCCGTCAGCCGGAGCAACTCTTCACTGTCGCGCGACAGCAGAGTGAAATAGGCGTCATGTTCATCGATGCCTCGTACCGCCATCCGGCGACGCAGCGCTGTGATAAGGGCCTGCTCCCGTTCATGTTCGAAGCTGTGCCCGCACGTACGCAGCAACAGTTCCTTGAACCGGGCAAGGTCACTGACGTTGTCACCGGTACGGGACCGTGCAGCGGTTTTCATTGGCCGATTCCAGCCTGATGCATGAGTTCTGCGGGAATAGTGGCAAGAGGCACAACCTTCTGGATGTACCCGCGCTCCACCGCAAGCCGGTTCATACCGAATACCACAGAACTTTTGGCATCCTGCGCAAGCGTAACACCACCGGCCGTCTTGATTGACTGCATGCCCGAGACACCGTCATCCCCCATGCCGCTCATAATCAACCCGATGGCACGCTCCCTGTACGCTGCCGCAACCGAGGAGAGCAGTGTGTTGCAGGAGGGGTGGTAAACCTGCCTGGCATCCCGGTCGCCGAGGATAATCATCCCCTGTTCGGTAATCCTCATCGAATGTTCGGCTGGATTGACATAGACATTTCCCGCGGCGAGAATAGTGCCATTGCCGGCAACGCACACCGTAAGGGGTGTTCCGGTGTTCAGCCAGTCCACCATCCCCTGGGTAAACCCTTCGGCAATATGCTGGGTTATGACTATCGGGACGGGAAAATGAGCCGGCAGCTGCGACAGAATGCTGTAAATGGCCTGTGGTCCTCCGGTCGAAGCTGCTATGACGACGATTCCCCCCTTCGAAAAGCCCTTCTGAATCGACAGCATCGCGTACACGTGCGGTTCCGGGTTGCCTCCTCGTGATCAGCAGATGGGCGGAAACATCCACTGTGGCAAGAAGCCGGACCTTTTTTATAAGATTCTGCACATGTTCCAGACTGATATCCGGTTTCTCGATAACATCCAGTGCCCCCTTGGATACCGCAGCGAAAGCGGTACGAACACCGGTCAGCGCGGTGACTACCAGAATCGGCACAGGATTTTCGGCAATGATCCGCTCAATGGCCTCCAATCCCCCCATCACAGGCATTTCGATATCCATGGTCACGATATCGGGCCTGAGCGCGGCGACCTTGGCGATGGCTTCCATCCCGTTTGAAGCCTCGCCGACCACGACAATATCCGGATCCGACTCCAGAATGGCACGGATCATGTCGCGTACCAGCTCACTGTCATCTACCAGCAGAACCCGTATGATATTTCCCTGTTTCCCCATCGGTCAGCAGGATTCCCCGGATTCAACTGTCCCATGTCCGGTGCCCGTTGTGCCGATCTTGAACATCATGACCATTTCCTTCAACTGTTCGGACAGTTCCACCAGTTCTTCGGTCACGTTGTTTGTCTGGTGGATGGAATCGGTAGCAAAGCGGACTCCCTGTTCGATATCCTTGAGCGCCAGAACGACCTGACTGCTGGCAATCTGCTGTTGTTGCGTAGACAGGGATATCTGGCGGGCGGCATCGGTTGTTTCCTCTACGCCATCGACGCTTTCTATCAGCATCGATACCGTATGAGAGGCATATTCCTGCCCTTCCTGGATCAGTTGAAAACTCTTTTCCGAAGACATCACCAGACGGTTCACCGAATCGAGAATCTCGGTTATCTTCCCCTCGATCTCGGCGGTAGACTCGACCACACTGTCAGCCAGGCGCCGGATCTCGACCGCCACAACACCAAAACGCTTCCCGGATTCCCCGGCACTGGCCGCCTCAAGTGCTGCGTTGAATGCAATCAGCTTGGTCTGGTTGGCAATGTTGTTGATGATTTCCATAACCTTGTTGATCTCTTTTGATTTTCTACCCAACTCGACGATCTCGTTCAGATTTGCCTGAATGTTATGACTGACGTCGTTGACCTTGAAACTGAGGTTTTCGACCTCGGCGGCACCGTTTTTCGTATCGGCCAATGTCTTGTCGGCCCGTTCCACCACGCTCTGGCTGTGCTGGGCTATCTGGCTCGCAGTGGAAGAGAACTCTTCCATGGTGGACGATATTTCCACCACCGAGCTGGAAAGCTGGGTGGAAAATCCGGATTGCTGGTCCATGGTTAACGCAATAGCACCGGTATGGGTGTGGATTTTTTCGGTTATCCCGGAAACCTTGCCGATTATCTGGTGAAGCCTGCCAATATGCTCGTTAAACCAGCGGGCAAGTTCACCCACTTCGTCGGCAGTGGTCACCGGAACTGTTATAGTCAGGTCATTGTTAAAATTTTTGAGGATCCCCGTTATGGCCTCAATAGGGCCTGCAATAAATCTGCTGACGAGAAAGAACGCAATAAACTGCATGAGTATCAGAACGGTCAACGAAATCACGACATACTGGACAATACTCTTCGAAACCTCCCGTCTGATGATGGTGTGTTCCTTGACGACCGCTGCTTCAATATCGTCCACATAGATGCCGGTACCGACAATCCAGTTTTTGGAAGGTACCGACTTGGCAAAGGAGATCTTCGGCTTCAACTCCTCCTGGCCGGGAACCTTCCACGCATAGTTCACAAACCCTTCACCTTTTTCGCGGCAGACCTTGGTGATCTCTCGCACGATATAGATGCCGTTAGGATCGCGCAGGTCGCTCTGGTCCTTCCCTTCCAGGCGGGGGTCCGGGTGAACAAGCATGATATTGTTAAAGTCATTGATCCAAAGGTAGCCGCTCTGGCTGTAGCGCATATTTCTGATAGTTTTTTTGGCCTCATCCGGCGGCATATTCTCAATCGCCCTTACCGCCATGTTCACGTAGCCCTTGATCTGCTGCTGTCTTTCGGAGAGAAGCGTCGCACGGTATGCTGCAATCCGTTCATCCCCACGAGAGACGATATTCACGATGGAGATGACCGAGATGACGGCTGCTATTGAGAAAACACATATAAACGTTAATCCCAATACCTTTTTTCGAAGCGAAATTACCATGTTACCCCCTTGTACGTATTCTGTTATCACTACATATAATGATATGTAAAACGTGCATTCTAACTATCCGACCCGACATCCAGGCTGAAACGCCCCATGATAGCCTTCAGGTCGCTGGACATGGCCGTCAGTTCCTTGCTGATGGTACTGATCTGCTGGATCGATTCTGAGGAGTGCTGCGCCCCTTCCTGAATATCGTGCAGCGCAAACACCACCTGGCTGCTGGCCAACTGCTGCTGCTGAGTCGACAGGGAAATCTGTTTGGCGGCCTCGCTGGTCGCGGCGGCCCCATCCACCACATCACACAGCATCTCCATAGTCCGCCCCGAGTAGTCCAACCCCTCGCGGATCCCCTTTGAGCCCTTCTCGGAGGCGATTATCAGACGATTGACCGCATCCATGATCTCGGTGATTTTACCTTCGGTCTGGCCGGTCGATTCCACAACACTGTCTGCCAGACGGCGGATCTCCACGGCGACCACCCCGAACCGTTTGCCCGCTTCACCGGCGCTGGCGGCCTCCAGTGCGGCATTGAAAGCGATGAGCTTGGTCTGGTTGGCAATGGTGCCGATAATCTCCATGATCTTGGTAATCTCTTTCGATTTACGCCCCAACTCCATGATCTCGCGGAGGCTGGCCTCGTTATCGTTACTGATGTCGCTCATCTTCATGGCAAGGGTTTCAACCCCGGTCGCACCGCCCTTGGTACTCTCAAGGGTCCGATCGGCGATATCCACCACCTCGTGGCTGTGATTGGCAATATGACTGGCGGTTGCCGAAAACTCCTCCATCGTCGAGGAGATCTCGGTCGCCGAACTGGAGAGCTGGCTGGAAAATCCGGCCTGTTGGTCAACGCTGTCCGACAGTTTTCCGGCAAAGGAATGGACCTTGTCGGTCACACCGGAAAGCGTCACGATCATGTGGCGCAGATTCTCGGTCATGATGTTGAACATGCGCGCCATTTCGCCCAGTTCATCCCGGGACAGCTGTGGCGCTTCCACGGTCAGGTCGCCATTGGCGACCCTCTCGGCAACATCCCTGACAGAGGCGATTCCCTCCCGGACAGACAAAAAACAGCCGATGCTGAGGTAGACTCCCAACAGAAAGGCCAGGAAGGAGAGAGACAGGTACAGGTACATCCGCGTCTGGAACGCGTGAATACGCTCCGCAAGAAGTCCGTCCAGTGCTGGCGAGACGACGTCCATGGCCTTGAAGACCGCATCACCGGCGGCGTTTGCGGCCCTGATCACGTGTTGCGGGAGCGGGCCGAGCGGCGGCGTGGCGTCCATGTAGGGTGTCACCGCTTTCAAAAAGGCCGCCGAAGAGTCCCCCACCTCCTGAAACGGTTTCTGCAGCAGTGGGGTAAGGGCCGGGTTCTTGGCGCAGGCCGCGCGGATATTCTTGTTGGCGGCATCAACCAGCGTCCTGACCTGGCCGGAAAGCACGATCAGATCGGTTCTGTCGCCAAGGGCGGACTGGTCCGCCAGACGGCGAGAGGCGATAAGATCGATGCGCGCCAGCGCGTCAGCCAGCGGAGGAAGCTTGGTGGTGAGGGTGTCCATGAGATAATAACTGTCGATATCCGGATCAAGGGTGAGGTTGGAATTATCCGCCACCAGCACTATCAACTCCAACAGGTCACCTACAAGCGCCGTATGCGCATCGAATGTCCGCCGCGCCGTTGCCCCGCGCAAGCCATTTACCTCGCCCATCTTTGTTTTCAGGGTGCGCACGGACTCTCCCGTCGCCAGCACACGTCCCAAACGCGCTTCGGCCCGGTCGAGTTCGCCCAGGACCTTGTCGGGAGCAGTGGACGTTTTCCCGCCTGACATAATCTCCCGGCGATGTTCCAGGAGATACGACAGCACGTTCCTGAGTGGCATAACGTACCGTACGCCGGAACGTTCCTTGGCCCCGAACTCCACCTGTTCCCGAATGTTCGTCACCAGGAAATAGGCGAGCAGGGCAATGGGAATGCAGAAAAAGAAGCCCGCTACAAGCATCTTGCGTGAATAGGACAATCGTTTCATCAGCAGAATAGCCGGATCAAATATCATCATATTTTGCCACCTCTTATATGGTCATTAACAGCTAGTCGCTCCCGCAGCAGACGTTTAAAATCCACCAGCAGAATCATCCGGTCGTCTTTGACCACGATCCCCCACATCCCGTTCCGCAAGGCAATAGGTTCCAACAGTGTCGGAAAGAGCTGAATGTCATTCCGACTGAATTCCGCAATATCTTCCATCGAGTCGATAATCACCCGATACGGCTCTGCGTCATGCGTTCTGATTGCAACAATGGTCGGCGAATGATACGTAGTCGCCTTGTTTCCGAAACCCAGTTCTTCGTGGAACCAGAAGAGATCCTCGGCCTCCTCCCCGGCGTAGGGGGTCATTCCGAGCGCCTGTTCGGCATCAATCGCAAAATGAACACCACCGACCGAAAAGAGAAACAGATTAAGGTATGTCCCTCTGTCGTCACTCATAGAGATATTTTAGTCGCCAGTTTTTCGATATCCAGCAATGTAACGATGCCGCCGCCGTATGTTATTTCCCCGATCACAAGATCACGGGCCGCGCCATTCAGGGTAGCAAGTGGTGGGAGGATTGTACTCAATGGGATATCAACCACATCTTCTATCGAGTCGATCATGACGCCGGATTGAAACTCTCCCCGCACGGCCATGGCAATCAAATGGGTGCCGTGGTCAACGCTTTCCTCCCCCAGAAAATGATGGAGATCAATGACCGATTCGATATCCCCGCGTACATTGATGAGCCCGGGAAGATAGTCCGGGAGGCAGGGGACCCAGGAGATGTCGCATGTGGGAAGAATTTCCCTGATATCCGTACCATAAAAAGCATAGCGGTTCTTACCGCAGAGAAAGATAACAACCTTGACCCGTTCCTCTTCTACATCGACGATCGCCTTGGTGCGCTGCCGTCTTTTGAGTTCGTCCATGATCTCTTCACTTTTCAGCTGTTCATGTGATGGTTCCATATTCGTTACTCCTCACTCCACGTTGCAATAAATCAAGAGTTGCGGCGCAGGTCTTCATTCGATTACCTGCTCACGGCTGAAATACATTGTCAGCGGAAAGTATCGGCAGGACAAAGGAGAAGACGCTCCCATTTCCAGGTCTGCTCTCCACCCAGATTCTTCCCCCGTGATACTCCACGATCTGCTTGCAGATGGGAAGCCCCAAACCGGTTCCTTTCGGTCGATCGGTAAGGGTGTCGCCCACCTGTTTGAATTTTTCAAAGACATTCTTTTGATCTTTTTCAGCAATACCGATGCCGGTATCAACAATCGAGACCATAATACAGTCCTGTCCATTTTCTGCAATGCAATCATTATTCACCAGTCTCCGTGACGTTACCGTGACAGAACCGTTATCGGTGAATTTCAGCGCATTGGAAAGAAGATTGATCACCACCTGGACAATCCTGTCTCTGTCGCAGGAGACATAAGGGAGTTCCGCGGCAATATCTTTGATGATGACTATCCCTTTATGTTCAAATAGCGAGGTAGTTGCTGCGATGGCCTGACCCAGTATCTCAGAAATCGGGGCCGACTCATGCTTCCACTCAATTTTTCCCGCTTCCATCTTTGAAAGGTCAAGGACGTCATTGATCAGAGCGGTGAGGCGTTCCCCCTCGGAAATGATGATCCCGATGTTCTCTTTTATCTGCTGTTCCGTCCGGCCGGTTTTGGCATCACCTGACGGAAGCTGGGGGAAGATGACATCCTCAAGCTTCTTCTTGATAACCTTCGTGAATCCGAGAACCGATGTCAATGGGGTCCTCAGTTCGTGGGAAACGGTGGAGAGAAAATCGTCCTTCATCCGCTCGATTTCCTTCTCGGACGTCACATCACGAACGATGACAAGGTTACCGATGAACTCGTCCTGCTTGCCGGAGGATGCCTGTTTTTTACTGATTGCCGCAGCAACGGCCGACCCGGTCCTTCCCCCATCCAACTCTACCTGCACTGAAACCGGGTGGTCCAATTGCGAGCCGATCATCTCAAACAGCGGCGCCAGATTTCCGTTGAATACGTCCTGGCAATCCTTGCCCAGTAGATCTGTTTCCTTTACTCCATACATCCTTCCAAGTGCAGGGTTAGCCAGCGTTATACGAGTTTTGGCATTGGTGACGAGCAGACCGTCGGGCATATTGTTGATGATGGCGCTTAGATAGGAAAGCGTGTCTTCCTGTTCGCTCGTCTTGGCTGCCAGGTCAGCAATGAGCTGGAGATTCTGCAGTTTGAGCTGATGTTTCGCGAGAGCCCTTTTGACGGTTATGTTGATGGTTTCCTCTATACCCTCGTCTTTGAGTACATAGTCGATGGCGCCGCTGCTGAGAGCATCTACTGCAACCGAAATATCGCTGACACCGGTCACCATGATTATTGGTACTTCAAGACCCTGATTCCGGACCTCCTTGATCAACTGTATTCCGTCCATTTCCGGCATATTAACATCGGAAACGATCAGATCTATGGTCGAATCGGCGATATATTTTTCCAGCGCTTCCAGGCCGTTTTCAGCCATCACAATTGTGTATCCGCTGGCTTCAAGTATTGACGAGAGCATTTCCCGTACAAAGACGTCGTCATCTACAATCAGTATTTTTGTTGCCGGAATGGTCATATTTCCACACTCTCCTCAACCGGCAGCACAATGGTGAACAGACTCCCCTTGCCCGGTTCGCTCTCGACACCGATCGTCCCGCCGTGATACCCCACGATCAGCCTGCATATCGAGAGGCCGAGGCCGACCCCCTTCGGCTTGTCGGTGAGTATATCGCCAATCTGGCTGAATTTTTCAAAAATCACCCCGTGCTGTGAAGCGGGAATCCCCCTGCCGGTATCGGCGATACTCACCACAATCTTGTTATCAACTCTTTTGACGCTGACCGTTACCCCTCCCAGATCCGTAAACGCGGCGGCATTGGCAAGGATCTGGTTGATAACCTGAAAGATCCGGAATCTGTCTCCCTTGATCAGGGGGAGATCATCCTCTATCGCTACGGCACATTCGAGCCCTTTTTCCTTGAACACCGGCACGAACGCAGTAGCGGCGTCTTCGATAACCTCTTGCAGGGAGAGCGGCTCCCACCTCCATTCCGCCGTACCCGCCTCCATCGCGGTCAGGTCGAGAATGCTTTCGATCAACCCCGCAAGTTTCTCTGACTCCGAAACGAGAATTTCAAGATTCTCTTCCACCTGCTCGATTTTATTAGCTATCTTCTGATTGTCGGCAGCAATCACGGGAATAAGTTGTGTGAGTTTTTTTCTGCTGATTTCTGCGTATCCGATGATGGAGGTGAGAGGCGTTCGCAATTCATGAGATACTGAAGAGAGAAATGCCGTCTTCACCTGATCCAGTTCCTTGAGTTTCTCGTACGCCTGTTTCAGAACAGCCGACGCCTCAGCATTTTTTCCCAGGTTCCTGATCTCACGCTCAAGTGCCGCCTTCTCAATAGCACGTCTGAGCGTCACCATAATTCTGCTTATCTGGGGCGGCTTCTCGACAAAATCATAGGCGCCAAGCTTGATCGCCTCCACCGCAGTAGCAATGTCTCCAAAAGCTGTGACCATGATTACCGGTATATCCGGATCCAGTTTCCTCAACTCCTTGAGGGTTTCAATACCGTCCATGCCGGGCATCTTGAGATCGAGAAGCACTGCGTCAAAGGGCATATCGAGAAACAGTTCCACCGCCTGTTGTCCGTTAATGGCTGTAGTGACCGAATAGCCCGACTCGGAGAGTTTTTCCGTCAACACATACCGAACCATCTCCTCATCATCAACAACCAGAATGTTCATCAATTCCCTCCAGCCACCGTCAATTCCGCCATTACCTTTTCGTATTCTTCGACAAGCCGCGTGAAGTGGAGCCGCGCAGCACTCATATCACCTTTCATGACACTCCGCTCTATCTTCCCGGCTTCCTCGCTCATGGCCCCCGCTCCCAGCATTGCCGATGATCCCATGATCGTATGAGCCACTCTTTCGGCGGCGGCATTATCGTTCGCATCGAGGAGCGCCCTGAGTTGGTCCACCTGGGAAGGAATATTTTTCATAAAAATGGCTATAATTTTGACAAACATCCGCTCATCACCCTCCAGCCACTGGAGGGCATTCCGTTTGTCGATCCGCTCATGTCCATGTTCGCTCATTCGTAATCCCGTTCAGCATTGTACCTGGCCGCCCGAGCAGAGCGTATTCGCCGTCCGTTTTTGCGTGATGATCCATGCCTCATATTCCGAGTTTTTTTCTTGCCACCGCAAGGACCTCATCAGGGTTGAACGGTTTTGTCATGTAGATGTCGGCCCCAACATCCTCACCCCTCTGCTTGTCTACTTTCTGACCTTTTACCGTGAGCAGGACGATACATGAATCCTTGATGTCGAGTTCATTTTTTACGACATTGCAGACATCGAACCCATTCATCTTCGGCATCATCACATCGAGGAACACGACGTCAGGAGCTTCACTCCGGATAATGTCGAGAGCGGCCACTCCGTTATCGGCGGTGACAAGCTCAACCCCCTCATCCTCAAGCTCTTCAAGGACTTGCAGAAGAAGAAGCCGGATACAGGGATCATCATCGACAATCAGTATCTTTGGCACCGCGTCCTCCCGTGAAATTTCCTGCCGATCGTGCGTTCAGAACGGGTCATTCCCGACGGAGTTTCCATGTTTCATAACCCAAGGACGCTTCGTGCCTTCTCAAGCACCTCATCCGGGTTGAACGGTTTTGTCATGTAGATATCGGCCCCGGCATCGATACCCTTCTGTTTGTCGAATTCCTGCCCCTTGGCCGTGAGCAGGACGATGTACACACCACTGATGCCGAGATCGTTTTTGACGGTGCTGCAGACATCGAACCCATTCATTTTAGGCATCATCACATCGAGAAACACTATCTCGGGGGTCTCGCTTTTGATGATGTCCAGAGCGGTCTCTCCGTTATCGGCCGTGATCAGCTCAACCCCCTCGTCCTCCAGTTCTTCAAGAGTCTGCTCAAGAAGAAGCCGGATGAACGGTTCATCATCGACAATCAGTACCTTCTGCATGTAGTTCTCCTCTTGGTAAGTCAGAACATCAAAGTATTATTCCCTGCCGCGAGTTCGCCGTAAAAAAGGCTTCCATCACATCGGCGGCGAAAAAGGCATCCACAACCTCCGGGTCAAACTGGGACCCTGAATATTTTCGCAACTCCTCAAACGCCTCGTCGAGACTCAAACCCTTCCGGTATGGTCTGTTGGTCGTCATTGCGTCGAAAGAATCTGCCACCGCAATGATCCGTGCAGTGATGTCGATCTCATCGCCCTTTAGCCCGTCCGGATACCCCCTCCCATTGAATTTTTCATGGTGGTGTTTCACCCCGGGGATTGCGGACTGTAACTGTGAAATGCGGCTGATAATCTCCTCGCCGTACACGGCATGCATCTTGATCTGTTCGAACTCCTCATCCGTAAGGCTTGACTCCTTGAGGAGTACGCTGTCACGTACGCCGATCTTCCCGATGTCGTGGAGCGCGGCCCCCAGCTGAAGCCGTGCCATGTCTTCCTCCGGAAGTCCCAGGGTCTTTCCGATGGCAAGGCTGTACTCCATAACCCTTTTGGTGTGATTCCCCGTGTAGGGATCACGCTTTTCGATCGTCTCCGCGAGGGTATAAACCGTCGTGTAAAAGGCCTCCTTCAACTGTTCGTAGAGGCTTGCATTCTCTATGGCGACGGCTGCCAGGGAAGCAAGTGTGGTGAAGAGTTTCAGGTCTTCCGCCGAGTACGTAACCGGCCGGTCATTGCCCAGTTTTATTACGCCGACCACCTTATCCTTGGCCTTGAGCGGCGCACACATGAGAGAACTGTTGGCGGCATCTTCCTTGATAAACCGCGGATCGGAGTGGACGTCGTTGACTATCTCGGCCCGCCCCGATAGCCATACGCTCCCCGCGATACCCACGCCTCGACTGGCGATGGCAATGGCCCCGCGCTCATGGCCATACTCCCCGATCAACTCAAGCGTGTCTGTTTCCTTGTTCAGCAGCAGCACAGATACACTGCTCAGCTTGATTACCCTCCTGGCCTCCTCAATAACAAGGCGAGCCACTTCTTTCGTATCGAGGCATGACGATATTTTCTCCACAATATCGTACAACAAGGTTATTTCTTTGTATTTGTTCAGTGTTTCTCGTACCAATGTCCGTTTTTCAATCTCCATTCCCGCCTCATAGGAGAGCAGGGAGGCGATCGGGGCAACCCGTTCACTGCCGATCACCCATCCGATAACCTCGTTCGCGCCATGCACCGGATATCTGGCACCGCTTTCGACGCCATCGGTGGCCATCAGAAGCGTGCCTTCGGAGTCTTCAATTATAATGGGGGTTTTCAGAGCAGAAACTATGCGCTGGAGTATCGGCGCAAATTCTTTCTTTTTCATCACCTTGCCGAGGGTGCCCGGTGCCATGTCTTTCCCCTCCATTATCGCGCGTTACCCCAGCAGCAACCCACGTCGTTAGTCATGCCGAAAACATAACCGCAATCTAATAAAAAGTATACCCTAATTGTTTCCTCTAAACGTTCTGCAGCCAATTGCATTTTTATGACGTACTGCACCTGTTTTTTCGTGTTCAAAGCCTCCGCATCATTTGTAGTTGAAATTCAGTCATTCAGTGGTACTATTCGGACATATTTTAGGGAGTTACGTGTATGCATCGTGCAGCTAAAAATTTTGTTTCCTGACGTCTGACGTCAGGAAGAGCCGTACTGTAGAAGACTGTCCCTGTTATACGTTTTGCATAAAACCATGGTTGACAGAGGATCTCCCGATATGCTCAGAGTTGTCACATTCCTGTCTTTGTTTCTCTTCCCGTTAACGATCCATGCAGCATCACAGGTGATATTCGTCACAGAACATAAGGCGTCTTCAGTCCCGTGTAATTCTTAGAGACACCGAGGAATCAATGGCACTTCAAACGCACAATCTGTTCGATGGGATTCCATCCACACTTCTGGAAGAGCTTTTTCAAACAGTGGCCGAATCGGGTGCTGTCAGGGTTGAGCGGATTGTATCCGACGGGCATGCGACGCCGCCGGGCAGATGGTATGATCAGGGGTGGGATGAGTGGGTACTTCTGGTTTCCGGGGAGGCAACACTCCTCTTTGAGAGCGACGCCACCCCGCTGATTCTAAAACCTGGTGATCATGTGATGATTTCCGCCCATTGTCGTCATCGGGTGGAACGGACCGACCCGGGGCAGAAAACGATCTGGTTGGCGGTTCATTTTGGCGGAAACGGTGTAGAGTAACTCAGGCGGCAACCATGAAGCGGTTCTTCCCACCCTGTTTGGCCTTCAGGAGCGCATGATTGGCCCGGGATACGCATTCATTGGCTGACTGTCCCGGCTGATATTCGCAGACACCGACGCTCGCAGTAATGCGAATGCCGGGGCGATTGGCTTTGAATTCCGTCATGGAGAGTGAGTCAACAATCTTGCGGGCAAGAGTCACGGCCCCCTCGATATTCGTTTCCGTAAGCAGAAAGAGAAATTCCTCCCCACCCCACCGGGCGCAGACATCCTCATTCCTGACGCACCCCATCAGCACGCGTGACACTTCCACCAGAACATCGTCGCCATCGTTATACCCGTACGTCTCGTTAATCTGTTTGAAGTTGTCCAGATCGACCAGCATAACAGCAAACGTTCTCTGGTGACGCTCGGAGCGGCTTAGCTCCCGTTCTATCTTCTCCATGATATCACGCCGGTTTGCCAACCCGGTCATCGGATCGATCCGGGTCGCGAGGTCAAGAGAGCGGTCCATCTCACTCAACTGCGTTTTCAGGCGGTTTTTTTCCGTTTCTAGGAGCTGTGCCCTGTGTTTCAGGGCACAGTATTCCTCATACAGCCGCCGGTATTCGACCATCAGCGGATTACTGTCATGACTGTGTTCTGAAGCCAGATGTTCAAAATGAGCGCTATGGTCATCCCCCGCAGAGCGGGGGGATGTATTGTGCAGTGACATTTACGATGCTCCCCGGCAAACCGGTGCCATACGTCAGAGGTGCGACGGTCAGCTCGGCAGGGTCGGCAGTTCCAACCCGGCCATCTGCTGAACCATGCGTACTACCTGACAACTGTAGCCAAATTCATTATCGTACCAGACGTACAGGACACAGCGGTTTCCCTGGGCGATAGTTGCCAGTGAATCGACCACTCCGGCATGACGTGAACCGACAAAATCGCTCGAAACGACTTCGGGTGAATTGGTATAATCGATCTGGTTCTGCAGCGGCGAATCAAGCGACATGTTGCGCAGATAGCCGTTTAATCCGGCGACATCAACCGGATGGGCCAGTTCCAGATTGAGAATCGCCAGCGATACATTGGGGGTCGGCACACGAATGGCGTTGCCGGTCAGCTTGCCGGCCAGCTCCGGAATAACCTTGGCAACCGCCTTGGCGGCGCCGGTTTCGGTAATAACCATATTGAGGGGGGCACTGCGGCCACGCCGTGAGGCTTTGTGATAATTGTCGATCAGGTTCTGGTCGTTGGTGTAGGAATGGCAGGTCTCCACATGACCACTCACAATACCGAACCGGTCGTTGACCGCTTTCAGCATCGGAACAATTGCGTTGGTGGTGCAGCTGGCTGCCGAGAAGAGCTGTTCCTGCTCCGTGATCAGTTCATCATTGATCCCGGCAACCACATTGGGGATGTCCCCTTTCCCGGGAGCGGTAAGAACTACCTTGGCAATCCCTTTGGCCTTCAGGTGTTTACCCAGTCCTTCCCGGTCGCGCCACTTTCCGGTGTTGTCGATCAGTATGGCATCATGGATACCGTACTGGGTATAATCGATACTTTCGGGTGCATCCGCATAAATGATGCGAATCATGTTGCCGTTGGCGATGATGGCGTTTTCCTGCTCATCAACCGTAATAATGCCGTCAAACGGACCATGAACGGAATCGCGGCGCAACAGGCTGGCCCGTTTCAGCAGGTCATCGGCACCCCCTTTGCGCACAACCGCCGCCCTGATACGCAGCTTTTCACCGCTGCCCGCTTTTTCGACCAGAATGCGGGCGAGCAGGCGACCGATACGGCCGAAACCGTACAGCACGATATCCTGCGGTTCGGGGCGCAACGCGCCTCGTCCGGTATTGATGCGGGCAAGTTCCTGGTTAATAAAGGCATCGGCCGTCATCGACCCGTCCAGACCCTTGTATTTGACGATCAACTTACCAAGATCGACCCGGGCGGGAGCGAGGTCAAGCTTGGCCATCGCCTCCACAAGCGGCAGGGTATCCGTAACAGAAAGTTCAGTATCTATGATCAGCCTGGCGAAGCGATGAGCCTTGAGGATATCGATCACCGAGCAATGCACCAGCGGGCGGCCATACACGGTCGGCACCACGTTATTTTCACGGTACATCCGGCCGATAATCGGAAGCATCCGTTCGGCGCATGCTTCGTGGGTTTTCCAGTCCTGAAGATACACTTCCTGCTTTTCTGAATCCATTACACATTCCTCCCATTCGTATGATAGTTCCCAACACCGCAGGACCGGCAGAGCTGCCCTGCGAACAAGCGATACTGTTACTGCACCCGATTCACCAGCCGCAAGAGGCCGTCCAGTATGGTCAGAGGACTGGGCGGGCAACCGGGAATATACAGATCGACCGGCACAAAACCATCGGCACCGTTATGTACCTCGGCGTGATCCTTGAACGGACCGCCGTTGATCGCGCAGGCACCGGCGACGATGACCAGCTTTGGTTCCGGAATTGCCGCATAGGTATCCAGCAGAGCCTGACGCATGTTTTCGCTGACCGGGCCGGTCACAAACATACCGTCGGCATGGCGCGGACTGGCCACAAACTGAATGCCGAAACGCCCCAGATCCCACCCGATCGTGGAAAGCACGTTGGTGTCGGCTTCACAGGCATTGCAGCCGCCGGCACTGACCTCACGCAGTTTGAGTGAGCGTCCGAACAGGCGGAGCAGTTCTCCTTCCAGCGCCTGCGCCGGATGATACCGTTCACCGGCGGTCACCGTCAACCCCTCACGACTGCGACTTGAAAGACGCGGCATCCGTTGTAAACGTGATCGCATCATGCGGACACGCGGCGACGCAGTCGGCGCAGAAAAGACACTTCCCCATATCAAGCGTCAGTGGGCCGGAGAAGGAAATTGATCCATACGGACAGGCTGCGGCACAGGCGCGGCAATCGTCACCGCACCGTGACGCATCCAGCAGCGGCAGGCCGCGAAAACGGGGCGGCAGCGGCTGCGGCGCATCGGGATACGCCATGGTGCGATGCCCCTGGCGGAAACGTGTAAGAATGGCTTTTAACATACGAGGCTCCAGTTTACAGATCAAACCCGCAGTACGACAGGTTGAAGCTCTTGTTGCAGAGCGGGAAGTCGGAAATCTGCTGATTGCGCAGGGCAAGCCCCAGCCCGCTCCAGTTATGAAACGAGGGATCAACGATCTTGTAGCGTTCAAAGCGCCCTTGATCGTCAGTCAAGGCGACATGGCAGATTTCACCGCGCCACCCCTCGGTCAGCGCCACGGCACAGCGCCCGGCAGCAATCCCGTTCGGCTGGTTACGATAGCCGCCGCGCGGCAGATGCTGCACCTGCTCATCGATGAAATCCAGTGAGCGTTCGGCCTCCAGCCAGCGGAGCAGTGTGCGGGCAGCGACGTCACAGGTGGTAGCGGTGATGACCGGTATCTGGCTCATCCGGAATATGCCGAACGGATGATCGCGCCGGACATCACGGTTCAGACCGCACGCCCGGGCAGCCGGACCGACCAGGCCGATCTCGCGGGCGCTCGCTTCCGAAACCGTGCCGATATCTTCCAGTCGCGCCATGACCGAGGGGGTATCCCAGAGCAGCGCAACCGCTCCGGCAAGATCTTCGCGCGCAGATTGCAGACGTTTGTGCAGTTCATCAACGATCGCGGCATCGCAATCATAGCCGATCCCCCCCGGCCTGAGCAGACCACGACCGAAACGGCTGCCGCACAGCAGGGCGGTCATATTGAGAAAATCACCCCGGATCCGGCCGCAGAACGAGGCGGTCGGCAGATAGCCGACATCCCCGGCAATCGCACCCAGATCGCCGGTATGATTGGCCAGCCGCTCCAGTTCCAGAGCGATGCCGCGCACCGTCTCGGCCCGGGGCGAAGCAAACATGCCCCCCAGCGATTCCATGTTCATGCAGTAGGCCTGACCGTGGCCGATCGTCGTATCACCGGCAATCGTTTCCATCTGATGCATGGTACGCGGGCGTCGGGCCGCCGATCAGCGCCCGCTCGATGCCGCGATGCTGAAACCCGAGTGAGATCTCCAGATGAAAGACCTCTTCGCCGTGGCACTGAAAGCGGAAGTGCCCCGGCTCGATGATCCCGGCATGGACCGGGCCGACCGCGACTTCATGAACTTCATCACCTTCGACGCGGTAGAAATCCATGACACCCGGCAGCAGACCGCCGCCATCGCTCCCGCTCCAGAATCCTTCCCCCTCGCAGAGCGGCTTTTGAAAGCGAACCGGCTTGAACCAGGGGTGCCCCTCCGGACGCACCAGGCACTGTTCGGCGATCTCCCGCTCAAACAGGTGCAGCTGCGGGCAGGCGAACGCCAGCGACGGGAAGGAGCGACCGACGGTGGTGGCGACAATGCCGAGGGAGCCGCTCCCGGCCCGGGCGGACATGATGCAGTACAGCGTCGCCCCGGCGGCATTCGGAACACCGAAATAGGAGCAGACCCGCCATCCCGCCGTAATCGCATCCAGAATCCCCTGAAAGAAGGTGTCGTTATCCGGCAGCGGAATTTCACTCCGCTGGAACGAGGTGCCGTTGTAGAAGGTTTTCATGCCGAAGCTCATTGAGGCACCTCCAGAAGCGCCGATGCATCACGCAGCAGGGTCATCAGCGGCGCCGGTATCCAGACGCCCAGCAGAAACACCAGCAGCAGCAGGGCCAGCGGCGGCCCGACGGTCCAGGATCGTGTCTCGATACGATGTCGTCTCGCTGTCGGGCGGGACTTCACCCATGACCATCGGCAGAACCGTCAGCGCCATGCCGATAAAGATGACCGTCAGCGACAGCAGAAAGATCGCACCTACCAGCATGCGCCCCTGGATGAAGGCGCTGCTGATAATGGTAAATTCGCTGATAAACGGTGCAAAGGGAGGTGATCCGGTGATGGCGATGAATCCGGCCAGAAAGAGCCCTCCCGACCAGGGGAGGCGGCGCAGGGCGCCCCGCACATGATCGGTGCTTTTGCTGTTGTAGGAGCGGTGGATATTGCCGGAGGAGAGGAACAGCACCCCTTTGGTCAGGCCGTTGGCGAGGATATGGAACAGCGCGCCGAAGATCGCCTTGCCGCCCAGCCCGAGCGCCACCGCCATGATGCCGACATGCTCGACGCTGGAATAGGCCAGCATCCGCTTGAAATCGGCCTGCCGGGCCATGAAAATCGCCGCAACGATCATCGAAATCAGCCCCATGACAACCAGGGCATTCTGGAAAAAGGTGATCTCCTTGGTCGCCAGACAGAGCTGATAGACCCGCAGAAGAGCCAGAAAAGCCAGATTGACCAGACCGCCGGACAGCAGGGCGCCGACCAGACCGGGAGCCTCGCCGTAGGCATCCGGCTTCCAGGTATGCAGCGGCGCCAGCCCCATCTTGGTGCCGAAACCGACCAGCAGAAAGACAAAGGCCGCATGAACCCAGCCGGAGGAGAGCTTGCCGGCATCACGCATCAGATCATCAAGCAGCAGTGACGGCTCGACCCTGGCAACAATCGTGGCGTAGGCCAGAAAGTAGAGACCGATCAGCGCCAGGGCGACCCCGACCGAGCAGATCAGCAGGTATTTCCAGGTCGCCTCGATCGAGCGGGCATTGCGGTTGAAATAGATCAGCGGCGCCATGGAGATGGTGGTGGTTTCAAGCGCCACCCACATGAGTCCCAGATGGTGGGTAATGGTAACCAGCGAAGCGGCCGACAGACAGACCAGCAGGCCGACGCAGAGCACCCGGTTGGAGCGTTCCCGGCGATAAAAGAGGTAGCCGATCGAGTAGATGGCGCAGGTCAGAAACAGAATACTGGTGCTCAAGCAGCACGATTTTGCCCAGCGCATCGAGGTGAAACCAGCCACCCGGAGATTCGGGAGGGGTGAATGATCAGCAGCTGGATGGTAATGCCCAGATGCGCGAGGGCAAAGAGCGACAGCACCTTGGGGCGCAGGCGATCAAACGGGATCAGCCAGGTTACGGCGGCACCGATGAGCGGAAGGATGATCAGGGCAGCAAACATGGTACTACTCCTCTTTCAGCGAGGTCAGACGCGAGGTATCCAGCGAGGAAAACTCACGGCTGATCTGGTTGATGACGATCCCCATGACAAAGGTGCCGACCAGCAGATCGAGCAGCGCCCCCGCCTCAACCATGACCGGCATCGCCTCCGCCAGCAGCAGGCCGAAGATGAAGATGCCGTTTTCAAGGACAAGATAGCCGATAACCTGGGAGATCGCCTTGCGGCGGGTCGTCAGAATCAGAAAACCGGTCATCAGTGTGGCGATCGATGCCGGGACGAACATGTAATTCTGGTGTTCCGGCAGCATCGGCAGACTTGCCGGCAAAACCGAACGAAAGCGCCGTAAAGACCGCGCCGAGCAGCAGCGTGGGAACATACCCCAGAAACGGCTCCACCTCGCGCTTGATCTCGGCGGAACGGACGGCCCGCCCCAGCAGCAGCGGGATGACAAACCCCTTGACCGCAATGATGACGACCGTAATCGCGACCAGATGCCAGGAAAACGGATGGATCAGACCGGGCAGAATCCCGAGGATGACCCCCTGAACCGCCACCGCACGGATGGAGAAAATCAGACGGCTGGTGCCGAGCGAGATGAAGTTGATCAGCAGCACCAGTACAAGAAGTTGATCGGCTAGAGTAATCATTGCTAATCACCTGATGACAAGCAGAGTAGAAAACGCCGCCAGAATGGTGGCGGCAACCAGCAGTTGGGGAATACGGATCAGACGGAGACGCGCCATGACCGACTCAACCACGCCGATGACAACAGCCAGTTCCAGCATGGAGATGATGAAAAGCCCCCAGTCAAGCAGAAGGGTTGCCGGTCGCATACGGCAGCGCCAGATGGACAAAAAAAGCTCCCAGTACAAACAGCTTCAGAGCGGCGGCATACTGAATGATCGCCAGAGGCCGGGCCGCTGTGGTCAAGCACCATCACCTCGTGGATCATGGTCAGTTCCAGATGGGTGTTGGGATCGTCAAACGGGATACGGCAGTTTTCGGCCAGCAGCACGATGAACATCCCGCCGACCAGCAGCAGCAGCGCGGCGCCGGTGTGCAGCCAGACACCGAAGCTGATGTTGACCAGCATCCCGGAGAGGGAATATGAGCCGGAGAGACGCGACAGGGTGATCAGGGCAAAAAAGAGGGTCGGTTCGGCCAGGCAGGAGTAGGTCGCCTCACGGGCCGATCCCATCCCTTCGAAACTGGAGCCGGTATCCAGGGCGGCAGCCATCGTAAAAAAGCGCCCCAGCGCAAACAGATAGGCGTACAGGATCATGTCGCCGTCAAAAGAGATCGGTGACGGGTGCGCGCCAAACGGAATCAGCAGTGCGGCGACCGCAGTGGTTGCCAGCGCGACAATCGGACCGGCGCGAAACACCCAGGTGGTGGTCGTGCTGAAGACGGTCCCCTTCTGCAGCAGACGGAGAATGTCGTAATACGGCTGCAGAAACGGCGCACCGACCCGCCCGGCAAACGCCGCCTTCGTTTTGCCGATCACCCCCAGCAGCAGCGGCGGCATGACGAGCGCCAGAAAAATATGGATGGTACAGTTTGTAATGGTACTGTTCGTCATGGTAGCTCCCACCAGTAACAGGCGTCAGTGTGCCCAAAGCATCAGAATAAACAGGGTGGCAAAGATATAGAGCATATATATGTGCATCAGGCCATGCTGCAGGCGATGCAGAAAGCCGAACAACATCCCGGCCAGCGAAAACAGCGGCGCAATGATCCGCTCCAGAAGCGTTTCTGTCGGCATGTCACTGCAGCGCGACCCTTTCGGAAAAAGCCCGGTCAATGTCGGGCGTTCGACCCGCTGGCGCATAATACCATTGAAGACCGAAACGGCAAGCTCGGAAAACGACGTCCCGCCATACTGCATACGTGACGTCCCGCGCTGATAGCCGCACCCCCAGGTCGGGGCAGAGGCCACCCGGCCGCGTCCCAGACGCCACCTCCAGAGCAGCGTTACGATAACGGCAGCCGTCACCAGCAGAACTCCGGCCAGCGAGAGTGCACCCAGAATATCGCCATACCCTGCGGAAACATCCGCTACAGCCAGCTGCGGATAAAACGCCGCGATCGCGGGTGAAACCAGCCGCAGCGCCAGCTGCGGGGCCACCCCGATCAGCAGGCAGAGCAGGGCAAAAAAAGCCATCGGCAGCAGCATCGTTATTCCCGCTTCGTGCGGATGGGCCGCTGCGGCACTGCGGGGGGTCCCGAGGAAGACCGAGCCGTACAGCTTGGTAAAGGCGACCACGGCCAATCCGCCCACCAGCGCCAGCACCGGGGCCAGAAACACCAGATAGACCAGGCTGTTCGCCTTGAGCTGACTAAAAAAACCGAGGTACAGCAGAAATTCGCTGACAAAGCCGTTCAGCGGGGGGATACCGCAGATCGCAACCGATCCGACCAGAAAGAGGAACGCCACCCGCGGCATCCCCTTGCCGAGTCCCCCCATCAGGTTCATCTCACGCGTACCGGTGGCATGGATAATGACCCCGGAGCCGAGGAACAGCAGCGGCTTGAAGAAGCTGTGATTGAGGATATGGAGCAGGGCACCCGCCATGCCGAGATACGTCAGCGCGGCGTTGTGGCTTGACACCCCCAGCAGGGCAACGCCGAGGCCGGTGGTGATGATGCCGATATTCTCGATGCTGCTGCAGGCCAGCAGGCGTTTCAGATCGCGCTGGGCCACCGCAAAGGCGATCCCGAGCAGGGCCGAGGTTATGCCGCAGACCGTCAGCACCGCTCCCCAGAGCAGCGGCGGATCGTGAAAAAAAGTCAGCGTGCGGAAGATGCCGTACAGCCCCATCTTCAGCATGACGCCCGACATCACCGCCGAGACGTGGCTGGGGGCGTTGGCATGGGCCGACGGGAGCCAGATGTGGAGCGGCATGATGCCGGCCTTCGCACCGAATCCGATAAACGCCGCCAGCGCAATAACCGAGGCGTACGGAGAGAGCGCCGAAAGCGAGCCGGCGGCCGGAAGCAGGAACGAACCGGTCTGGGCCGCCAGCAGTGAAAAATAGACAAACAGGGCCGCGGTGCCGGTGTGGGTCGCAATCAGGTAGACGATCCCGGCGCGCCGGACCTCCTCCCGTTCATGCTCCGTCACCAGCAGGAAGTAGGCGGAAAGCGCCATGATCTCCCACACCATGATGAAAAAGACGCCGTTGCGGGCCATCAGCAGAATCGCCATCGACGAGGCGAGCAGACCGTAGAAAAAGGTCAGGCCGCGTTCGGTGGTGCGATGTTCGGCAGCGGGCCAGTAGCCGAGCGCAAAGAGAGAACCGGCGGCGGAGACGAGAAAGACGGGAAGCAGAAAGAAGGCGGAAAGGGGGTCGATGACCAGTTCGCAGGGGCCGAACGGCAGCCCCCACTCCAGGGAATAGGTGGTAGTTGTGTGGCTGAAGAGGAGCACCAGGGCGGCAGGCACGCCGGCCAGGGCAGCCAGAATGGTTGCTACTGTTGATATGATCTGGCCGGGGCCCGGTTTTCGAAGGAACAGGCCGGGGATGCCGGCACAGCCGATAACAAGCGCGGCGGACAGCGCCACGAGCGCAGGGTCAAAGGCTCCCTGCAGAAAGGAATGCATACGATGAACTCCTTGAAAATAGTTCTGGACAGGTCAAAAAAGAGACGGGCTAAACGATTCCAGAGGGGATAGATACTGAACCTGAAGCGTATACGTGTCAACCAAAAAGTGTAACAATAACAGTCAATTTATTGGATTAACCGCAAGATACCCTGGAGCAGTTCGACCGGTGACGGGGGGCAGCCGGGGATATGAGCGTCCACCGGAATGACGTTGGCAACCGCACCGAGCGAGGCATAGCTTTCGCCGAAGATCCCGCCGGTGCAGCCGCAGTCGCCGACCGCGACGACCAGTTTGGGGGTGGGGGTGGCGTCGTAGGTGCGTTTGAGCGCGATCTCCATGTTGACCGACACCGGCCCGGTCACGAGCAGCATGTCGGCAAAGCGGGGCGATGCCGTGAACTGGATGCCGTACCGTTCGCAGTTGTAGATCGGGTTGTTCATCGCGATGATCTCCAGTTCGCACGCATTGCACGAACCGGCATCCACCTCGCGGATCACGAGGCTCCGGTGAAAGCGTTTCCTGATCGCCTCTTCAAGCCGGGCACCCACCTGGTCCAGCTCCGTTTCCACCGGCTCCGGCAGCGGTTCGGTCACCACCCCGGTTCGGAATATCTGCTGCAGTATTCTCAGCATGGTGAGCTACCTCATTCCGCCCTGTTGCACTCTTTTCTCTATTTCCTGTACCCGGGGGTTATTGAGAAGCTTCATAAACGCAGGATTGTTCATCAGCGTGCCGACATCCATACCCTGAATCGCACGCAGTATCGCCGGATCACTCAGAATGGCCTGCATCTCCTGGTCGTCCTGCATTGCACGGATGAGCGTCATGATCCCTTCATCATTCATCATCCGCTCTTTCAGCTCCTCCACCTTGGGGGCAACCGATCCGTAATCATCGGCGCTTTGCCGGGGGCCAGCGGCAGAACCGGCCCTGTTTTTACCGGTGGGTACGCCGGTATCCATACCGAGGGGCTGGGCACTGTTCCGGTATTGAGCAGGGACTTCGCCGAGGGATTCCGAAAAGTTAACGGTACCCCCTTTGTCGGTCCATTTGTACGTTTCAGCCTGGGCAACAGTCGTCACCAACATCAAGACAAGGAACAGTTTTTTCATGGTACCTCCCGCAGTGGGCATTCTTTTGCTGATAGTGCGACAACGCGTACATCGTCGCCGTTCCATATAACGGACCGGGAGTTGGCCGGGGATTCCGGGGTCAGGCGACTATGTCACGTTGCATTCCATTCGTAAACGGTAACTATCGACGATTTTGTTGTATGGACCGGATCACTGAAAGCCAATTCTCTGGCCTCTTCCAGATTTGCGGCTCTAATCAAGTAAGCGCCACCAGACTTGTCTGTAAACGGTCCCGCCAGCTCAAGCTTCCCCTGCTGTCTCACACGATCCAAAAATGCATAGTGCTCGTCGATGACGGACGGTTGAAATTGCGGTGTTCGGAATGTTGTAACTAAATATCGAAACATCAATTCTCCTCTACATGCAACAACGCCAGGGAGAGCGGTGGCGAAGCCATCCGTCTCGACCCGTTTGTTGGCGCCGCCGTTAACCTCATTATTTCTCTGAAAGATCATTTAACAGGAATTGGACGCCCTCAACGTTGTTGACTATTTTAGCGGCCCTATAGACATCGTCCAGTGAGTCAACATGACCTCTCAGCACGACTTCTCCCGACACCGTGGACACATCTATAGTATACTTCTGAAGAATTGGATCTTTTGAAAGAGCCTCCTTCACTTTGGCTGTTACTACCGCATCATCCTGATGTCGTTTGATCATTTGGTTCTGCGTGGTTTCGCATCCTGATAAAGAAGCAACCAAGCTGATCCCAATCAATACTTTGCTGAGCAATTTTGACTTGAACATAAAGAAGTCTCCTTTGATAATTATAGCATCTATTCCGTCCAACGTTGCGGGAGATCACCTGACAGGTTCTTGCTCAGGTGCATCTACCCTGGTTGGAAAATTTTTTCCGTTTTGACATTAACTGTTTAAGTCAGTAGCAGTGCTATTATCCAGCAGCCAGGGTTTAATTTTTTTTGACATACTCCCAGCCTCTCGCTTTTAAACATTCAGCCTCAGCATTTTGTCTTTTATACAGATTTACATCTCTTTTATTCTCCTGGCTTCCTGTAACAATTACGGAATTTGAAAAGCAATTTGCATGGCCGTAACCTTGACTGGAACAATCTGAAGTATCCGTAGTCAGGAAATTAGGCGGATAGGTGCGTGCAGCTTCATTTTCACACTCATTGCTATCAACGTCATAATTAGCCGAGGAGTTGCCATAGTTAACCCATCTGCCACAACCACCAGACATTAGGAATACAAACGCAACTAACAGAGATAAAGCCAGTTTTAAAAACATTTAATCCTCCAATTTACAGTTTTGCTATCGTCGTCATTTTTTTCTAAATAAGTATACATAAACCATCTTTTTTTGGGTAGCATTCCGAAAATAACAGTAAAAATCCAGCAATATTTTGCAAATAGCACCAATTTCTTCCGAATAACGATAACAACAATATCAGCAATTAGTCGCCTTCCGCAGCATTTGACTTGGCTTGAACCTCACAACATTCCTTCCTTTAATTACCAGTTGGCCAGCGTAGAGGCGAAGCAAGCTTTATCTGCTTCGCCCGCTTTAGATCTCCGTGGCAAACAGGGCGAAGCAGGTGAAGCTTTTGCTGCGCCCCTACATTAAAACGATTACAAATCATGTCCCGAATAGGACTGGTTAAAACTCTTGTTGCAGAGCGGAAAATCGGGAACGATGTTGCCGTGGATCGCCTGTTCGAGTGCCAGCCAGTTGACGCTGGACGGATCACGCACTGTGCAGCGGTTGATCTCCCCCTGCAAACCGGATTGCAGCCAGTAGACGATCTCTCCCCGCCACCCTTCCACGACTGCAACCGCGCTGCGATCAGGAGGGACATCCGCCAGCGGTGCAAGAATCTCCCCGGCCGGCAGCGTCGCCACCAGTGCGCGGATCAGGCGGATCGAATCGCGGATTTCCTCAACCCGCACCCAGGCGCGGGCATGGACGTCGCACGAGTTGAGCACGGTGATCCGGGGAGGAAACTGGTCGTAGGGGCTGAACGGCGCCTGGAGGCGGCAGTCAAGCGGCTGGCCGCTGGCCTTGGCGACGAAGCCGACCGTGCCGAGTTCGCGGGCCGTTTCCGCAGGCAGAATCCCGGTGCTGCGCAGGCGGTCGTCCAGCGACGCGTTCAGGTCGTAGATCGTGATGATCCGCTCGAACTCCGCCAGCAAGCCATCCAGCTCCTCCTCGATGAAGGTGACACCATCTTCCGGAAGATCGACGGCAACCCCGCCCGGCACGACCCGGTCCATCAGGTACCGGTGGCCGAACAGCCTTTGGTTGCCGCGCAGCACGAGCTCCTTCAGGCGCATGAACTGGTAGAAGAAGAAGGTAAAGGCGGCATCGTTGGCGATGGCGCCGATATCCCCCAGATGGTTGGCGATCCGCTCCCGCTCCAGCATGATCGCCCGGAGCCAGGCCGCTCGCGGCGGCACATCCGCCTCGACCAGCGCCTCGAGCGCCCGGCAGTAGGTCAGGGCATGGGCAACGGTCGAGTCGCCCGACACCCGTCCGGCCAGCCGCGCCCCCTCTCCCCAGGACAGCTGTTCAAAGCGCTTCTCGATCCCCTTGTGGGTGTATCCCAGCCTCTCCTCCAGATTGAGGATATCCTCCCCCATCGCCTGAAAACGGAAATGCCCCGGCTCGATGATCCCGGCATGCACCGGGCCGACCGGTATCTCGTAGACCCCCTCCCCCTCCGCCCGGACCCACGTGTAATCACCCGCCACACGGGGCATCCGTTGCGCGGCGTCAAAGGACTTTCTGAGCGGCCAGGCGTCAAGCGGCCAATCCTCATGTTTGATCCAGGGACGCAGGTCGGAATGGACATGTCCGGTCGGGGTCAGCCCCAGCAGGCTTAATATCTGGCGCTCAAAGCGGAAGGCGGGAGGGTGCTTTTTCGACAGGCTGGGGAAGGTGGGGTCGTCCACAGGGATATCGCACCGCACCAGCAGATACTCGGCGTCCCGCGCAAAGCAGGCAAGCACCGCGAAGTGCCGTCCCAGCAGGGTTTCATCGACACCCCACTCGGCCACCAAACGGGCACCGGCATCCTTCATCAACCATCCGACATCCTCGAATTCCCCGCGCGGAACCAGTATCTGCGGGATATTGGACGGATAGGCGCCGCTGCAGAGAGCAGCGTTGGTGCCGAAATGATTCATGATTATGTCGCAAAGCGAATTCACAGGCATAATTCCTTTTTGTTATTTTTCACTGATATTCTGCTCAACCCTTCTCCCTGAGGGAGAAGGTGGCTGAAGGCCGGATGAGGGGGGAGGCAACAGTGCCAAATACAGCAACACTTCCCCCTCACCCTGGCCCTCTCCCTCATGGAGAAGGTATCTGTATGTCCCTACTTCAGTATCTCCACCGCCAGATGAAACCAGTTCGCCAGGAATCCGGGGAGGTAGATCCCGAGCAGCAGCACCAGCGCCAGATGGAGGAACACCGGGATATTGGCGGCTGTCAGCGGTTTTTGCGTCGATGGAATCAGCCCCGCCACCATCGGCTGCACCTTTCTAAACAGGGCGGCAAACGCCACCGTCAGCCCGAGCAGCAGCAGGGGCGCCAGGTACGGCGCATCCTTCATCGTGGCGGTCAGGATCAGGAATTCACTGGTGAAGATCCCGAAGGGCGGCATCCCCGCCAGCGCCATCCCCCCCAGAAACATCCCCCAGCCGACCGCCGGATTGCCCCGGATCAGGCCGCGGATATGGGACATCTCCTGGGTGCCGTGCATCTGGGCGGCGTGGCCGACGCTGAAGAACGTGGCCGACTTGGCCAGACTGTGGACGATCATATGCAGCACCCCGCCGAAGGTGGCGATCGGCCCGCCAAGGCCGAAGGCAAAGGTGGCGATCCCCATATGCTCGATGGAGGAGTAGGCGAAGAGGCGCTTGATGTCCTTCTGGCGCAGCATCGAGAAGGCCGCCGTCAGCAGGGAGAGGAGGCCGAACCCCATCATGATGTTGCCGGCAAACCCGGAGCCGAGGGAACCGTCAACCAGCGCCTTGCAGCGGATCAGGGCGTACAGCGCGATGTTCAGCAGCAGGCCGGAGAGCACGGCCGAAACCGGCGTCGGCCCCTCGCTGTGGGCATCGGGGAGCCAGTTGTGCAGCGGTACCAGACCGGCTTTCGTGCCGTAGCCGACCATCAGGAAGACAAAGGCGAGGCGCATGACGGTCGGGTCGAGCTGGCCGCTGACCCGGCTCAGGTTGGTCCAGAGCAGCGCGTTCCCCCCCGCCCCCAGCACCCGTTCGGCGGCGAAGTAGAGCAACACCGTGCCGAAGAGCGCCTGGGCGATCCCGACGCCGCAGAGGATGAAATACTTCCAGGCCGCCTCGATTGCCGTCGGGGTCCGGTAGAGCGACACCAGGAGGACGGTCGCCAGCGTCGCCAGCTCCATCGAGATCCAGAGCACCCCGAAATTGTTGGTCACCAGCGCGATCAGCATCGCGAAGATGAAGAGCTGGAACATCGCGTGATAAAAACGCATCCGCCAAGGGCCGACCCGGCCATGTTCCCGCTCGATCCGCATGTAGCGGCGGCTGAAGATGGCGGTCGTGGTGGAAACCAGGGTGGTCAGGACGACCAGGGAGATATTCAGGTAATCGACAAAGAAGTAGGAAGAGCCGGAAATGCTCCCCCCTTCGCGGTAGAGCTGCAGCGCCAGCAGCAGCGACACGATGAAGGTCAGAGCAGAGCCGCCGATGTTGACCTCCGGTGCGTAGCGCCAGTCGCCGACAAAGGCCAGGACCAGCGCCACCAGAATCGATATGCCGAGGAGGGAGAGAAGAATCATCGCCTAATCCGTCTCCTTGAGCTTGGCCATCTGATCAACACTCAAACTGTCAAAGGTGGTGTTGATCTGAAAGAAGAAGATGCCGAAGATGAAGGCCGCGATCAGCAGGTCGAGCGCCACCCCCAGCTCCACCACCATCGGCATGCCGTAGGTGGCGCTGGTGGCGGCAAAAAACAGGCCGTTCTCCATCGCCAGAAAGCCCAGGATCTGCGTCACGGCATGGCGGCGGGTCACCATCATCAACAGCCCGAGCATGACCGTTGCCAGCGCCACCGCCAGGGTGGAACGGGTCATCAGGTTGGAGAGCTCCCGGATCGGCGCGGTCAGGTGATAGCTGAAGACCACCAGCATAATCCCGAGCAGCATCGTGGTCGGAATATTGACGACCGCCTCGATATCACGGTGGATCTTCAGCTTGTGTACCAGCTTGTAGAGGATGTAGGGGAGCAGAAAGACCTTCATCCCGAGCGTCAGGAGCGACGAGATGTAGAGGTGGTGTTCACCGCTGGCAAAACCGATCACGGCGGTGCTGAGCGCCAGAAAAAAGCCCTGCCAGGCAAAGATATGGACCAACCCCATGATCTTGCGCTGGGCCAGCAGCGCAAAGGCGGAGAGCAGAATCAGGGCCGCCAGCAGGCTGTTTATCTGGGCTGCAATGGAATGGGTCATCACGTTACTCCAGGATGAAAAACGCGATCATGCCGAGTGTCGCCAGCAGGAAGGCGCTCCCCAGGTAATCGGGGAGGCGGAAGATACGCATCTTGGCCAGGCCGGTCTCGATCAGGACCATGACCACCGCCCCGACCATCAGCTTGACCGCCAGCATGCCGAACGCCAGCGCCAGCGAGCCGGCATCGCCGTCGGGCGCAATCCCCCAGGGGCAGAAGGAGGCGATCCCGAGAGCGAAGAAGAGGGTCAGTTTCATCATCCCGGCCCATTCGATCAGGGCCAGATGGCGCCCCGAATATTCCAGGATCATCGCCTCATGGATCATGGTCAGCTCCAGGTGGGTGGCCGGGTTATCGACCGGGATGCGGCCGGTCTCGGCCAGGGCGATCAGGATGAAGGCCGCCAGGGCGAAGGCGAGTGACGGGCGGATCACAAACTCGGCGTGCGCCATGAGCGACACCATCTGGGTCAGCGAGGTGGAGTTGCTCGCCAGCGAGACCGTGAAGACCGCCATCAGCATGGCCGGCTCGGCCAGTGAGGCGATGGTCATCTCGCGGCTGGAACCCATGCCGCCGAAGGCGGTGCCGATATCCATCCCGGCCAGGGCGGTAAAAAAGCGGACGATCCCGAACAGCATCACCAGCGCGATGACGTCGGCGGTGGCCGACAGCGGCAGATCGACCGAGATCAGCGGGATGATCCCGGCCGCAATGGTCGTCACGCCGAAGACCAGATAGGGGGTGAAGCGGAAGAGCCACGACGCGTTCTCGGCCAGGACGACATCCTTGCCGAACAGCCGCCGGATATCGCGGTACGGCTGCAGCACCCCCGGCGCGGTGCGCCCCTGCACCCGGCACTTCAGCACCTTGACCCACCCGGCAAAGGCGGGCGCCAGGCCGAGGAGCATACAGAACTGGAGCAGCTCTATGGCGAACGGATGGAGGCTCATCCCAGAAACACCAGCAGCACGATCAGGGTGACGAACGAGTAGAGCAGGTACACCTGGATGCGCCCCTGCTGCAGCCTGCCGACCTGGCGCGCGATCCAGTAGGCCGCATCCCCCTGCGGCGCGTACAGCCAGTTCCAGAAACGGTCCCTGATCCGCAGGCGGTACTGCAGGCTCGCGGGAAAAGCCGGGTGGTTGGTGTGCGGCACGATCTCGACCTGTTCCCGCACCGCGAACAGGAACCCGAGCACCCTCCGGATCGGCATCGAGAACGCGGTGGCGGTGTACTGCATGCGGGGGGTCAGCCTGGCAAAGCCGCAATCCCAGACCGGTACCCGGCTGACGCGGGTTGCGCGCGCATGCAGCAGCAGCCAGGTCACGGCAACCACCCCCAGAATCCCGATAAAGAGCGTCGGGCCGGAATAGGAGGCGCGCTCGTGGGCTATCGGCGTCAGCCACATCCAGCCGAACTTTCCTGCGGACTCTGCCAGCCTGCCGCCGCACAACTCCTCGGGAATCGTGTCCATCCACCCGATGACCCAGGTTGGTAAAATCCCCAGCAGCAGGCAGGTGAGCGCCGCCAGGAACATGCCGATCCGCATGGACCAGCCGACTTCGTGGATCCGCTCCGGCTTGTGACGGCCGCGCCATTGGCCGAGAAAGACCACGCCGAAGACCTTGACGAAACAGGCGGCGGCCAGCGCCCCGGTCAGTGCCAGCAGCGCGGCCCCGAGCGGGATCAGCAGTTTCAGGATCGGATGCGGCAGCGCCGGCGAGAGGAGAAATGCCTGGAAGGTGAGCCACTCCGAGACAAAGCCGTTGAAGGGGGGCAAGGCCGAGATGGAGACACAGCCGACCAGAAAGAGGGGGGCCGTCCAGGGGAGACGGTGGATCAGCCCCCCCATCTCCTCCATGTTCCGTTCATGGGTGGCGTGCAGCACCGCCCCGGCCCCCATGAAGAGCAGCCCCTTGAACATCGCATGGTTGAGCGTGTGATACAGGGCGGCCACCAGCGCCAGGGCCGCCAGATGTCGGCAACTGGAACGCGGCAAAGATCATCGACAACCCTAGCCCGATCAGGATGATGCCGATATTCTCGACCGAGTGATAGGCCAGTAGCCGCTTCAGGTCGTGCTGCATCAGGGCGTACAGCACCCCCATCACCGCCGAGATCAGCCCCAGCGCCAGCACGATCCCGCCCCACCACCAGGGGAACACCTTGATGAAGTCGAACGCGAAACGGCAGATGCCGTAGATCGAGGTCTTGAGCATGACCCCGCTCATCAGGGCCGAGATATTGGAGGGGGCCACCGGATGCGCCTCCGGCAGCCAGACATGCAGCGGGATAACGCCGGCCTTGGCGGCAAAGCCGAAAAAAGCCAGGAAAAAGGCGGCCATCCCCCAGCCGGAGGAGAGATGCGCCGTACGCATCGCATCAAAGGTGTAGCCGTCGAAGCCCCCCCGCCCGCTCTGCCCCGCCATGACGCCGAAGGCCAGCAGAATGGCGATCGCCCCGACATGGGCGATCAGCAGGTAGAGAAAGGCGGCCCGCCGGTTTTCGGCACGTTCATCCTCGTACATGACCAGGAAGTAGGAGGCGGCCGCCATCAACTCCCACGCCACCAGAAAGAAATAGGCGTCATCCGCCAGCACCACCAGCAGCATCCCGGCCAGAAAGAGCGTATAGAAGCAGATCATCTGCGTGATCGACCGCTGGCCGCCGTACCCCTTGACATAGCCGATGGAATAGATGGAAACGAACAGTCCCATCAGTCCGATCACGACCAGAAAGAAACCGGCCAGCGGATCGAGGCGCAGGTGAAAGGGGAGCCCCGGAATGCCGAGCGTCATGGTCGCGGAGGCGACCGAACCGGCTGCCACCGTCATGACCCCGGCGACGACGGCGGCGAGCGAGGCGACCGCACTCAAGGAAAACGCGAGCGGGATCTGGAGGGCGCGCACCGACCGGAGCAGCGGTGCCAGGACGGCCATCCCCAGGAGGAGCAGTACCGAAAAACCGGCTATGTCGAGAGGTGAAACCATGCGGGTACCTCTGGGTGCAGCGTCTACCGGTAATCACTCAAAAACAGCACGACCAGCGTTATCAGGATGTACAGGACATACTGCTGCAGGATGCCGCTCTGCATCCTCCGGATCGGGAGGACCCGTTTATAGAGGCGCTCCAGGAACGGGATGTAGACCAGCTCCAGCACCGCCTCCGGGACATGGCTCTCGAACCGGGTGCCGGCCGGGAAGATTCCGGCGGCAACACCGGGGCGATGGATCTGCGGTTTGAGCACAAAGGCGAAGAGTCCGGTCAGCATCCCGGCAAACGACGAGGCGCTGTACTGCATCCGCGCGGCCGGGCGCTGATAGCCGCACCCCCAGGTGACGGTCTCGGCTTGCGGAGCCGCTGCCAGCCGGCGGCGGTACCAGAGTGTCAGCAGAGCAAGCAGGGCCAGCAGCGTTATCCCCACCACCGACACAACCGGCAGCGGGACCAGGGACGCCAGGGTCGTGTCGACAAAAGCGGGCGGCAGCGGGAAGGCCGTCAGGCTGGCCCGCTGCAGCACGGTGCCGAGAAGCGACGGCGCCAGACCGATACAGGCGCAGAGCAGGGCCAGAATCGTCATCGGCAGCAGCATCTGCCACCCGGCCTCATGTCCGGCGGCATGTTCTTCGGCGCGCGGCACTCCCAGAAACACGATGCCGTAGACCTTGACAAAACAGGCCACCGCCAACCCGCCGACCATGGCCAGCGCCGGTGCTGCCAGCGCCGTTACGGCGGCCGCCAGCCCCGTCCCCTGGATGCCGCGGAAGAAACCGAGTAGATCAGGAGTTCGCTGACAAAGCCGTTCAGCGGCGGCAGGCCGCAGATCGCCACGGCACCCACGCCGAACAGCAGGGCCGTGTAGGGGAGGCGGCGGGCAACGCCCCCCATCAGGTCGATTTCGCGGGTGCCGGTGGCATGGATAACCGAACCGGCCCCCAGAAAGAGCAGCGCCTTGAAGGTGGCATGATTGAGGACATGCAGCAGTGCCCCGGCCATACCGAGCAGCATCATGGCCGCAGAGCCGACCTCCTGCCCGATCAGCGCCACCCCGAGCCCCATGAAGATAATGCCGATGTTTTCAATGCTGTGATACGCCAGCAGCCGTTTCAGATCGTGCTGGCCGATGGCAAAGGCGACGCCGACGACACCGGAGACCACCCCCAGGACCAGCACGACCGCACCCCACCAGAGCGGTACCGCATGAAAGAACGAGAGCGTCCGTATCAGCCCGTACACCCCGACCTTGAGAATGACACCCGACATGGCGGCCGAGACATGGCTGGGGGCATTGGCGTGGGCCGAGGGGAGCCAGATGTGGAGCGGCATGATGCCGGCCTTCATGCCGAAGGCGAACAGGGCGGTCAGAAAGATGGCCGCGGACAGCCCGGAAGAAGCATCCAGCGAAGCGGGCGCGGGAAAAAGCCAGGAACCGGTCAGCAGGTTCAGGAGCGGAAAGAGCGCAAACAGGCCGAGCGTCCCGGTGTGGGTGGTAATCATGTACAGCGTGCCGGCTTCGTTGACCTCCGGCTTTTCATCCTCGGTCGAGACCAGAAAGTAGGCGGCCAGCGCCATGATCTCCCAGGCGAACAGGAAGCTGATGCCGTCACGGGCCAGCACCACGCCGCTCATGCTGGCGGCCATCAGGCCGAAAAAGAAGGTCATTTTGCGGACGTTGGCGGGATGGTGATCGGCATGCCAGTAGGAACGGGCATACAGCGCGGCACAGCCGGAGATCAGAAAGATGGGGAGCAGAAACCAGGCCGAGAGCGGATCGATGCCGATCTCGGCCGGGCCGAAGGGGAGCGTCCAGGCCAGTTGAAACAGTTCGGAACCGCCGGAGATCAGCGTCAGGGCAGCGCCGATCAGCCCGAGAGCGGAAGCGGCCAGCATCAGGATGATCGCCAGCAGCTGGCCGCGGGAGGCGCTCAGAAGTCTGGGCAGCAGCAGAGGGGCACCGGAGAGGGCGGCCAGCAGTGTGGCGGTAAAAATCAGGGTACTTGCGGAGACCAACTCCTGCGCCATGATGCGGTTACCTCCCGGCCCCGAAAACGGGATACGTACGTAAACGAAGTCTTTTCTGCAAACAGCCGCAGAAAACAGCTCTTTACTTCCTGATTGTTTCCTCCAGCGCACGGATCGCCGTCATGATCTCGGCCTCTGTGCCGGGACGATGCAGCAGAGCCTGAAAAGTTCTGATCATGCAGCAGGAAGGCCAGCTTGGCCAGCAGATGCAGATGGGCCTTGACGTTGGGGGTCACCAGGGTAAAGAGAATCGTAACCGGCTGGCCGTCAACGGCGTCAAAGTCGATCGGATTCTTGAGAAAGCAGAGGCTGATGGCCGACTCTCCGGTCTGCCCGACAATCGGATTGCGGACGTGCGGAATGGCGATGCCGTTCCCGAAGGCGGTGGAACCGAGCGCTTCACGCGCCAGAAGGGTCTGCAGCAGAAATTCCGGATCCAGACCGGGTGGCAGCTTGAGCCGGGAAACGACCTCGCGCAGTGCGGTTTCCGGAGTATCGCCCGGCAGGTCGTAAAAGATCCCGCCCGTGGAGCAGCGCATCGGAAACCAGCGGACGATCCGGAGATTCGTCACTGGCGGCAAAGATCTCGGGCGGAATCGTAATCCCGTGGTTGGTGGCCCATTCCAGCAGATCGACCCGATTGACCTGATAACGGTCATCCTGCTTATGCGCCGGAAGCCCCTTGTTTTTAATCCAGCTCAACACTGTTTTTTCATCAACGCCGATGGCGGCGGCAAGATCGGTAACCTTTAAAAACATCGCACATTTCTCCGGATAGCAGTATCATTCCACGCAAACGGCTGGTAATTCTGGCTGACGTGCAAAAAACAATATGTTATTACCAATAAAACGTCAATCGCATTTTCTAATAAAAATTAACGTCACATGCGAACCTGGAAAGGCAGCATCATGGATCACGAACTGAAGTCACAACTCAAACAGGTACTCACCTCACTGCAGCTGCTGCTGCCGAAACCGGTGGCCGAAATCGACTGGGCGGTCTGCCACGCCGCCAACTGGCGGCGCCATTCCTTCAGCGGCTATCTGGAACCGGTCGACAGCATCGAACAGATCGCACTTGACGACCTGCTCGGCATCGAAGAGCAGAAACGGACGGTGGAAGAAAACACCCGCCAGTTTCTGGCCGGGTATCCCGCCAACAACACCCTGCTCTGGGGGACGCGCGGCACCGGCAAATCCTCCCTGATCCGGGCGATGCTCAACCATTATGCGGCCGAGGGACTGCGGATCGTCCAGGTCGACAAAACCGACCTGATCCACCTGCCGGACATCGTCGACAGCATCAAGCGGTTGCCGTACCGCTTCATCATCTTCTCCGACGACGTCTCCTTCGAAGTGGGCGAATCAAGCTACAAGATGCTCAAAAGCGCCCTCGACGGCGCCGTCTATGCGCCGCCGGACAACGTCCTGATCTACGTCACCTCGAACCGCCGCCACCTGCTGCCGGAATTTGAAACCGACAACCGCGGCGCGATGCTGATCAACAACGAGATGCACCACGGCGAGGCGATCGAGGAAAAGATCTCCCTCTCCGGCCGTTTCGGGCTCTGGGTCGGTTTCCACCCCTTCAGCCAGGATCAGTACGTCACCGTCACCCGGCAGTGGGTCGAGAAACTCTTCGCCAAACAGGGATCGCCCTTCGTCTGGAGCGATGAGGCGCGGGCGGCGGCGATCCAGTGGGGATACGACAAGGGGGACAACAGCGGCCGGATCGCCTACCAGTTCGCCTGCCGCTGGGTCGGCGCGCAGATGCTGAAACAGCAGCAGATAACCGCGCCATGAAGCGCCATCTGCACGTGGCCTGCGCCATCATCGAACAGGAGGGGACCGTGCTGGCGGCGCAGCGCAGCGCAGCCATGACCCTGCCGCTCAAATGGGAGTTCCCCGGCGGCAAGATCGAAGCCGGCGAATCGCCGGAGGAGTGCCTGAGCCGCGAGCTGATGGAGGAACTCGGCATCAGCGTCCGTATCGGCGCGGCACTCTCCCCGGCAACCCACAGCTACCCCGACTTCACCGTCACCCTCTACCCGTTCACCTGCCGCCTGGCAGGCGGCGTCATCACCGCGTATGAGCATCACGCGCTGCAATGGATAGCGCCGCACCGGATGCCGGAACTGGACTGGGCCGCCGCCGACCTGCCGGTTATCTCCGAATATCATGACCACGAACACGTTGACCGCAGCAGGAGAGCAGCCGTCCTCAATGACAACTCCGCAACAGCCCCCGCCATGAACCGGGTCTATTTTTTCCTGGTGCTGACCACCCTCTTCTGGGGGGGCAGTTTTCTGTTCACCAAAATCGGTGTCGCCACGATCCCGCCGCAGCTGTTTGTGCTCTCCCGGTTCATCCTGGCGACCGCTATCATGCTGGCTGTCTGCGCCGGACGCCTGAGAAAACTCGATTCCGCCACCCTCTTCCGCGGCATGGCGGTCGGAGTCGCCCTCGGGCTGACCAACCTGAGCTTCGTCTTCGGCGTCCAGGGGACCAGCATCTCGCGGGCCGGCATCCTCAACAACCTCTTCGTCCTCTTCATCCCGGTGATCACCAAGCTCATCTGGCGCGACCGGATCGGGCGGGTCAACATGGCCGGCATCGCCCTGGCGGTGGCCGGCATCGTGCTGCTGGCAACCGGCGGAGGGAGCGGGTTCAATCGCGGCGACATCATCTCGACCTTCTGCGCGTTCATGATCGCCTGCCACATCATCTCGGTCTCCAAGGTGCTGCAGGACGACGACGTTTTCCTGATCACGCTCGTCCAGTTCGCCACCGTCTCACTGATCGCCGGGGCCGCCACGCTGCTGCTCCCCCTCCCCGCGTTCAGCGTCACCACTCCCGCCGTCCTGTCGGTTGTCTACTGCGCCATCCTCCCGACCGTGCTCTGCTTCACCCTCCAGAACATCTACCAGCGCTACGTCACCCCCACCCGGGCCGGGCTGATCTACACCCTCGACCCGGTCTGGAGCCTGATCGCCGGTTTTTTCGTGCTGGGGGAGCGGCTGAACAGCCGGGAATGGCTCGGCTGCGGCATCATCTTTCTGGCCGCCCTCCTGCCGCTGCTGTTCCGTCTGAGTGCCGAGAGCCGGCTGATCAGCACGTATATGAGGCGGAACGACTGAAAACGACGTAATTCCCGCACAGGCCGCCCCTCCCCTGCCGGTACGGATATATTTTGTATGATATACTTGTACCTGCATCACGACAATTCCCCGGGAGCGCACGTGCCGCCGCATCAGGCGGCACCGGAAAGGAGTGGCCATGAGAACGGGAACACTGGTCGTCATCGAAGGGATGTACGGGGCGGAAAACCATGCGGTCGATCTTGTTGAAAAAGTGCGGGGTGAGCTGGTCCGCGAAGGGAAAGAGGTGTACGAGATTGACAGTCCCGACACCGGCCGCGCGCTGCTGATGGGGGCGCAGGATCTCGACTGCGGCTGGCGGTACGGCCTGTTCAGGCCCGATTTCTTTTTCGAGCTTGCGTCCAGGGCACGGGCGTGCTGTGTTATCCGCGACGAGATCCGGGCGGGGAGAATTGTCCTCTGCAAGAACTTCACGATTGCATCCATCGCCTATGCGGCGATCAAGGGGCACGACTGGTATCGGGAGAAACTGGACGGTCTTGAGGCCCGCGCCCGCGGCCTGGATTTCGGCGGAGAAGTCGTCCCCGACCTGACCATATACCTGGACCTCACGCCGGAGATCGCCCTCACGAATCTGGGATCGGGAATCGAGGGATATTTCACGCCGGACGACATCCGCCTGCAGGCGGCGTGTTACCGGAAGGAGCTGGCAAAACTGCCGGCAGGCAGGGTCGGCATCATCGACGCCGCGAAACCGGGCGAGATGGTCGCAGCCGAGGCTCTGGAGCTGATACACAGACTGAAAGAAACACGGGGATGACGAGTATGTACAGTAACTATCTGCAGGAAGCCGTAACGGCCGCCCGGATCGCCGGACGCTATCAGAAGTACCGTTTCGCGTCGTCTCTTGACATAGAGATGAAAGGGGACAAGGACCTGGTGACCGAGGTTGACAAGGAATCGGAGCGGCTGATCGTGGAGCATCTGCTCGCGCGCTTCCCCGACCACGACATCGTCGCCGAGGAGAGCGTCTATCCCCAGAGCGGCTCCCCCTGCCGCTGGATCATCGATCCGGTTGACGGCACGACCAACTACGCCCACGGCTTCCCCTGGTTCTGCGCCTCGATCGGGCTTGAGCTGGATGGCGCACTGGTTGCCGGGGTGATCTACAATCCGGTGTACGACGAACTCTTCACGGCCACCAAAGGGGGCGGCGCCTTCCTGAACGGCGCCCGCCTGTCGGTATCCGCCCGCTCTCCCCTGAAAAACACGCTGCTCGGCACCGGGTTCCCCTACGACTGCGCCACCGATCCGGCCAACAATTTTGCCAATTTCATCGCCTTTCAGAAGAGTGCCCGGGGTATCCGCCGGGCCGGCGCCGCCGCGCTTGACCTGGCCTATGTGGCCGCGGGGAGGCTGGACGGTTTCTGGGAGCTCAAGCTGAAACCGTGGGATGTGGCGGCGGGGGTTCTGCTGGTGCGCGAAGCGGGCGGCGTGGTGACGACATTCGACGGTTCCACCTATGACATCTTCAATGGACGGATCGTGGCCAGTAACGGGTTGATTCATGAGGAGATGGTGGCGATGCTGGCCAGCTGCTCATGCCCGGCCTGATTTTTAACCAGATGTTACTTGAAAAGAACGCAGAATAGAGTAACACTAGTACCATACTCATTGCGAGGTACCGATGATTTGCCTGAAGAATTTTGTCATTCTGATCACGCTGGTTCTCATGCCGTTTACGGCAACAGCACTGGACGTCCCGCAACTCACGGGGCGGATTAACGACTACGCCCGGTTGCTTTCCCCCGAGGCGACAACCATGCTGGAGCAGAAACTGGCCGCTTTCGAGCGGGAGAAGTCAACCCAGGTGGTCGTACTGACGGTTCCGTCGCTGCAGGGGGATGACATCGACCAGTTCGCCATCCGCGTCGCGGATCAGTGGAAGATCGGACAAAAGGGAAAAGACAACGGCGTGATCCTCATCCTGGCCCAGGCCGAACGGAAGGTGCGCATCGAGGTGGGTATGGGGCTTCAGGGGGTATTGCCGGATATTACCGCCGGCCGTATCATCCGCGACGTCATGCGACCCTATCTCCGCGGCGGCGACTACGACCGGGGTGTCGATGCCGGTGTCGAAGCGATCATGGCCGCGACCAAGGGAGAGTTCACGGCAACGCCCGGAGAGCAGGCGCACCGTCCGAAACAACGGGATGCCTCCCGGTTTCTCACCTTTCTGCTCTTTACCGGCATTGCAGCGGCGGCTCTCGGCTCCGTTTCCCGCCCTCTGGGAGGAGTTGCCGGTGCAATCGGCCTTCCTCTGGCCGTCTCCACGATCTTTCCCGGTCTATCCCTGACATTCCTGCTCATCCTGGCCGTTGTCGGCCTTGGTGCCGGTTTCCTTATCGCCTTCCTGTCCCTTTTTGGCGGTGGTGGCGGCTTTACGGAGGTGGCGGATTTGGCGGGGGATTTGGCGGCGGCGGTTTTTCGTCCGGCGGTGACGGCGGATTTTCCGGAGGCGGAGGCGGCTTTGACGGCGGCGGCGCTTCCGACGGGTGGTGACAATCATGACTAAGACCATTTCAAAATACCTGAATGCTGAACAAGAGGTTATTATCCGGGAAGCTGTCGAACGGGCCGAGGCCGGCACGTCGGGAGAAATCGCCCCGATGCTGGTGGCGGAAAGCGACGACTACCGGGAAGCCGCCGTACACGCCGCCCTGATGATGGCCGTTCTCTTCTCCCTGCTGATCATCGAGTTCGTCATCAACGACACTTCGGTCTGGTTCTTTATCCCGCTCACCTTCATCCTCTACCTGCCGCTGCTGGCTCTGGCCCGACGCCTCCCCTCCCTCAAGCTCGCCTTCACCCCGGCAGCCCGGGTACGCGCCGCGGTACAGCAGCGGGCCGTGCGCGCCTTCCATGAAAAGGGTCTGCACCGCACCCGCGAGGAAAACGGCATCCTCATCTTCATCTCCCTGCTGGAGCGCAAGGTATGGATACTGGGCGACCGCGGCATCAACGCCGTCATCCCGCCGGAGCGCTGGACCGCTCTCACTTCCGCCTTGGCCGCGGGAATCCGCGCGGGGCGCCTGGCGGAAACGCTGGCCGCCACCATCGCCGAAGTAGGCGATATCCTGAAAGAGCATTTTCCCCACCGCACGGATGATACCAACGAACTTCCGGATTTGATTGAGGATTGAAACTGTTCGTGCTGTTGGTCTGATCCGTTGACAGGCGGGTGCTGTAGGAGTATAGGTGAAGCCCTTTTAGTAAATTAGAAATATTTTTTGCATGAGTTCGTTAACGCACTATCCTGTTTTTCAGGGCTATGTAATGGGGACGGGGACTACGTTGATGGGACAATCTGTAACGGTAATAAAGGCCGCTTAACCTCAAATAAGAACGGTTTAGCGGTTTTTTTGTAGCTGAAGTTTCAAAGAGTAGTTTTGAGGTCTTAATTTGGTAAAGCTTGTCACTCCCGGCATATACGAAGCACTCATCGACGAATACCTCCGCGATGCCCTTGCGCTTGCAACCGGAATTACGGACCGTTTTCGGCAAGATCGACCCGGAGGAACAGCCAGCCAAGTATGCATCCTTTGTGGCCAAGGTGCTTGGAACAGGCGCTCCGCGAAGAATCCGATCCGGAGAAGCGCCTCGCCCTCTGCAATCATATTCTCGGGCACGTTGCCAGTGAGCCGGGCCGAGGGCACCTCGACAAACATCGCCTGATCCAGGATCAAAAGCCGATCCTCCTCGAAATCACCCCGCCGCATTACGGCAAGTCAGGTATTCCCCGTCCGCACACTTCGCTGACAGAAAGCAGTCTCTTCACCGGCTCACCCCAGGAACCACAGCTTGGTCATGAATTGCTGGAAGAGATGCGCTCCGCCGATGGGGTGGACATACTCGTTTCCTTTATCAAATGGTCTGGTCTGCGCCTGCTGATGCCGGCCTTTGAGGACCTGCGTGACCGGGATATACCGGTGCGGCTGATTACCACCTCCTACATGGGGGCCTCCGATGCCCCGGCGGTGGAGTGGCTGGCTCACCTGCCGAACGTCGAGGTTCGCGTCTCCTACGACACCGAGCGAACCAGGCTCCATGCCAAGGCGTATCACTTCAAGCGCAACAGTGGCTTTTCCACGGCCTACATCGGCTCGGCCAACATGTCCCATGCTGCCATCACCAGCGGCCTGGAATGGAACCTCAAGGTTACCGCGCAGGATATGGGGCACATCCTCGAAAAGTTCTCCGTCGAATTCGAGACCTACTGGAACAGCCGCGAATTCATCCCCTTTGATGCCGAGAATCCGACCCTGTTCCGCACCGCCATTGATCGCGCCCGCAATCCACGATCAAACGGCCCGGCAGTCTTCTTCGATCTGCGCCCACACCCGTTTCAGGAGCGTATCCTGGAGGCACTGGAGCGGGAGCGTACTGCCCATGATCGCTGGCGCAACCTGGTGATTGCCGCCACCGGTACCGGCAAAACGGTGGTCGCCGCCTTCGACTTCAAACGCTTCTTCGATGCAGAAGCAGAAACAGGCCAAGCTTCTCTTCGTGGCCCATCGTCAGGAGATTCTCCAGCAAGCCCAAGCCACCTTTGCCAATGTCCTCCGCGACCAGAACTTCGGTGAACTGCTGGTCGGCCAGTTTCAGGCCAATCGCATGGAGCACCTCTTCTGTTCCGTCGGCATGCTCACCAGTCGCCGCCTCTGGGAGCAGGTGGGAAGCGGCTTCTACGATTACATCGTGGTTGACGAGGCCCACCACGGCACCGCTTCCAGCTATCGGCCGCTCTTCGACCACTTTACCCCGCAGATACTCCTCGGCCTGACCGCCACCCCGGAGCGGATGGATGGTGACAACGTGGCCGCCGACTTTGGCAACCGCTTTGCCGCCGAGATTCGTCTCCCGGAAGCTCTGGAGGAAAAGCTCCTCTGTCCCTTCCACTATTTCGGCGTTGCCGACCCGATCGCCATCAACGGCGAACAGTTCTGGCGCAACGGCAAGTACGATGCCTCGGCCCTGGAAAACGTCTATGTGCTGGATAACGTCCGCGCCAAGCAGCGCGTCGATGCCATCGTTGCGGCGCTCCACCGCTACGAGCCCGATCTTACCGCCATCAAGGGGATCGGTTTCTGTGTCTCCATCAAGCATGCCGAGTTCATGGCAGATACCTTCACCAACCTGGGAATCCCTGCCGCTGCCTTTGTTTCCGGCGTTGACGGTGATCGTTGCCAGTGAGCTACTGGCTGACCTGAAAAACGGCCGGCTTACCTTCCTCTTTACCGTGGACAAACTGAGTGAAGGGGTGGACGTCCCGGAGATCAACACGGTGCTGTTCCTCCGCCCCACCGAGAGCCTGACCGTCTTCCTCCAGCAGCTCGGGCGCGGCCTGCGCCATGCACCGGGCAAGGACTGCCTCACCGTACTCGACTTCGTCGGCCAGACCCACCGTCGCTACCGGGTCGATACCAAACTGAAAGCGCTCCTCCCCCGGCACCGCTTTTCCATCGACAAGGAAGTGGAGCAGGATTTCCCCCACCTCCCGGCCGGTTGCTCCATTCAGCTCGACCGCCTCTCCCGGCAGTACGTGCTGGAGAACATCAGGGAGAACCTGGGCCGCCTGGCCGTGCAGGTGCCGGACCGGTTGCAGACTTTCACCAGCGAAAGCGGCCTGGAGCTGACCTTCGGCAATTTCATCCGCTATCACGATTACGAGCCGGAAGTGCTGCTGGTCAAGGAATCATGGTCAGAGTGGAAAGCCAAGGCGCTGTTGGCGCCGATCCCCATTGACCCGGATCTGGCGCGGCTGAAGAAGACTCTTGCTGCGCGCCGCCTTTATCAACGGTCCGCAGGAAGTTGCCCTGTTGCGGCAGGTTCTTGCCAAGGTTGCCCAGGGTAGCCGTTGACGAAGCGCTGGCACTGGCAGGGGATGCCGTCATGTCGGTGTACTACCGGCTCTGGGGAGACAAGGGGAGCAATCTCGGCATCACCTCTCTGGAAGATGCCTTCCGCCGTCTGGCCCGCAATCCGTCGATCCTGGCCGACCTGGACGAAATCCTTGCCTGGTCGCAGGATACCACCGAGGTCAGCGGCCTGATTCCGCAGCTCCCCTTTGCCTGCCCGCTGGAGCTGCATGCCCACTACGGCGGCAAGGAGATTCAGGCGGTCTTTGGCCGGGCAAATCTGGAGACAGCCGGGCAGACCGGCGTGGGCTCGTTCCATTTCGCTGACGTAAAGACCTATGTGCTGCTGGTCACCTTTCAGAAGACCGAAAAGGAGTTCTCGCCGAGCACCATGTATGCCGATTACCCCATCAGCAGGGAGCTCATGCACTGGGAGTCACAGGCGAATACCGCGCAGCATCACACTGACGGGCAGAACCTGATTCACCATCAGGAGCGGGGTTACACGATCCTGGTCTTTGCCCGTGACCAGAAAAAGCGGAACAATGTCACGGTGCCGTTTACCTATCTGGGGCCGGTGGATATGGTGAGTTACGAGAGCGACCGACCGATCAAGATGGTCTGGCGGTTGCGGCATCCGATGCCGGTGGAGATGTTTGAGGATAATCGGCGGGGTGGGTAATAAAAATGAAAGATCTTAACGTTTACATCAATAGGTTCGCCTCCCTCATCCACCACCCATGCCGCCCTGTACAACAAGAACAGGGGGATGATGATCTTCCCGCTGCAGAATGTGTCCAGAATTGAAATACCTGAGAAAGTAATGGGAAATAGAGGCAAAGTCAGCCCCTGAGCTGGCCTCATAGGGGGCGTGACTCAACTCCATACAAATTAATACTTGAAAAGGAAATACTATGAAAAAATACGTCTTGATTCTGTTGGCCGTTTGCTGCACGGCCTTGACCGCCTGTTCTAGCGACCAAGGGAAGCAGCAGCTTGAAACAGCGCAGTTCGAAGAGAAACAGAACAACAAAGAGCATGCTATAAAACTTTACGAAGAAGTGGTCACCAAGTATGCGGGCTCGCCAAACGCAAAGATTGCTCAGGAACGGCTGAATGCGCTGAAGGGTGGCAAGTGAAGGAGGTAGTTCACCTCCCATGAGTGGCCAGAAACAGCTGACATGTGCTCTCTGCGGGCAACCGATCAGCGAGAACGAGCACGACTTCTGTCTCGCAAATTCCGGGCGTTTCAACGGCTTGACTTTCTGCTCCGAGCATCAGAAACGCTTTAGCGCCTGCCCGGCAATGCGCTGGCAAGCGGGCCAGCGCAGTTCATTTCGATAGCAATGTTACGTCAGGATTTCGGAGAAATGCAGGAGAACGATGCTTGAGTCAGAACCAACCCCCCTAATCCCCCCTTATCAGGGGGGAGGTATGCGTGATTTGTCCCCCTCCCTTGATAAGGGGAGGGCTGGGGAGGGGTTCGCCTCTGATTCCGGGGAGCGGTTCGCCTTCAACTCCGCCTATCTCCCCTACAACAAAAAACTCACCGTCCTCGCCCGAGAAAACCGCAGCAACCCCACGGAAGCCGAAAACAGAATATGGCAGAAAGTCCTGCGCATGAGGCAGTTTGCCGACTATAAATTCCTGCGCCAGAAACCTGTTGGCGATTATATCGTGGATTTCTACTGCGCCGGACTGCAGCTGGTAATTGAGATCGATGGCGACAGCCACGCTGAAACGGCAGAGTATGACGCGGAACGAACGAGGTTTCTGGGCTCTCTCGGATTGCGGGTGATCCGTTTCAGCAATGATGATGTGTTACGGAATATCGAAGGTGTGTACGAAGAGCTGAGCAAAACAATATCCGCCATCAAATCGGATGCAGCCGATAATGGAATTGCCGTAGACATGATTGAAGAGCCTGCTTGCCAATGATTGTATTTTGGTGTATATCTTAGCCATATACAAGGAGCCGTGATGGGGCCATTTGACAGGATAACCGGTTTTGAATGGGACAGTGGCAACGAGCGTAAAAACGTTAAACACGGCGTTGCGCCTGCTGAAGCAGAGCAGGTGTTTCTGAACGAGCCGCTTGTTGTTCTTGATGACCTGAAACACAGCGATACGGAACAACGTTTTCATGCTTTGGGACAAACCATTGAAGGTCGATTGTTGCATATCACTTTTACCATTCGCACCGGCAAGATTCGGGTGATTTCCGCCAGAGACATGCATCGAAAGGAGCGGGCAATTTATGAGCAAGAAACTTAAAGAGATACCTAAGTTTACCAACGAGGCTGAGGAGCGTGAGTTTTGGATGACCCACGATACGACCGATTATGTCGATTGGTCGAAAGCCAAGCGAGTCACTTTTCCGAATCTGAAACTGACGACTCAATCCATATCTCTGCGACTACCGCTCTGGATGCTGGATTCCATCAGAAGCACCGCCAACAGACAGGATGTGCCGTATCAGTCACTCATTAAGGTCTGGTTGAACGAAAAGCTGGAAGAAGCACACCACGGAGCCAAGTAATTAGGTAGTGCTTCCTTAATCGCATAAAGGCAGACCATAAAAATCCGCCCTTGGCGAATATGTATACGTCCGATTTTTCCCTAAGTTATCCACACTGTTACGCCTTCATTAAAAACAGCGGTACACTACAATTATACTGTGGATTGTATACCGGCACAAATAACTATTGACACGCTATATCAGGTAGTTACACGCAGTGCTCATTCGTTATGCAAACCGATAAAAACCTCAATAATACATGACATTTTTTGAAGCGTATTCACTCTATCAACAGGTTATCCACAGCCTTTGTGGAGAGCATTATTTAACCATTAATTTACTGTCACTTTAGCTCTCACATCCCCTACCCGATAAAACGCTAATCCCTCACAAAAGCTGCGTATTGAATTGACGGTGGCTCATTTTGCGTTATACTTCTTCACATTACATAAACCATCTTCTATCCATATTCCCGGAGGACAGCATGCAAGCACTGTTCAACCTGGTATTCAGCTTCGCACCATTCATTTTTATCGCATTCGTCTGGCTCGTGAGCTGCCTCAAGGTAGTGAACGAGTATGAGCGGCTGGTGGTGTTCACACTCGGCAAGGTGAACAAGGATCCCAAGGGCCCCGGCCTCGTCTTCGTCTTCCGCCCCTTTCAGACGGCCGTGCGCATCAGCCTCCGCACCGTGGTGCTGGATGTGCCGAGCCAGGACATCATCACCCGCGATAACGTGAGTCTGAAGGTCAGCGCCGTTGTCTACTTCAAGGTGATGGACGCCAAACAGGCCATCCTCGGCGTGGAGAACTACTACTATGCCACCAGCCAGATCGCGCAGACCACCCTGCGATCCATTCTCGGTGAGGTGACCCTGGACGAACTGCTGGCGGATCGCGAGAAGCTGAGCCTGCGGCTGCGGGAGATCATCGATTCCTCCACCGAACCCTGGGGCATCCAGGTCACCGCCGTCGAACTCAAGAGCGTGGACCTTCCCGAGCAGATCCAGCGCGCCATGGGCAAGCAGGCCGAAGCCGAACGGGAAAAGCGCGCCAAGGTTATTGCCGCCGAAGGTGAACTCCTGGCCAGCCAGCAGCTGCTGGAAGCCGCCAACACCCTCAGCCAGAACCCCGCCGCCATGCAGATGCGCTACCTGCAGACGCTTACCGAGATCGCCGTGGAGAAGAACAGCACCATCGTCTTCCCGCTCCCCATCGAGCTGATGAAGGTGTTTGAAAAGCTCGGTGAAAAGCAATAACATTCCCAGGGAATGAAGCGGGACACTCACCATAGTTCCGTTCCACACCGTTATCTCACCAAAAGGACACTTCCATGAAAACAGGCCTTCTTATGATCTGCACCACCATTGCACTCCTGGCCGGATGCAGCCCCAGCCAGCCGTCGGCCCCTGAAAAATACCAGGGGCGCGAGGGGACCAAAAAACTGGAGGGTGCCTCGGCCGTGGGGTATGACGGTACCGCAATCCGCAAGAGCGTGGACAACACCCTGAACAAGAGCGACGAACACAACCAGAACCTGGACAATGCAGTCAAGACGGGCAATGACGCTCAGCAGAAGAACTGACAACCCCGCTATCATTTTTTGAGATGCATCTTGCAGCACCCTTCATGAGGACACGTGGAACAATCACCCATCATAGAGAAGATCAAGAAGCTGTTGGCGCTGGCCAATTCCAGCAACGAACATGAGGCCGCACTGGCTGCCAGCCATGTCCAGCGCCTGCTGTCAGAGCACAATCTTGCCATGGCCGACATTGAAGCGGCTCACAAGCCGGATAAGGCTGACAAGGTGGAAACGACCGTGGCAAAGACCCTGCCGAAATGGCTCCGTCACCTGAGCGCCGGGGTCAGCACCGCGTTCGACTGCCAGGCCATCCACCATCCCGCTACCGGCAAAATGACCTTTATCGGCGTGGGGGCTGATGCGCAGATCGCCGCCTATACCTTTGCCTACCTGGACCGGACCGTCAGAAGGCTCTGCGGCGCGTATATGAAGCAGAATGTCGGCAACACTCTTGCCGGCCGCCACCGCGAGCTGATGCGCCAGTCGTATTACCTGGGGGCGGTATCCACCATCACCACCCGTCTGAGAGAGCAGAAACTGCAGACACCCGTCACCACCGGCGCGCTGGTTCCGGTCAAAGAGGGGCTGATCAGGCAGGCCATGAGCGAAATCGGCACCATCAGGACCATGCACAGCCGCAGGAGCTACGTCAACAGTGATGCCTACAGCAGCGGACAGACGGACGGCAGACAGGTCGGCATCCACCACGGGATCACCGGCGACAAGTCGCAGCACCGCATCAGCCGCTGACGTCGACGGCAGAGTTGGTCGCCGGACACGAAAACCGATCTTGAAATAATGAACAAAATAGGTTATACAAGCTGTCTTCCACGGAGAGGTGTCCGAGTGGTCGATGGTGCCTGACTCGAAATCAGGTGTACGGCAACGTACCTAGGGTTCGAATCCCTACCTCTCCGCCACTAAAAACAATGGGTTACAGCATTTAAGCTGTAGACCCTTTTTGTTTTAGTAAACCCATAGGGTACATATAGGGTACATCAGCGAGAAATACAGCCTCATACAAAACCATAAGACTACATGAATTTCAGTAGCCTTTTTGCCTGACTTATAAAAACTCGGATCTCGAAAGAGTGGTTTGCGGCTTTTCGCAAATCGCTCTTGAGGGACCGAATAGCTTTCTTATCACGGCACGCCATATCTCTTTCCCCACGCTGATTCGATCTCTTTTTGCATAACGATCATACTCTACGAACATGCTTTTGACTTACATGGTCAAACAACCAAATTCAAAAAGGGCGTATGGGACTGGAGAAACGGGAGACAGAAATTATGCCTGACTTGTTCAGAAGCAGATTATTTTGATCAATATGACGTAACATACCAGAATATTACAATATTACCCTTACAGTGGTATGTCTAAAGCATCACCACTACATGTAGACAACCCACACGACATATTGTCTTATCTGTTAAATGTACTGGCCTCCAAATTTGCTCTGTAGCTTGCGTTTTCCGGTTTTGCAGGCATGAGTAAGCCTCAAAGTAATGGGTGTAATCTGTTATACGCTTAAAGCTTATTTTGATGGGTTTTTCAGGCTGGAATATCATTTAGCGGGATTGATTTACAGAAGTCCACGCTCCACGAAGCTTAAATATTCTCTGTCACCGATAATTATATGATCCAGCACCTTGATCCCCATTATGTCACCAGCTTCTTTGAGCCTTCTGGTAATTGCAATATCTTCAGAACTTGGCGATGGATCACCTGAAGGGTGGTTGTGGAGACATATGATCGCAGAAGCCGCACTTAGGCATGCAGTTTGGAAGACAGACCTCATATGCACGATGGACTGATTGAGGCTTCCTACTGACACTACGTCCATGCAAATTACTCGATTCTTAGTGTCCAGGTGTAGGGTGATAAACATTTCCTTGGTCTCCTTTATCAGAAATGAAAATGTATCGTATATTTGAGCTGGTGAAGTGAATCTGGTTCCGGTTTTCAGGTAATTGCTTACTTCTTCCCTGACAGTTAGTGTTTCAAATACAGCCTTGATCTGTTTGAATTTTATTGTTCTGGGTTTGCTGGTTATTTCCTCTGTTCCGAATAATGTCTCTATTGTCATGGTGGTATTCCTTTCTTAACAAAGTCATGGACTTAAATGGATTGGTTGTGCTAGAAAGCATTCCTGTTTTCATGGAGGTTAGTTGTGACACTGATTGAGGATGATTTACTTACGGTATTGAAGGAATTGCAGGAAGCATCGTTAGCCATGACCAGTGGCAGACTTCCTTCTGCTCAGGAACTTGAACGTTATCAACGTGCTATTGAGTGGTCTAAACGGGTAATTGCACTTGCGGAGAGTGATAAATGACAAGATCTGAATTGATTGCTCAACTGGCTGCAAAGATGAACATTACTGAGTCTGCTGCAGAGACTGCTATTCATAAGATCTTCGAAAGAATGTCTGATGCTCTAATTGCAGGTGATGGGATTGAAATACGTGGTTTTGGAAGTTTTCAAATCCGACATTATGATGGCTATACCGGCAGAAATCCCAAAACTGGTGATGAAGCAATAGTCAAACCCAAGAAATCGCCATTCTTCAAGGTGGGTAAGGATCTTAAAGAACGGATCATGAATGGCGTTAACCAGTAATAAAATTCTTAGAATGTATCGGTTTCAACGATTGAGCTGCCTGAACATAGAGGGCGTCATGGTAAAGAAAGCTTCTCTAATTTTGTTTCTAATATTAAATCTGGTGTTGACCTCCACAGCTTTTGCGCAAAGTACATCTGAAATTGAACAGATATGTGCCAAAGATGGCTATGAACTGATAAACCGCATAGGTAATCCCTTCTCTAGTAATGTCCATTACAGTAAAAAACTTGCAGGATGCTTTGCTCGTGCTGCATTTTATGAGCATCAGAATGATGGAAAAGTCCATGCTACGATCTATCTCTACAGTGTTTCTGATAGCAAGATAATTGGTTTCGTCAGCTATATTGATTCGCAAAGTTCAGATTGTTGGGTTGGAAAAACTAAGTGCAAGTCTGCTGATGAATTCGATGACCTAATATCGCCATACATTGACCGATAGTTCCCACGTTATCCGCTCGGACACATATCATATGCCATTCAGTACAGGTAGTTGATCAGTTTTTGTACTATCGCTAGTGGTTTCATACCCTCCCATTTGTTGCCTAGGTATTCACGTATTTCTCTACCATTATGCAGATACACTGAATTAATCGGATCTGGCTCTGGCACCATGAACGCTTGAAGTCCTATAGTCCCGTTACTTTTGTTAATTGACAGGACATAAATAGCTATACTTTCGATGAATACTTGGATTGTGTCGTTTGTACTTCCATGAAGAGAGTAGTAGTACCCCTGGTGCTCCAGAATGATGCTGTTAATGTGAGTTCCGCTGTTGCTCCTGCTGGTGTGTAGCTTGAATGCTGGTGTGATCGCGGTCATGGCTTCGGCTCCTTTAGTTTATGTTTTTTCCCGAGTTACAAAGGTTTTGGGGTCCACTGCTGATAACACACTGATTAGTCTAAATATTTAGTGCTACCCGTTAGCATTGCACTTTTATGCTTTTGAGTTGCGGTTACAACGTAGGGCGCTACCCGTACCCCAACCGTATTTTCTGGGGTTTCGTTGTTAATGATTATTTCTTTGTGATATTAGTATGTTACATGCTGCTACCTGTGCAACCTTGCAACCTGTACTTTTGAGCAATATTTGAGTTTATGGTGTGGATTGTTTGACAGGATTTTGCTGCTGAGGTTCAAATGGAGGGATGGTTATGCAGTGGCATCTACTACTTCTGTTTCTTCACCTCCTTTCCTACCCAATATGTAGTCAGCTGCCTTCTGCGCATGTGCTGCGGCGTGAATCAATAGCTTCTTGTCTTTCTTGAATACAGACATCCAACCGTCAATGTACGATGCACTCATTTCGATAGTTTCATTGCTGATTCCAGCGACACTACAAAGCATGGAAGCACAGAGTTCCGCACAGATCTCTTCTGCTGAATAATCCTCTGATCCGAATTGATTGCGTTCCATGACCTCTTTACGGGCAAGTCTGTGTTTGGCTCCTGTGCTATGAGATAGTTCATGTGCAAGCACAGCGTAGAAGTCCTCACTCCGCTCAAAAGTATTTTCATGTGGCATCCGCACTCGATCTTCAGACACTCGGTAAAAGGCACGGTTGCCGCCATAGTGGATTTCAGGACGATCTCTGTAGCCTGATATGATCTGTTCTGCTCTCTCAATAGGTGAGAAGGAATTGATGGTCTCCTCTGGATCGGGTGGAACAGGTATGCCCTCACATTGTTCAACCGAGAACAGATTGTAGTGCTTCAATAAAAGAAATTTTCCGATACCTGTGGTGTTTTCATCCTGGTTCTGTTTGTCGAGCATCTTCCAGAAGATGACTGGTGTTGATTTCTCCCCTTTTCTGACATTGCCTCCTAGATAAGTTGCCTGTTTGTAGGTGAGCCAGTACGGTGACGAATATGACATTGCTGAAAGTAGGAACAAATTGATCCCCCTATACTCCTTCTTGCTAACGAAGTTCTTTGGCATTCCCCTGCCAGCCGACCACGTTTTTCTCCAAGGTATTGTTCCGCGTTCCAGTAAGCTGATGATTCTGTCTGTTACGATCTGATACGCGTCCATTTTGTAATCCTCCTGTCGTTGAAATAAGAAAAGGCGCTGTCCCTGCCTTGGGATGCGCCTTTCTCTTTGATTCTGCAGCTGCTGACTGGTTCATTTACGATGTGTCGTTCATGCGCTGCTCTCCTTTCAGATCGTGATAAACAAAGAGGGCCTTACCTTTGGCAAGACCCTTTTGATTCTACATTGCTATGTTTTAGACCCCCTGGGGTTCCGGTTTCACACTTATCAACTCTCAGATATTACCCAGGCCAGACGTCTGATTATATTGAAATGAAATTGTATTTGGGTAATAATCAAACTTTCACAGTATCTTATGATGCACTATTCTCCATATTGGTTTAAAACCTCGACAAGTATTTGAAACCGGCGGCCAAAAAAATAGCATATCACTTTAACAGATGCCATCTCACATAACTTTACTTTATGATTTACTCTAAATTGTCACTCGTGGTTGAAACTTATTGTCACATATTTAAAGGTCTGTGCATAAGTCTTTAAGAAGATATCTTATTTATATTATATAGTTATGCAATATTTACAACAATGTATTGACGTTCCCCCCATAAACTGATCCAAAAAATTGTGTTAGACTTTCAGAATCCGAAAGGAGACACAATGAGAAAATCGAGGTTCACAGAGGAGCAGGTGGCAGCGGCTGTCAGACAGGCAGAATCGGGGGTTCCTGTGGTTGAGATCTGCCGGCGTCTTGGAGTCACGGAGGTCACTTTTTACCGTTGGAAGAAGCAATTTGCCGGCATGGGTGTAGCTGAACTTAGAAAGCTGCGACTACTGGAAGATGAGAATCGTAAACTCAAGTCTTTGGTTGCCGATCTGACCCTGGACAAGCATATGCTTCAGGAGGTCATCGCAAAAAAGCTTTGAGGCCGGCACGCAAACGGCAATTGGTAGAGTTCCTCAGGGTCGCATTCAAGGTGAGTGAGCGCCATGCCTGCCGGCTGATACGATTGCAACGCTCAAGTAATCGCTACCGACACCACGGTGACGATCAGATCGCACTGAGAATTCGCCTCAAAGAACTTGCGGCCGCTCGCCCTCGGTTTGGCTACTTGCGGCTACACATTTTATTGCTCCGGGAAGGCTGGCAAATCAATCGTAAACGAGTATATCGGCTATACAGAATGGAATGCCTTGAACTTCGCCATAAGAAGCCTAAAAAGCGAATTTCGGCTTTAAGGGTTGCCCATCCAGCGCCACGGGTACCGAACGAGTGCTGGAGCATGGATTTTGTCTCCGATTGCCTGCATGATGGAAGGCGATTCAGAGTGACGTTCTCCCTTAAAACTGGACCAAATTAAAGGGGAAATGTCACTGCCGAAGCCGGCCATTGAAGCTCTCGATGAAGGGGTTGTCGGTTGGCTTGCCAGGACGACTGAACTGAAGTTTAATTTTTCTTCGGTGAGCCCATTCGTCAAGCGCTTTCGAGGTAAATTCGGTGCCATTGTCAACCTGGATCACCTTCGGCAACCCTTGAGACTGGGCCAGGCCTTCCAGTACCTCCACTACTTGCTGCCCGGTGAGCGATCTGCCAACCTCTATTGCAGGACTAACACGACTTACGTTATCGACTATCGTTAAGGCTCTGAATCGCCTTCCATCATGCAGGCAATCGGAGACAAAATCCATGCTCCAGCACTCGTTCGGTACCCGTGGCGCTGGATGGGCAACCCTTAAAGCCGAAATTCGCTTTTTAGGCTTCTTATGGCGAAGTTCAAGGCATTCCATTCTGTATAGCCGATATACTCGTTTACGATTGATTTGCCAGCCTTCCCGGAGCAATAAAATGTGTAGCCGCAAGTAGCCAAACCGAGGGCGAGCGGCCGCAAGTTCTTTGAGGCGAATTCTCAGTGCGATCTGATCGTCACCGTGGTGTCGGTAGCGATTACTTGAGCGTTGCAATCGTATCAGCCGGCAGGCATGGCGCTCACTCACCTTGAATGCGACCCTGAGGAACTCTACCAATTGCCGTTTGCGTGCCGGCCTCAAAGCTTTTTTGCGATGACCTCCTGAAGCATATGCTTGTCCAGGGTCAGATCGGCAACCAAAGACTTGAGTTTACGATTCTCATCTTCCAGTAGTCGCAGCTTTCTAAGTTCAGCTACACCCATGCCGGCAAATTGCTTCTTCCAACGGTAAAAAGTGACCTCCGTGACTCCAAGACGCCGGCAGATCTCAACCACAGGAACCCCCGATTCTGCCTGTCTGACAGCCGCTGCCACCTGCTCCTCTGTGAACCTCGATTTTCTCATTGTGTCTCCTTTCGGATTCTGAAAGTCTAACACAATTTTTTGGATCAGTTTATGGGGGGAACGTCAATGAAGAAGCTCATTATTACCAATACTGCGGTAGGCGAAAATGAGCTGCAGTTACTGGCACGGGAGCGTGCCGTCTCAGTCATGAATTATCTGATCACAAAGGGTGGTTTGCCTCCGGAGCGGCTTTTCCAGAAAAATGATGAAATGATGATATCTACAAGGCACCGAAAAAAGATACCATCAGTAGGAACCGGGTGGAGTTGTCCCTTTGTAGTAAGGTCATTTTTTATGCTTCAGATCTCTGAACCATCAGTTTACTACCACAACAAATCTAGGTCGCTTTCGCCGAAACGTTAGTCGGATTCATCGGTCATACGCACCCCCACTACTCAGTTTTATTCAATACGAGTCATTTTGTTAACGACTTTCTCTTCTAACATTCCGTCAAGAGCTTTGACGTAGGCCCTGTAATGATCAGTGCTTATGTGCTTTTCAACAGACGCCGCACTCTTCCAAGTCTCGTAGAATATGAACACTGCCGGGTCTGAGTTATCCTGGTGCAGATTGTATTCGATGCAACCGTTTTCTTTTCTGGTCGGCGGAATGAGCTTGAATAGTTCAGCTTTTACAGCTTCAGCAGAATCCTTCTTCGCTACAATTTTTGCTACAACAGTTATGTTTGTCACGTTTCGCCTCTTTTCTGAAAATCCCACAAGTCATAAAAATTCTCGCTATATTTTTCGCCCAGTCACATATGGATGGACTGCAACAGTGTTCTCAAAACATCGGGGATTACAGCTGGTCTGCGTTCGTTACGGCTGACATAGACATGAATGAAGTGCCCGTGTGCTACAATATTATCTTCTTCCTCTCTGAACACTCCTACCTCATAGCGCACACTTGAATTACCAAGTTTTGCAACGCGTATACCGATGGTGATCCGATCTGGAAAAGCGACCGGAGCAAAGTAGTTGCATTGTGTCTCGATGACCAGCCCGATTACTGGACTTCGTTCGATATCAAGGGCGCCATTAGCAATCAGAAACTGATTTACCGCAGTATCGAACCAACTGTAATAAATGACATTGTTTACGTGCCCGTAGGTATCGTTGTCCATCCAGCGCGTCGTGATAGTGTGAAAATGTTTGTAATCACTGCGTGTATTCGTTTTGGCCTGCATGGTCACCCCCACTATTTTCTTAATCAATACACAACCTGATAGATATCATTTGCATCTTTCAAGGTAATTTTTCGCGGATTGTTGGCCAGCAGCCGAGTTACCTTCATTACCCCTTCCGCCATCCGAGGAATGGCGTCCTGTGAAACATTTAGTTCCTTCAGCGTTCTGGGTAGTTGCAGGTCTATAATCAATCCCTCCATAAAGCGAATCCCCGCCTCGGCCAGTATTTTGCTGTCTGTGGACGAGACATCCGGGCATAACAATTTACCCAGCACGGCGAACTTTTTCAGGTTGGCAATCATGTTGAAACGGAGCACAGCACAGAGCATAACCGTATTTGCCACACCATGTGCTACATGGAACTCTCCTCCGAGCGGATAGGCGAAGGCATGCACCGCGGTCACTCCGGCATTGGCAAAGGCCTGCCCGGCCAACAGACTTCCTTCCAGCATATTCATTCGGGCCTCCAGATTATTACCGTTGGCCCAGGCGCTGCGGATATTGGCGACAACCAGCTCGATGGCTCGCAGAGCAAGGTGGTCGGTCATGGGGCTCGCATTCACGGATGTGTATGCCTCTACGGCATGGATCAACGCATCCATACCGCTGGCGGCGGTAGCGCCGGGTGGCAGGGACACCGTCAATTCAGGATCAAGAATGGCCGTCTCTGGAAAAAGAAAGTCGGACACTACCCCTTTTTTTAGATTTTCCGCCTGATCTGTTAGTATGACAATTGGGGTTACTTCACTTCCAGTTCCTGCTGACGTGGGTATCAGAATTTTAGGTATTCCACGCTTATCCACAAGATTGACACCAATCATCTGAGCAAGTGACTTATCGTTGGTTAACAGTACAGAAATAACCTTGGCAACATCCATGGCTGAACCGCCACCAAGTCCGATTATCAGGTCGCACTGAGCTTCACGCGCCAGCTTGAGACATTCATCAATGGTTTCCAGTGGTGGTTCGGGCGGCACTCTGCCGAACACTGATACCGATTCAACGTTACCTTCCAGTATCTGCAACACCTGATCGCAGATGCCGGCCTTGACGATCCCTTCATCGGTGAAAATAAAGACCCTTTTCCCACCGAGCAGCTTGATTTCCTGCGGAAGCGTTGTTATGGACTTTATTCCGGTAATGATTTTACCCGTGGTCTTGAAATAGTTTATCGTAGCGTTCATTGGCTTCTCCTATGAGTCAAACTGCGAGATATCTCTTTTTTACGTCGTCATCCTGCCGGAAGGTTTCAGCATCCGCCTCATAAACAATATGCCCCTTGTCTATGATGACTACCCTGTCAGCAACCGCCATGCAAAATTTAATGTTCTGCTCAGAGAGTAGAATCGTGGTACCCAACTCCTTGATCTTCAGCACCAAATCTTTCAGAACCTTGACCATCACCGGACTTAAACCCTCGGTAGGTTCATCAAGCAGGAGTATCTCGGGATTTCCCATTAAAGTCCGGGCGATGGTAAGCATCTGCTGCTCTCCACCAGACATGGTTCCAGCCTGTTTATCTTGATAATCCAATAGAATAGGGAAATAGGTGTAAATCTTCTCCAGATTCCAGTAGCCGTGGCGTCCGCTAGATGTGCCTAGCAGAAGATTGTCTTTTACAGAAAGATCTCCGAAGATCCGCCGGTCTTCCGGGACAAGGCCAATGCCGAGACGTGCGGCATGATATGGTTTCAGCCCGTTGATCTCCTTGCCATGGAAGATTACTTTGCCTTCTCTGGGGGGAACCAGCATTACAATGCTTTTGAAGGTGGTGGTCTTGCCGGCGCCGTTTCTTCCCATCAAGCAGAAGATTTCACCCTTCTTTACCGAAAAGTCGACACCGAAAAGAATATGACTCTTTCCGTAATAACTATGGATATTTTGTACAAGCAGTGTTTCATTCATAATTACAGCACCTCATGGCCAAGATATGCATCAATAACAGCCGTATTTCTCTGAATCTCTTCGGAGTTCCCCTCGGCAATCAATTCGCCCTGAACCAGCACCCGAATGATATCGGCAATTCCAAACACCATATCCATGTCATGCTCCACAAAGACGGTGGTGAGTTTAAACTCGTCGTGAATAGCCTTGATCAGATGGGTCATTTTTACTCGCTCATCAGGCGACATGCCGGCTGTCGGTTCGTCCAGCAGGAGCAATTTGGGCTTCATGATAAGGGCTATGGCAATATCCAGAACCTTCTGATCACCGTGAGAAAGCTCAAAAGCTTTTAACCCCTCTTTGCCGCTGAGGCCGAGCCTGTCCAGTATGAACCGGCAGTGTTCCTCCACATCCTTAAACGTCTTCCAGTTGGTAAATACATTCCAACTTCTTCCATGGTATGCAAGGGCGGTAAGATAGAGATTATCGTAAACGGTTTTATCGTAGAAAAGGCTGGCCACCTGAAAAGCCCGGACGATCCCCATTTTGACAAGGCTCTCAGGGTGAAATCCAGTTATCTCAGCCCCTTCGAAAAAAATGCCGCCGTTATCCGGTGCAATATAGCCGGTAATCTCATTAAATAGAGTGGTTTTCCCCGCTCCGTTGGGGCCAATGATCGCAGTAAGTTCGCCTTGCTCAATTCCAATAGAAATATTTTTGGAGACATGCAGGCCGCCAAAGTGCTTATTCACATTTCTGAGCTCAAGGGTTATCAAGCTGTCCCCCTTTTCTCGCGAATAATCCCGCGAAGTGCTGTGAAATGCCGACTATGCCCTTAGGAAACAGCATCACAACTGTTATCATGATGACCCCTATCACAAAGGACCAATATTCAGTAGAACGGCCGATTACATCTTCCAGTAGTATAAAAACTGCGACGCCAATAAGCGGACCGAAAAAGCTTCTCATCCCCCCCAGAATTGTCATCAGGATTATGCTGCCTGACATGGTCCAGACGAACATGTCAGGAGAAATGCTTTTATCTATTCCGGCATACAGACCGCCTGCAATAGCAGTGAAGCAGGAAGAAATCATGTATGCCAGCAGTTTGTGGCGGTAGACGTTCAAGCCAATAAAGCTTATCCGAGTAGGATTTTGCCTGATTCCTTTCAGAACAGCACCAAATGGCGACCGGTCAAGGCGCCAGAGGAGATAGATGCAGAGTGTTACAATGATGAAGGAGAATATGTAGTAGTTTAACCCCCCTCTGTTCAGCAGGTCCGGTTTCGGTATCGCCTGAATGCCGTCGTCTCCACCGGTAAAATCAGACCACTTGACTACAATTCCCCAGGCAAGCTGGGCAAATGCCAGCGTAAGCATGGTAAAATAGACGTCCGACAGACGCAGGCTCAGTGCACCTAATAGCACGGACAGTACAATTGCTGCCACGGGCACAATCAACAGTGCCCACAGAAAAAAGTCGCCGCCAAAACTCTTGGCCATCATGCCGGTAATATAGGCGCCCAGACCGTAGAATATTGCCTGCCCAAACGAAAGCAGGCCGGTCGTGCCAAACAGGACATTAAACGAAAGAGCAAACAGTCCAAGAATAATAATCTGCGCGGCGATATGGATAGTATGATCTCCACCAATAAAGATTATGCTTCCGAATATCAGAAAATAGGCAAGCCAGGGTGTCATGGTAGTAAGTTTATTGTTCATATTTTCTTCCTCCCTTTTTCGCGGGAGAACAGCCCTTTCGGTCTAAAGATGAGTGCAACGATCATTACAGCAAAACTAAGCAGTGAAGCCCACTGTGGCATCCAGAGGATACCGAAAGCGTTGACTTCGCCAATAAGCAGAGCCGCAAACAATGCTCCCCAAAAATTCCCCAAGCCACCGATAACCACAACGATTAACGAGTCGATAATGACTTCTACCCCGGTTCCAGGCGCAATTGTTCTAAGTGGGGCGGCCATGGCTCCCGCCAGGCCGCCCATTGCAGTTGCCACCCCGAATACCAGGCTCATGACAAGTGAAACATTTACTCCCAGCATTCCAACCATCTGTGTATCTGTGGACGCCGCCTGGATTATCTTGCCTGTCTTGGTGCGGCTAAGTACATACCAGGCGCTTACAACAATAACCAACCCGAGTACGATGATAAACATGTTGTAGGTCGGTATCGTTACCGTTCCAAATTCCAGCGAGCCGTCAAGTGATTCCGGCTTCGATATGGTTTTGTAGGCCGGTCCCCAGATATACTTCACCGCATCGTCGAGAATCAGGATAAAGGCATATGTCAGCAGAATCTGGAATGCCCCTTCCTCCTCCCGTCCGGCGATCCTTCTGATGAAGCAGATTTCAAGCAACATTCCGACCAGACCTGCCCCCAGAGCGGCAGCAACTGCACCGATCCAGAAGTTGTCGAATATGGCTATCGCCTGATAACTGAAGTAAGCGCCGATCATATAAAACGAGCCATGTGCAAAGTTGAACACTTTGGCCACACCAAAAATCAGTGTCAGGCCACTTGCCACTAGAAACAGAAGCATTGCAACGGACAGACCGCCAAAAAGCTGGGAAATAAAGATTTCAAAACTCATGCAGAAGCTCCGTTACTTTTTGGTCTTTTTCAGGAAATCGATGTATTCTTGTGTGGCCATAATTTTATCAGCAGGATACACCTTGAAATTTCCAAGCATATATTTTGCAGGCGGGAATTTATTATTTTTCATTGTGACGCCGATAGCCTGGTCCTGAACCATTTGATGGGTTTTCGGATCTATGTATGATGTGAATCCGGCAGGATCCTCAGGTTGATGAAGCTTCATGCCTTCCATAGCTTTTACAAGTGCTTCAGTATTATCAGCATTTCCTACTTTTCTAATAGCTTCCGCGATTACCAAAATGCCTACATAGGCACCTTCAGCGGCATATGAAGGATATCTGCCGGTTGCTTTTTTGAACTTCTGAACGAAGTCCCTGTTTTCTTTTGTATCAGGCCAGTTGTTGTGGTGCCTGGCAGACATGATCAGCCCTTCCGGGCAATCAGCTCCAAGGGTAGAAAACACCTCGTAATTGCCACCGCCGTCCGGATGGAAATACTTCATCTTTTTGAATAGACCATAGGCTTTGGCCTGCTTGATAAAAGCAACGGTGTCGCCACCCCAGAAACCGGCGACCAGAACGTCCGGCTGTGCCTTCATTATCGCGGTAATGTATGAGGTGTAGTCTGGCTCATATAGTTTAGGCCAAAATTCTCCCACCATTTCATACTTCACACCAAGTTTGCCGAGGGAGTATTTAAGCTCTGCTATCTGGTCTTTGCCATAGGCATAGTCCGGTCCGATATAGGCAATTTTTTTTGCTCCCTTCATCTCATGTTGCATGTACATGGCGCCGGCAGCCATTGACTGGAACGTGTTGTTGCTCACCCGGAAATAATATTTTTGGAAAGCATTTGCGGTCAGGTCGGTCGCTGCGTGGTCGGTACCGACAAAAATGGTTTTGTATTCCTTGCTTACTTCGGTAACGGCAAGAGCTGCCCCGGACGAAACAACACCATAGAGAAACTTCACATGGTCTTCAGTGATATAGCGTTTGGCGAGTGTCACAGCAAGAGCCGGCTTGCTCTGGTCATCAGTAACGATTGCTTCGAGTTTTTTTCCGCCCGGCAACCCCTTGGCATTTACTTCTGCGAGGGCGATTTTGATCGCGGCTTCAGAATCTTGGCCGTACAAGCCGCCTCTGCCCGACATCGGATAGAGAGCACCGATCTTGATTGTTTCGGCCGCAAAACTGGCTACTGACGTTAAGCTGACCAACAGTGCTGCCAAAATTGATACGGTTTTACGTTTCATCTTGAACCTCCCCTTGTGTGGTGTAATGCTGTGAAAATATAAACTTGAGCCCGGTGCAACTTCGCTTTTGTTAATTCATCAAACCGCGTTGGCCCTTCATTTCGGGCTTAGCGCAAGAAATATGGGGTATAGAATTAAATGCCTCCCATGCAGAGATATTTCACCTCAATGAATTCCTCGATGCCGTATTTAGAGCCTTCGCGGCCGATTCCCGGATTCCTTCATGCCGCCGAAGGGAGCCACCTCGGTGGAGATCAGACCGGTGTTGATGCCGACCATGCCGTATTCCAGCGCCTCGGCCACCCGCCAGACCCGGCTGATGTCGCGGCTGTAGAAATAGGATGCCAGGCCGAATTCGGTGTCGTTGGCCATCTGGATCGCTTCTGCATCGGTTGCTGAATCTGAAGATCGGCGCCAGCGGGCCGAAGGTCTCCTCCCTGGCCACCAGCATCTCCGGGGTGACATCGGTGAGGATGGTCGGCTCGAAGAAACTGCCACCCAGTGCATGGCGTTTGCCGCCCAGAACAATTTTGGCCCCTTTGGCTACGGCATCGGCGATATGCTCCTCCACCTTTTCCACGGCGGCCATATCGATCAGCGGCCCCTGCTGGAAATCACCCGTGCAGGCCATTCCCAACCTTCATCTTGGCCACCGCCGCAGTCAGCTTTTCCAGCAAAGGCATCATAGACACCGTCCTGGACCAGCAGGCGGTTGGTGCAGACGCAGGTCTGGCCGGTATTGCGGTACTTGGAGGCGATCGCACCTTCCACGGCGGCATCCAGATCGGCGTCATCAAAGACGATGAAGGGTGCATTGCCGCCCAGTTCCAGCGAGACCTTCTTGACTGTTGCGGCGCATTGGGCCATCAACTGCTTGCCGATCTCGGTGGAACCGGTGAAGGTCAGCTTGCGCACGATCGGGTTGGCGGTCATCTCGGTGCCGATGGCCGCGGCTGAGCCGGTGATCACGCTGAATACTCCGGCCGGGATTCCGGCCCGCTCGCCCAGTTCGGCCAGGGCCAGGGCCGAGAAGGGTGTGGCGGTGGCCGGTTTGACCACCATGGTGCAGCCGGCAGCCAGGGCCGGACCGGCCTTGCGGGTGATCATGGCGGCCGGGAAGTTCCAGGGGGTGATGGCGGCGCAGACGCCGATCGGCTCCTTGATCACCACGATACGCTTGTCGGCCGCGTGGCCGGGGATGGTGTCGCCGTAGACCCGCTTGCCCTCTTCGGCAAACCATTCGATGAACGAGGCGGCGTAGGCGATCTCGCCCTTTGATTCGGCCAGCGGCTTGCCCTGCTCGGCGGTCATGATGATGGCCAGATCTTCCTGGTTGGCCATCATCAGCTCGAACCAGCGCCGCAGGATCGTTGAGCGCTCCTTGGCGGTTTTGGCACGCCAGGCAGGCAGGGCGCTGTTGGCGGCTTCGATGGCCCGGCGGGTTTCATCAGTCCCCATTCGGGGAATTGTCCCCAGCTTCTCACCGGTGGCCGGATTGGTCACATCGATGGTGGCGCCACTGTCTGCAGCGACCCATTGACCATTCAGGTAACAGTGCTGTTTCAACAGAGTTTGGTCTTTAAGTTTAAGCATTTGTTTAGTTCCTCCTTTATCAAGCATTTATTGTGTTGCTACATATATGGCTTAGAAGTGTGTAGTAAATTATCAATTGCCATCTATAAGCGGCATGAGCGACAGAACATCCCCTTCATGCAGTGAGGCGTTCAGCGACGCCTGGATCCCATTCAACTCAATGAGGAAGCTTTCGTTGTCTGGAATGCCAATTGCCGAAACAATGTCAAAGATAGTGGCGCCCGGTCGGCACGTTCGCACCATCTCCTGACCCCATTTGATGCTAAACGAGGCGAATAGCTTTACGGTTACATTCATGAATGATTACCGGGGGCTACATGGCAGGCAGTAGCCAGCCATTGATAGGTGTGGTAGATGCGTCGCTTCAGCAGGGAGGTTACTTAGAATTAGCATGTGAGTGATTACCTCCGCCAATTTTACAAACAGAACGCTTGTTTGAAATTAAATGCACCGTGCATGCCAATTGTTAGAAACAGTCTTTGAGCCGGAGTGGTTTGCTTATGGAAAGAAGAGTGATACGCTGTGACAGGAATAATGATAAAGCTTATAATATATTAAATTGTAAGGATTTTATGCTGATGCGATATTCAGGCAGGCAGTATAATGTTGATAGAAAACGGCGCGTATATTCACCATATTTAACATAGAATATGCGAACAATATTATAAAATGGAATCTTAACAACAAAGCGTGATGCAGTTATGCATCAAGCGGACCTCCCGAATGACTGATTGCTTTAACGTTAATTCAGGCCATGTTTTTCGAGTTTGCGAGCGATGGTTGATTGATTGATCCCCAGTGCGGCGGCCATACGTCTCTGATTCTTATGCAGGTTCAACGACTCGGCCAGCATTTTTCGTTCAAGGTTATCCAATGCCTGCTGAAGAGTCATATCGCCCATCAACCCTGACGTTTCGACCGTCACCTCTTTCGCTCGACGAACAATATCACTTGGAAGATCCTTGATATCGATCAATTCAGTTTCGGACATAACCACCAAGCGCTCACAGATGTTCATCAGTTCACGCACATTGCCAGGATACGGGTATGACAGCAGCGCGTCCGAAGCAGAGCGCGTAAGACGCTTGCTGATGCCGTTCTTTGTCCCGAAATATTCGATATAATGGTCGATTAACGGCAGAATGCAATCACGCCGCTCCCTGACGGCCGGTACATTGATTGGAACGACCTTAAGGCGGTAATAGAGGTCGAGCCGGAATTTGCCCAGTTTGATCATCTCTTCTAAATCCTGATGAGTTGCCGCAAGGATACGAACATCTACCGTGCGGTTTACTGTGCCGCCAAGCCTCGTAATACGGCCATCCTCCAGAAAACGAAGCAGCTTTACCTGAGAGGGAGAGGGTAACTCCGCGATCTCATCCAAAAATAGCGTACCGCCGTCTGCCAGCTCAAGATACCCCGGCTTGCCACTCGTTTTTGCACCGGTAAAGGCGCCTTTCTCATAGCCAAACAACTCCGATTCTATAAGTGAGTCTGGTATGGCACCACAATTTATCCTGATGAGAGGCTTTTCAAACCGATGCGAATTTTTATGGATGATGTCGGCAATGAGGCCTTTTCCGACGCCAGACTCGCCGAGAAGAAGCACCGAGGAATCAACCGAACCGACCTTTATAGCCTGTCGTAGAGCCTTCAGCATACAAGGGCTTTTGGCAATTACCCGCTTGGATTCCAGCTCCATGTGCTGTAATTCAAGCATGTGATTACGCAACTGATCTTTCATGGCCTCTTGTTCCTCAAGTTCGCGCTGCATAGTTTCGATCTCAGTAATATCCCGCACACTTGAAACTATCCTGAACATTTTGCCGTTGGAATCAAATACCGGAGTGCCGGAAATAACCAGCTTTCGCCCCTTTCTGTGCTGCAAAATATTTACGGCACTTCTGGCTTTGATCACCTCTAGGGTGGCCGACTTGTCAATAAAACCTTCATCTACCAATTCCTGCATGTTGCGACCAATGACATCTTCTGCCTTAACTCCATGAATTCGCTCCGAAGCAGGGTTCAAACGGAGAACGTTCGCTTCGCCGTCGCAAATCCAAAGGCCTTCGGACGAAGAATTAATTACCGTCTCCAGCTCTCCGATTATTTCTTGAAAGAAGCTTGTCTGCATTGCCACTTCTTCCAGGCCGGAACTTTCAATGAAAACATAGAGAGCCCCAATCAACTCTGACTCCATCACTATTGGATTCGCACGGATCAGGTAAGTTGTCTTTCCAAGCCGTATCGTGAATTCAGAATTATGCTTTCTCCCTTTAAGAATTTTCTGGCTCTCCGGCCATAATTCAGGAAAAGCTGCTTTTAGGTCAGACCCGGGATGTGCTCCAAAACTTTCTTGAGCTATAGAATTAGCTAGAATGGTAATCCCTAAAGTGTTTACCGCCAGAAAGCCAACGCCCATCGCGTCAACAAGTGCTTGATTATAATCATCAGCACGGATAGTTTTGCTGTCATTCTTAGTGCTAACGCGCAGTGCTGGGGCAATTTTATTTGACATCACGGAGACCTCGTCGAGTACCATGGTGAGGATAAATTTTTCGCCAAATTTTCAAGACATGTGTTGAATAAAGTCATTTAGAAAAAAGTGTCGCAATATTATGCATAAATGCATCTAAGATGCAAATTAGAATCACACCTTGCCCTGCTTTTATTCTAAATGCTCTGCAGCTGTTTAATATCTTCGGTTACTTCTTTTTCAGGAAAGGAACGTATTTCTTATCTATGGTGAGGATATGATTCATCCACCATTTTTTAAGAAATTGCAGGAGATCTTCTGAAAGAATAGATGGATTGCCCATATCCTCTTGAGCCAGTTTGGTAAGCATTTTTACATACACGCGATGCATTATCTGCTGCTCTTCCAAACCGGGGTAGTGCGCTAGGCGCATCTCTTCTTCTTCGGCTTTAAAATGACTTTGAGAATACTCGAGAGCCTCATTGAGAAGTGACGATATCTTTTCATCCGATGTTAAACCACCCATCGCCTCATAAAGTTCGTTTATGATCGCAAACATGCGATAGTGATGGGTATCAAGTTCATTCTGGTCAACTGAATATTCATCTTTCCAGATTATGTACGGTGCCTTTGCCATCAGTGACCCTCCTCATCGACTATAGGGCATCGAATGCCCCTGTTCTCATCATAGTTATGAACATATATGTCCGTCAACTTCTGGTTGCCTTTATTGGGACCACCTTCGAAGTTTGAAGTTATATAAGCAAGTAAAGGAGTGGAAGTGTGCCGAAGGAGAGGATGATGCCAACGCCGATCAAGGCCACGGCCAACTCTGCTTCCATGCCTGCGATCGCTGCCATTGCGCCGGCGGTAACCATTGGCGGCATGCCGGCTTCCATGATTGAAACATTTACAGCCAGTCCCGTGATACCAATTAGGCGGCAGACCAGCAAAACCAGCAGCGGGGCAACGATCAGCTTTATTGCCAAACCGTAACTGAGAGGTACCAGCATCCTGCGCGGCAGTCTAAGTTGAAGTTGAAAGCCGATTGCTGTCATTACAAGCGGGACGAGGGTAGCTGCGGCACTCTGTAGTATATGAACCACTATATTAGAAGCAAGCCAAGGATGACGTGTGAGACCAATTACCAACGCGATTGTTGGAGGAAACAACAGCATCTTTAGAGCCACTTTGGGGAGGTTGAGGGAGCTGTCCCGGCCATAAATCGAAAGGACAATTGATCCGTAAGTGGCGAAAATCACCATAGTGCCAATCTGGTCATATACAATGAGATGGGGAAGACCGGCAGCACCAAAGAAAGCTTGAATCATCGGCACCCCCAGGAAGGATGTATTTCCCAAAGGTACAACTAGCAGCAACACGCCGATTGCGGAGCGTGACCATTGAAACAACTGTCCTCCGAGCAGCACCATTGCAGCTGAAAAAAACAGCATCCCCCATGGGACAAGTGCAGTAACAAGAGCATCAGACGAAAAGGCTATTTGCGAGGCTTTGGTGAGGATCAGTGCCGGAAGCGAGACATAAAGTGCGAACATGTTGAAAACCTGGGCTGTCTCTTTGGGAAAAGCCTCAACACGCCGTAGTAGTATCCCTAACACAACGAAAACGCCAATCAGTATGAAATTATCCATGTACTGTTACTCTCTTTATGCTTAGGGCACTTGTCATAGTCAGCACGAAGAACAGACCGGCTACCCCATACTGTTTTCATCATTTTATCAAGTTTATACATTCTGAAAGGCTTGAAAATCCTCTCCGCCTCTCATTCCCGTTCTGCGACCATGATATCGGGTATTAGCAACGCGCCAGCCACCACTAGAGCAGTTGAAGCGATGATGGCAGCCGTTTGGAAAGTGCCAGTACGTGCGATAAAGTAGCCTGCGACGGCAGGACCGGCAATCTGACCTATCCCATATACCCCTGTCATAAAGCCGACTATTCGTGCTCGTGCCGGCGGGGCAAATGAGGCACCCTCGGAAAGTGCGAGGGTAACGATCCCCATAAAAGTACCACCGTAAAAAAGCGCTCCGACCACCAATGAGGCAGTACCTGGCACAGCGAAGGGCAGAATGATCCCGCCCGCCTGTAAAATAAAGGCGACAACGATCAGCTTCAATCGTCCCCAGCGACGGGCAGACTTCGACCAGAAAAAGGCGGAGGGGAGCGCCGCGCACCCCACCACAATCCAGGCAACACGGGCTCCTGCTGGTCCGATGGTAGATTCGGCGGCGGCAACCATGAATGTTCCGGTAATTATGTAACCAAACCCTTCTAGCCCGTAGGCGGCGACAAGACGGAAGAATCGGGGGTTCCAGGGAAGAGGTGCTTTTACAAGAGAGTGCTCGGCGTGCCGGGGCTCGTTGTTTTTTCGCAGTATGAACAGCGCCACAGCGGCAAGTGCAGCACTGACAAATGCAAACACGATCCATGTCCTGCCGGCGCCTATGGTCAGAGCCATCGGGACGGCGGTGAGACCGGTGATGGCTATCCCCCCTCCCACGCCTCCGTAGTAGATACCTGCCAGATTTTCACGACCATCGTGGGCAATGAGCAGGAGAACCAGCCCGGAGACTGCTACGAAGGCAAGGGCACTGGCGATGCCGGAGAATAGCCGAGTTGTGGCGAGCCAAGCGAAGTCCGTGAAAAGTCCAGTGGCGGCGGTGGTTGCGCACGAGAGTAGAAGCCCTGCGGTCAACACAGGAAACTCTCGAAAACGGTGGCAGAGGGGACCTGCGGAAAACGCGCCAGCTAGGTACCCCACGTAGTTCACCGACGCCAGCAGGCCTGCCTGATCAGTCCGAAAACCATACTCCGTCATCATGATCGGCAAGAGCGGCGTGTACAGGAACCTGCCGATCCCCATCACCACCACCAGAGTGATGAATCCCGCCACCACTCCATGTTCAACCTTTGTCGTCAAAGCAGTCATTTTTGGCAGACCTTCACTATTCATTTAGTCTGGAGATGTTGATGACGAACCGGTTAAGCACATCATTTTTCATTACGTGATCGTTCGTCTCGTTGATTCTCTGGATTGGAATAAGTCTTACGCCGGAAATAAGCTGCGTTCAGTGTATGAACTCAGTATCTCCAAGGCTTTGCGGGTTTCGACGTCCTGAGTTGAAATAGTCACAACGCCAAAGCTTCCATTCCTTGCCTACCACTGCCTAAGTTCGATACTGAGCCCGTCAGGGTCTTGGATCTCGGCCCGCTTCGATTTCCCGAGGAGCACCGGTCCCCAGGTAACGGCAACCCCTTTGCCGGCAAGATACGCTATCGCCTTATCCATATCTTCTACCTCTAGCGCCATCATCCGGTAGCCGACTCGCCACGGTTCCGTCGGCGCGCAAACGGCATTCCGAACCTGCATGAGTTCTAAAACAGTGTCGCCTAAGCTGAGATAAGCAACTTCTTCGAGTGGAGAGGCCTCCACAGTCATGCGCTGTTTAACGGTAAAGCCCAGCACCTCCGTGTAAAAGCCGATGGCTCTTTTAAAATCACCGGGGATAATTTCAATATGATCGATTCGTTTAAACATGCGTAACCTCCTGGAAAATTATTCGAGTTCAGTTGCCAGCTCCGCCGCAATTCTGGCCGGTGCTATTTGCTTCGCCGTGTCAGGCACTTTCATCCACTGTGCCGCAACCAGCGACACCACCCCCAGTGCGCTGCCGGCAACGAAAGGAATGCGGTAGTCGATCATCCAGAAAAACCCGCCCAATGCCGGTAAAAAAACCGCAGCGATATGGTTGATTGTGAAGCCAACAGACATGGACGAGGCAATGTCTGCGGGGTTAGCCACTTTCTGGAAGTATGTACGTATTGAGACGTCGAAGTTGTAGAGTATATTGTCGAAGATATACATAAGCATTACAAGATGCTTGGAGGTACTAAAGGCATAAACCAGGAAGATCATTATGACGCCACTGTATTCTATGGATGAAATGAATCTCTCGCCAAAGCGGTTGATGGCCTTGCCTATAAGTGAATTGAGGATGTAGGCAATGATGTTGTTCACGATGAAGAGGAGTGTCATGTCCCTAACCGAAAAATGAAAAACCTGTACGAGGAGCAGAATAGAAAAAACAACGAATATCTGCCGCCTTGCACCTGACAAGAAAGTGAGGATGTAAAATAGGGTATATTTGCGGCGCAGGAACATTTTCTTGCGCTGCGGAACAATCCCTAAATGAGTAGGGTTCTGGAACATGCCCCAAATACCAGCCACTAAGACAATAATCCCAATCACAAGGTAAATCTCGCGATACTGCGCCACCGCTCCAAGAAAGTAGACGAGGAGCCCCGCGACTACGCTTGATATCGCTGCCAGTGCCCGAAGTCTGCCGAAGATAAGCGGAGAGACTGCGGTTGAAAAGTATTGCAGAGTGAGCGATTGATTGGTGCTTTCGTAGTAGTGGAAACCAAAACTCATGACAACGGTGGTGAAAATGAGCCAGTTGTACGATGGGAAGAGTCCGGTAATGCCGGTTCCCAGCCCCAAAAGGGCAACGGAAAGCGCAGCCAACCGGTGCTCACGCACCAGGAGCAGAACGAATACCAGCAACAGTGTCAAAAGACCAGGAACCTCACGAATCGACTGGATCATTCCGACTTTGCTTCCGTCAAGGTGTACCATTTCAGCGGCAAAGTTGTTGAAAAGTATGGTATATCCCTGGAGCCCAATAGTCGAGGCGGCGGTGAGGATTACCAAGAACCGCAACATCGGGCGTTGTTCGGAAGAGATCGTACCGAGATCAAGTTTCCCCAGAATTCTCTTCATTATTTTACTCCCCTCTCATTCTCTTGTTCGTCCACGTTCCGCTTTGCTCATATGCATTTGAAACTTGACTTGGCCAGCGAGCCCTTTAGTGCTGCGGAGGATTTTCCGGGAATAGGTCATGGCTGTAACAGCTGGTCGAGTGCGGCAAGTATAGGTGCCATGAAGTTACGAACCGCTGACTCAGCTCGATCAGGATCGCCGTCAGAAATCCCGTCGATGATGGCACGATGCGCTGCCGCATCCGGTTCCGGGATTTCTCCTTCGAGTGTTGCCGCGATGGTATCGCTGACGGCGGCGGAGAACCAGCGATAGAGTTCCATGAGCGATGGATTACGCGCTACAGCCACCAGAGCGAGGTGAAAAGCTAAATCACGCTCGATGAATGCTTGCTTCTCCCCCTCTTTAGCCCAGTTACCACGGGCGTCTAGAAGGGAATGGAGATCCGCGACATCCTCCTTGCTACCACGTCGGGCAGCTAATCGGGCGGCCTCAACCTCAAGTGCGCAACGCACTTCAAAGTTGTCTCGCAGAGTTGCTCGCTTCAAACTGCGCAGCGTGTCGGCTGGATCGGACGCTGCTCGCACATATGTGCCAGCGCCCTGACGGACTTCGAGCAAACCGGCAAACGCCAGGGTTTTCACTGCTTCTCGAACAGTGCCACGGCTGACCTGTAGCATCACAGCAAGCTTTGACTCAGTCGGAATGCGGTTGCCAACTTTCCACTGCCCGGAGGCGATCTGTCCGCGCACAATGTCAGCAGCGGCGTCTACAAGTGAAGATCTAGTAACTGAATGGGGCATAGTAAATCCTTTATTCATCAAATCATCCGATGTATTTGAAATCTATTATCATCGAGGGACAGGTAAAGTAAAGGATTATTGCTTTACTCCAGAACGAAAAATAGCCCTATCTGAGCCGTTCCGGAACTTGTGCGACGAAATCCATGACATTGCTTCAGAAGATGGCCAGTGGACCGCGAATCATTGGACCACACGGATAAAACGTTGATGAAGAATAGTAGAGACCAACTCATTGAGTTAATCGCTTTAGAGTAAGCTCGGCTTACCCGACTCAATGCTGAACGGCAGGCGCTCATAGTCACTACGGTTCGAAAATTGATATCGACAGTTGCTCTTTTTACAGACAACAGAAGTAGCCGGCCCTTTCACCAGACTTTCACTAAACTAACAACTTTCACCGTGTTTTGCTGGACTTTAATGGACTTTACTCAGCGGAATAGGTGCTTGAAATGGTTAGATATGAAGGGTTTATGGCCAACAGGCGGGTACTGCCAAGCAGCATTCGATCAAAAAGAGGAAATTGATTTATGCGGTAGCTTGATACAGCTGATCTGGATCGAGCTATTGGAGTGTGGCTTATTGATAGACTTATTGTATGAAAAATGCCGGTACGCATAAAAACAACTTTAAGAGGGTTTCCAATGGCTAATAGCTGCAATATCTGATAAAAAACTAAATTTATTGAATGAATTGTTTTGTTTGCTTGAATGGGGACCAATTTGAGAACCAGCAGCACAAATCTCGAGAGCAAACTCCACTCCTTTGGGTTTCGATTCGGAAAAACCAGCGTCCATACCAGTCGGACCATGATGCTGGCCGAATTGACTACACTTCTTTAGTGAAACATTCCAATGCAACACGAGATGATTACATCAACGCAATCATTGAAGATACCCCTCCTCATGAGTAGGGTTGAGAACTGGCGCACTGGTTTGGGTTTGATTTCTTTGTAATCTGTTCACTCGCACTGTCGTTAGCCAGTGTCAGCGTCACGATATCCAACCATTCCACGTTTCCAGCTCCCGCTACGTCGAACGCAGCGTGCGGATTGATGGGATTGCATTATTGAATGAATATATTTTAAAGGCCAATATGTTACAACGTATAGTGTCCTGTCGCGCCACGTGGCTCGCAGAAATTGCGACGGCTTTTTACATCATCATAGTTGCTCTGATCGCCCAGCTCACGGGTCTCTCCTTCGTACTGTTTCCTGAACTGGGAGCGCTCTCCCATGACATCCTGAAGCGACCGCACGGAACGTGGGCAAAAGCGCCGCTGATGCTGGTGGTCACACCGCTTATGACGGGTGTGGTCGGTACACTAGTGACGCGGAATCTGCCCTACTGTATGGTATCAGTTCTCCTCACTGTCGGGAGTGCCATACTCATAATCAGGCTACTGCGGTCCCCGATTGCACCGGCAATTTCCGCGGGTTTACTGCCCCTAACGCTTGGTGATACAAGCTGGTGGTATCCACCATCCCTTCTTGTTGGGTTGGTTCTCCTCGCAGTACTTTCTGTTGTCTGGAGTCGTTTGGCACCACCGCCCCTGCTACCCGCGTCGATCATCGAACTTGCTGATGACATCGTAGAGGAGCCGCCGAGCGACTATTCGTGGATCCCTTTTTTTCTACTGTTTCTCATTATCGGGGTCCTTCTGGTAGATTTGACTGGTCGACGCTTTCTGCTGTTCCCGCCTTTGGTCGTCATTGGATTCGAAATGTTCGCCCATGCCGCTATCTGCCCATGGGCAGGGCGGCCGTTCATTCTAACGGTCGCTTGCACGCTTAGCGCAACTGCTGGCGTCATCCTCGTTGGCTTACTCGGCACCGTTCCTCTGGCAGCTGTGTGCAGTATCGTCTTCGGTATTGCGGTACTCCGCGTGTTTGATTTGCACGTTCCTCCAGCTCTTGCGGTCGGGTTGCTGCCATTTGTTATTAAGAATCCGAACTACGAATTCCCAATAGTTGTCGCAGCGGGGACTTTACTCCTGACTATGTTGTTCCATGCATGGCGCAGGCTGAATCCACCCAAGGCTACAGCAAAAATCAGTGTCAATCATGAACACGGATTCCAGGACTCTAGCGGCTATCGCTAAGACGAAGAACCACTTTTAACTACAAAGTCAAAAAAATCCTTTTTTAATCCATATTTCACAGCACATTGTCGTGATACGCTGCGCAGAAATAACCCCAAAAATGAAAGGATATATCTATGTTCAGCTACTTCAAAGTTATCGGCGCTTTAGTTTGTTTTCTTCTGATCCTATCTGGGTGTGGAAGCTCTCCTAATCATACAATAACTGGCTTTTCATCTGAAGGCGCATCAGCTGGCACACCGATAACCATATACGGGACAGGTTTCGACTCAAATGCTGGCAATAATATGGTGGCTTTTATGGGGGATAGGGGAACACCCATTATCGTTCCTGCAACCAGTAGCTTAGCTGCCATGCTTACAGTTACTGTTCCTACAGGCGCGACAACCGGTATAATAATGACCAGCACAAATGGGGGGCCAGAAGTAACATCTCCAACCAGTTTTACAGTACTCCCCCAACCGACTTTTTCTCCCTCAACCGGTGCAGTCGGTACAATCATAACCATAACTGGTACTAACTTCGACTCAACAACACCGACTAATAATTTGGTTACTTTTACAGGTGCGCCATCCGTACCTGCAACCACTTGCCCCAATCCAACCACTTTAACCGTCGCTGTTCCAACAGGCGCAACAACCGGAGTGATAACAGTCAATATAGATGGGGAAACTTACATCCTAACGTCCGCAAACAGTTTTTCTATATCCCCATAACTTGGAAGAAAACTGATTTTCCGTACCCCCCGTTTATAACACAACGGGAAAACCGAACGTTAAGATAGTCTATTGTCTGGGCATTCATAATGGGGGTCAGGTATATTTGAACATGTTCGAAAGCTAAGGTACTAGATTACGATCATAGATTCGTGAAATTTATTACAGGCGGATAATCTGCTGTTTTTACAATTTCAGTTTTTGGGCAATAATTGCCATTTTGGTTATTCGCTGCTCTTTCATACAAACAGTTATTTTGATTTTTTAGCCGGTACAAATACCGCTTTTTCAGACATTTCGTCGGTCACTTCTGGAATGTAAGAATGATTTATTTCATCATCCGCTGACATCAACTCGCTTCCAATCGGTCTTTGATAACTCTTCCACTCGCCATGCTTTCATATCTTCGATAGATATAGCCTTTCTTTCCAGATCGTGAAGCATTCCAAAAAGGTCTATCACTTTTCGTTGTTTTGTACCGTTTGACATATATCCACCTTAGTAGACAGTATCATGATCACCAACATTGACCGGGATAATCTCTTCTTCAGATATTATAAACTCAAGCGTAATACGGTATGATAGATTGATCGACACCGAATGTAGCCCGGACAGCCTTCCGGATAGTTGGTGTAGTTTTAACGAGGGGTGAAAAGGGTTAGCTTCCAGTAGCTGCAATGTTTTCAGATATTGTTTTTCCAGCCCTGGCTGCTTCTTTAGAAACTTTCCAGCTCTCTTTTCATATTGCTCCGTAAAGACCAGCGTCCAGCTCATTGAACAACCTTTAGCCGCGCCAGATGATCAGCTGCGCTACCTTTGATGAACTTTCCAGCCGCAAGATCTGCACGAGTCTGTGATAGAGCCGCTTCAAGTTCGCATTCGCGTAGATAATGGTAATGATCCATATCCATGACCACGAAACGCTCTTTGCCACGAACAGAGATGGTGGCCTCTGGTTGATCGACAAGCATTGCCTCGATCGCAGAGACGCCTTTAATTTTTAAGTCATTCGCAGATATACTTGGCATATACACTCTCCTTAACACTATAAATAGCACTTTTAACAGTATTGTCAATAGTGTTAAATAATCTGTTTTAATATGAGTTTTCCTTAAATATTGACCTTACCCCGCTAAACGGCTACATTCCTCTTTATGCAAAATCCAAAGCTAATTAAAGCGAGGTCTTAGATGAATATTTTAGTCGTTGAAGACGAAAAAAAGGTTGCTAGTCTTATCAAGCGCGGCCTTGAAGCCGATGGTTACAAAGTTACCACGTGCTATAATGGCGTTGATGGGCTTGATCTCGCAAATAGCGGTGAATTTGGACTAGTCGTACTCGATTGGCTGTTGCCAAAAAAGGACGGATTGGCTGTTCTGTTTGAACTGAGGCAAGCGGGCAACCAGGTCCCGGTTTTGATGTTAACAGCTCGGGCTGAAACGCCAGACGTCGTATCCGGTCTTGATGCCGGCGCTGATGACTATCTTGCTAAACCATTCGAGTTTGTGGAACTTCTGGCACGCGTGAAGGCCCTCCTGCGCCGTGCCGGTCAGGATCGCGGGGCAGAGATACACTACGCCGATTTAAGAATAGATCCAGTCAATCACAAAGTTTGGAGAGGCAACGCTGAGATTAATACAACCGGCAAGGAATACCGGATGATTTCCTATTTTGTTCGAAACGCAGGCACTCCTCTTTCGCGCCAGCTTATTGCAGATAATTGTTGGGATGAGCCTTTCGATGCTTTCACGAATATCGTCGACGTATACATAAACTACTTACGAAAGAAAGTTGACGGCCCTGGCCAAAAAAAACTCATTCACACTGTACGCGGGAAGGGATATATCTTGGAAGAAAGGTAGCGAATATGGGGTAACAGCACCAAACGGATATTTACGCACGTTAGTGTGCCGGGAGACCGGCAAGGAGTAAAAGGTGCAAGTTCTTCACAGTAAAGACATAGCGAGTCACACTGTCCCCGAGTTATGCGTGGCGTATCGTGAGGTAAGTCGCGAAGTGTTGACAGGGGTGCAGGCAGGCTGGGGGACCCCCGTGTTAACCTGATACCCGCTGAACCGAAGAGGGGACAATGCAGACCAAGGAAAAAATAAAGCTGGAGGAAATTCTCATCCAGCAGAAGATTTTGACGCCGCTTATCGTTGAGCGGATCATCCGGATCGCTAACGCCACCCATCGCCGCTTCGGCCAGACCCTGGAAGACCTCGGCCTCATCTCCGGAGAGGAAATCGCCCAGGCGCTTGCGATCCAGTTCGACCACAAAATCGTCACAGACATCTGCCGGTTCACTATTCCCAAGGAGGTGCTACGGCTTGTCACGATGGAAACCGCCTTCGAGAACCGGGTGTTTCCGCTAGGGCTACAAGATGGGAGCCTGGCCCTTGCCATGTCCGATCCTACCAATACTGACATTGTCGGCACCCTCGCCGCGAGCACAAACATGCGGGTGGTCCCGTTCATTGCCACTACCCAGGACATCATGAAGGCGATTTCGAAGAACTACCTCAGTGGGTTGCTCCATTCGTGTTCGAACTCGATCCTGGTGGTAGAAACCAACCCCCAGGTGCGGAAAACAGTAGTCTCTCCGCTGACCAAGGAGGGGTACGTGGTCGTGGAGGCAGTTGATGCGACTGATGGCTTCCAGCAGGCTCTTCTTCATTTCCCTAACTTGGTGCTTACTGCCAAGGAGATGCCGGACGGCGATGCCTATTCCTTCTTCACTACACTGCAAGGGGTGGCGGAGATCCGCCTAATTCCCTTCATACTCCTCTCCCAGCGGGCGAGCGAGGAGGAGGAGGCAATGGCGTTGAAGCGGGGGTTCTTCGATTACATCCCGATGCCAGCCAAGGACATTACTCTGCTGAGCCGGGTGGAGCGCGCCCTGGCTGTGGGGAAGTCGTACGTCTCCCATCGTCCAAGGCGCCCTTCAAGCACACTTATGCCAGAAGAGTAAATTTTCAAGCCCAGGACACAGACCATGACGTCGCTTCGCAGGTCGTGCCCAACGATGTTAAGTCGCTTTGGAGTCATCTTGAGGTAACGCTTAAAGAACAAAGTTCTATACACATCACAATAAAGCACCTCTCTGTGTGAATCGGCTTCATTGATTGACCCACTACAGCTCGGGACTGTCTTTGTAAATCAGTACGTTAAAGATTTCAGTGGCTATGGAGGTGGCTTTACTGGTCTGCCGTCTGATTGGAATCACTGGATTGGCTGTTAATGTTTCAATCATGGAAGCAGGCATGCTGCCAATGGTTACCGCCGGCGCAATGGCAGCGATTGCAGGCATGGTAAGTTTGGAGGGTATGGAGCAGGATGCTGGGGTGGGTCATTTTGGACGCCGATTAGGCTATAGGTGGGTCATTTTTGCATGCCGATTCACAATAATATCAGGCAAAGAGGTGTTAAAAGTCACCAGACCTTTCACCAGACTTTCACCAAAAGGACACTTTTCAATGCATTTTGCTGGACTTTAATGGACTTTGCTCAGCAGAGTAGATGCTTGAAATGGTTAGATATTAAGGGCTTATGACCAATAGGCGGGGACTACCAAACAGCATTCGAATCCCTACCTCTCCGCCACTAAAAATTAAAGGGTTACAGCATCCAAGCTGTAGCCTTTTTGTTTATCCGCAGGCTATGTATCCTCTCACGTATCCTCTGGCATGCCCTACACAGTCCTTCCCGAAGTCATTCAAAATAGCCCGGTAGTCCGCCTCACCACCGTCACGATAGTTTCCGTACACCTCATAAACCATCCGATTACTGCCGTGCCCCCATTAACGTGACCAGCGGAGCGGCTCATTTCCAATGAGCGACTCCACTTTCAAGCCCGATGGCTGCCATGCCCTCCGAGCTGCAAGGATACCCGAAAGTTATTGTTGACATATACGTGTAAATTCCATATAGGTAGTCATATGACTACCTATGGCCTGCAAACCAAAAATGAACTCACTCAACGCCAGAAACAGGTGTTGCACGTTCATCACCTCGTACACGGGTGATAACGGCTATCCACCCAGTCAGCGGGAAATTGCAGGCCACCTGAATGTTTCCGGGACACTGCCGGTCATGAAACATCTTGGTGCCTTGGAACGTAAGGGTTACATCAAACGGGATCATGTGAATCGGGGAATTACCCTGAAGTTACCGGTCAGTCCTTCGGTTTCCCTGCCGATTGTCGGCACCGTCCGTGCCGGCCATCTCGCCCCGGCTATTGAGGATATTCAGGGGTACTTCTCCGTGGACCCGATGGCTGTTAAGGGAAATGACTGTTTTTTCCTGCGGGTTAGTGGTGAATCAATGATCAATGCCGGTATCTTCGATGGCGATCTGGCTTTGGTGCGACCACAACCGACTGCCGACAACAAGGATACCGTAGTTGCCATGATTGATGGTGAGGTGACCCTCAAATGGTTTTACCGGGAGCAGGATCACATTCGCCTGCAGCCGGCAAACCCGAACATGGGCCCAATCATCATTCGTCCGGAAGATGGAGAGGTAAGCATAGTCGGCAAGGTAATAGGCGTGTACCGTCGGATGTAAATGGCCGTGAGCGGTTTGGAATTAGCGGTCTAAAGGCGATCAGCAGGTTGGTGTGCTGATTGCCACTGTCGATAGTAATCAGCAATCGAAACAATTAATGAACGATAAAACGGGAGAGAAAAAATGGAACCGATTACCTTATGCGGAGCAGTAATCCTTGCGGTTGGCTTGTGGGTGGAGTTTGAATCAATAATCATGAGGGTTGCAAGGGCAATTTCCCGCAGCACCATTATGACGGCAATGGTGTCATCACCGACAGAGCAGAGGCCTCTCTATGTGAAATACATGACAGATATCGGGCGTTGAATGCGTTTAACGTGGCATGAAGTTCCAATAGGTAATATTCGCAGATTCCAGCACCTGTGCAAGTTTTCTGATAAGCCGGAATCACCCTTAAACTGCCTTATGCGACACCCCGGCTAAAGCACTTCATACGGTTGGGTGATTCACGTGGCACTATAATGCACGTTTCTCCAGTTCAGCCGGATATCGCTCAGAATTTTCACCACTTGTCTTCCGTATATTGGCAACACCTACTGTTGCCCATCCAGTTACCCGTTCGAATTTAGCGATCTTCTTTGATTCTATCAATTTGTCCAATTGTGTATCCGGAACATAGTCATAACTATTGTCACTATATGCGACATGGATAACCTTCTTGATCTCACCCTTCGGCTTACGATAACTGTCCCGCTGAAATTCCGGTAAAGAACCTTCTCCAACAGTCACCCAGCCAGAAGAACGCCAGAACTTTGTAATTTCATGCGCTTCGATCATTTTTTGCAACATCTGTTCATCTACATAATCGTAACGGTTGTCAGCATAACGTACGCGGATAAACATAACTATTTACCCCCTCTTGTACATGATACGAATATGGTTTTTTTATGTCAATTCCAAAAATCCGCGCCCATTCCTGTCATTTATTACGGCCGCTGACAACGGCTTTAATATTGAGCTTGATCTACAAGGAGGAAGCCGGTTAATCCTTCCAGTAGGCTATTGCAGGTCTGATCGTCAGCAGGATTGCCACCACAAGTACGATCCAGATGTACGGCATAACAACTCCATGGAAGTAAGCACCCGCAGCAACACCATACAGAAGGCAACACCACTTCAGAATAGCGACATCCCACCAGTTCCAGATTTTTGTTTTGAGCAGCTTCATACCGATCACCTCACCATCATTATGCCACCAAATGGAATACAGACAGGGGCAATACTGCCACAGTTGAAAGAAAGTATCACCGGGGTGATGCTGCCTGCATCAAACGTGACTAAGTAACTGTTATTACAGCTATTGACAACTTTCCACAAAAACTGTTGATAACCCTGTTGACACTGTGGATATGTTTCATAATTGTCACGTGAAATCCAGAGCTTTATCATTTTGCATATTGAATATGCATGACTTGTAACTACCTGTAATAACATGTCAATAGTTATTATTCACCTGTATACAATCGTGCATAATAGAGGACTGGAATAGTCGTTGATTTAAGTCCGTAACATGATTGACAGTGAAGCAAAAGCAACACACTAAAGGGGAGGCATGAAACCAGTATCAATCAATCAGACGCTGATCAACTACCAATTTGAAGGGGGTTATTATGAACGTATTCATTTCAGGAAAATTTCAAGAGTCATATTCCGGTAAAACACTTTGGACTCTTGGGAATATCGGGAAGAAGGTCATGAGGTACATTGTCAATCCCGTTTGACTTGGCGAGTATGTACCGTGCACAGGTGGTAAAATGACTGTTGCAGTAGGTGTCACATAGGAATTCTTTTGTATGAGGATTGTCACGGAACTCTTCTTTAAAGAAAGAACAGGTATCACAAAATTCACAGGTAGCCATGATGTCCTCCGTTTTTCAGGAAATGGTGTCTGGATAAAATCTACCACAAAACCCAAGACCGTCAATCCTGCCAAGACAACGGATTACAGCAACAAGCCTTATGCAGCCTACAACGTGTGGCCTCTAGCTCCTACTTTCCTGTTGTAGCACGTATTCCCTTGCCGACGAGCACCTCTCCTGATCCGGTATTCATGATTATTTTTCTGCCGACCCGTCCGCCAACGTCTCTGGCGGTGACCACAATCCGAAACTCTTCCAGCTTCTGAAATGCCAGCGTGATGTTTCGGTCGCCGATCGTAAGCACTTCTAAGCCGTTTCCTGAAACATTGGCGCCGCCAAACACCTTTGCAACCAGATGCTCGCGACGACACCCGATGGACAGGACCTTGGCAAGCAGTTTATCCATGGCAATATTGCCATACTTCGGCGTCGCAAGTCCCTCGCCGTTCCATAGAGGTAGCATGAAGTGGTTCATACCCCCTCTACGGGCCACAGAATCCCACAAGCACACGGTAACGCACGAGCCGAGAACCGTGCTGATCCTGTATTCAAGAGGGTCGGCAAAGATGTTGCCTGGAAAGAGGAAATGCTTGTTAATCGGCTCGTCAGCGCCCACGCTGCCTACGCCTCGCTCATGTCATCGAAGACGAACAGATTACCACCCTCTGAAAAAGAATCTTCGTCATCTAAAAGCGAACAGGGAGGGAGAGTAACAGTAAACCGGGTTCCTTCACCAGGCGTGCTTATCAGAGTGATACTGCCCTGCATAAGGTCAACCAATGCCTTGGTGATGCTCAGCCCGAGGCCATGTCCGCGGTGGGAGCGCATAGGCCCGGCATCCAGCTGCACGAACCGGTCAAATATCCGCTTCTGGTCCTCCAGGGGTATTCCGACGCCATGATCTTGAACGGAGACGTGCAGGCAGCCATCCCCACCGATGGTGAATGACACCTCTACGGTTCCACCGTCAATACTGTACTCAATTGCATTCGCCAGCAGATTTGACACGATTATCTGCAACTTTTCAGCATCAACAACGGCAACGTGTCCATCGCCACCCGCTGGCACCGCCAGATCGAGTGACACATTCTTTTTTGCCGCGGTGTGCAGAAAGCCATCGATCATACCGCGCAAGGCTGAAGCCGCGTGAACCTTCACACAGTGAGGGCTGACATCTCCCGCCTCCAGTTCTGCCGCAATGAATATATTCCGCAGCTGAAAATCCAGTTGGTTGGCTTCAGCTCCGATCAGTGAAGAGAGCGCTATCACTTCTTCGTTTCCGGAACCGATGATTGCGAGCTCTCCTGCGAGCCCCATGATTGCATTAAGCGGATTATTTATTTCGTTGCGGATATTGGACAAAAAATTGCTTTTGAGGGATTCAGAGCGCTCCAGGCGTTCGTTCATTTCCAGCAGCTTGCGGCTGACCACACTCACATCAGAAAACGCTTTGCGGCTTTGAGCAAAACGATGTGACAGCTCCTCAATCAAAACTTCATCCGTCATGCTCATACCAGACTCCTTTGCGTAGCGGCTTCATTACTCCTCGACAAGACCAATATTCCCTTTTCGGGGATAAACGCAACTACAAACCTGTGGCTCCAGCTCCTTGGCCTTACACCTGATCAGCTGCGCAAACGCAGAACTTCAAGCAGATCACGGTGGTTTTCTGGTGATATGGTGATATCTTAATGCCTACTCCGTTTTATCAATTAATTTCACTATCACGTTCCGCAGTTGATCCGGGTTGTACGGTTTCTGGATCACCAGGGAGTGTTCATCGGAATCGATGTCTTTCATTATTTCGTCAAAGCTGTACCCACTGCAGAAGACTATCGGAATCGACGGAGATATTTCACGCAGTAGACGGTACGATTCAATACCCCCCATCACCGGCATGATCACATCCATCAGGATCAGATCAATTCCGCTCCCTCGTTCGCGGTAGATTTCAAGCGCTTCGCGTCCATTGGATGCAGTCACGGTGGAAAAACCCATCGCACTCAGTAATGCGGAACCTATGGTACGCAGCGCCTCCTCGTCATCTACCAGCAATATGGTGCCGTTGACTTTCGGCAAAGAGACAAGACCGACTGCCGGCACGGCTTCAACGATGCTGGAAACATCAGGCAGAGGAAAATAAATCCTGAATGTAGTACCGATGCCAGGGTCGCTGATGATCTGCACGGCACCGTCATGTTCTTTGACAATGCCGAGCACAGCCGACATTCCCAACCCACGGCCGGTGAATTTGGTCGTAAAGAATGGCTCAAAGATACGTGATTTGGTTTCATCGTTCATACCGCAACCGGTGTCATACACTTCTAATGTTGCGTATTTTCCAACCGGAATTGCACCGCCCCAAAAGTCGTTTTCCAGTTGTCCCTCTTGAATTATGGTTTTCCTGAGAATAATTCTGATCGTTCCGATGCCGTCTCCGATCGCCTCCGATGCATTGATAATCAGATTCATCACGATCTGCTGGATTTGGGCACTGTCCCCGTTAAACTCCGGCACGTCACGCCTGAGATCAAGTTCAATGAGAATACTCTTATTGATCGCCGACGTAAGCATCTTAACGACCTCGTCCACCAGTAACCACAGGTTGATCCTTGTTTGAGTCTGTGGTCTTTGACCTGCGTATGTCAGCATTTGATGACAAAGTTCTGCAGCACGGGTTGCGGCAGCTTCGATCTTCTGGACATGCTCTTTATCAGCTGTTCCAGAGTCGAAATTTTGTTTAACCATATAGCAATGCCCAAGGATGATCGTCAGGATGTTGTTAAAGTCGTGGGCGATACCGCCAGCCAGTACGCCGAGGCTTTCCAACTTTTGGGTCTGCTGGAACTGGGCTTCAAGCGTCCGGCGTTCATCTTCCAGCTGCTTGCGCTCGGTTATGTCGCGAGCAATCCGCAACACACCGATCAGATGACCTTCGCTGTCGAACATCGGGGTATTCAGAATATCAAGCAGGACCTGATTGCCGTTGTCCGCAAAGGTGCTCCATTTTTCGTAGCGTATGGGTTCTCCTGCAGCAATCGCCCTGCGATCGTGCTCACGAAAGGAGTCGGCCGTCTCCGTTTCTACAAAGTCGTAGTCGGTCTTTCCGACAATATCCGCTTCCCTGGCACCGATAAATCGCTCGAACATACTGTTGCAGAACAGATAGACACCATTTACATCTTTCAACCAGATCAGGTCGGGAATGGTTTGCACCAGGGTGCGCAGACGTATTTCATTTTCTGCCAGCAGCCTTGTCATCTGCTTGCTTTCGGTAATATCCTGTAATATCCAGATAGAACCATCCTCGCTGTTTCCAGGGTTTATGGCCTGGCCGACAAGATGGCACCAGATCGGTGAACCGTCCTTTTTTTTCATCTTCACATCGTGTGAGTAGATGCCGCCAGAGTCAATAATCGGGTACGCTTCTTCTCCGATATACTCATACGTTCCTGCGTAGGCATATAACTCCGCTGTATCAATATTAATGACTGATTCGGCATCACGACCAAAAATCATATCAAACGCAGGGTTGGACCAGAGCACCTTTCGATCTTTGAGATAACAGATGCCAACGGAAGATGTGTTCAAAATTATTTGCTGCTCGCTTGCCAGCTTCTTGTGCTTTTTCTCACTCTCCTCCAGATCGATAATCGCCTTTTTGCGCCCGATAACTTCCGAGGCAAAGATGACGAACTGTCTGACAATATGGGCATCTTGCTCTGTGTAAGGTGACGGCTTGTTGCCCACACCGATGATGGAGACAACCTTGTCGTCTATGACAACGGGAACGGTCAACTACCCGTACTACCGGGGCATGACCGGGCGGCATCCCTTTCCGGTTTGGAAGATTGGCATAATCATTATGGATCACCGCATCGCGGCTATGGAAACATTCGGCCCAAACTCCGGCTCGGCTGACCGGATAGTGACTGCCGTGTCCCTCAGCCGTACACATTGTGGCAAGCGTATTGGACGACCAGGCCTGAAGCGTGAGATTCTGCTGGTCTTCATCGACCAGATGGAAAAACCCGATCGAACTATCGGTAAGGAGTTCGCAGGCATCCAGCGTTTCCTGCATGAGCTCATCTACGCTGCTTTTCAGGGCAATATCCCGAAACTTGAGACGAAGGCGCACAAGCTCTTCGGTTTTTTTATGTTCTGTTATGTCCCGCATGACATGAACAAAGGATGTTATGGTGCCTTCCTCATCAAAAAGAGGCGATACCGTGATATCGAAAAAACCGTTAAGTTTCTTTTCTTCGACCTGTATAGAATGCACGCAGCCGTCCAGCAACATACCGGCAACCGGACAGTCGGCCGCAGGACATTTCATATCATGCACCAACTCGCAGCATTTCCGTCCGACAATCTCATGTGGCTCCACACCGCAACGATCAGCCATGGCGCGATTGACGCGTAAGAAGTTGTGGTTGAGGTCTACAATGGAAATCAGATCGGGGACGGCATCAAAGGTCCGCTCCCAATCTTTTTTTGCACTATATGCCGCCTCAGCAGCCTGCCGGCGCGCCACTATCAATGACCATGTCATCAATGCATACTTGACGGTACGGGGCAGGCTTTCATACGTTTCCGGCGATTTTACGATGTAATCCTGGGCCCCGATCTTCATGGCCCTGACAGCCACCTGTTCGTTGCCTTGGGATGTCATCATGATAACGGGGCAGACATCGTTCACCATTACCACCAGTTCGTCCCCGTCTCCATCCGGCAAGCGGTAGTCGCTCAGGACAAGATCGGGGGAGTGGTGTTCTATGACCTTCCACGCATCAAGCAACGAGCCGGCGATTTCCATGCGATACTCATCACGGTCATGTTCGAATGACCGCTGAATCAGCTCGGCATGACTGTCATCATCTTCAACAACAAGTATCAGTTTGGCGTTCGGGTTATCCGACAGCATTGGTGATTCCTTTACGGGTCGATAAATCCGGAGTGATCGCGTGAAAATAACAGCGCAAACACGTGTGCATCATCCCGTACGTTATCACCAGGGACGTTTGTTCCAGGCGAGCCAATAAAACCCAAGATCTCGCAGCAGCTTGCTGAAATTATCGAAATCAACCGGCTTGGTCAGATAGCTGTTCGCGTGGTATTCGTTTGCCTTTGCCAGATCGCGTTCGGCGTCGGAGGTTGTCAGCACGACCACCGGCAAGGCCCGCAGGGTGCTGTCCTCTTTGACTTTTTTGAGCACTTGCAACCCGTCAATCTTTGGCAGGCGCAGATCAAGCAGCATAAGGTGCGGCATTGGAAAACGGTTTCGATCATCATACCCGCCACGCCCCCAGAGGTAATCCAGTGCGGCCTCACCGTCTTCTACATGGAAGATTTTGTTCGCTACCAAAAAATCCTCCATGTTGCGCATCACAAGCTCGGCATGGTCCGGATTGTCCTCCACCAGCAAAATAGTCAACGGTTCACCGGTCATGTATCTCTCCTTTTCCAACCCGTAGTAAGCGAAGTTTCATTGCATTTTGATTGTAAAACAGAACGTACTCCCCTTGTTTACCCCTTCTGACTCCACCCAGACCCGGCCGCCGTGGACCTCAATAATCCGCTTCACCAGTGCCAGCCCGATTCCGGTTCCTCTGCTTCCGGCATCCAGCTTGTTGAACAGCCCGAAAATGTTTTTTTGGAAACGCAGATCGATACCTTGGCCGTTGTCTCTGACGAAGAATACGTGTTCCTTGCCGCCATTCCGTGTGCCGATCTCAACGCGAGGAGCTGATTGCTCCCCCATGTATTTGACGGCGTTCTCAATAAGGTTCTGAAAAACCCCCGCAATTCGTTTCTGATCGCCCATGACGACGGGAAGATCGGGCTGCACCACGATTTCAACCTGATTTGGATCGACGGTTCCGGCCAACAGAGTCAGAGTATCTTTGACCAGAGAGTTCATATCAATCGGTGATAGCGGGTTGATAACCTTGCCAACGCGTGACAATTCCAGGAGATCGTTGAGCAGTAGCGTCATCTTTGTTGCTGCATCCTCAATCCTGACAAGATCCTTCGTGGCGCGGGCATGATTACCCGTTTCCAGATCCTGCTTAATCATGCCTGCAAACGTCTGTATCGTTATCAGCGGGCTCTTCAGATCGTGAGAGACGGTATAGGTGAAACTCTCAAGTTCACTGTTTTTGTTCTGCAACTCATTTTCGAACAGCTTGCGTTCGGTTATGTCCTGGATGGTTCCTATCATCGAAATGGCATTCCCGTTATCGTCGAATCTGACCTCCCCCAAACCGTTAACCCATCGGGTCTCACCATCGTTGTTGCGAACTATCCTGTATTCTTTCGAAAATTGCGTTCTATTGGTTACCACCTCTTCCCTCAGGTACCGGTCCAACATGTCCCTGTCTTCAGGGTGCACGATATCCAGCCACCCCTGAATGCTGCGGTTGTAGTTCTTGTCAATGCCGAAAATAGTATCCAGAACATCGGAAGAATCCCAATGACCGGCAATAAAGTCGGCACTATATGAACCTATGGATGCCGCACGCTGTGACTCTTTAAAGAAGAACTCGCTGTCTTTCAGGGCCTTTTCGGCCAGTGTGCGTTCGGTGATGTCAAGGTTGGTACCGATCATGCGAAACGGCTTACCGTTTCCGTCGAAGAATGTTTGGGAAGCGGCTTTGATGAATCGAATCGTTCCATCCGGGAGGACGATACGGAATTCGGGAGCGTACTCCCGTTCGCCACGCAAGGCGGCCTGAATCTCGGTTTCAGCATAGTCCTGGTCTTCCGGGTGAATGCTGCAGGCCCAGGCGTCATAGGCGCCACCGAAGTCCCCTTCCTGAACACCGTAGAGAGTGTACATGCTGGTGTCCCAGGTAAGTCTGTTCTGCTCGACATCCCAGTCCCAGAAACCGATATTGGTTGCTCGCATGGCAAGATGGAGACATTCCTCGCTATCCCGCAGCATTTTTTCGGCCCGTCTGCGCTCGGTTATGTCGCGGATGAAGACAAAGAAACAGCCATCCGGGTCCTTGACGTATTGGGCACTGATCTCCACGTCAAGTACCGCACCATCCTTGCGCCGGTATTGAGAGTAAAAGCGGTCACTGCCGACTTCCATGACGGCAAGACTGCAGGTAGCGGACTGATCCGGCGCCCCGGGTGTCTCAATATCGGTCAGATTCAGACAGAGAAGTTCCTCATGGGTATACGCCAGCATCTTGCAGAGGGTATCGTTGACATCCAGAATCCGTCCGGCGCTGTCAGCGATAAAAAATCCGTCGAGAGATTTCCTGGTGAGGGCCTCATACACCTGCTCCTTCATGAATCAGCACCTTTCGGCAACGTAAAGCAGAAAGCACTTCCGCTCCCCTCCCCTTCGGATTCAACCCAAACAAGGCCGCCATGCGCTTCAATGATCCGCTTGACCAGCGCCAAACCGACACCGGTTCCGCCACTTTTGTTATCCAGTTTATTAAACAGGCCGAATATGGTCTGGTGGTATTTCTCATCAATACCGATACCGTTATCCCGCACAAAGAAAACGTGTGCACCCTTTTCATCCCGCATGCCAACCTGAATGTGAGGCTTTGCCTGATCGCCCATATATTTAATGGCGTTCTCGACCAGATTCTGAACGACTTCTGCCATTCGCTGCCGGTCACATAATACGGCAGGCAGATCAGGTTGCACTTCAACATTCAGGTTAAGTGTATTCAAAGGCCCGGCCAGTTGCGCCAGCGCAGTGTTTACTATAAGATTCATATCGACAATTTCTTGTGTATTGACAACATGGCCAATGGTTGAGAGTTCCAGCAGATCGCACAGCAGGTCGTTCATCTTGTCGGCGGCATCGCTGACCCGCTTCAGATCCCCCCCCATCCGCCCGTAATGTCCCTTCACAAGATCCTTTTCCAGGGCACCGACAAATCCTTTGATGGTAATGATGGGGCTCTTCAGATCATGTGAAACCGTGTAGGCAAAACGCTCCAACTCGGCGACTTTCAGATTCAGCTCTTCTTCCGTACGCTTCTGTTCTGCACTGACAATCTGTAAATTTTTTAGTGTTTTTGCCAGGCTTGGCATCTCGATTGCGACAGGGATTTTCGGAATGAACAATGCGGCGGCAACCAACGATACCACGGCGGTAAAAGCCTTTACGTACCCTTCCGGCCAGTAATCAGGCACATACACCGTGTATGCGGCAAAAAAATGCGTCGTGCCGCATGCCATGATGAAAAGAGCAAAAAAGAGAAATACCGTGACAAATGGCAGATCCCTCCTCTTGTAAACAAAATATGCCATGGCAAAGGTAATCGCGTAATATGCCAGTCCGGTCAGTATATCGGAGGCAACATGAAGCCATACCAGGGCGGGCTCCCATGAAAAGCAGAAGCCGTGGGCCATATAGTCGCTGACCATGCTGTGATTCATAATCCGCCCTCTCGCGATCATTTCAGGCATCTGTGCCGGGTGGCGGCTTCGTACCCAAGATTAGTGGAGTCTTAGCTATGTTTGAATTTGGTCCGTTTGTCTGTCAGGAAAGTTTGATCGGGGTATATATTTATTCGGAAGGTGTGATGCCGTGTTGAATGGCAAATTTGACGAGGGAGGGGATGTTGTCAACGCCGAGCTTCAGCATGAGCCGACTGCGGTAGGTTTCGACACTCTTAGGCGAGAGTGACAGGATGCCGGCTATCTTGGCGCTGGTGTTGCCTTCGACGACTAACTGGATGACCTCCAGTTCACGCGGACTAAGGCTCCCAATTGGGCTCTGGAAGGTCTTGGAATCGCTGTGGCGTGTCTGCGCCGGAGGTTCTACCCCATCGCTGAAATACTGACGTCCCTTCATGACTGCTCGAACCGCATTGATGACATTAGAGCCGGCAGACTCCTTGAGGAGATAACCCCATGCCCCCGCCTGAATTGCCCGAAAAACGTGTTCTCTGGTATGATGCATGGAGAGGACTATAACCTTGATCGAAGGGAATCGTTCGCAGATGATGCGAGTTGCCTCGATCCCGTTCAAATCGGGCATGGAGATGTCCATGATGACGACATCCGGGCCGAGTGCTTCGGCTTGTGCCAGCGCTTCGCGACCGTTCCTGGCTTCTCCGACAACAGCAATCTCACTCAGTGACTCAAAAATAATCATCTTGAGGCCTTTACGTACGATCTCATGGTCGTCTGCGAGCAAAACTCGGATCGGCATCTATGCTTCCTCCAGCGGAATATTGACTAATACCACGGTACCATTTTTGGGCGACGACTCCACATGCAAAGTACCTCCAATCAATTCTGCCCGTTCACGCATAATTTTAATTCCCCATCCGGAGTCGCCCAGAAGCTGTACCGACGAAGCGAGCACAAGCCCTTTACCTTCGTCTCCGACAGCTAACAGGATCATACCGGCGATGCTCCGTAACGTGATCGTCGCGCACGGTGAATCGGCATGTTTTGCGATATTCATAAGGGCTTCTTGCGCTATGCGAAAGAGAGCCTCTTCCCTTTTAATCGTCAGCCGCGGAAAAGAGTCATCTGCCTGAACAAGGGTTTCTATACCGAAGCGTTTTGAAAAGAACTCCGAGTGCCAGCGAAGGGCGGCCACAAGGCCGAAGTCGTCCAGCACCGGCGGTCTCAGGGAAGACATGATGCCTCTGACAGAACGGCTTATACCCTCGGTCAATCGCTTCGAATCTTCGATTATTTCCACCTGGGTATTCGACGCTTCTGACATGCTGCCGCCGATGATCGCCAGATTCATCCCTATAGCGGTCAGGTCGCGACCGATCTCGTCATGAAGCTCGGCAGCGAGCTGTTTCCTGAGGCTCTCTTCCATCTCAATCAGACGGCGGGAGTAACTGCGGAGGTCATCCTCTGCCTGCTTTATTTCATCGATGTCGGTGCACGTTCCAAACCATTTTAGTATGACGCCCTGTTCGCCACGCACCGGAACGCCTCGAATCAGCCACCATTTATAGACACCATCCGCGCGGCGCAGACGACATTCGAGCGAATAGGTGGCACCATGTGTTGTCGCGTCTTGCCAGGCATCCCAGGCGATCTGCTGGTCTTCAGGATGGAAAGGCTTGTTCCAGCCATGACCGTAACTCTCCTCCAGTGTTAGTCCCGTGTAATCCACCCACCGCTGGTTGAAATAAATATTCCAGCCGTCCGGGCGGGTGATCCAGACAATCTGCGGCATGGCTTCGGCCAACATGCGGAATTCATACTCACTTTTTTTCAGGGCTTCTTCCTGTTGTATGCGTTCCGTGATGTCGCGGCCCACGACCTGGGATTCAATAAGCCGGCCTTCCGAATCGAAAAAACCCCTGTTGACGAACTGCATCCAGCGGATATCTCCTGATGCGGAATAGACACGGTTTTCAATTACGACAACCGGATTTGAAGTTGACATTAAGCGGAGTTTTCCCTCGATGATCGGCACATCATCAGGAAAGGCATGCGGACACCATTTGCTGCCCAGAAGTTCAGCTCTGGTTTTTCCGAAAATACGGCAATAGACTTCATTGACAAAAGTAATTGTGCCATCGGCCAGAATACGGCAGATGACCTCGGTCTGATCTTCCACCACCGCCCGAATGCGCACCTCACTCTTTTGCAAAGCGCGCATGGCCCGGTTGAGGAATCGCGTATTGATGACGGTGGACATAGCTGCCACTGCAACAAATACGAAGATGATTATAAGCGTACGATGATTGGCCTGCGAAAGTCGAATCTCGGTCATTTTTTGCAGACGGTTGGCTGTTCCCTGGAAGGTGAAGGCTCTCAGCACCAGTTGACTGTAGAGCCGTTTCCCCAACTCAGATTCCATCAGATCAGCTCGTTTTGACATTTCGGTAACTTCAAGCATCCGGCTGAAGATGACAACCGTACCATAAAAACTTTCCTGCATCTCGGCCAGCACCTGGCGCTCCGTGTTGTCCGTCAATTGCCGGGCAGCCTTCTGCAGCAGGAGTTCGGCTTTTTTGGTTGAGGCCAACCATTGCGCCTTGGAGCGTGCCTCCTGAAAGAGGACGAACTCGTCCCTGAAAGTGACGCGTTCGTAGGCCTTGGCACAGATTTCGTTGATCAGGCGATTATTGCTCCGTGCAGCATTGGCGCTGCCAATCGACCAGACAAGTACCGGCACCATGATAAGGAACAGGCCGGTTGACAAGTAAGAGCTGATTTTGAGCCGTGTGGAAGAAGTCATCTATTCTACCTTTTTATCGTGACTGCATCAGGATTGACCGTCTCAAGGCCGTCGAAATAGATGTAGCCAAGATAGTTCGGCATGCCGGCACATGTAGTCATGTGGTTCTTGATTGCCCATCTGGTCTCGTCCTCCAGAGTGATCAGGAGCGCCTGATCGAGGGTAACCCTGAACTCGCTCTCACTCCACAAGGCCCGCATCAACTCCCGATCCATCTTCAGTGACGAAGCGGCAACTGCCTGGGCTTCTTCGGTATGCTCCGCTGCAAATTGCTCCGCCCTGATTATCGCTCGCAGAACACTCTGGACCGTTCCCGCATTTTTTTGCACATACTCCTGGCGTCCCGCCAGAACAAACCTCTCGTGATAAAGATCGAAATCGAAAAAAGTAGTCCCTTTTGTTCCCAATCCACCGATGATCGTGGCCAAGGCAGGATTCCACGTCGATACGGCATCAACACGATTCGCCGTAATAGCGTCACCCATTTCGTCCGGATTCAGGCGTAACAGCGTCACGTCATGTCGTCCGATATTGTTTGCCGTGAGGAAAGAATCCAGAAAGAACTCTGAGGTGGTACCGGGGGTAAAACCGATACGCTTTCCGCGCAGATCGCGCGGCACGGAAATCCCCCGTTCTTTGTCAGCAACGATTGCGTTGTTTTTGTTGGAAGAGAAGATGCTGGCAACGATAGCAATCGGCTCCCCATTGAGTACGGCGAACATGACGGGGGTTTCGGCGACGGTCGCCAGATCGGCCTTCCCTTCAATAACAGAATCCAGAGCGGCCTTGCCAAAGGCATGAAGCATCGGTCGCACATGTAGCCCTTCCTGAGCGAAGTACCCCTTGGCCATCGCCACATGAACCAGGACACAATCGTGCTGGGTTGTATAGGCCAGGGTGATGTCCCGCGGCTGACCCTCCTTCCGGGAAGAGCTCTTCTGGCACCCCATGATTGAAAACACCAATAGCAGCATTATTGCAACCTTCAAAATTGGTACGCTCCCTGGTGTTATATTCGATCGGATGCAAGACGAGATCAGCTGTCTGTGAATGGCAGTGTAAAGCTGATATGACCACTCCCGTATACCACGCTTCTACCGAAAAAATGAACGGCAAAATTCTGCGGGACTGATTACAGAGGTGAATATCAGGCCGACTGCGATTTTACTGGAAACCAAAGGGGAATTGGGTTAAAAAAGCAACTGTAGCGGTACGGATAAGATCTGTGAGACTCGGTATTCGAAGCTACCTAAGCGTTCACTACACTACCAACTTTCACCACATTCTGTTGTACGTAAATGGACTTTGCCCGGCAGGGCAGTGTCTGGAATAGTTGATACTAACGGTCTATGGCCAATCGGTGTAGACTATCAGGCAGTATTCGAACCCGCCAACAAAAACAGGTTAGCCGCTTACACGGCTAGCCTGTTCGTATGAGAGATTCGTAAAGAGGGGCTGCATATGAATTGCACTATCAAACAGTTTGAAGATGTAGTAGCCAAGTTCAAGTATTTTGCAGAGTCGGTAAATATTGAGCTTTCATCTGAGGCCGAAGGTCTGAGGCAGGAATTGATTGTGATCTGCGCCGAACTTTTAGTGACAGTGCGGGAAGAAATCCAGGCAAGCAGTGATTCTGTCGTTTAAGAGCAGTTTTTATACTGGAATCAGCAGCCAGAGTATCATACCAAAAGGAGCGTACCCATGAAAAAGATGATCGGAAGTTTTGTACTTGTTCTCGCGACAGCGAGCTTTTCAGCCGCTGCCGTAAATGTTGACGTCAACACTCCCAATGCCAGTGTTCATGTCGGCACACAGCGCCCCGTACCGGTTCAACAGGTGACTGTCATCGAGCGGGAAAGGGTTGTTGAAAAAGAGCATCGGCATAAAGACAACGGCAAGCACAAGGGGCAAAAGAAACACAAGAAAGATCGGCACGACGAGCGGGATGATCATCATAATGAGCATGGCGGCAGATAGTTGTACGTTAGTTACGCTGCGGCTTTGAGATAGCAAAGTAAAAACGGGTTAGCTCAGTGATGAGCTAACCCGTTGATCGTTATGGATGGTCTTCACGTGCAGCACTCCTTCGGATACTCCTCTCTACCCAGATATCGTTTTCACAAAATCATACACATACTCAACATCGTCAATATCTAAGAAAGACAGCTCTTCTGTAACTAGTTCAGATGCTTTATTATATTTTGTCACTTCAATTCCCTGCTCGACGCAGCAACGAATTTTACAGGACAATCTAACAGCAGCTACCAAATGATCGTTTGTTCCACATTTCCAGTTATTAGTCAGATGTCGTCCTACTGAATCTGTATATATTTCCGGAATATTCCAATACTGCATTACTTTTACGCCCTGCTGTATATTAAGTTCATCCAGAGTCTCATCTATTAAGTTAGAATCAGGTTGTAATATACCAGACTTAATCAAACTATCAATCGACTTTAATAAGTATAGTTTTCCAATATCATGAAACAGTCCAGCCAGGTATACTTCATCAGCATCTATATCAATCGTTTCATTATCATGACTAATCTGCACTGCCAGCCAAGCACTGGTAATAGCTACAGCATGACTATGATACCAAAGATTTTTCAAATGTGTGTTTATAAGTGGATTATCGGATTTACAACTTGCCATGCTTGCTGTAAATGCAAGGTTTACAACCTGTTGGGAACCAAGCCTGACAATAGCATTCTTTATTGTAGTAATTGGTGCCATACCTGAATTATAGGTACTGTTGGCGTGTCTTAGCATTTCGGAGGCTAATGCTGTGTCTTGATGTACCAGCATTATTGCTTCTTCAATTCTATATGAGTTGTCGTTCAACATTTGTTGCAACCGTAATGCCACTTCATGAAAAACAGGAATGTCAATAGGCTGAGAAAGCAATAGCTTCTGTATTATACGTTTTTTAGCTACAGGTCCTGTCATTACATTATCCTTCGGAACATCTTCAGGTACGGTCACTGATATCGTAATACGCGCACCCATTATACATGAATTTCATTAAGAATGGTGCTAATACGCTACGTGAATTCCATCTTTGTTCGGCGCAAGCCCCTTTTGCTACCAGACGGACCACATCACCAGGCAACATGCCCGTACGCACCATAGTGAAGCTTCTGTGAATTCGCCCATGGTCTTTGCTTCGTGGAGGTCTGGTGTCCTGAGAAATTTCTTGATACGATGCAAGAAACATATTGCAGCAGGTCGACAGGCCCTTTTATTTTGCAATAGGACCTGTCACTGATCGTTACAAGTGTGCTGGATACGACAAGACCCCTTGCTTCTGTATACCTGACAGTATACCTGAAAATAAGGGGTCTTGTTTTTTTATCTAGCGTAGTTAGCCAGTTAGAAGTTTGGCAGGGGTACCTGGATTCGAACCAAGAGATGACGGCGTCAGAGGCCGTTGCCTTACCGTTTGGCGATACCCCTAAATTGAAGAGTTCCTCTTTGTAGCAAATCGGACTCATGACGTCAAGACTTTTTAGCCGCATTTTAGCCCGCGCTGCCGAGCACCCGCTTCCATCGCTTTGACGTTGGCAGGTATCAGACGTGTGGTTGCGCTCCGGGAGCGCTTTTTTCAGCGCCGCTTCCAGCGATGCAGCTCTTCAATGCCCCCGATTTTTCAATATACGCCCCACAGGCCACCATGTTGACCATGCGCACATCACCCATATCGAGGGCGATCTGGTTCATCGGAACCAGGACGACTTCGACCCCCGGCAGATCAATGCCATCACAATCCACCAGACTGGAGTTGACGATACAGATCCCGCCCTGCTTGACTTTGGCAGCATATTTGTCAAAGGAGAGCTGGTTGAGCAGTACCGAAACCGACGGATTCCCGACCACCGGGGAACCGGTATCACCATCGGCAAAGACGACCGTGCACATGGCCGCCCCACCCCGTTTTTCAACACCGTAGGCAGGAAAAAACGAGACATTTTTCCCTTCGTGGATGGCAGCATATGAGAGCAGATTACCGGCCAGCAGCACACCCTGCCCGCCGTAACCGGCAATGAAAACATCGTAACGCATGATATATCTCCATGACTACAGATTTGCGGTATTTTTATAGACACCCAGCGGGAAGTACGGAATCATTTCATCGGTCACCCGCTGGTTGGCATCAAGAGGATTCATCCCCCAGTTGGTCGGACAGGCAGAGAGCGCCTCAATAAAGGAAAACCCCTTCTTCTCAACCTGATAGCGGAAGGCGGTTTTGATCATCTTCTTTGGCCTGGAGAACATTTTTGGGGCTGTTGAGGGCCACCCGGGCCGAAAAGGCCACTCCGTCGAGATTGGAGAGCAGCTCCGCCATCTTGAACGGAGCACCGTCTTTCTTGATGTCGCGACCATAGGGAGAGGTGGAGGTCTTCTGCCCCGGCATGGTAGTGGGGGCCATCTGGCCGCCGGTCATGCCGTAGGTGGTGTTGTTGACGAAGATGACGGTGATATCCTCGCCACGATTGGCGGCATGGATGATCTCGGACATGCCGATCGCCGCCAGGTCGCCATCCCCCTGATAGGTGAAGACGATCCGGTCGGGACGGGCACGCTTGGCGCCGGTGGCAACGGCCGGAGCGCGGCCGTGCGGGGCTTCGATCACATCGATGTCGAAATAGCCGTAGAGAAAGACCGAGCAGCCGACCGAAGCAACGCCGATCGTTTCGCTGCGGATGCCGAATTCGTCCAGTGCCTCGGCCACCAGACGGTGGACCGAGCCGTGCTGGCAGCCGGGACAGAAGTGGGTTGAGACATCTTTCAGGCTTTCCGGCCTGGTGAATACCTGTTTCATGATGTGTATCCTCGACTGTCAGGCACGAGCCCGATAGTTTTTCCTGATCTGCTCGAAAAGTTCTTCCGGTGTCGGCAATGACCCGGCTCCGGGCGGGCGGCCATAAAAGGCGACATCGGCATCCCGTGCCACCGAGAGGCGCACATCGTCGATCATCTGCCCGGTGGAAAGCTCGATATCCAGAAACAGCTTGCAGCGTTCGGAAAGCGCCGCATAGGCCTTTTTGGGAAACGGAAACAGGGTAATCGGCCGCATCAGTCCGACCTTCATGCCGGCCTCGCGGGCCATGGCAACAGCGGTCTTGGCGATCCGGGAGGTCGAGCCGAACGCCGTCACGATCAGTTCGGCATCGTCGGTCTGAACCTCTTCCCAGCGGCTCTCCTTCTCGGCCAGCTCCTGGTAACGGGCATGCATCTTCCAGTGAAAGGCCTCCATCTCGCCATCACCCAGGTACAGCGATTTGACGACATTTTGCGGAGTTCCCTCTGCACGGCCGCGCACGGCCCATTCCTTGGGCGGCAGCACGAGTCTCCGGACGCGGATTGGCGATCATCGACTCCTTCATCTGGCCGATAACCGAATCGGCCAGCACCATGGCCGGCATGCGGTAGATGTCGGAAAGGTCAAACGCCAGCATGGTCAGGTCGTACATCTCCTGCACCGAGGCCGGAGCCAGGACGATGATCCGGTAGCCGCCATGCCCGCCGCCGCGGGTAGCCTGCCAGTAATCGGCCTGTGACGCATCGATGCCGCCCAGACCGGGCCCGGCGCGCATGATATCGACGATGACGCCCGGCAGTTCCGAGCCGGCCATGTACGAAATCCCCTCCTGCTTGAGGGAGATGCCGGGGCCGGATGATGAGGTCATGGCACGTACTCCGGTGGCCGAAGCGCCCAGCACCATGTTGATGGCGCCGATCTCGCTCTCGGCCTGAATGAATGTCCCCCCAGGCCTCGGGAGCTCGCGTGACAGATATTCCGGGATATCGCTCTGCGGGGTGATCGGATAGCCGAAATAGCAGCGGCAACCGGCCTCGATGGCCGCCATGGCTACCGCTTCGTTCCCTTTGACAAATATTTTTTCACGTGCAGCAGTTGGCATGATCGTCACTCCTTAAAAACCGTGATGGCGACATCCGGGCACATCTCGGCGCACAACGAGCAGCCGGTGCATTGTTCCGGACCGGAAAAAACCGCCACGGTGAACCCCAGGCTGTTGGGGGTTTCACTCATGGCGACCAGCTTCTTCGGGCAGGCTATGGTGCAGAGTCCACACCCCTTGCAACGTGTTTCATCAATTATGATATACGGCATCGACGTTCATCCTTTATATATGATGCTCTGATTTCAGATCATTCCTTGTAGCAGATTGAAAACGTACGCGTCAAGTTTCCACGTGCAGCGGCACTGCCGACACGAAAACAGGTATCCCCACGTGTATAAGGGATACCTGTTTCAAGTACCAAAAGACTCGGACCGGGGCTATTCCGGACGTTTTGCATACCCGGCACAGCTCCCGGTGAGACGTTCCCTGATAGAATCCAGCATCTCCTGTTCATTGCTGAAACCGGCTGACGCCTTGACATTCAAAGCAAGCGGCAACAGACCCAGCAACATCACCCGCAGGTTACCGCACCCCTCGCCGCCGCCAAACGTCTCCTGCAGCTTACGATTGAGCCCCTTGCCGATGGTAAAGCCCACCAGCTGCTCCATCCGCCAGGCCACAGCGGGGCAGTCCTCCGACGGATGACGGACGAAATTGACCCGTGCAGCCTGTATCTTGAGTGATTCAAAATCTACCAGCACCTCCATCCGGACATCATGAAAACGATCCTTGAGGTGGGCCGTCAAGACGATCTGCTCATCATCGCTCTTCAGAACGTGGTAGTTGATATCCCGCTTGAAATCCTCCATGGCGTTTAATTGCGCCACAATTCACCCCTTTTTCACCTTTGGAACAAAAATCTGTTCCGGATCAAGCACCTCGTGAATAATGTGCAACTCATCACGAGTCGGCGGAAGAGTTTCACCGTTGACGCGGGAAATGTCAAGATCGAAGTGACACATCTCCCTGATTTCGTCGGGAGTTTTGCCCGGATGGCAGGTGTCGAGATAAATTTTGCCGCTCTGCTCGTCAAAACGGAATACTCCGGCCGTGCTGATGACCGCCGAAGGGCCGCCGCGATAGGCGGCGCCGTACAGTTCGCGACGGTGCACAAACTCGCCACCCGGCCATTTTTTGACCCGCCAGCCGGGGCTGGTGATGTAGCTGACGTTGGGGGTGAAGCGCCGCTTTTCGTGAACCATGATGAAGACCGTCCGCTTGGCAAACGAGTTGATGTCCGGGATTGCCGCCGCTGCCGGTCAGGCGCAGTTCGGGGTTGAGATAGTCGCCGATGCAGGTGGTGTTGACATTGCCGTACTCATCCACTTCAGCGCCGCCCAGAAAACCGAGATCGACGTAGCCGCGCTGGGCGATGCTGAAGGCGTCGTACAGGCCGGATGAGCGGGATGCACCCATTTCGCAGCGGGCATCACCGACGGACGTCGGTATCTCGGGCGGACGGCCGTCCAGCGTTCCGGCCTCAAAGATCAGCTTCAGGTTGGGGGCATGGGTTTTCTGGGCCAGCATGATCGCCACCATCGGCAGACCGGTACCGGCAAAGACGACCTCATTGTCCTGCACTTCGCGGGAGGCGGCACAGCACATCAGATCGGCCAGGCCGTATTCTTCAGGATGTCGCATAGTCAGTAGCCATAGTTACTTACCCCCCTTTTTTTCACGAACACTGTAATTGAGCGCCGTGTTGGCCTTGAGTTTCAGCATGCGCGGCCACCCCAGCTTTTCCAGATAGCTCATATGATCCTGCCCATGTATCCACTCCTTGGCAAAGTCGTCAAATCCTTCCTGGGTGCGGGTGCGTGCCGTAGAAATCCTTGAGGAAAGCGCCCATCCACATCGTAGCGGCCGAACATACCGGTCGGATGCGCGCCGAACGGGCATTCCAGGATATGATCGACTTCAAAACTGGCGATGGTGTTCTGGTCGGCATTGCGCCGCAGATACTCTTCCGGAACGATCTCCTCGGCCATGACTATCGTGATGTCGGCCGCCCGGGCTACTTCCGGATCGGAATAATACTGGCCGTTTACCCGCACGGTCCCTTCTTCACCCACCTGCTGCACACACATGACCGCAATATCGACCTTGGCCGCCGGAATCAGCACCTGGGAACCGGCTCCGAAGAAGGGGTCTTCGGTAAACTGGTATTTGTGCTTCGCAATACGCTTGCCGTCCCGCAGTCCGGCACGACCGAGCATATCGTATTCGGGATTGTGAATGATCGGTTCCGAGCGAGGTCTGGGTGACCGCATACGGGGCGCCGTTGGCGGCGGCGGCGAAACGGAACATCATCTCGGCATGGCTGTAATCCTCGACGATGATCTGCTTGTCGGCAACCTTGCGCGAGAGGTTGGCGCCGTACTTGCCGTACAGTTCATGACCGACCCAGCATGATTCCCAGATATCGACGCAGCCGGCCCCGACCAGAAATTCGGTCTGCGAGCCGCCGTTGACCTCGATCAGATGCAGATTCTTGCGGTGCTGGCGAATCAGTTCAAAGACAATGGCCATCGGGCGACGCCAGATGGTGAATCCGGAAAAGGTGAGACTGGAGCCGTCCTTGATGATCTCGGCGGCTTGCTGCAGGGTAATGCGTTTGCCGGTACTCATGCCTGCCTCCTGGTCAACTGATATTTCTCAGAATTTCACGTGATATGATCAAGCGCTGAATCTCGTTGGTTCCTTCGTAGATGGCCGTGATGCGGGCATCACGGGTGTAGCGTTCGATCGGATAATCCTGGGTGTAGCCGTACCCGCCCAGCATCTGCAGCGCCTTGTAGCAGGCCTTGTTGGCAGCTTCGGTGGCAAACATCTTGGCCATGGACGCCTCTTTGGCAAAGGACTTGCCGGTTTCCTTGCGGTAGGCGGCGCTCATCAGCAGCAACCGGGCGGCCTCCAGCTCGGTATAGCCGTCGGCGATCATCCATTGAATTGCCTGAAAGTTGCTGATCTTCTGCCCGAACTGACTCCGCTCGGTGGCATATCTGGTGGCATAATCCATGGCGGCCAGACCGACCCCCAGCCCCAGCGAACCGATACCGATCCGGCCACCGGTCAGTTCCGCCACGGCGATACGGAAACCGTCGTTCAGTTTTCCCATCATGGCCGCCTTGCGGGACACGGCAGTTCTCAAAGATCAGCTCATTGGTGGCGGAGGCGTGCTGTCCCATCTTCTTTTCTTCCTTGCCGATGATCAGCCCGGGGGTGCCGCCTTCCACCAGAAAGCAGCTGATCCCTTTCCCCTTCGGCGCATCCTTGTCGGTCACCGCCCAGACGACAAAGACCCCGGCATAGGGGGCGCTGGTGATGAATATCTTGGAGCCGTTCAGGACGTAGCTGTCACCGTCATCTGACCGCCTGGGTACACATCCCGGACGGATCGGAACCGGCGCCGGTTTCGGTCAGACCGAAACCGCCGGCCGGCATATTCTCCGGAGCAGATCTTCGGGATGTAGGCGTTGCTCTGTTCCTCGGTACCGACCGCCTGGATTACCTCCGCAGACCATGTTGTTGACCGACAGCGTCACCGCCGTGGAGGCACAGGCGCGGGCAATTTCGGTAATTGCCACGCTGAAGGCGACAACCCCGGCTTCCGTTCCGCCGTACTGTTCCTTGACGTTCAACCCCATGAAACCGAGTTCGGCCAGTTTTTTGAGATTTGCCAGCAGCGGCGCCCGATCATCGCTCCGGTCAAGCTCCGCAGCCACCGGCTCCAGCTCCGCCTTGGCAAAATCCCGGGCGGTATCCTGAATCAACTTCTGCTCTTCGGTAAGATCGAGAAACATGTCGCACCTCCTCGATTGATGGATACATCAACTCATGCAACGGCTATCTGTCGCGTACTGTTTCAATCGGCACATCCTGCTCGCTGTCCCCACTCCTGCCAGTAGGCGGAACTCTCGCCGGCAAATGCGGCCCGATACTGATCCGGTGTCGAGATGGCAAGCGCATCTTCCAGGCGCTTTTTGAAATGCGGCTCCAGCGCCGCCACCGCAATCCAGCCGTCGGCGGTTTTGTAGATGTTGTATTCCGGAATGCCGCCCCCCAGAAGCGCCCCCGGAGCCGTACAGCCGTAGCGGAGCGGTTCGGCGAGCGAGGCAGCGGCCTCCGACAGCGCAACCTCGGCATAGCCGGCATCTCCACTCCGTTCACGGCGAAGCAGCAGCGCCAGAGCGGAAGAAAGCGTCATTTCGGCACCGGCCATGTCGGCCAGCAGGGTGCGCGGCATATGGGGAGGCGTGAGAAGCCCAAGCGAAGCCTGATAGGTCAGATCATGGCCGGCCTCGTTCTCGCGGGGGGCCGGATAGCCGATAATGGCCACCTGGCAGAGTCGGGGAAACTTCTGGTGCAGGGCACTCCAGTCAAGCCCGAGACGCTCCATGGCAGCCGGACGGCTGGCGCTGATCAGCAGATCGGCGGAGCCGAGCAACCGGTCAAGCTCCGCCCGCCCGGTGTCAGATTTCAGGTCGAGCCTGACGAGCGTCTGTCCGGCCGCCATCTCCCGATACCACCCGGCATGGTAGATCTCCATCGGATCACCGGACGGCGCTTCAACCTTGACGACCTCCGCACCCATCGCGCAGAGACGCTGAGCGGCAGCCGGACCGGGAAGATTGGCCGCCAGATTGACAATCTTGATGCCGGCCAGCGCTTTCATCAGCTAGTCATCGTGCCACTTTCGCCGTCAGCGCCGGCACAAACTGCATGACATCCGCCACCACCAGCACATCGGCGATCTCGCCGATCGGCGCGTCCTTGTCCTTGTTGATGGCGATGATGAAGTCCGATTTCTTCATCCCGGCCAGATGCTGGATGGCGCCGCGAGATGCCGCAGGCCACGTACAGTTTCGGGCGATACCGTCTGACCGGTGGTGCCGACCTGATGGCTGTGCTCGACCCATTCGGCATCGACCACCGGACGGCTGGCGCCCAGTTCGCCGCCAAGCGCCTTGGCCAGGGCCGCGATGACCGGGACGTTGTCCTTCTTGCCGATGCCGCGTCCGGCGGTGACGATGACCTCGGCCTTGGCCAGATCGACATCCTTCTTCTCGGCCGGTTCGTAGCCGATGAATTCCAGGGTGCCGCTGCCGTCCGCGGTCAATCTTCTGCACCTGCGGAGAGCCGCCCGGCTGCAGCACCGGAAAGGCGCCGGCCTGGATGGTCAGGACCGCCTGTGGCGGTGTCGGCTTGACGGTGCGGCGCATCTTGGCGTTGCAGCAGCCGACTTCGAAGCCGCCGTCGGCAATGGCGATGACCTCGGATACCTGGGCGGCCTTGAGGGCTGGCCGCGACCCGCGGCGCCAGATCCCAGCCGTAGGAGGAGTGCAGAAAGACGATGTAGTCCGGGTTTTCCTTCTGCGACCGCCTCGCAGGATCAGCTTTTTGTGCAGGTCGGGGTTGTATTCGCCGCAGGTTGCCGCATCGGCCAGGTAGAGCGTGCCGCCGTAGGCAGGCAGCTGTGCTTCGCTGCCGACCAGCAGCATGGCGGTCTCGGCGCCCAGTTGGGCGGCAAAGCCGAGCAGTTCGTAGGTGGAGTCGAGCAGTTTTCCTTCGCGGTATTCGCCGATCAGTAATGTTTTCATGGTTGTCTCCTATCGCAATACCGCGGTTTTTTCCTTGAGTATGCGCGATCACCTTGTCCACCAGATCCGCCACATCCCCTTCCAGAACGATGCCGCCGCCTTTTTTGGCCGGTGGATGGAAGCTGGTCGTGGTTGCCAGCGGCTCTTCCTTGAGCAGGTCGGCGACCGGCAATGGCGGTGATCTCCTTCTTCTTGGCCTTCATGATGTTGGGCAGGGTCGGGTAGCGCGGTATGTTGAGCCCGAGCTGGCAGGTGACCAGGGCCGGGGTCTTCAGCTTGACGACCCCTTTGATGCCCCCTTCCAGTTCGCGTTTGGCGGTGATCGTGCCGTTGTCATAGTCGAAGCCGACGAGGGTGGTGGTGCAGGCGAAGCCGAGCTGTTCGGCGACCGTGACGCCGACCTGGGCCGAGCCGCGGTCCTGGGACTGCATGCCGGTGAAGATGAGGTCAAAGCCTTTGTCTTTGGCATAGGCGGCGATGATCGAGGCGATCTGCCAGGGGTCTTTGGCCGGAGCGGCCGGGTCCTGGATATGGACGGCGTTGTCGCACCCCATGGCCAGCGCTTTCTTGATCGCTTCGACCACGCGGTCGGGGCCGATGGAGAGGACGGTCAGTTCGGCGCCGTCACCCAGTTTTTCCCGGAGCTGAACGGCCTGTTCCACGGCGTATTCGTCGTATTCGTTCATGCGGAAGGCCAGATCGGTTTCGTTGTACCAGACGCCGGCGGCGTTCGGGTTTGAAGCGGGATTCCAGGTCCGGGACCTGTTTGATGCAGACCAGTAGTTTCATGTGGTACCTCCTGAATTTAGCGCTCAGTCGTCCAGTGGTCTTATAGGTCCTGGACTTGTAGCTCATGGACTTGCACCTACGCTGTTATTCGTTCCGCCACGATCTCCGCCAGATCCCTGACCTGCAGCTGCCCTTCCGCGCCGCCGGTCTTGATGCCGTCCTCGAACATGGTCAGACAGAAGGGGCAGTTGGATACCAGCAGCGGCGCGCCGGTGTCGGTGGCCATCTTGACCCTGGCTTCGCTGATCTTGCTCCCCAGCTTTTCTTCGGCCAGGATGCGGCCGCCGCCGGCGCTGCAGCAGAAGCTGTCGTAGCCGGATTTGTCCATTTCGGTGATGCGGCCGCCGGCCTGCCTGCAGGACGCTGCGCGGCTGGTCGATGATGTCCATGTAGCGGCCGAGGTAGCAGGAGTCGTGATAGGTGAAGTCGAATGGTTCGCGGTGTCAGCTTCAGCCTGTCCGCTGTTCAGCAGGGTGTTGATGATAGGTGCTGTAGTGTTCGACCGGGACATCGAGCCCCAGATCCTTGTAGTCGCGGGCCAGGGTGTTGAAGCAGTGCGGACAGGTGGTGACGATCTTTTTGACGTCGTAGCCCTTGATCAGTTCGATGTTTTCCTGCGGCGGTCATCTGGTAGAGGTATTCGTTGCCCAGCTTGCGGGCCGGTTCGCCGCAGCATTTTTCTTCTTTGCCGAGGATGCCGACCTTGATGCCGGCGGCGTTGCAGATCGTGATGAAGTTCCGGGCGACCTCCTGGTTGCGCTTGTCGAAGGAGGCGTAGCAGCCGACGAAGTAGAGGATGTCGACGTCCGCTGTCCTGCTGCCATGATCGTGACGTCCAGCCCGTCGGCCCAGTCGCCGCGGGCGGCGTAGGCCAGGCCGAAGGGGTTGCCGTTGACCTCGATGTTGTTGATGGCGGTGCTGACCTCGTCGCCGGGGAAGGCGCCTTCCATGAGGGTCAGGTTGCGTCGCATCTCCAGGATCTTGTTGACGTGCTCGATGTTGGCCGGGCAGATATCCTGGCAGGCGCGGCAGGTGGTGCAGGCCCAGAGGGCATCCTGGCTGACGGTTTCGATCAGGTTGGCCGGCGGGGTTGGCTACGGCGACCTCGCCGATCTGCTGGACGATCTTCATCGGGGAGAGCGGTTTGTCGGTGGCGTAGGCCGGGCAGCGGTCCTGGCAGCGTTTGCAGGAGGTGCAGGCGTCGGCGTCGAAGATGTCTTTCCAGGTCAGGTCGGCTGATCGCGGCGGCGCCGAACTGCTCGATGCTCTCGTCTTCCAGGTTGATGGTGGCGATGAGCCCTTTCGGCTTCAAAGGGGGCCAGAAAGGCGTTGGCGCTGGTGGTGAAGATGTGGCGCAGCTTGGTGTAGGGGATGGCGCAGAAGAAGCCGAGCACCAGGGCGAAGTGGAGCCACCAGAGAATTTTGTGGGTGACGAGCAGGGTGTCGGCCGTCAGAGCCGGTAAAGAGCTGCGCCGCCAGCAGGCCGACCGGGGAGAAGCGGGCCAGTCCGGGATTCTGCTGCAGTTCGGTGGCGGCCATGCGGGCCCCTTCGATCAGGAAGCCGGTGATCAGGATGGCAAAGAGCAGCTGCAGGACGATGTAGTCGTCCTTGACGATCTCCAGCCCTTTGGGCTTGATGACGAACCGGCGGATGAAGAGCCCGGCCAGCATGAGGATGGCGACGATGCCGGCCAGGTCCAGCACCAGCGAGAAGGCCTTGTAGAATTCGCCGGAGAGGAGGTTGACCTGCAGCAGGGGGGTGAAGAAGTCGGCCTGGAACATGACCAGCAGGGTGCCGGCAAAGAGGATCAGGAAGCCCCAGAAAAAGAGGGAGTGGAACACGCCGCCGTCGGTGACCCGGAAGATCTTCACCTGGCTGAACACTTCGGCGATCATCCGCTTGACCCGCTCGTCGTAGCGGTCGAAACGGTCGAGCGGCTTTGCCCTGACGCCAGATCGGCAGGCGCTGCCAGAATCCCCAGGCCATGACGCCGAAGGCGGCAAGGCCAGAAGGTACATCGGGATGACAACGCCGTGGCCGATGTTCCAGTAAATTTCGCGGGTTGCTTCCACAGTAACACCTCTCTTGACGTGATACCTGCTGCGTCGTTTATAATTCTACTTAACGCGCATGTCAAGTATTAAAGATACACAGGTATTACGAAAGCAACAGTTTTGAAATAACCACCCGCTGCACCTCATTGGTACCTTCGTAGATCTCGGTGATCTTGGCATCGCGGTACATCCGCTCCACCTCGTAATCGACGATGTAGCCGTAGCCGCCATGAATCTGGATCGCCTCCTTGGTGACGAAGGTGGCGGTTTCCGAAGCGTGCATCTTGCACATGGCCGATTCCATGGTGTAGCTCTTCTTGGCGTCCTTGAGACAGGCAGCCTTGTAGGTCAGAAGCTTGCTGGTTTCGATGCGGGTCCACATGTCGGCCAGCTTGAACTGGATCGCCTGGAACTCGCAGATCGCCTGGTCGAACTGCTTGCGCTCCTTGGAGTAGGCCAGTGCCCGCTCGAAGGCGCCTTCGGCGATGCCGAGCGCCTGGGAGGCGATGCCGATCCGGCCGCCGTTCAGGGTGTCCATGGCGATGTTGAAGCCCTTCCCTTCCTGGCCCAGCAGGTTTTCCACCGGTACGCGCAGGTTGTCGAAGGCAAAGGCGGTGGTGTAGCTGCCGCGAATGCCCATCTTGTTTTCGTTCTTGAGGATGGTGACGCCGGGAGATTTCAGATCGACGATAAAGGCGCTGATCCCCTTGTGCTTCAGGCTGCGGTCAAAGGAGGCCAGCAGGACGCCGGTGCCCAGATAGCCGCCGTTGGTGATGAAGGTCTTGCTGCCGTTGATGACGAATTCATCGCCTTCACGCTTGTAGGTGGTGGCGGTGCCGCCGGCATCGCTGCCGGCATCCGGTTCGGTCAGCAGGAAGCAGCCGATCTTCTCGCCGGTGTTGAGCGCCGGCAGCCATTTCTTCTTCTGCTCTTCGGTGCCGAAGGTGTAGATCGGGCCGCTGGCCAGGGAGGTGTGGGCCGAGATCAGAACGCCGCTGGAGCCGCAGGCCTTGGAGACCTCTTCGACCACGATGGCGTAGGAGAGCATGTCCAGCCCGGCCCCGCCGTACTCTTCCGGGAGATAGCTGCCGAGAAAACCCATGTCGCCCATCTTTTGCAACCAGCGCGTCGGGGATCATGTGCTCTTCGTCGATTTTCATGGCAATCGGCTTGATTTCCTTCTCGACGAAGTCACGCACGCAGACTGCAACACCTTGTGATCCTGGCTCAGTTCGAAATTCATTGTTTATTCCCCTCCCATAATTGAATTTATTTACCCTTGAATTCCGCGCTACGTTTTTCGAGAAATGCCCCCATCCCCTCGCGCTGGTCGTCCGTGGCAAACAGCACACCGAACAGGGAAGCCTCATAGCGGAAACCGTCTTCCTTGGTCATATTCAGTCCGTTGGCGATGGCATCCTTGGCGTAGGCGACCCCCAGCGGTCCCTTTGCCGGCAATTTCCCGCGCGGTTTCCAGCGCCTTTGGCAGCAGTTCTTCCGGCGCGAAGACTTCGTTGACGATCCCCCAGGCCAGGGCCTTTTGCGGCGTTGATGATCCTGCCGGTGAAGATCAGTTCATTGGCCTTGTTCGGGCCGATCAGGCGCGCCAGGTTCTGGGTGCCGCCGAAACCGGGCATGATGCCGAGAGTCGACCTCGGGAAAGCCGAATTTGGCTTTTTCCGAGGCGTAGATGAAATCGCAGGCCAGCGCCAGCTCCAGACCGCCGCCCAGAGCATAGCCGTTGACGGCGGCAATGACCGGCTTGCGTCATCTTGTTCGATCAGCAGCATCACCCGCTGCCCCTTGCGGGCAAACTCGATGCGCCTCAAATGAGGCATAGCTCGGACATCTCCTTGATATCAGCCCCGGCAACAAAAGCCTTTTCACCGGCGCCGGTCAGGACAACCGCCTTGACCGTCGCATCCAGATTCAAGTTCGTACAGGGCGCACTCCAGCTCGCCGCAGCACCTCGCTGTTCAGTGCATTCAGCGCCTGCGGGACGGTTGATGGTCAGAGTCGTTACGCCGTCGGTGGTTTCGATCAGCAGATTTTTGAATTCCATATGTCTCCTGATCCAGGTTCGATCTCGACTTCAGACCGGTTAATAGGTGTAAAATCCGCGTCCCGATTTGCGCCCCATATACCCGGCATTGACCATCTTGACCAGCAGCGGGCAGGGACGATATTTGGGATCCTTGAAGCCGTCATAGAGGACGTTGGCAATGGCCAGCACCGTATCGAGACCGATGAAATCGGCCAGGGTCAGCGGCCCCATCGGCTGGTTGGTGCCGAGCTTCATCCCCTTGTCGATATCCTCGGCGCGTGGCAATCCCTTCGTAGAGGGCAAAGACCGCCTCGTTGATCATCGGGATCAGCACGCGGTTGACGATAAAACCGGGGTAATCCTGGGATACCGCCATCTCCTTCTCCAGCTTGCCACCAGTTCGGAGGTCAGCCTGAAGGTGTCATCGCTGGTGGCATGGCCGCGGATAATCTCAACCAGCTTCATGACCGGCACCGGATTCATGAAATGCATGCCGATCACCTTGTCCGGTCGTTTGGTCACCGATGCGATCTTGGTGATCGGGATGGATGAGGTGTTGGAGGCGAGAATGGCACTGGGCTGCACGATGTCGTCCAGCTTGCGGAAGATATCCAGCTTGAGCGGCTCGTGCTCGGTGACCGCCTCGACGGCAAATTCCACGTCTGCCAGATCGGTCATGTTCTTCGTGGTCATGATCCGCCCCACGGTCTCGCCGACCAGAGACTCGGGAATGACTCCCTTCTTGGCCTGCCGTTCCAGATTCTGCCTGATGGTTGTGAGCGCTTTTTCGAGCTGCGCTTCGGCAATGTCGAAGAGAACAACCTGATACCCGAACTGGGCAAAAACGTGGGCAATGCCGTTACCCATCTGACCTGCGCCGAGAACGCCAATGTTTTTAATCATAACACTCCCCCTAGCCCTGAAAACAGGATAAATGCGTTAACGAAGTTTTTCTGCCAGAACCGCAGAAAACTTCTAACTTATTAAACTCTTTCGAATATGACCGCCACCGCTTCGCCGCCGCCGATACAGAGCGTGGCCAGACCGTAGCGCAGATTGCGTTTGTGCAGTTCCCGGATAACCGTCGCAGCCAGACGGGCGCCGCTGGCGCCGATCGGATGGCCGATGGCGCAGGCGCCGCCATTGACGTTGACCTTTGCGCGGGATCAAGCTTCAGCTCCTTGATCGCGAGCAGCGTCACCGAGGCAAAGGCTTCGTTGATCTCAAACAGATCGATATCGTTCAGCGACAAGCCCGGCCCTGGCGCAGACCTTCCTGATCGCACCAACCGGAGCTTCCGGGAAATTGTCCGGATGGAGGCTCTCCGTGGCAGAAGCGACAATCCGGGCCTGCGGCTTCAGGTTGTGCATTTTGACGGCATCCGCACCAGCCAGCAGCAGCAGGCGGCGCCGTCGTTGATGGTGGAGGCATTGCCGGCCGTGATGGTGCCGTCCTTTTTGAAAAGCAGTCTTCAGCTTGGACAGATTGTCGAGATCACCCTTGAACGGTTCTTCATCTTCAGCTGATGACGATCTCTGCCCCACGCACCCTTTTTGACTACCGGGGCAATTTCGTCCTTGAACATACCCTCCTTGACCGCCTGCCTGTGCCAGCTGGATAGGAACGAATCGCCAAAGTCATCCTGTTCTTCACGGGTCAACGCCGTTGCGTTCAACGCTGTCCTCGCCGATTTCCCCCATATGCCGCCCGGTGTAGGGGTCCGTCAGACCGTCATGGATCATCAGGTCGAATGATTTCGCCATTGCCCATGCGGAAACCGGTGCGGGCCTTTTTAAGGAAGTAGGGGGCCAGGGACATGTTTTCCATGCCGCCGGCCAGCACCACATCGGCATTGCCGAGCTGTGATCGAGTCGCTCCCCAGCATGATCGCCTTGAGGCCGCTGCCGCAGACCTTATTGATCGTCAGGGCGGGTATGGCATCCGGCAAACCGGCGGCGCGCATCGCCTGGCGGGCGGGAGCCTGGCCACAGCCACCGGAGAGCACCTGCCCGAGAATCACTTCACCCACAGCCTCCGCCGGCAACGCGTTCCGGCTCAAGATCCCTTTTATAACCGTGGCAGCCAACTGAGGTGCAGCAACATCTGACAGCACACCGCCAAATGAGCCGAACGGCGTCCTCATGCCATCGATAACATAGACTTCTTCTTTCATATTCCCGCCTCCGTTACTGTTTTAATGCTTCAAACTATATATTCCGTTTACGTGCATGTCAACTAAATTTATAACGTGATTATACAATATCTGTTTATGTAAAAATTACACATATTGTATGATATGGAAAAGCGGGAGTGCATAATTGCACGTCCCGCTGCTGGATGACGTCCCCGAAAAGCAGAGGCGAATCGGGGAATACGGGGAACTGTTATAAAAAGACAATCTGGTCGTCAATATCGGTTAATTTTACGCCACCACTGCTCGATACGGCAAACGTATTTTCAATGCCGATGACCCCTTTGTCGGGGAAGACAAACTTAGGCTCGATGGCAATCGTCTGACCGGACTGCAGCGGCACCTTGAAACCCTGGGCCAGCACCGGAAATTCATCGAGTTCCAGACCGACGCCATGGCCGACAAAACGGGCCTGCTCACCCGGCATCCCCATAAAATGGGCACCAAGCCCACCCTTGTCGGCAATTTCGACCGCCTGCAGAAACAGCTCTTCACAGATTGCGCCCGGTTTCAGGGCGTTTTGCAGATGCTGCCTGAATCTCCAGTGACAGGTCAAACGCTCGCTGCAGTTCCGGATCAAGGGTACCGATCACGAACATGCGGGTCATGTCGGTGATATAACCGTTGAACACCCCGGTATAATCGAGGAATACCGGCTCGTTGCGATTAATTGTCAGTGTTGACGCTCCCTGCGGCGAGGCATTGGAAAGCCCCCGTCCGGTAACGGCACCATCGAAGAAGCCGTACGAGGCGGCGCCCGCCGAAAGAGCCAGCCCCATGAACAGCTCCTGATTGAAGGCCCGCATCCGGATATACCCCTCATTACCGGCAACGCGGAGCCGATGTTCAAATTCTGCCGCCAGATCAAGTTCACGCATACCTTCCTTAAGAAACTGCGGCACCTGTTTGAACACCGAGCAGAGGCTGTCGCCGGACATACGGAGCTGTGCAAGTTCATACGCCGATTTAACCGAACGGACTTCGCGGTTGGCTGCGGAAATATCAACGAACTCGCGCCCCGGCAGCAGTTTGGTGTAGTAGTTCAGCTGCTGAACCGGTGCCACATCGAAGGTAAAACCGATTTTGCGTACCTCTTCTCCGAACAGTGCCGGAAACTCCTTGCTTGATGGAAACGGCCTGATATCGTTCAGGACGCTCTCGACCTTGGCACGGGACAGGCTTTTGCGCACCATCAGGACCGGCTCGCCGACTGCCGGTATCCAGAGGGTGGAGTTCTGGCGGGTACCGGAGAAGTAGTACACATCAATCGGAAAGATAAACAGCGCGCCGTCCACCCCCTTGGCCTGGAGCTGTGCCTGCATCGTGGTTACTCTTTGCATCGCTTCTGCGTGTGTCAGCATGATCGTATCTCCTACCGGATATATTTGGTTATGGCCATTGCTCGAAATAGGCAATCTCAGACAACTGTTTGCGCGGTCTCGGCTTCGGTTCCTGGTCGGGATAGCCAAGCGGGGTTATACCGACGATGCGGATATCGTCAGGAATGCCGAGTGCGTGCTTGATCTGCTTTTCATTGTACCACCCCATCCAGCAGGTTCCCAGTCCAACTGCATGAGCAGCCAGACAGAGATGTTCGAACGCGATGGCGACATCGGCGACAAAATAATCGATACCGTTTTCCACATCCGATTCTGCCGGGTTGCCACAGACCACTATCAATACCGGCGCCGCGGCAATCGCCTTATAGCCAGGATTGTCATCAGGAAATGCCTCCAGAACCGCTGCCCGCCTGCACTGCATCGGTCAGCACCAGAAAGCGCCAGCACTGCAAGTTCTTCCAGGACGGCGCCAAACGGGCAGCATCCAGAATCTGCTCGATTTTTTCCCGCTCAACCGGGGTATCCTTGTATTTGCGAATGCTGCGCCGGTCGCGAAAAACCTGAAAAATATCCATCGTCATTTCTCCATAAGCAATTATTTTGACGGTCGTATGAAAATTACCATTTAAACATGCGACAATAAACAAGAATATATGGCCGGAGGTTACATCTCCCTCCGGCCTTGAAAGGAGCACACATGGCAGTATGTACTCGTCCAACACCTGAAATATCAGCAATCCGTAATGATGCCGGAATTTGCAGATTGTGGTGAATGCTGCATCACTGATTCTACATATTCCTGCGATATTTTCCGCCGACCTCATACAGCGCATGGCTGATCTGCCCCAGCGAGGCCACCTTGACCGTCTCCATCAGCTCGGCAAAGATGTTGCCGCCGACGATGGCCGTTTCCTGCAGCCGCTTGAGCGCCGCCGGAGCCTTGTCCCTGTTGAGCTCCTGAAAAGCCCGCAGATTCAGGATCTGCTGTTCCTTCTCCTCTTTGGTCGCCCGGGCCAGCTCGCCCGGTGACGTTGAACCCCTCTTCGTCGGCACGCGGGTTGAGGAAGGTGTTGACCCCGACGATCGGCAGTTCGCCATTATGTTTCTTGTGCTCGTACAGCATCGATTCATCCTGGATCCTGGAGCGCTGATACTGGGTCTCCATGGCGCCCAGCACCCCGCCGCGCTGGTCGATCCGCTCGAATTCGGCCAGGACCGCCTCTTCCACCAGATCGGTCAACTCCTCGATGATGAAGGAACCCTGCAGTGAATTCTCGTTTTTCGCCAGTCCGAACTCCTTGGTGATGATCATCTGGATCGCCATGGCCCGCCGCACCGACTCCTCGGTCGGAGTGGTGACCGCCTCGTCATAGGCATTGGTATGCAGCGAGTTGCAGTTGTCGTAGATCGCCATCAGCGCCTGCAGCGTGGTGCGGATATCGTTGAAATCCATCTCCTGGGCATGCAGCGAGCGCCCCGAGGTCTGGATGTGATACTTCAGCTTCTGGCTGCGATCGTTGGCGCCGTATTTCTCCCGCATGGCAACCGCCCAGATCCGGCGCGCCACACGGCCGATGACCGTGTATTCCGGGTCGAGGCCGTTGCTGAAGAAGTAGGAGAGATTGGCGGCAAAGTCATCGATGTGCATGCCGCGTGACAGGTAATACTCCACAAAGGTGAAACCGTTGGAGAGGGTAAAGGCCAGCTGGCGTGATCGGGTTGGCCCCCGCCTCGGCGATATGATAGCCGCTGATCGAGACCGAGTAGTAGTTGCGCACCTTCTGTTCGATGAAATACTGCTGCATATCCCCCATCATCTTCAGGGCGAACTCGGTCGAGAAGATGCAGGTATTCTGTCCCTGATCCTCCTTGAGGATGTCGGCCTGAACCGTGCCGCGCACCGTCTGCAGGGTGCAGGCGCGGATCTCAGCGTACTCGGCATCGGACGGCTCCCGGCCGTTTTTCTCCCGGAACAGATCAACCTGCTGCTCGATGGCGGCGTTGAAGAAAAAGGCCAGCATCATCGGCGCCGGGCCGTTGATGGTGATGGAAACGCTGGTGTTGGGAGCGCAGAGGTCAAAACCGGCAAACAGTTTCTGCATGTCGTTGACGGTGCAGATGGAAACGCCGCTCTCGCCGACCTTGCCGTAGATATCGGGCGGATAATCCGGGTCTTCGCCGTAGAGGGTCACGCTGTCAAAGGCGGTGGAGAGACGCTTGGCATCGTCATCCTTGCAGAGATAGTGGAAGCGGCGGTTGGTCCGCTCCGGAGTCCCCTCGCCGGCAAACTGGCGCTTGGGATCCTCTTCGGCCCGCTTGAACGGGAAGACCCCGGCGGTGAAGGGGAAATAGCCCGGCGCGTTCTCGAACATGCACCAGCGCAGAATCTCGCCCCAGTCGGCAAAATCCGGGAGACAGACCTTGGGGATGCGGGTGCCGGAAAGGGTGGTGGTGTAGAGATCGCTCCTGATCTCCTTGTCCCTGACCTTGGTCACCAGCTGGTCGCGGCGGTAGGAGGCCTTCAGTTCCGGCCACTCCTTGAGGATCCGCTTCGGCTCTTCATGCAGCCTGGCATCAAAAATCGCCAGCTGTTTATCCAGCTCTGCCATGCGCAGCGGCATCACCCAGCACTTCGCGGGCGCCGTTCAGCTGAAAGAGCCGCCGGGCGACATCGACCTGCTCCCCGACCTGCTTGCGATAGCCGCGCACGGCCTGGACAATTTCGCCCAGGTAATGAACCCGGTCGGTCGGAATGATGTATTTCTTGAGGCTCTCCTTTTCGGTGATCTGCAGAGACGAATGCCAGTCGCGTCCCCTTCTTGGCGTTGATGACATCGAGCAGCGCCCGGTAGAGGACGTTGGTGCCGGGATCGTTGAACTGGGAGGCGATCGTGCCGAACACCGGCAGCGCCTCATCGGCAACGTCGAAGAGATTGCGGTTGCGGCGGTACTGCTTGCGCACGTTGCGCAGGGCATCCTCGGCCCCTTTGCGCTCGAACTTGTTGATGGCGACCACATCGGCGAAATCGAGCATGTCGATCTTTTCCAGCTGGGTCGGGGCGCCGAATTCGCAGGTCATGACGTACAGCGAAACATCGCAGACCCCGACCACCCCGGCATTCCCCTGGCCGATGCCGCTGGTCTCGACGAAGACCAGGTCGAAACCGGCCGCCCGCACCACGTCGATGGCATCCTGAATGGCGGCCGAAAGTTCGGTCTGGGAGTCGCGGGTGGCCAGCGAACGCATGTAGATCCGGTTCGAATTGATCGAATTCATCCGGATCCGGTCGCCCAGCAGCGCACCGCCGGTCCGCTGGCGTGAGGGATCAACCGCCAGAATGGCAACGCTCTTGTCCGGGAAAATCGCGGGTGAAGCGGAGCACCAGCTCGTCGGTGATGGAGCTTTTTCCGGCCCCGCCGGTTCCGGTGATGCCGACCACCGGCACGTCCTGCGCCATCTCCTTGATGGTTCCCCGGAGAGCGGCATACCCGGAGGCATGATCGTGAACCGCCTGTTCGGCCAGGGTGATCAGCGTATTGACCGCCCGGATATCCTGCTGAGCCAGCCGGGAAGTCTCGGCCGCGATGTCACGCTCGAGGGCAAAATCGCACTCCTCCAGCATCAGGTTGATCATCCCCTGCAGCCCCATCCGGCGGCCATCCTCCGGTGAAAATATCTTGCGGACGCCATACCCTTCGATCTCGGCGATCTCATCCGGCACGATCACCCCGCCGCCGCCGCCAAAGACCTTGATATGCCCTTCGCCACGCTCCCGCAGCAGATCGATGATGTATTTGAAAAATTCGACATGCCCACCCTGATAGCAGCTGACCGCAATTCCCTGGGCATCCTCCTGGATGGCCGCGGTGACGATCTCCTCGACCGAGCGGTTATGCCCCAGATGAATCACCTCGGCACCGGATGACTGCAGAATGCGGCGAATGACGTTAATCGTGGCATCATGGCCGTCAAACAGACTGGTTGCGGTGACAAAGCGGACTTTGTGGGTTGTGTTATATGGTTCCGGTGCGGCTAGGGTCATGGTTTCCTCCGACTGATTTGAAAAGTTATTCTTGCAGCGTGAATTCCCAGGCACACCAGAACTCTTCCGGATGCGCGATCCGGCGGACAGGCGATGCAGCTGGTTTTGATGCGCGGATCAATCGCTTTGGCAAATTCACTGTACTCGACAATGCCGACCGATTTGCAGGGATGGTCGGCCAGCCCCTTTCGCTTGCGGGCCGACTGCACCCGGCAGTCAAGCATCCGGAAGACGACGCGCGTGTCATCCTGCTCAATGACATCCTGCAGATTGAGTCGGGCATAGAAGCGATGTTTCAGACATTCGACCAGCGCCGGAATGCCACCGCCCGGCTTCATGCCCAGACGATCCATGATCCGCCTGGCCTCAATCACCGTAAAATGGCGCCAGGCCTCGGTATCAACGTCGACCGCCACGTCCATGCCGTAGCGTTTTTCCACCGCCTGAAACCAGACGCCGTCGTGGGCCAGCCAGTTCTTGGCATCATCGACGATAATTTTTATCAGCTCTTCCTTGCTCAGATCATGGAGAAGAGTGACTCCATCATCTCCGGCACGTTCGGCACTCGACATACAAGAACCTCCTTTCAGTATCATCACCAGATATTGTTACGGCAAACACGCTGCGAGGCCGGAGCCTCGCAGCTCTTCATATCAATGATCACTGGCCTTGGAAATTCCCAGACCGGTAATCTGCCGGACCTCGACCTCGTCAAACATCTCTTCGGCACGTTTGTCCCGGAACAGCAGCGTTCCGAGGATTGCTGCAATCAGTCCCAGCGGAACGGAAACGATACCGGGATTCCTGAGCGGGAAGATCGGTGCTTTGAGGCCGACCATGGAGGTCCCGCCATTGTTTTTTTCAAAATCTTTGCGTGACTTGTCCAGAAGCTTCAGATCCTTGTCGGCCAGCACTGCACCTTCCAGCTGTTTCTTTTCCAGGGTTGACAACTATCTTTTTGGCATCATCGGCGATCTTCTGCGGATAGGTCATGACCGGAGAAATCACCACCAGCCCCAAGGCGGAAATCGTCCCGACCAGCAGGGCGGAAATGACACCGGCAGTATTGAAACGTTTCCAGAAAAGCGACAGCATGACCGCCGGGAAGTTGCCCGATGCCGCCACGGCAAAGGCCAGTGCCACCAGAGCGACGACGTTCTCCTTCTCAGCCGCCAGCCCCATCACGATTGCGGCGATACCGACAAACAGCGAGGTAATGCGGGCAACCTTGACCTGGGTCTGCTGGTCGGCCTTGCCGTCCATGACGATATTTACGTACACGTCGTGGGCGATGGCTGCGGAAGCTGCCAGCACGAGGCCGGAGACGACCGCCAGGATTGTGGCGAAGGCCACGGCGCAGATAAAGGCCAGGAACATGTCGCCGCCAAGGGAACCGGCGCCGCCGCCCAGCAACTGGGCCAGCAGCAGGGTTGCCATATTGCCCCCCTTGTCAACCGAGCTGATCAGCTGGGGTGAGAGGTAGAGCGCGGCACCGAAGCCGATGATGTTGATCAGGAAGAAGAAGGTGCTGTTGATGAACAGAGCGATAACGATCGATTTGCGGGCTTCCTTGGCACTGGGCACGGTAAAGAAGCGCATCAGGATGTGCGGCAGGCCGGCAGCACCCAGTGCCCAGGCGATACCGAGCGAGATCTGGTCGAGCGGATTTTTCAGGAACAGCCCCGGCTCCATGAAGCGCTGACCATAATCAAAGCCCGGTTTGGGCAGCGCATCCTTGAGCACATTCATACGGACGTGGTCCTGGATCAGCTGGTTGCCGACGATATCCGAGAAGAAGGCGATCGGGTTCATACCGGACTTGAGCATGACCAGAAACGCCAGCAGGACGGTACCGCTCATCAGCAGACTCGGCCTTGATGATCTGCACCCAGGTGGTGGCCTTCATGCCGCCGAAGACGACGTACGCCACCATCAGGACACCGACGCCGATTACCGATACGCGGTAGGGGATATCCAGCAGAACCTGCATCAGCTTGCCGGCCCCGACCATCTGGGCGATCAGATAAAAGAGCGACACGGTAACCGTGGAGACGGCCGCCACAGCACGCACCGGCTTGGGCGAGGTGCGGAAGGAGAGGATGTCGCCCAGGGTGAATTTACCGGCATTACGGCACGGCTCGGCAATCACCAGCAGAATGGCGATAAACGAGAACATGGGGCCGACCGCATACATGAAACCGTCGATGCCGTACAGCGAGATCAGGCCGGACATACCCAGAAACGAGGCCGCCGACATGTAGTCACCGGCAATGGCCCAGCCGTTCTGCAGACCGGTGATGCCGCCGCCCGCAGTGTAGAAATCGGCGGCCGATTTTGTCGAGCGGGCCGCCCAGATGACAACGCAAAGAGTAATGCCGATGATCGTCATGAACATGCTGATGGTAATGGCACGATTGGGCTTAACCTTGGTTGGCACGCCCGAGAGTGGCGCCGGACTGGACACAGCAGGCGCTGGGACAACCACGGTTGCGGCCTGGCTCTGCGCTGACACCTGAAGGACTGGCACCGCTACGCTAGTCTGTGGCAACGATTTGGACTGGTTCTGCGGCAAACCCGACCGTGGTCAGGAAAAGTGTAAGCATCAGTGCTGCTAGTATTTTAGTAAACATGTGTATCCTCCTCCTTATTGGATTTCTTTCAAGAGTTCGTCGGTCAATCGGTCAAAGTCCCTGTTGGCAACCTTCGTGTAGTACATGGCTACAAAGATCGCCACCAGAAACTGGGACAGGATAAACAGATAGCCGAAGTTGATGACCCCGATCAGCTTGATTTTAAACAGCGCCGGGAAGTAGCCGGAAAGGAGCGGCAACGAGAAATAGTAAATCGATGCGGCGATCCACCAGCCAAACAAAAACACCCTTTTCTTTCGTTTCAGCTCCAGATACTTCGGATTTTGCGCGATTTCACTCCAGTTGTAACTTTCTTTTCCCATAACTCACCCTCCCCTTTCTTAATAATACATCTTGGGTTAACGACCGCTGCACCACGGTTACTTCAATGCTCATCCAACATCAGCAGACATATCTATGTAAAACCACCCGTGCGAAATCATCAAATTATTCATGTTTGCATAGACAAGATATATATTCCGTTTACGTGCATGTCAACAACAAATATAATGCCTTTCTATAACAAACTGTAACGAAATAAAAGGAACTGAGGCAGTGGCAGCATCTGCGGCCTTTTAAAAAAGTAATGCACGGCTATTAAGACTGACTGAATCTATTATGGGATGCTGTTTTAGATTGACCTGTTGACAAATCGGCCGTTCGGACATAATAACTGTTTAAACTATGAGGAAATATTTTGAGGTGGGGATTTATGAATACAAACGAGGAAAACAACCAGATCATCACGATTGGCGATCTGGCGAAGAGCATCGGGCTGACGACGAGGACGCTAAGATACTGGGAAGAAGTCGGCATCATTGAATCAGAAGAGCGCGCCGATGGAGCAAACAGAGGGTATTCACCTTACTATGTCAGACGCATCAAATTCATCATGAAGCTTAAAGAATTAGGACTTACCATCAAGGAGATGCAAGACCTGTATGTTGCGTATGGCGAAGCAAAAGAAACTGATCAGATGATTCCAAGACTCATTAGCATTTTGGATAAACACACGCGAATGGTCGATGAGAAGGTTGCGAAGTTACATTCTCTTAGAAAAGATATTGTCGAATATCGTCAGAGAATGGTCGTCAAGCACTCAACTGGAACAGCTGGAATAAACACCGAAGTACGTAAGTGAACAGATGCCGGATAGTCGAGTTATGGAGAACGGTTTGAGGATTGCATATTCTGCTGCAAGCGAGCATTACTACGGTCATTTCAGCGGGAGGAGTAGTCTGCAGCCACCGTCAGGCTATTCAAACATCGGCTATCGTCCTAGCTGGCAAGCACTTTTAATACACTTGTCGATGATCAGGTAGCCTCCCCTGCGCGGCAGGATAGGTATGTCAATTAAAAACAGAACGGCGTGGAAACATCCACGCCGTTCTGTTTATTCTATGTAACCAATCGGAAGCTTATGCTTCAGCAACAACCTCAGTTGAAACTACAGGGGCAGCAGGAGCTACCTGTTTAGATTTAACAGGGGCCAATTTAGCCTTACCAGGTTTAATTTCCTCTTCAACCAGTTCAATCAAGGAAACCGGTGCAGCATCACCCTGGCGAATACCAAGTTTGATTATTCGGGTATAACCACCAAGACGTTCCTTATAACGAGGAGCAATCGTTGAAAACAACTTTGTAACAACGGATTTGTCACGAATAACAGATGCAGCCAAACGCATAGCGTGAAGATCGCCGCGTTTGCCAAGTGTAATCATCTGCTCAGCAACGACGCGAATTTCTTTAGCCTTGGCATCTGTTGTTGTAATTTTTTCATGTTCAAGAAGAGACGTTACCATATTCCTAAACATCGCCTCGCGATGGCTTGTCTTTCTGCCGAGTCTTCTGCCAGCTTTACTATGACGCATATATAAAATTCCTTTCTAAACTAGACCAGATTTCGATATTTACTCTTCTTCTTTTTGCTCGCCACGTAAACGGATCATCAGTTCTGGATCAGGAAAACTATCAATTTTCATCCCAAAGGTAAGACCCATATCAGTAAGAATATCCTTGATTTCATTTAAGTGATTTACGACCAAAGTTCTGAGTCTTTAACATTTCTGACTCGGACTTTGTGAACCAACTCACCAATAAGTTTAATACCGGCATTTTTAAGACAATTTGCAGATCGAACTGACAGTTCAAGCTCTTCAACAGTACGATAAAGGTTTTCATTAACCTTGTCTTTATCTTCCTGAGATTCTTCATCAACCTGAGGTTCAGATTCCTCATCAAAATTAATGAAAATGGAAAGCTGTTCCTTCATAATTTTTGCAGCATATGCAACAGCATCTTCCGGCTTGACACTTCCATCAGTCCAAACTTCAAGAGTCAGCTTATCGTAATCAGTCATCTGACCGACACGAGCATTTGAAACTGAAAAGTTAACTTTTTTGATCGGTGTATAAATCGAATCAATTGGAATAGTGCCAACTGGAGCTTTTTCGTCACGATTACGATCAGCAGACACATACCCTTTGCCCATTTTTACAGTCATCTCAACTTCAAGATTAGCATCTTTACCACAAGTAGCAATATGGTGATCAGGATTCATAACTTCAACATTATGACCAGACAATAATATCACCGGCAGTAATAATACCTTCACCTTTATGCTTAATGTGAATAGTAGCCTGATCTGAAGAATGCAATTTAAGCCGAACACCCTTAAGATTAAGAATAATATCAGTTACATCTTCAGTAACACCTTGAATTGCAGAAAATTCGTGCAAAACACCTTTAATACGAACTGATGTAATTGCTGCACCCTGAAGAGAAGAAAGCAAAACTCGTCTAAGTGAATTACCAAGAGTAGTACCAAAACCGCGTTCAAATGGCTCAGCATAAAATTTACCATAAGTAGCTGTAAGAGTATCCTTTTCAACCTGAAGTTGTTTTGGCTTAATAAGATCTCGCCAGTTTTTATACATTGCTACCTCCTCCGGAAAGTAGAATCCGGTTGTCGTTCGAAACTAGAATCAGCAGCTTCCAGAAATTACTTTGAATAAAGCTCGACAATCAGCTGTTCCTGAATAGGAGTTGTGATATCCTCACGAGTCGGAACGCCCTTAAGGGTGCCTTTGAAGGAATCACGATCTAGCTCAAGCCACTGCGGAATTCCACGACGTACAACCGCTTCCAGAGAATCATTTATAGCAACAATTTTACGGCTCTTTTCACGCAATTCAATAACATCACCAGCCTTAAGCTGAATTGATGGAATATTAACTTTTCGGCCATTAAGAGTAAAGTGGCCATGACGAACAAGTTGACGTGATTCGGTACGAGAAGAAGCAAAACCAAGACGATACACAACATTATCAAAACGTCGCTCAAGAAGTGAAAGCAGATTCTCGCCAGTAACACCCTTCATACGATCAGCTTCTGGAAATAACCGCGGAACTGTTTTTCAAGAATACAATAAATACGACGAACTTTCTGCTTTTCACGCAACTGAATACCGTATGCAGAAATTTTAGTACGGCCCTGTCCGTGCTGACCTGGAGGATAATTACGACGCTTAATTGCACACTTATCAGTATAGCAACGATCACCTTTCAAAAATAATTCCATGTTTTCTCTTCTGCACAAACGGCATGAAGGTCCTGTATATCGAGCCAATGAAAACCTCCTTAATAGTTGTTACGAACTAATATTAAACTCTTCTTCTTTTTGGAGGACGGCAACCATTATGAGGAATCGGAGTAACATCCTTGATAAAACTTATGTTAAAACCAGCAGCCTGAAGAGCACGGAGTGCAGATTCACGACCAGAACCAGGACCTTTTACATAAACTTCAACAGTTCGCATTCCATGTTCCTGTGCTTTTTTAGCACAATCTTCAGCAGCAATCTGGGCAGCAAAAGGAGTACTTTTACGCGAACCCTTGAAACCTTTTGCACCTGCTGTTGACCATGCAATAACATTTCCAACAGGATCAGTAATTGTAATAATGGTATTATTAAAAGTTGCCTGAATATGAGCAACACCATTTGAAATATTTTTACGTTCTTTTTTCTTACGAACTACTTTTTTTGATGGACTTGCCATTCGTATTCTCCAGAGCTAGATTAAATTATTTCTTCTTACCGGCAACAGTACGTGCAGGACCTTTACGTGTGCGTGCATTTGTCTTTGTACGCTGACCATTACAAGGGAGGCCTTTACGATGACGAAGACCTCGATAACAACCAAGATCCATGAGACGCTTGATATTCATTGAAATTTCACGGCGCAAATCACCTTCAACCTTGCAATTACGATCAATCTCTTCACGAAGCCGTGCAACTTCAGCCTCAGTAAGTTTATCCGTACGGGTATCCGGATCAATCTGAGCTAGCAGTAAGAATACGTTCAGCTGAAGAATTGCCAATACCGTAAATGTAGGTTAGAGCGATAACAATTCGCTTGTTTTTTGGTAAATCAATACCTGAAATACGTGCCAATGGAAATACCTCCTTTAATAACTCATCCCTGACGTTGAGAATGCTTAGGGATGTCGCAGATAACACGAACAACACCCTTGCGTTTAACAATTTTACATTTATCACATATTTTTTTTACTGATGCGCGTACTTTCATAAAACTCCCCTTGCACGGATTACTAAATCATATCCGCGTTAATATCTCAGGTCCATTCTCTGTGATGGCAACAGTATGTTCAAAATGAGCCGACAGACCACCATCACAAGTCACAACAGTCCAATTATCATTCAGAACTTTAACTTCATAGGACTTTTCATTAATCATTGGCTCAATAGCCAGCACCATACCAGGCTTAAGCGTTACACCTTTGCCTGGAAAACCATAATTTGGAATCTGCGGATCCTCATGCAGACTTCTTCCAATACCATGACCAACAAAATCTCGTACAACAGAATAACCTCTGCTCTCAACATAACTCTGAACAGCAGAAGATATATCACCAAGCCTGTTCCCAGGAATAGCCATTTCAATCCCAGCAATACAGAGATTCTTCAGTAGCAGAAATCAATTTACTTGCAACTTCAGATACATCACCAACGGAACTGTTATAGCTGCATCACCATAAAAATCATCATACAAGATACCAAAATCCAAGACTTAGTATATCACCTGATTTCAGTGGATGTTTATTAGGTATTCCATGAACCACCTGATCATTTGGAGAACAGCATAAAGAACTTGGATAATTATGATAACCTTTAAAAGCGCATTTTGCCTTACGCTTAAGCGCTTCAGCGGAAGCATACTGATCAAGATCAAGCGTGGTAACACCAGGACATGACCAAAGAACGCAACCCGGCGAGAATTTCAGCAACAATGCTACAAGCAGCTCTCATCCTATCAATCTCGCGACGAGATTTAAGAATGATCACCAACACCGCCCGATTCTAGTAATTGAACAGATTTGAGCCTGAATATCACTAATAGACCCACTGCCAGACACACATGTCGCAAGAATCCCTAGATCTTTAAAATACGATTTAAGAGGAGCTGTCTGTTGCTCATAAACCTTAAGGCGATTGATTACAGTATCTTCTGAATCATCATCACGCTGAACAAGAGCAGCACCACAAGAATCACAAACGCCCTCCTGCTTCGGCTGATCATAAATAATATGAAAACCTTTACCGCAAGCAGGACAAGTTCTTCTTCCAGATAAGCCTGTTAACCAATTCTTGCATTATCAACATCCAGAGAAATTACATAATCAATCTTCTTACCAATTCCGTCCAACAATGTAGACAAGAGCATCTGCCTGAGGAATTGTCCGAGGAAAACCATCCAGAATAAAACCGTCGTCACAATCCTGATGCAGAAACACGCTCTTTCACTAATCCAAGAACAATATCATCAGAAACAAGACCACCTGAATCCATAATAGACTTGGCCATCAGACCAAGAGGAGTTTTAGCCTTTACAGCAGCCCGCAACATATCACCAGTTGATATCTGAGGAATACTGAATCTCTCAACAATAAACTGAGCCTGAGTTCCTTTACCGGCTCCAGGAGGACCAAAGAGAATAAGATTCACGCCTATCGTCCTCCCCTTAATGCGAACACCCTTAAGAAAACCTTCATAATTACGAGTAATCAGATGTGATTCAATCTGAGCAACCGTATCCATACCAACACCAACAGCAATCAAAAGAGCAGTACCGCCAAAATAAAATGGCAGATTAAACTTTCCAATCAGAATAGATGGCAAAACACAAACAATGAAATATAAATAGCACCGGCAAAAGTAAGCCGAGTAAGAACAGTATCCATAAAATCAGAAGTTTCTTTACCAGGACGAATCCCAGGAATATATCCACCATGTTTTTTAATATTTTCAGCAACATCAATTGGATTAAAAGTTACAGCCGTATAGAAATAACAGAAAAATACAATAAAAGCAACAAAAAATATATTATAGACCCAATTGCCTGGGAGATAAGACTCTTAGCAGCATTCTGAACCCAAGGAATATTAATAAAATTTGCAATTGTTGCAGGAAACATAATAATTGAAGAAGCAAATATAGGTGGAATAACACCAGCCATATTAACTTTTAGTGGCAAATGAGATGTCTGTGCATTAAATGTTTTAAGACCAACAACTCTTTTGGCATAATGAATTGGAAGACGTCGCTGACCACGTTCAACAAAAACAATACCGGCAATAACAGCAAACATGATTGCCAGAACAAAAATAATAACAAACAGAGAAATCTGACCAGCATTTAATAAGTTTGACTGTATTACCAATAGCTGCTAGGTATTCTAACAACAATTCCAGCAAAAATAATCAGAGAAATACCATTACCAATACCTTTTTCAGACATCTGCTCACCAAGCCACATAATAAAAGCAGTACCAGCAGTCAAGGTAATAACCGTCATAATCCGAAAGACCCAGCCTGGAGCTGGGACAACCAATTCACCTGCAGGGCCACGCATACTTTCAAGACCAATAGCAATTCCCAGTCCCTGAACAACACTCAAGAACTATTGTACCATAACGAGTGTACTGAATAATTTTTTTACGACCTGACTCACCTTCTTTAGACAGTTTTTCAATTGCAGGAACAACAACTGTCAAGAAGCTGAAAAATAATAGAAGATGAAATATACGGCATTATACCAAGAGCAAAAACAGTCAATCGCTCCAAAGCACCACCAGAAAACATATCAAAAAGACCCAAGAAGAGTTCCTTGTGCCTGTTTAAAAAAATGAGCTAATGCAATTCGATCAATTCCAGGAGTTGGTATATGACATCCAATACGATATACAGCAAGCATTCCTAAAGAAAACAAGACACGCTTTTTTAACTCAGGAATCTTGAATATATTCTGGAGAGCTTCAAACACTATGCAATCTCCTCAACACTTCCACCAGCAGCAATAATTTTATCTTTAGCAGACTGACTAAATTTATTAGCTGTAACCTTTAAAGACTTGGTCATATCACCATTACCAAGAATTTTAACAGCAATATCGATCTGATTTAATCAGACCCTTTGAGACAAGAGACAGTAGCATCAACAACAGAACCTGCTTCAAAAACATCAAGCTGCTTAAGATTAACAAGTGAATATTCAATACGGTCAAGAGGTGTAAATCCACGTTTTGGAAGACGACGCTGCAAAGGCATCTGACCACCTTCAAAACCAGCTTTAATACTTCCGCCTGAACGGGCTTTCTGACCTTTATGACCTTTTGTAGCAGTTTTTCCATGACCAGAACCAGTACCACGACCAATACGTTTTCTGTTTTTTGTTGACCCAATAGCAGGTCTTAAGATGTATTAAATTCCATTATAGTCAACCCCTTTTATCTATTCAACGTGTCAGCAGATGACTAATCTTTGTTAATCATACCCCGAATTTCTGGGGTATCCTGACGCTCAACAGTCTGGTTAAGCTTTGACAGACCAAGACCAGCAACAATAGCACGATGTTTTTTAGGTTTACCATATAGTACTTTTTATAAGTGTTATCTTAAGCTTAGCTGCTCATAATTAATTCCCCTCATAGTAATATTATTCAGTAATACCACGACGAGCTGCAATTTCTTCAGGAGTCTTTAGTCGTTTAAGACCAGCAAAAGCAGCTTTAACAACATTATGAGGATTATTAGAACCAAGACATTTTGAAAGAATATTATTAATACCAGCTGCTTCAAAAATTGCACGAGCAGCACCACCAGCAATAACACCGGTACCAGCAGAAGCAGGCTTCATAAGAAGCTTACCAGCACCAAACTTACCTTCAATTTCAAAAGGAATTGTCTGGTTCTGATTGACAGGAACTTTAATAAGATTCTTCTTAGCCTGCTCAACGCCCTTTCGGATAGCCTCAGGAACTTCATTTGCTTTGCCAAGACCATAACCAACATGGCCATTGCCGTCACCAACAACAATAAGTGCAGAGAAACTGAAACGACGGCCACCTTTAACAACTTTGGCAACACGACTGATATGAACAACACGGTCAGTAAGATTCAGTTCTGCTGGATTAATTCTACTCAATGAAAACCTCCTCTACGCTTTAGAAAATCAAGCCCGGCTTCGCGGGCAGCATCAGCAAGTGCTTTGATTCTGCCGTGATACAGAAAACCATTGCGGTCAAAAACAACAGATGTAATACCTTTATCAATTGCCAAGCGTGGCGATTTCTTTGCCTACATAGATTCGCTGCAGTTACATTACCAGTATAAGAAAGATCCTCTGCAGCAGTCAGACAGTGTTGAAGCATGCAACAAGAGTTGTACCATTTGTATCATCAATTATTGTGCATAAATATGACGTGCACTTTTAAATACATTAAGACGTGGACGCTCTGTTGTACCACGAACTTTTTTTCGAACTCGTACTTGACGCTTAAGTCGAGTAATTGTTTTAATTGCTGTTTTAGCCACAAATATCTCCTTATAAAGACTATTTCTTGCCGGTTTTACCGGCTTTTCTCAGTATAGTCTCGTCAGCATATTTAATCCCTTTGCCCTTATATGGTTCAGGTCCACGGAATGATCTGATCTTAGCAGCAGTCTGACCAACAAGTTCCTTATCAAATCCTTTAACAGACAAGCTTTGTCATTTTTTCAACATCAATGGTGATACCATCAGGAATCGGAAAATTAACCGGATGAGAATAACCAAGAGCTAAGAACAAGTTCTTTACCCTTAACTTCAGCACGATAACCAACACCATTAATCTCAAGATCTCGTCTGAAAACCCTTGGTAACACCAACAACCATATTATTGATCAATGTGCGAGTAAGACCATGAGCAGCACGTGCTGGAGTGTTGAATCATCACATCTGGTAACTTCAATGGCAGTATCACTAATATCAAGTGTAACACATGACATAATCTGACGGTTCAAAGTTACCATTTGGACCTTGTACAGAAAGAACAGAATCAGTAAAAGAAATCTTTACACCCTTTGGTATTTCAATTGGAAGTTTCCCTATTCTAGACATCTAAAAGTACTCCTTGATCGCAATTATTACCAGACAGTGCAGATAATCTCGCCACCAACACCAGCTTTACGAGCAGCATTATCAGTAATGATACCCTTTGATGTGGAAAGAATTGCAATTCCAAGACCACTTTTCACTGACAGGAATATCTTCTGACTTTACATAAACCCGACCACCAGGTTTGCTGACACGCTTAATCTCATTGATTACGCTATCTTTTTCATCAATATACTTCAAATAAACCCTAAGTACACCCTGAAGATTATCAGAAATAACCTTATAGTTCTTAATAAAGCCTTCTTGCTTTAAGAACATTAGCAATACTGACCTTCATATTGGATGATGGAATGTCAACTTTCTGATGCTTTACCATATTTGCATTTCTAATTCTGGTAAGCATGTCAGCAATTGGATCTGTCATGGACATCGTGAATGTGCTCCTGTCTCTTTATCTATATGTGGCTTGTAGTTACCAGCTCGATTTTATCACGCCAGGAATCTGGCCAGAGGAGGCATACTTACGCAGACAAATCCTGCACATCTCAAACTTGCGATAAAATGCTTTCGGTCGTCCACAGATCTGACAACGATTGTGCTGTTGAACCTTAAACTTTGGTTTACGTTGAGACTTAATAATCATTGAAACTTTTGCCACAGAATCCTCCAGATATCTTAGTTCCTGAACGGCATGCCCAGGTACTTGAGAAGTGCTTTACCTTCTTCGTCAGTTTTGGCACTTGTTACGATAGTTATATTCATTCCCTTTATTTTATCAACAGTATCATAGTTAATTTCAGGAAAAATAAGCTGTTCCTTAATACCAAGAGTATAATTACCCTTACCATCAAAAGCTTTACCGGAAACACCCTTAAAGTCACGAACCCTGGCAAGAGAAACATTCATCAAGCGATCAAGAAATTCATACATTCTATCACGACGCAAGAGTAACCATACAACCAATCGGCATACCCTCACGAAGTTTAAATGTTGCAATTGATTTTTTTGCTTTGGTAATAACAGATTTCTGTCCGGTAATTGCAGTTCAAGCTCGGCAGTTGCAGAATCAAGAATTTTAACATTCTGAATCGCTTCACCAAGCCCCATATTAACAACAATCTTCTTGATCTGCGGAACTTCCATACAAGATCTTGTAACTAAAATCATTACGAAGTTTGGGAACAATTTCAGTATGATATATATCTTTTAAACGAGACATTAGATTAATTCCTCCAAAGTATTTCTAAAGAGAACTGCCACATTTTACACAGATTCTCTGTTTTTCGCCATTTTCCAGAAGTCTTTTTGCTGGTTCTGACAGGTTTGGCACACTTTGAGCAATATGGCATAACATTGGAAATATGAATTGGTGCTTCCTTCTCCTTAATTCCACCAGCTTCATTGCCTTTAGCTTTAACATGACGCTTAACCATATTAAGACCTTCAACAATTACACTATTTTTTTTAGGCAGTAGCTGAAGAATTTTGCCAGTTTTACTTTTTTCCTTACCGGCAATAACCATTACTGTATCGCCCTTATTGACATGAGATTTCGTGGCTTGCATCATCATTCTCCGATATTTTTATAGTACTTCCGGTGCAAGAGAAATAATTTTCATAAACTTCTTAGCACGCAATTCTCTGGCAACCGGACCGAAGATACGAGTTCCAACCGGTTCTTTTGCATTATTGATAACAACACCTGAATTATCATCAAAACGGATATAAGAACCATCAGGACGACCTAAAGCTTTGGCGGTTCTGACAATAACCGCCTTAACCACATCACCCTTTTTAACCTTTGAATTCGGAAGAGCTTCGCGAACAGAAGCAACAATAATATCACCAATACCTGCATATTTTCTTTTGAACCACCAAGAACTTTAATGCAAAATAAGTTTCTTTGCACCAGAGTTGTCGGCTACATCCAGTATTGTCTGCATTTGAATCATTACATGATACTCCCTATACTAAGAGATGCTTTCAATAATCTGCTTAAGGCTCCAGCGTTTATCCTTGCTCAGAGGACGGCATTCAATAATCTGAACACGATCACCAACTTTAGCAACTATTCTGTTCATCATGAACCTTATACTTAACACTACGCTTAATATATTTATTGTAGACGCTGTGCTTAACAAGACGGTCAACCTTTACAACAACAGTCTTTTCCATCTTGTCGCTTACAACAACACCTACTTGAGTTTTTCTGTGACCACGTTCACTCATTTTGATACTCCCTATGCCTTACTCTCAGTAAGAATGGTGTTAATTCTAGCAATATCCTTACGGAGGCTCTTCAGCTTGGAAGTATTTTCAAGTCTGCCGGTATGCAGCTGAAACTTAAGATTAAAGAGTTCCTGAGTAAGATTCAGCCTGTTTTTTCTGCAAGTTCTTCAGCAGATATTTTTCTAAGTCATTAGGCTTCATGGACATCCCCCCTGGCAATAAACTTGGTAGAAAGAGGCAGTTTATGAGCAGCCAAGCCTGAGTGCTTCACGTGCAATCTCTTCTGTCACACCTTCCATCTCATACAGAATAGTACCTGGCTTTAACAACAGCAACCCAAGAATCAGGAGAACCTTTACCTTTACCCATCCTGGTTTCAGCAGGTTTAGCAGTTAGTGGTTTATCAGGAAAAACACGAATCCAGATTTTACCACCCCTCTTAATATAACGAGTCATGGCAATACGAGCTGCTTCAATCTGACGAGAATCAAGCCAACCACATTCAGTTGCCTGCAGACCAAACTCACCAAAAGAGAGTTCAATACCACGACAGGGTTTGCCGGACATACGACCCTTCATCTGTTTTCTATGTTTTACCCGTTTCGGCATTAACATTGATACATGCTCCTATTGTGCAATATAAAAATTTACTGACCAGGAAGAATTTCACCCTTGAAAATTAGAACCTTGATACCAATAAGACCGTATGTTGTCTTTGCTTCAGCAAAACCGTAATCAATATCAGCACGAAGAGTATGCAGAGGAACCCGACCTTCACGATACCATTCAGTACGAGACATTTCAGCACCACCAAGACGACCAGAACAAGTAATTCTGATTCCTTTTGCACCAAATTTAAGTGCAGAAGTAACACTCTTTTTCATGGCTCGTCTGAAAGCGATTCGTCGCTCCAAGCTGTAAGTGCAACATTCTCAGCAACCAGCTGTGCATCAAGTTCAGGCTTACGAACTTCATTAATATTAATAAATATTTCTTTAGAAGTAAGTTAGAGCAAGCTCTTTCTTTATTGTTTCAACTTCAGAACCCTTTTTACCAATAATAAGACCTGGTCTAGCAGTAAAAATATTAATTTTAGTCTTATTAGCAGCACGCTCAATCTCAATTTTTGAAACACCTGAACTGTAAAGACGTTTTTTAAGAAATTTACGAATTGCAAGATCTTCATGCAAAAGCTTTGCATAATCTGCTTCTGCATACCACTTGGAATCCCATGTTTTTATAACACCAAGCCTGAAACCTATTGGATTAACTTTTTGTCCCAAACTACACCTCCACGTAATAAAACTATTTCGAGTCTGAAAGAGTTACAGCAATATGGCTGGTTGGCTTACGAATCTTGCTGGCACGCCCCATTGCACGAGGCACAAAACGTTTCAGTACAGCACCACCATCAACATAAATTGTTTTTACAAACAAGCCGATCAACATCAGAAACACCTTTTTGCTCTGCATTTGCAACTGCAGATTTAAGAAGCTTAGATAACAAGCTTTGCAGAAGGCTGTGGCATAAATCTCAAAGTATTAAGTGCATCCTGAATACCTTTTCCACGAACAAGATCGACAACAAGACGAGTCTTGCGTGGTGAAAGACGTACAGATGTAAGTTTAGCGCTGGATTCCATTTATAAGCTCCCTTACTACTTCTTAACTTTGCTCTTTTTATCAGCTGCATGACCGTGAAAAGTTCTTGTTGGAGAAAATTCACCCAGTTTATGGCCAACCATATTTTCAGTTACAAAAACAGGAATAAATTTTTGTGCCATTATGAACCGCAAAACTGCAGCCCAATAAAATCAGGAGTGATTGTTGAACGACGTGACCAAGTCTTAATAATTTTTTTAGAATTAGGACCTTCAGCCAGAACTTTTTTGATCAGGTGATCATCAACAAAAGGACCTTTTTTTATTGAACGTGCCATAATATCTCAGCCTCTCAACGATTATTTACTACGCTTCTTAACAATAAAGCGATCAGAAGTCTTGTTTGTTCTAGTTTTATAACCTTTGGTTGGAATACCCCAAGGAGTAACCGGATGACGTCCACCAGAAGTACGACCTTCACCACCACCATGAGGATGGTCAACCGGGTTCATTGCAACACCACGAACTTTAGGACGTTTACCAAGCCAACGTGAACGACCGGCTTTACCAATATTTACATTTTCATGGTCAATATTACCAACCTGACCAATAGTTGCATAACAATCCTGAAGAATCAGACGAACTTCACCAGAAGGAAGCTTGACCTGTGAATACTTGCCTTCTTTAGACATAAGCTGAGCAAAAGTACCGGCACTTCTGGCAAGCTGAGCACCTTTACCAATCTTTAAGCTCAATATTGTGAATAATTGTACCAAGAGGAATTGCGCGAAGCGGCAATGCATTACCGGCTTGATATCAGCCTCTGGACCGCTGATAACAGTATCGCCAACTTTCAGATCAAGCGGAGCAAGAATATAACGTTTTTCACCATCAACATAATGAAGAAGAGCAATACGAGCGCTACGATTCGGATCATACTCAATACTTGCAACTTTAGCAGGAATACTGGTCTTTTCACGACGAAAATCGATAATACGATACTTCTGTTTATGACCGCCACCTTGATGACGAGAAGTAATACGACCATTAGAATTTCTGCCACCACTTTTTTTCAGAGAAACAAGCAAGAGATTTCTCAGGTGTAGTTTTAGTGATTTCATCAAACGTCGAGCAGGTCTGATGTCTGCGTCCTGCTGATGTTGGTTTATAACTTTTGATTGCCATTGTGAACCCCGAACGTATTAATTAGACTTCAAAGAAATCTATTGATTGCCCTTCCTGGAGCGTCACATATGCCTTTTTCCAGTTGGAGCGTTTGCCATAAGTTTTGCCGAAGCGCTTTACCTTGCCAGCCACATTGACAGTGCTTACATCAGAAACCTTAACCTTGAACAGAGTTTCAACAGCCTGCTTAATCTCAATCTTGTTTGCATCCCTTATCAACAACAATTGCAACAGTATTGGTAGCATCAGCTCCCAAGAGAAGTTTTTTCGGTAACATGCGGTTTTTTTATTACGGAATAAATATTCATTTCTGCAATACTCCTTCAACTGATTGAACCGAGCCCTGAGTAAAAATAATGTGTTTATATTTAAGCATATCATGAATATTAAGAGCATCATGTTTCAACATTTTGATATGCGGACATTACGGGCTGAAAGAACAGATTATTATTAAAATCATCCGTAACAATCAAAGATCGTTCAAGATCAAAACGCTTCAGAAAACCAACAAAATCTTTAGTTGAAATTTTATCAAATTCAATCTTGTCAAGAACAGTTATGCGATCATTTTGCAGCTGTATACGACAGCACTGAACAGAATGGCAGCATTTCGTGCTTTTTTGTTCATACTCAGATTGTATTCTTTTGGCTGAGGACCAAAAGCAACACCACCACCAGGATACTGAGGAGCTCTGCTGCAACCCTGACGTGCATTACCAGTACCTTTCTGCTTGAATGGTTTTTTACCACCGCCAGATACTGCAGAACGGTTTTTGACAGCAACAGTACCTGCTCGACGATTTGCAAGCTGGATACGAAGTGCCTGATGCATAAGACTGCTCTCTTAACTTCAGCATCAAACACATCATCAGACAGCTGAACTTCACCGACCTGCTGTCTGTTCATATTATAAACTGCTATTGAAGGCATACACAAACTCCCGAAATACTAAGCTTTAACACTCTTTTTAATCATAACAATTGAATTCTTGTGGCCAGGTACTGCACCCTTAATCAAGAGAAGATTGTCAGCAGCATCAACACGAACAATCTTAAGTCTCTGTACGGTAACTTTCTCATTTCCCATCTGACCAGGCATCTTCTTGTTTTTGAAAACATGCGATGGAGTTGCAGAAGCACCGATTGAACCAGGTGCTCTATGAAAGCGTGAACCGTGGGATGCACGACCACCCTTAAAGTTCCAGCGTTTAATTACGCCCTGAAAACCTTTACCGATACTTGTACCGGTAACATCAATCACATCATCAACTGACAAACTGATTGACAGTGATTTCGTCACCAACATTCATGGACTCAACCTGATCATTTTTGAATTCACGCAGATGCCTGAAAACACCATGACCTGATTTTGTGCAATGACCGAGGTGCGGTTTGTTGGCATTAGCAGCAGCAACCGATTCAAAACCAACCTGAACAGCTGAATAACCATCTATAGTCAGCAGTTTTTTTCTGAACAACATAACAAGGACCAGCCTGAACAACAGTTACCGGTACTCGTGTTCCGTCTTCAAGAAATATCTGGGTCATGCCCAGTTTTTTTCCGATGATACCTTTCTTCATATTCAGTCCTATTCAGTAGTAGTAGCAGTTACAGTTTAATTTCGACATCAACGCCAGCAGACAAATCCAGCTTCATAAGGGCATCAACCGTCTGCTGTGTAGGATCAAGTATATCGATCAAACGCTTATGAGTTCTGATTTCGAACTGATCACGAGACTTTTTGTCAACATGAGGTCCACGAAGAACACAATACTTATTGATTACGGTCGGCAGTGGAATCGGACCGGCAACACGAGCACCAGTTCTTTTTGCAGTATCAACAATCTCACCTACTGAAACATCAAGTAGTTTATGGTCATATGCCTTAAGGCGAATTCTTATCTTCTGGCTCTGCATTGATATCCTCGTAACGTATCTTATTTATTCAATAATTGAAGCTACGACGCCGGCGCCAACGGTACGGCCACCTTCACGGATGGCGAAACGCAGACCTTCGTCCATGGCGATCGGGGTGATCAGGTTGATGGTCATGGCAACGTTGTCGCCAGGCATAACCATTTCAATGCCGGCAGGAAGTTCGGCAACACCGGTTACGTCGGTTGTACGGAAGTAGAACTGTGGACGGTAGCCGTTGAAGAATGGAGTGTGACGACCACCCTCTTCTTTGGTAAGGATATATGCTTCTGCTTTGAATTTGGTGTGTGGGGTGATTGAACCCGGCTTGGCAAGTACCTGGCCGCGCTCGATGTCTTCACGCTTTACACCGCGCAGCAGTGCGCCGATGTTGTCGCCGGCACGACCTTCGTCAAGCAGCTTGCGGAACATTTCTACACCGGTTACGGTGGTTTTGGTGGTGTTCTTGATGCCGACAATTTCGACTTCTTCGCCGACTTTGACGATGCCGCGCTCTACACGACCGGTGGCAACGGTACCACGACCGGAGATGGAGAATACGTCTTCTACCGGCATCAGGAACGGATGGTCAATTGCACGCTCAGGATCGGGAATGTATGCATCAACTGCATCCATGAGGCGGCCGATGGACTCTTCGCCAAGTTCAGCTCTTTTCACCTTCGAGGGCTTTCAGGGCGGAACCTTTGATGATTGGAATGTCGTCGCCAGGGAAGTCATAGCTGGAGAGAAGTTCGCGAATTTCAAGCTCAACAAGCTCAAGCAGTTCTTCGTCGTCAACCATGTCAGCTTTGTTGAGGAATACTACCATGTAGGGTACGCCTACCTGACGGGCAAGCAGGATGTGCTCACGGGTCTGGGGCATAGGGCCGTCAGCTGCGGAGACAACCAGGATTGCGCCGTCCATCTGGGCAGCACCGGTGATCATGTTCTTGACGTAGTCGGCATGGCCGGGGCAGTCAACATGAGCATAGTGACGTTTGTCTGTTTCGTATTCAACATGGGCGGTTGCGATGGTGATACCACGCTCACGCTCTTCAGGGGCGTTGTCGATCTGGTCGAATGCCTTGTACTCAGCCTGACCTTTGCCGGCCAGAACCTTGGTGATGGCTGCGGTCAAAGTTGTCTTGCCGTGGTCAACGTGACCAATCGTACCAATGTTTACATGTGGTTTATTACGTTCAAATTTTGCCTTTGCCATGAGAAAGGCCCTCCTGAGTTACGGATTTGAGTTAGATTAACCTTTTACTTTTGCAACTATTTCTTCAGCAACCGATTTCGGTACTGGCTCATAATGATCAAAGGTCATTGCATATGTTGCACGACCTTGTGTAGCTGAACGCAGATCAGTTGAATATCCGAACATCTGTGCCAGTGGAACCATTGCAGTAACAACCTGAGCACCTGCCCGGGAGTCCATACCCATAATACGTCCACGCTTAGAGTTCAGATCACCGATAACATCACCCATATACTCTTCAGGGACAACAACCTCAACTGACATGATCGGCTCAAGAATAATTGGGGCAGCTTTTGAACAACCCTCTTTAAAACCCATTGAACCGGCAATTTTAAAAGCCATCTCAGAGGAGTCAACTTCATGATATGAACCATCAATCAGGTAACTTTGACATCAACAACCGGGAATCCGGCAAGTACACCATTATCAGTGCTTCCTTGATACCTTTATCAACAGCAGGAATATATTCACGAGGAACAACACCACCCTTGATTGCATCAACAAATTCATAACCTTTACCAGCTTCCTGCGGCTCAACTTCAAGCCAAACATGACCATACTGACCACGACCACCAGACTGACGAACAAACTTGCCTTCTACTTTGACCTTTTTGGTAATTGTTTCACGATAAGCAACCTGCGGTTTACCAACATTTGCTTCAACTTTAAACTCACGCATCAAGTCGGTCAACAATAATTTCAAGATGAAGCTCACCCATACCGGAAATAATTGTCTGACCGGTTTCTTCATCAGTTTTAACACGGAATGAAGGATCTTCACTGGCAAGCTTCTGCAAGACCAAAACCGAGTTTTTCCTGTTCAGCTTTTGTCTTAGGTTCAATTGCAATAGAAATAACCGGCTCAGGAAACTCAATTGACTCAAGAATTACCTGCTTATCTTCATCACAGAGAGTATCACCGGTAGTTGTATATTTCAGACCAACAGCAGCTGCAATATCACCGGCATATACTTCTTTAATCTCTTCACGCTTATTTGCGTGCATCTTAAGAATACGACCAATACGCTCTTTCTTACCTTTAGTTGAGTTATAAATATACGAACCAGCCTGAACAACACCTGAATAAACACGGAAGAAAGTCAGCTGACCAACAAAAGGATCGGTCATAATCTTAAAACCAAGAGCAGAAAAAGGCTCTGTGTCAGATGCGTGACGCTCTATTTCAGCACCACTATCAACATCAATACCCTTAATAGCAGGAATATCCAGAGGAGAAGGCATGTAATCAACAACAGCATCAAGAAGATTCTGTACGCCTTTGTTTTTAAATGAGGAACCACAGATAACCGGACAGAATTTAATAGCAATAGTACAGGTGCGAATTGCAGCCTTAATTTCAGCTTCAGTCAATGCTTCACCGCTAAGATACTTCTCCATCAGAGCATCATCGTGACTGGAAATTTCTTCAATCATTTTTTCACGATATTCAATTGCCTCATCAAGCAGATCAGCAGGAATTTCTTCTGTACGGATAGTTGGCACCCAGAGATCTCATCATCCCAAATAATAGCCTTCATCCGTAACAAGATCAATAACACCCTTGAAATTCTCTTCTTTACCTACCGGCAACTGAATTGGAAGCGGATTAGCCTTCAGACGATCCTTAATCATCTGTACGCCACGGAAAAAATCAGCACCAACGCGATCCATCTTATTAATAAAAGCAATTCGGGGAACACCATATTTATCAGCCTGACGCCATACTGTTTCAGACTGTGGCTCAACACCACCAACAGAACAGAACACTGCAACAGCACCATCAAGAACCCGCAATGAACGCTCAACTTCAATAGTAAAATCAACATGACCAGGAGTATCAATAATATTAATACGATGATCATTCCAGGTACAGGTAGTAGCAGCAGACGTGATAGTAATACCACGCTCCTGCTCCTGCTCCATCCAGTCCATCGTAGCAGTACCTTCATGAACCTCACCGATCTTGTGAGACACACCGGTATAATAAAGGATACGCTCAGTCGTAGTAGTTTTTCCGGCATCGATATGAGCCATGATGCCAATATTTCTATATTTATCAAGTGGTGCTAAACGGGGCACTGAATCCTCCAAAAACGAATAATACTACTTACCAGCGATAATGAGCAAAAGCACGGTTTGCTTCAGCCATCTTATGAACATCTTCACGCTTCTTAACTGCAGAACCACGATTATTAAAAGCATCCAGAATTTCACCGGCCAACTTATCCTTCATTGTTTTTTCGCTGCGAGCGGTTGAATACTTTATCAACCATCGCATTGCCAAGGACATACGACGCTCAGGACGAACCTCGATCGGCACCTGATACGTAGAACCACCAACACGACGAGACTTAACCTCAAGCATCGGCTTAATATTATCGAGACTCTTTTTAAGAACCTTCACCGCCTCATCATTTGCTCTCTGAGCAACAAGCTCAAGAGCACCGTACAGAATCGACTCAGCAACACTTTTCTTACCAGCAAGCATCAGAGATATTGATAAGCTTGGCAACAACCTTGTCGTTAAATTTTGGATCCGGCAGAATAATTCTTTTAGGTACTTCTCTTCTTCTTGGCATATATTTCCCCTCAACTAAACAGGTTCAGTATTATTTCGGACGCTTTGCGCCATACTTGGAACGACTCTTCAAACGACCCTTAACACCAACCGAGTCAAGAGTACCACGAACGATGTGATAACGAACACCCGGAAGGTCCTTAACCCTGCCGCCACGAATAAGAACAACAGAGTGCTCCTGAAGATTATGACCAACACCCGGAATATACGAAGTCACCTCAAGACCATTAGTCAAACGAACCCTGGCAACTTTACGAAGAGCAGAGTTAGGCTTCTTAGGTGTAGTTGTATAAACCCTCGTACAAACACCACGCTTCTGCGGACAGCACTTCAGAGCCGGGGCCGTTGATTTATCTTTTTTGCTTTCCCTACCTGACCTGATCAGCTGGTTGATTGTTGGCATAGTCGTCATATTCTCCAAACACAATAAATATCTAAATTGCCCCAAACAGGAGCGAATCGCGAAGCTAACAAATATATTAACACAATGTCAATATATTTTATCCGCACAACAAAAAAAACTCACAGCCAACAATTACTGGCCGTAGCGTTTGTTTGTTACAAGCTATAGGTGATGACTACCTGTTACTACGAAATTGGTACCTGAACTTCTTTGATCGCGGCTGACTTAATTAGGCTGGGAATGGAATAGGTGTAGGGCTGAATACATCTCAGCATCTCCATTCATGTCAGGTCCGCTTACAACTAACATCCCCTCTTTCGAGGAATTGGATATATAATCCAATCCACCATTCAATGTCAACAAAAAAAATCAGACAATTATCTTCCCATACATTTTATTCCCGTTACGTTATGATCCGATCGGGTTTTTCATGCTTGGTGCCGGCATTGCCGGCCTAACATGCATTGCTGTTAGTAACGCGTTATCTAATTGTAGTTACGCGGTTAATCACCCTCATTCCATCTCACTTAACACCTACCTATTTGGTTTAGCGCGCCGTATTTATAAAGCGAAGTTTACTTTTTGCCATTTCATTTTCACTCTTGTGTTTATTGGGCCCGCCTCCCAGCTAGCGACATACCAACACTCTAATGCTTCATCCCGCTGTACTTCAGCGTCCCCTTCTTCAACTCCCGCTTCTTCATCAGCACGAAGATCACCGGCGTCATGATCAGTACATGCACCGCCGAGGAGATCATCCCGCCGATCATCGGTGCGGCAATCGGTTTCATCACATCGGCACCGGTGCCGGTTGACCACATGATCGGGATCAGACCCAGCAGGGCCACGGCCACGGTCATCAGCTTGGGCCGCAGGCGGAGCACCGCCCCCTCGAAGGTGGCGTCGTAGATATCCTGCTCCGTGCAGGGGCCGTTGATCAGTTTCTTGTCCAGCGCCTCATGCAGGTAGATGACCATCACCACCCCGGTCTCCACGGCGATGCCGTACAGGGCGATAAAGCCGACCCAGACCGCCACCGACAGGTTATAGCCCAGGGCCGAGACCAGGTAGACCCCGCCCACCAGGGCAAAGGGTACCGAGAGCATGACCATGCTCGCCTCCAGGGCCGAATGGAAGGTGAAGTAGAGCAGGATGAAGATGATCACCATACCGATCGGTACCAGCATCTGCAGGCGGGCCTTGGCGCGGATCTGGTTCTCCCACTGCCCGGACCAGGCCACGTAATAGCCGGGGGGCAGTTTGAGGTTCTTCTCCAGCATCTGTTTGGCCTCGGTGACGAAGCCGCCCATGTCCCGGCCACGGACGTTGAGGAAGACCAGCGAACGCAGCAGTCCCCCCTCGCTGTTGATCTCCGGTGCACCGGTGGAGATTTTCAGCTTGGTCACCAGCGAGAGCGGCACCTGGGCGCCCTCCATGCCGGCCACCAGGATGCGGCGGATGGCCGGGATGTTGTCGCGGTAGTCCCGCAGGTAGCGGATGCGGATCGGGAAGCGGTTGCGCCCTTCCACGGTGGTGGAGAGCATCTCGCCCCCCAGGGCGGTCTCGATGACATCCTGGATGTCACCCACGTTGACGCCGTAGCGGGCGGCCGCCTCGCGGTCGATGTCGATGTCGATGTAGTTGCCGCCGGTGACCCGTTCGGCCACCACGTCGGCCGCGCCGTTGATCGGCTTGAGGATCGCCTCGGCCTGAATCGCCAGATCCTTGAGCACATTCAGGTCATTGCCGAAGATCTTGACCCCCAGGTCGGTGCGCACCCCGGTGGAGAGCATGTTGATGCGGTTGATGATCGGCTGGGTCCAGCCGTTGCGCACGCCGATCTGCTGCAGCTTGGCAGTCCAGTTCGGCCACGATGTCGGCCTTCTTCATCCCCGGCCGCCATTGCTCCTTGGGCTTGAGGATGATGATGCTCTCGAACATGGAGACCGGCGCCGGGTCGGTGGAGGTCTCGGCCCGGCCGACCTTGCCCAGGACATGCTCCACCTCGGGCACGCTCTTGATGATCGTGTCCTGCACCTGGATCAGCCGCTTGGCCTCGGTGATGGAGACGTTGGGCAGGGTGACCGGCATGTAGAGCAGTGAGCCTTCGTCCAGGGGCGGCATGAACTCGCTGCCCAGCTTCATGAACAGCGGCACGGCAATCAGCCAGGGCCACGAGATTCAGGGCGATGGTGGTCTTTTTCCAGACCAGCACCCAGCGGATAACCGGTGAATACAGTTTGATGAAGAAGGTCGAGACCGGGTTGGAGCTCTCCGGCGGCATCTTGCCCCGCATGAAGTAGTACATCAGCACCGGCACCAGCGTGATGGCGATCAGGGCCGAGCCCATCATGGAGAAGGTCTTGGTGAAGGCCAGCGGGTGGAACAGCTTCCCTTCCTGTCCCTCCAGCATGAAGACCGGCACAAAGGAGAGCACGATGATCGCCAGGGAGAAGAAGATCGCCCGGCCGACCTGCTTGGCCGAGGCGATGACGACCTCCAGCCGTTTTCCGGCCCGCTCCTCGGGCGGCATCTCGGAGAGGTGGCGGTAGCAGTTCTCCACCATGATCACCCCGGCATCCACCAGCACGCCGATGGCGATGGCGATACCACCCAGGGACATGATGTTGGAGGTGACCCCCATCAGCTTCATGGTGATGAAGGCGATCAGCACCGAGATCGGCAGGGTCAGCACGATCACCAGGGCGCTCTGGAAGTGCAGCAGGAAGATCAGGATCACCAGCGAGACGACGACCGATTCCTCCAGCAGGTTATTCTTCAGGGTATCGATGGCCCGCTCGATCAGGTCGGAGCGGTCGTAGGAGACCATGATCTTCACACCGGGCGGCAGCCCTTTCTCCAGTTCCTTGATCTTGACCTTGACCCGGTCGATGACATCCTTGGCATTCTCGCCGTAGCGCATGACCACGATGCCGCCGACCGCCTCACCTTCGCCGTTCATATCCAGCAGGCCGCGCCGGATGGCGCCCCCCATCTGGACGGTGCCCAGGTTCTTGACGTAGATCGGGGTGCCGCGCATGTCGGCGCCGACCACGATATTCTCCAGGTCTTCCTTGGATTTGACGTAGCCGCGGCCGCGGATCAGGTATTCGGCATCGGCCTGTTCGATCAGCCTGCCGCCCACATCCTTGTTGGAGGCCTTGACCGCCTCCATGACCTTGCCGACCTTGATGTTGTAGGCAAACAGCTTGTTCGGGTCGAGATCGATCTGGTATTCCCGCACCAGGCCGCCGATGGAGGCCACCTCGGCCACCCCCTGGACGGTGTTGAGCTGGTAGCGCACGAACCAGTCCTGCAGGGTGCGCAGCTGCTCCAGGTCATAGCCCTTGCCCTCGATGGTGTACCAGAAGACATGACCGACGCCGGTGCCGTCCGGACCAAGGGTCGGGACGACGCCGGGCGGCAGCAGCGAGGCGGCATAGTTCAGCCGCTCCAGCACGCGGGTCCGGGCCCAGTAGATGTCGGCCTTGTCCTCGAAGATGACGTAGATCATGGAGAAGCCGAAGGCGCGAGGAGGCCCGCACGGCGCGTACCTGGGGCAGGCCCTGCAGGTTGACCGCCAGCGGATAGGTGACCTGGTCCTCCACCACCTGCGGCGAACGGCCCGGGATAGTCGGTGAAGACGATCACCTGGTTGTCGGACAGGTCCGGGATGGCATCCACCGGAGTCTTGTAGACCGACCAGACGCCCCAGGCGATGATCAGCCCGAAGATCATCAGGACGATGACCCGGTTGCGGGCGGAATATTCGATAATTTTTTCGATCATGGAAACCTTGTGGATCCGCTAGGGTCTGGCATTGACACCGTTTTACCATCCCTCTTCAAGTCACCAAGGTCGCCGGCAATATCTACATCTTCATATCATCCATCTTCAACGTATCCTTCTTTGCCGGCGGCTGCTGTGCCGGGGGACTGCCCGCTGTGTCGCTCCGGTTTGGTCATCCATCGTCATGCTGGGCTGTGATCCTGCCCGCCGCCACCCTTCAGCTGCGATTCGGAATCGATCAGGTAGCCGCCGGATACCGCCACCTTGTCGCCGGCTTTGAGCCCGGACAGAATCTGGACCTTGTCATCGATCCGCTCTCCGACCTGGACATCACGCGGTTCGAACATGCCCGGAGAGCGTTTCCACCCAGACCACCTGGCGCTTGCCGGTATCCATGACCGCCGTCACCGGCACGACGATCGCCTGAGCCAGCGGCACCTTGATGATGGCGTTGACAAACATGTCCGGTTTCAGCTTCATGCCGGGATTGGGCATCTCCACCCGGGCCTTGACGGTACTGGGTCTTGGGATCAAGAAATGGATAGATGAAGGTGATCCTGCCGGTGAACGGCTTACCGGGAATCGACTGGGAGCGGATCTCCACCTGCTGGCCGACCTGAATATTGGGGAATTCATTTTCGAAGACCTCAATCTCCACCCAGACCGTGGAAAGATCGGCAATATTGAACAGCACCTCACCGATATTGACGTACTGTCCCTGCTGCACCATCTTTTCGATAACAACGCCGGAGAGCGGCGTGTAGATCGGCAGACGGATATTCGGTTTGCCGGCCTTCTCCAGTTCGGCGATCTGGCTCTCCTTGACCCCGAACAGCATCAGGCGCTGTTTGGCCGATGCCACCAGACCGTCGCCGTTCTGGGAGATGGAGGGGATCGGTGAGTTTTTCAACTGCTCGCGGCTCTTGACCGCCAGCAGATATTCCTGCTGGGTTGCCAGCAGATCGGGCGAGTAGACCTCCGCCACCGGCTTGTCCTTGGCTGACGAAGGCCCCGACGGTATTGACATTCAGCTGGTCGATACGACCGGCGATCCAGGCGGTGACCTTGGCCTGGCGCGACTGGTCGTACTGGACGATGCCGACGGCGTTGATCTCCTTGTTCAGGGTGCCGTTTTTCGCCGCGACCGTGGCGACATTGGCCATGACCCGCTGGGTCGGCGAAAGCGAGACATGGCCGAGCATGTCGGCCTGCTGTTTCTGTTCCGGAGTCTGGGCGGCAGCAGTCTGGGCGTCGTCAATCTTCTTGATCAGCTCCATGCCGCAGATCGGGCAGGTGCCCGGCTTGTCCTTGATGATGAATGGGTGCATGGAGCAGGTGTAGAGCTGCTTCGTGGTCTGTTCGAGATGGTTGTGCCCGTCATCCTTGTGGAACCACCGGCTACTTGGAAAGTTTACCAGACCTGTAGCAGCCAGCTGACAGCAACGAGTGTCAGGGTAATAATGGTGAGGGGAATTGCAATTTTCTTGTTCAGGGCCATGGTGTGCCTCGGTATCGTGATTTTTACTGATGCTGTGAGTCGACGGCGTCCGGTACCGCCGGCTCTGCGGTCGAGATCACTCCCGACCGCCGCTTCCAGCTGCGCCAGCTTCATCATGTACTCGGCCTGCGACTCGTACAGTTCCCGCTCGTAGTTGAACAGGGTCACCCTGCCGTCCAGCAGTGTCAGAAAATCCACCTTGTTGACCCGATAGCTGATGACCGCCGACTCCAGAGACTGCTCCGCCTGGGGGATGATCCCACCCTTGTAGAGTTCCACCAGCTTCCGGCGGCGTTCCAGCTGGGCAAGGGTGTCGTTGATGGTATAGGAGATGGTGTTCTTCAAGCCGTTCAACTCTTCCGTTGCCATGCTCGTCTCGGACGTTGATTCGGCCAGCATTGCCTGGCGTCGTTCCTGCTGGAAGGGCAGGTTGAAGGTGACGCCGAGGGTGAACATGTTGTAGCCGGGATCGTTCATCGATGCCTCGCGGAACATATACTCAAAGGAGAGGTTGAAATCGGGATAGAATTCCTTCTGGGCCAGACGGTGGGACGCTTGCCCTTTGTTGGCCAGGCTGACCAGGCTTTTTATCTGGGGGCGCTTTTCAAGGCGGTCTCGTTCAGTTGTTCGGCAGAGAGCGACAGTTGCGGCAGGGTGAAATCGGCGATGGTGCCGACCGGGGTATTTCCGGGGCGATAGAGGAGGTAATTGAGGTTGGCTTCCAGGCTTTTGCGCTGCTGCCGCAGGGTGATCTGCATGTCGAGCATCTTGGATTTTTCCAGGCCGGCCTTGTAGATATCCTGCTGCACCCCCTGGCCAACCGAGTACTTGGACTCGGCAATGGTCACGAAGTCGGCCAGAATCCTCAGGTTCTTGTCAATGATTTCCAGGGACTTGTCCACGGCCCAGATCTGGTAGTAGGTCTCCTTGACCATGCGGGTCAGTTCCAGCTTGCGCTCTTCGATGGCCCATTTGTAGGACTCGGCCTCATACTGGGCAACCTCCTCCCTGATAGCCCGTTTGCCCCAGAACGGGAGCTGCTGGGAGATGCCGATCACCTTGGCGGACTGGGGATCCTTGTTGAAAACGAAACGGCTCACGAGCCAGCATATTCTGCAGCTTGAACATGAACATCGGGTCTTCCAGGGCCGAGGCCTGCTTGGCCTTACTGGCAAACATCCGCCAGCGGGCCTGGGAAGATTTCAGTTCGGGATTGTTGGCATGTGCGGTTTTGATCAGGGAGGGGAGGTATTCGACTGCATTGGGTTCGCCGGCATGAACAATGCCGACGAAAAGACTGAAAAAAACAAGTATGACAAGGTATGATTTCATGGCCGCCTCGGCTTTGGATAGTTCCTGAGCGGGAGAGTATATCAGATTTCGTGCCAAGTACAATAAATGCTTAAATTTAGTATGTTACGAGGAGTTGTTCAGCTGCCTATATTGCAGCATTGAAGAATATTCTACATCGAGAGCACCATATTCTGCATGCGGAGCCTCCAACAGTGAGTCAACGGCCCTACTCAATGCCCAGGGTAGCTTGATGGAATATATTGAGGCGAGCCGTTTGGCTCGCCTCGGTAAGTTGCGATTATGGATTGGTGAAGATTACAAAATGTTGTTGGCGTACTTCAATGTACTTCCAATGTTATCGTATCTGGCCCCTACTTCATCATGCCGCCACTCATAGGGGAAGTAGGAGTGGTGGTCCCGGCAGTAGTGTTCCAGAAATACCGGCTACTCGTCATGTTGCGAAACATCCCCGAATAGTTCGTGAAGCCTCCCGTTATTGGCATTGCACCCAGTTGAGACTGCATCTGGCTCATCATACCGGTCATGAACGTACTGCTCATGCCCTGACCATTGATGACGTTTGCCGTAATTGCAGACATATTGCTATTAATCGTTGCCATCATACTGCGGTATTGATTCTGATTGACTCCGCTGCCGCTCATGACAAACGGTGCCTGTCCGGCCATCAGTCCTGCCATCTGCTGGGCGGTGGTATGCATGGTCTGGTACTGGGCCGCATTCGTTCCCGACTGGGAACCGGCTACATAGTCCGCCATCATGTCAATCCCGGCCGGCAGGTTCATTTGGTTACGAAGCTGAGTCATTGCGTCAGTCAAGGTCATACTCGAGTTGGCGGCCATCTTCTCCCTGACGAGGGTTGACATGGGGCTGATGAAGTTGCTGTTGACCGTTCCGGATATTGCTGTGGCGGGCATACTGAGGACATAACTGTTATTGACAAACAGACTGGTATCCTTGTCAAGGGTCACACCTTTGGTTGCCATGGCCACGATCGGGTACTTGCCGACATCGGCGGGGTCGACGTTCATCAGGGTGTAGCTACCGTCGTCTTTTGTGGTGGCGGAGGGCTCACCCGCGTCCAACTGGTAATTGCCGTTTTTGTCCATGAATACGGTGGCGCCGACCAGGTAACCGTCGGCGACCCTCCCTGAGATCGCAGCGGTGGGAGTGCTTGTGCCGCTGCTGCCGCAGCCGGCGATAATGCCGGCCGATATGATCGTGAGTACTGCTAACATTCTAGTTTTCATGTGATTTCTCCTTTTTTTGTCAAGCTGTTAAAAATCGTAAAATACCGATAATCCGGTGCCGTACTCGGGGCTACTGGTGGTAATCCCCTTGGCCAGGTATCCTTCGATACCGGTGTGGTTCGTTGCCTGATATTTCAGTTTCAGCCGGACTTCCAGCAGTCCGCTTGCCCCATCGGCAGGCGATGTGGCGCCTTTGATGAGTAGTATGGGACGGAAATTCTCGGCAATCTGGTACCCTACGCCTGAGTTGTAGGTCATATAATTTTTGAGGGCGAGTAGCGAACTCTTTCCCTGCACGGTGTAGCCCGCTTCGGCGAACGGATTCCATTTCCCGAGCCACTTTGAAACTTCCACGGCAAACCCTTCATCGAACTCACCGGTCCCCAGAGACGCATTTTTATCGGCAGTCGGGAATTTGACAAATGCCATAGGCCGGATCTGCGGCATAGAATCATGCTCGGGCACCAGGACATAACCGACCCTGAGGGTTATGTCGCCAAGCCCGCTCTCCGATTGATTCGTACTGGATGAAGATGAAGATATGCCGCTCCCGGAACCGGACATGCCACCCATCCCAGTAGTCGACTGCATCACGGTCCTGGTCGCCTGCATACCACCAGTAGCAACACTTGAGACCACATTACCGTTACTCTGATAGATGTAGGGGATTTCAAGCGACAGACCAAGGCGGTCAGTTGGGCTGGCCATAATTGTAAGAGGCGCAAAGATGGTGTCGGTCCGGGTGTCGGTGCCATATTTTCCGGTACTGAACTCTAACCCCTGGCTAACTGAATAAGAATATTCCGATGCTTTGACGTGAGAAGGCACAAGCAGCGTTATTGCCAGAATCATTAGACAGCCTGCTGTTATACTTATTGCATTATTCAAGTTCATATCTCCTTTAGTACTGCAGCGCCGATCTTATTCATCAGCGCCGCATCATTCCACCGCCACTCCGCATCATTCCGCCCCCCTGATTTTTCATGCCGCCTGCAGGACTCTCTGATCGAATGCTGTTCATGTCTCGTCCGGACCAGACCGGATCACCCTTTTCATTACGCAATTCCACCTGGGCGCCGGTGGCCCGGTTGACCAACTTCTGTGCCAAAACGTATGATTTACCGTCTTTGCCCTGGGCCTTTGATCCCTTAACAGTAAGTTCATCGTTCAGGTTAACGGCGATCCCTTTCGTTTTCCAATACGATCCCGGACCTACACTGATGTTGATGGTTCCATTACCACCCTTGATTTCTACGATAATATTTTCCTTCTCTCCCACATACGGCAATGAAACCACCCGTCCCGACATCGTACTAACGGTGTTAACATCATAGCCACCGGTAAAATCCAGGCCGCTTTTCCCCCTGTCGTCGCTACCGAAGAGACCGGCAAACGCTGTACCGATCAATAGACAGTTCAAGAGGATTGCTGTCATGCAGAGTAATGAAAAACGGCCTGGTGTCATGTCAAACTACCTCTTGAGACGTTACTGTGCTGTGACGGGAGTCATGTACTGTTTGGTTGCCATTGTGGTGTTCATGGTGTCGGAACCACTCATAGGAGTAGTAGCAGCCATGGTGTGGGAACCGGTTGACATTGTTGAACCGCAGTTGAACAGTCATTGGAACCGGTTGGCATCCTGGAACCGGCTGTCATCGTTGCCATGGACGTGGCAGAGTGCATTGACTGCCCGCCTGTTGTGCCACCTCCCATGGCAAATGCCTGGGTGGTGAGTGCTAGTGCTGCAATTACAACTGCGTGTGGTGAATGTATTCATCTGGTGATACCTCCTTGGGTTGGTTGCTCCTGCAAGGAAATATTCCACATTGCGTGCCAAACACCACTAGCTTCATAACACGCTGATATATTTATACAATATTTCACAGCCGCTTATAACGCATCTCTTTTCGGTGCAAACAATTGCACGTCATGAGAAAAAAACTGCACCTCAGTCTCTCTCATCCAGAAGGCCGTACTCTTTCAATTTGTACTGCAACGTTCGACGTGACAAGCCCAACTCTTCGGCTGCCAGCCGCCGGTTCCCCCTGTGTCTGCCAAGGGCCATGACAATCATGTCCCTCTCTACGGATTTCAGGGCATCTCTGCTGTCTTGCAGGACAGGTTCCGGTTTTTGCAGGACGACGTCCGGTAGATTAACGCATCGGATGGTCCCTTGGGCCAGAATCACCGCTCGTTCCACGACATTCTGTAATTCCCGGACATTCCCCGGCCAGGCATAATGCTCCATGACGGTCAACGCCTCTTTCTCAAATCCTTTGAGTTTTTTGCCAAACTGCACGCTGAAACGATTGAGAAAGTAACGTGCCAATAATGGAATGGCTTCAACCCGATCCTTGAGTGGCGGGAGCTGTATGGGGAAAACATTCAGTCGATAATAGAGATCCTCGCGAAAACTGCGCTGAGCAACTTCGTACTGGAGATTCCTGTTTGTTGCAGCTATGACCCGAACGTCGGCTCGGATCTCTTTGCTGCCACCGACCCGTTCAAATACTCGCTCCTGTAAGACACGCAGCAGCTTTGACTGTAACGGCAGAGGCATTTCGCCGATTTCGTCCAGAAAGATCGTTCCTCCTTTTGCCAGTTCGAATTTCCCTTGCCGCGCCTGGATCGCACCGGTGAAGGCACCTTTTTCATGGCCGAACAGTTCGCTTTCGAGAAGATTTTCGGGTATGGCAGCGCAATTGATGGGAATGAAACTCGCTTTCCCTCTTGGACTCAGCAGATGAATGGTTCTGGCAATAAGTTCCTTTCCGGTACCGCTTTCACCTAAAAGCAACACATTTGCCGTTGTCTTGGCAACATCAAGAACCAGCTTGCGCACACTCTGCATGGCCTGACCGGAAAAGATCAGCTCTTCGGGTGGCAAGCCTGATGATTCGACCTCTTTCATGGCACGCACCGTTCTTGCAAGTTCCTGATGGTCTATTACCCGACTGACCACGGCAAGCAACTCTTCCGGCTGTGAGAGCGGTTTGGTGAGAAAATCAACGGCACCCTCCTTCATGGCGGAAACCGCTTCGTCTACAGTTCCAAAAGCGGTAAGAAAGATGAATGGAGCGGCACCGGGGTCCAGCCTGGTCTCCCGGAAAAGGTCAAGCCCGCTCTTACCGGGCATTTTCAGATCCGTAATAACCAGATCGAAATTTTCCCTGGCAAGCAATTGCCCCCCTTCACGGCCATCACGGGCAATCCGGACCTCATATTCCTCGTCTTCCAGGATCGTTTGAACAAAACTTCTGAACGTCTCGTCATCTTCAACCAGTAAAATACGCCCCTTCATAGTCCACTCCTGCTCTGGTGATTCAGGCGAATGGGGAAGCGTATGGATACAGTTGTTCCTTCACCAACAACGCTTTGCACGGTGATCTTCCCCTTATGCTCTTCAACTATTTTCCTGCACAGGGCCAGCCCTAATCCGGTCCCTCTGGCCTTGGTGGTAAAAAATGGCTCAAATATTCTGGACAGTACTTCCTGGCTGATCCCGCTCCCGTTGTCGCCAACTGTAACTATTGCATCCCTGCCTTCAACACCTGCCGTCATGTGGATAATACCGCCGTCAGGAATAGCCTGAATGGCATTCTTCGCTACATTGAGCATGACTTGGGCCAACCTGTCCTGGTTACCATATATCAAAATATTTTCCTGACAGTCACAGTCGATCTTGATCTGAAGCTGCTCAGCTTCCTGTCGGAGAAGCGCTGCAGTTTGAGAAACAACCGCTGCCAAATTTAGCGCCACAAACGAATCACGGTCGCTTTTGGCGTAGGAAAGAAGTTCGCTAACAAGCGTTTCCAGCCGGAGTGTTTCCGAAACGATGCGCTGGGCAAACCCACCATTGCGCTCATCCTGGGGTTTCTTTTCTATTACCTGAGCATACCCTTTGATACCAGCCAGAGGGTTTCTGATTTCGTGTGCAAGCATGGCACCCATTTCACCCAGTTGCGCCAGACTCTCCCGTCGCGCCATTTCCAGCATGTGCTGTTCCTCCCGTCGGGTAAAGCGGTAGAGCGCCAGCGCCAGGATCCATCCAGCAGCGAGAAGGGCAAAGAAAACCATCATATTCAGCTGTGCTCGCCGGACAACGGAATCGGCTCGATACGTGTGGAGCGTCAGTCTGAGAGCGAGCGTTTCCCTGGGAAGGTGCAGGGGTGCATTGAACTCAAAGGCGTTCTCTCCCGTGCGTAGGGTTATCCGTGTATCTGACGTTGCCCCATCCATGAGCGCACGTGATGGCATGGTTCCCTGGGCAGGAGTACCGATCAGATCCGGGTTGGAGTGAAAACGGTACAGACCCTTCCGATCTACAAGTGTGAAGAACGCAATATCATGCGACTGGAATGTGTCGAGGCTCCGTAAAGAGGGGTCATGGAGGGCGATATTTTCAATAGCGGAAGTGAGTGACAAGGCGATACCGCGCAGATTTTCCTCGGCAATAGGACGGGCGGTCAGGTAATTGCTTACGGTGAACCAGATAAGGGCAGCGGACAAAAGAATCCCGCCAAGAAGTAATATCTTTCTCATTCTGTTACCATGCGAGAGAGCAGTCAAGGCACATTCAGTCTTGCCCCAAACGTCTGTTCATTCGGCGATGTACAGCCATATTTTGCTCCGTGCAGCAGAATGTTTCTATTCTCATGCACCATTTTCTAACTATGTACAACCAGGCCGTCTTTCAAGGTTATTGTACGATTCGAGTAGGCCCCGTTCTCCGGGTTATGCGTCACCATGACCACCGTCTGACCGGAAGCATTCAGTTCCCGGAACAGGGACATGACCTCATCGCTGGTAATCGAGTCAAGATTTCCGGTCGGCTCGTCGGCAAGTAGAATATGCGGATTATTGACAATGGCACGAGCAATGGCGACCCGTTCCTGCTCGCCGCCGGAGAGCTGATTAGGAAGACGGTCGAGCTTATTGCCGAGCCCGACCCGTTCAAGAGAGTTGCGAGCGGCTGACTTTTTTGCCTCCGTACTCATTTTAACAATCGCCAACGGCAGCATGACGTTCTCGATGGCAGTCAGATAGGGGATCAGATGAAATGACTGAAAGACAAACCCCAGGTTCTGAGCGCGAAAATCGGCCAGCTTCTCCCCTGGCAGTTGATACAGATTTACACCGGCAATCTCGACCTCACCCGAAGTAGGATGGTTCATCCCTCCCAGCACCGACAACAGCGTGCTCTTCCCGGAACCGGACTGCCCCATGATCGTGATGAATTCACCCGCCGCGATGCTGATATCGACTCCACACAGCGCCTCAACCTCGTCATCGCCGCTTGTGTACTGTTTCTTTACGTTTATCAATGTTGATGAGTGCCATTGCATCCTCATATTTATAGTGCTCGCAGGGCTTCTGTCGGGTCCATTTTTGATGCATGTAATGCTGGATAGAGACTCGCCAGAAGACCGAGCGTCAAAGCGAGCCCGATCGAACCAAAAGCCACGGTGGTATCCCAGACAAGGTGGGCAGCCTTACTCTCTGCCATGAACGGCAGTGCCAGCTTGGCGCCCCCCATACCGACGGCGTAGCCCAGAAATCCGGCCAACAAACTGACCAGAGCCGCCTCCAGCAGGATAATCCGCATAATATGGCTCTTCCTGAAACCGATAGCCCGGAAGACGCCGATCTCAACCGTCCGCTCGTTGACGCTCCCCATCATGGTGACAAAAACAATCAGAGAGCCGATGAAGACAACCACCCCCGCCATGGCATAGGAGAAGCGCTTGAACTGATCCAAAGCTTTCAGTCGTCCTTCAACCACCTGCTGGATGGCTGATACTTTGGCGTCTGGCAGTTTCTCGGCGATCTGGGTGACCATGTCGCCAATCGGACAGCCGGAACAGAGCGCCGCAACTTCGGCCAGGGTTATCTTACCTTTCTTGTTCAGCAGTTGTTGCGCTTTGGGCAAGCTGGCAAAGACAAGTGCGTCATCCTGTGAGCCTGTCTGGTCCAAGCACACCTGCGACCTTGAACGATTCACCCTTTATTTTGATGGTATCGCCGGAACCGGCATTGAGCACCTTGGATGCATCACTCCCCAGCAACAGTTCATTGTCACCTTTGGGTGTATCACCGAAGACCTTCCACCACTGCTTCATCTTCAGCTCGCTGTCAAAGTTGACCCCTACCAGCAGTACATCGTGAGTTCCTACCTTGACGCCCCCCAGCACCTTTGGCGCGATGGCCGAGATGTTCTTATTGTTGCTGATGGCCTTGATCTTCGCCAGATCCTCTTCACGGATTTCGCGCTGATCGAAGGTCACTCCACCCAGACTGATGCCGCCGTAGTTCATGGCCAGGCCGTTACTCTGGGGGGTGACCAGAATATTTGCACCGAACTCATCCATCTTCCGCTCGATGTCGCTGGACATGGAGCGAGTCAGAGTCACCAGGGTGACGATGGTGGCAATGCCAACCATCAGGCCGACCGTCAGAAAAGCCATTTTGCCCTTGCGCCGTTTCAGGTTATTGATGGAGATGGTGTGCAGTCTCATCAGAAGTATTTCGCTCCATCCTTCAGGTCACCTGCCTTGATAGAAATGGTGCCGCCGTTCTGCTGATGCGGCAGATAACCGGGGTTGCAGCCTCCGGAGGCGCTGGGACCGAGACGGTTGATGGCGAACTTCTGGTTGCAGTTGTTGCAATTCATCTTGTCACCCTGTTGCTCATACCCCTTTTGGGAACGATAACAGACATCGCAGGCGTCAAAAGCAGTACGTATGCTGCCGTCGGGAGCTTTGACGGCAAAGAAGGCGATCTGCTTGCCGCCATACTCATATTTATAGAAACGGGCCTTACCATCAGCCAATTTTGCGACCGGTAGTGTGATTGTGCCGTTGCTTGCCTTCACCTTCTCGTACTTGCCAAACGAGAAGGCATAGACACAGACTGCGCCAACCAGCAACGCCACAAGCACCATACTTGCTGCCATTATTGCTTTGCCGTTTGTCATCATTTCAAACTCCTTTGAAGTAACCCGTTGCTGTTTGAGCCGCATCCGGCACCTTTAACGCAGCAACCCCCCGATCCGGAGGGTTGCTCAAAACTGACCCTGAAAGCCAGAAGCGCCAGGAGTGCCACAACAACCAATCCCAAAACTATATTTATCACTCTGCAATTCATAATCACTTTACCGTATACCAGAATTTGGCCTGACGGCTCTTGCCGTCCTTCAGCTGGAACTTGCACATGACGCCATATTTACCGCTTTTGGAAAGTTCTAAATCAGCGCCGAAATGCCCTTGCATCCCCATCAACTCCTTGGTCTGAGTGCTCTTATCCGGGTTCTGTACTTTAATCGTCACCATTCCCTCGGTCAGCGCCTTGCCACTTTTGGCATCCTTGAATGATACTGAGACATGGTGGGTCTCCTTCACCCCTGCGGGCATCTCCATACCCATCCCTTTCATGGCATCTGCCATGGTCTGTACTCTGAAGGTAGCCTTGACACCGTCAACGACCTCTTCATGGGCGATAGCTGTTTTATGTTCCATCGCATGGCCGTTGTGATCCATGGCACGGACGACAAGTGGGAACGAAAGAGCAAGAATGGCTGCGGTCACTACGATCTGTTTTTTCATTGGCATGTATCTCCTGTGGTGGTGGTAAATTATCGATCAGCCGAAACTAGCAGATACCGTGCCAATTCGCAACATATTGATATTGTTTAAGTTGCTAAAAAGGCAACCGGTGTATTGTGGACTATTCTACAAGCCTGGAAGGATATTCTTCACGGGTGGGGACAGATAATCATGGCAGGATGCTCTTCAACCGCCAGACGACAGTGAAACACATGTCATATCCTGGATAAGTAGCTGAATGCACACGCGTAAATAAGACTGCGGCCTTTTTGGCGGGAGTTTTTTTCTTGATTTATGTTTTTGTCACGTGTACTGTCCGCCCAAACAATAACCAAATATGGCTTTGACAGATACACGACAATACTAAACTATCCGCGAGGATAGGACGGAAAACCTAAGGGTCTCAACGAGACAGCCGGGTCGCCGAAATATCGCAGAAACGATACGAGGCCCCGGCTTTTTTGTGTTCAAAATACGATACAGGAGGTGACCCATCACAAACCAGTTGTAGCGCCTGCTAAGGCGAACATTTATACCGGCCGGCCTTACATGCCGAAATGCGGTATAAATCAGGTAGTGGTACACGATAATACTAAACCATCCGCGAGGATGGGGCGGAAAGCCTATAGGGTCTCCACGAGACAGCCGGGTTGCCGAAATATCACGTGATTTCGGCAATCCGGCTTTTTTTACGCCCATTCCCGGTAAACACTGAAATCTACTCAACGTGAACAGACCGCGAATTATCCCATGATGGGCCATGGAATTTGATCGCAACGACATCGACCGGCTGCCGGCCAGTTTTTGCGCAGGCGGTGGACAGAGGAGAACACAATGAAAGAAATAACCACGAAGAACGATTGCCGCAACTCCGACAAAATGACCTTCAAAGGAGATGTAATGAAAAAACTCGTGAGAAGATCGATTACAGCCATAACAGTTTTTTCCTTGATGACGCTTGGCCTTATGCTTGCCGGTTGCGGTGGCGGAGGAGGCGGGCTATCGTCCCAGGTCGTAAGCGGCAATGCCTCGGTCGGGGCACCCCTGGCCGGTCAGGTAAGTCTCAAGGATTCCTCAAGCACCCCACTGGTAAGAAAAACCGTTATCGGCAGTGATGGCTCATTCGCTATTGATGTAACCGGCATGCAGGCCCCCTTCATCCTGGAGGCCACAGGGAATGCCGCTGGAAGCAACTACACGCTGCACTCCTTTGCCGACGGAACCGGCACCGCCAACATCAACCCCCTTTCCGACGCAATCGTGGCCAGTGCTGCGGGAGATAGCGACGCATCAGAATCCTACAATCATGCTGACTATAACAAACTACACAAGATCAGTTCCAATCTCCAGTCTACCATCAACACCATTCTGACCACGCTTCAGCCGCTCCTCCTGCAGTACAATGCACAAAACACCAACCCGATTACGGCGCAGTACATTTCCAACCACCTCGGTCTGGACGACATGTTCGACAACGTGAAGATCACCGTGAACAACGGGAGCCTCACGATCATCTATACAAAAACCGGGGCGACAATCTTTACCGGCAGTCTCACTGACATCGCCAGCGGTGTCTTCACCGGCGGAACCCTGCCTCCGCCTCCTGCCGTCCCTGTTGCACCGACTGGGCTGACCGCAACCGGCGGAACCGGCCAGGTGTCACTCACCTGGACCGCTGTCAGCAATGCAACCTCGTACAATATCTATTGTGCAACCGCATCCGGCGTTACCACTGCAAACGGGACAAAGATCCCGGCGACAACCAGTAGTTACGTTCAGACCGGACTTACTGCAGCGACCACCTACTACTACATCGTAACGGCATTGAACGGCGCAGGCGAAAGCGTTGCCTCGACCCAGGTTTCGGCGGCCACCGCCTCGGCTCCTCCGGTTCCGACAGTACCTGCCGCACCGACCGGTGTGAGCGCCGTCGGAGGGACCAAACAGGCAACCATCTCCTGGCCGGTAGTTTCCGGCGCAACATCCTATAACCTGTACTGGTCAAAAACCGCAGGCGTAACCACGGCGACCGGAACAAAGATCGCCGGGGCCACGAGTCCCGCTGTTCAGACCGGCCTTTCCGACAGCACCACCTACTACTACATCGTTACCGCAGTCAACAGCGTCGGCGAAAGCGCCGCCTCAGTCCAGGTAGCAACGACCACCCTGACCACCGTCCCGACCCCGACCGCTCCTGCGGCCCCGACCGGCGTAAGCGCCACCGGCGGCACCAATCAGGCGACCATCTCCTGGTCACCTGTTTCAGGTGCAACATCCTATAACCTGTACCGTTCGACCACATCCGGGGTCACGACCTCAACAGGCTCCAAAATTGCCGCTGTAACAAGTCCCTATGTCAATACCGGGCTTTCCGCCGGCACCACCTACTATTACATCGTCACGGCCGTGAATAGTGTTGGTGAAAGCGTTGCCTCGGTTCAAGCCTCGGCCTCCACAAACGCCCCGACGGTCGTCATCCCGGCAGCTCCTACCGGCGTGACCGCCAGCGGCAGTACCAAGCAGGTTACCCTCTCCTGGTCGGCGGTTTCAGGCGCAACCTCGTACAACGTCTACTATTCGACCACCGCCGGAGTCACCACCTCCACCGGCACCAAGATCGCCGGAGCCACCAACCCCTACGTTCAGACCGGCCTTCTTGATAGCACCGCCTACTACTATATCGTCACCGCGGTGAACAGCGCCGGCGAAAGCACTGCCTCAGCCCAGGCCACTGCAACCACCACCACTGCCGCTCCGGCCTTTGACGCATTATCGTTCTACACTAACACCTGCCTAGGTTGCCACGGCACACTCGGCCCAAGGACTGCCGCACAGATCACATCGGCAATTTCAAGTGTCAGCACGATGAAAAGCAAATACAGTTCAACGGGATCAACCCCTTTGACAGCAGCCCAGATTGCCGCTATTGCGGCAGTATCCTATTAATTACAGCATGTCGTAATACAAAAAAACCCCGATAATCGGGGACTCAGACCACTGGTAAACCCCGCCCTTTCGGGCGGGGTTTACCAGCTTCGGTATCAAGATGCGCTTTAAAATAAATTATTTCATAATATCAACTGCATGCGGAGAATGTGCAATGAGAAAACTTATCGTGTTTGCATGCCTGGCAACAGCCGTTTGTATGACCGGAGGTACGGCCCTGGCAGAAAGTATCAAGGGAAGACTCGGAGTTACCGGCAAAATCGGTTTCTTGAACCCGGCCGACAACGAGTCGGATTTTTTCCATAACAAGACCGATGTCGGCTTTATCGCCGGCGCCGGTCTTATCTACGGCTTGGATGACCACATCGCCGCAGAGCTCGAGGTGAGCAGATCCTCTTTCGGCTCCGAGACTGGAGATTTCGGAATTACGGACATTTCGCTCGGCGGGCAGTACCGTTTTGCGCTTTCCCGCCGCCAGTTGGTACCATACCTTGGGGTCGGACTGGACATCCTTGTCAACAACTATGACCCGAATGATGGGTCACGACGCAACGTAGACACGACGGCAGGGGCTCACATAAGCGGTGGAGTCGATTACTTCTTCCAAAAAGATCTGGCCCTGACCGCAGAGGCGAGGGGGGTCGTAGCCCCCAATACCAGCATAACCGACAGGGCTGGCGACCAGAGAGGCAATTTCGATCCGTCGAGTTTTTCCACGACTGTCGGCCTCCGATATTTCTTCAACTAATCATCCCAGGTCAGATACCATCTGCGATGCGCATAGATCCTGCATGATGATTTTCCTTGCCGCATCAAAAAGCGCAGTACCCTGCAACCGGGTCGTTGTGCGGACCGCACCATCCCACTCCGTACGGCATAATCAAATGAATCCTTGAAGTATCGAGTTATGGGGTTTTTGCATAGCTGGAGTGACTGCAACGCACTGTTATTTTGTTTTATCAGAGGTATACAGACACCTCAATACGTTGCAATAAATGCTTCTCTGTACTACGATGTCGTCGTGCCAACTTTAGGTGCCGTGCGGTAATTTAGCGGCCAAAAATCAAACCTGCAGGTAACTGTTCACATGTTACGTTCCGGAATAATACGACTCTCTCTCGTTCAAAAACTGATTGTCAGCTTTGCCCTCATTGGCGTCTTCCTGATAACTGCCGTTGTCTATGCCATCATTGGATTAAGTACCATGCATCGCATGGTCGACGACATTGCCCGCAATGATCTTACCGCAGCTACCGCCACAATTACGTTACGGGATATCATGCTGTCCCTGCAGCGTGCTGCAGGGAGGTTTCAGATTTTAAAACAGCCGGAATTCAGAGAAATACACCGCCGGCAGACCGAAGCCTTCCGACTGACTTTAACCAAACTTCAGCAGCAATCGGGTGGAGCAGACCTGGGCTCACTTACAAAGGCCTTTGCCACCTATTCCACACTGGCCGAACATATGTTCAGCAGTGACGGGTTGAGTGATGTCGCTCTGAAACGTGCTGCCGAGCGGGTGGAAGAGGCTATCGAGGTGGCGCGGGTCGAACAGAAGAAGAGCCTCGACAGCAAACTCATCGCTGCCAGTGAGCGCGAAGAGCGTACTGCCACGTGGGCATTTGGGCTGGCTTTGAGCGGTGTTACCTTCGCGCTAATTGTGGCTGTCCTCTTGGTGTATTCTTTTTCATCCTCAATCGGCAAGCTCCAAAAAGCCACTCACCGCATCGCGGCCGGTGATTTCGATCATGACCCGCATATTCCCGCCGGAGATGAGATCGGGGCGTTGTCCCAGGATTTCATGCGAATGGCTGTGCGGCTCAAGGAACTCGAACAGATCAGTCTTGACGCCAGCCCCCTGACACGACTCCCGGGAAATATAGCTATCGAGCGCTCCATCAACCGACGCCTGCGCGAAAAGCTGTCTTTTGCCATGTGTTACCTGGATCTGGACAATTTCAAGTCATATAATGATCACTATGGATATATCAAGGCCAGTGAAATTCTAAAAAAAACAGGTGAAGTCATTCATGACGTTGTCAAACGCCTGAACGATCCGGACGCCTTTGTCGGACATATCGGCGGTGATGATTTTGTGGTCATCATCGATGCCAAGCTTGCAAAAGCTGCCTGTCAGGATATCATTGCCGCTTTTGATGCGATGATCCCTTCTTATTACTCGGAGGAGGACCGGGCAGTCGGTGCCATAAAAGGTATTGACCGCTATGGAGTCCCGCGCGTTTTTCCGCTATTATCAATATCGATCGCCGCGCTTACCTGTCAACCCGGCAATTATGCCACTGCCGCGGAGATCGCCACTGCCGCGGCTTCTGTTAAAGATCGTGTTAAGGAGTCATCGGGCAGTAACTACATTATCGTGAGAGAGGCGGGAGTCAGTGACACATAAGCAGATTATTTCCATAGTGATACTGGTGCTCTTGCCGCTGCTGTGTGGCTGCAGTCAGCTGAGCTGGAACGTTTTTGCCCCTACAGAGGACTCCGTCACCCGTTCAATTCCAAATCAGGAACGCCGATTTGCCGGGGCTCTGGAGTTTTTACGAGCGGGGAACGAACATGCGGCTCGTGACCTGTTAGAGCGGGTTGTTAGAGGCCCTTCACGCAAAGGAGTGACTGATGAAGCCCTTTTCCGCCTGTCGGTACTGTATCTTCGGGATGAAGGGAGTAAGGGGACAGTGCGGGCACTGGACTTGCTGGAACGACTGAAAAACGAATTCCCCCTCAGTATCTGGACCCGACAAGCGGCACCGCTGGCCGTCTATCTTGCAAGCGTCAAGACACTCCATGACCGGCGCCACGAAGTCAATACCCTGAAAGAGCTCAATCTTTCACTCAGCCGTGACAACCGAGAGATGCGTCAGACGATAGAACGCTTAAAAAGTCTTGACCTTGAACTGGAGCAGAAGATCAAGCGCTGACTGTTGTCGTACGATCTGACTGGCAACTGCGCAACAGGCCGGTGCCACAAACGGGACTATCCTATGCCGCCAGCTTGATCTGGTCTGAGGCCAGGATAACCTGTCCCTCATCCAGGACAACGGCGTGGGAACCGTGCTCGACCAGGTCGTACAGGCGCAGGCAATGTTCGATAGCCGCCATCTGGCAGCCCTTTCGACCGAAATAGGTCCCTGACTTGGGAAACACCTCGGTGGCCGAATGATCGTCGTAAATAGCAAAATCGAAGGAACTGTCGGTATCCCTGCCGCTTATCACACTCGCTGACGGCAGTTCATCGCGGAAGGCGATGCGGACCTCAATGCCGTCATTGTGCTGGCTCAACAGCACTTTTTGTATCTCAGGATCAGCCATTTCTTCCCGAGAGGTCACGAAGATGCGAGTGATGGCAACTCCCCGCTCCAGCGCCCTCAGGTTCGCCTGATAAAAATTGACCAGTACACCTCGTGTCAGCCAGCCGCTGGTGATCGGGTCCACCGCCTTGATGCGCTGGCAGGCACCGTCTGCACAGCGGGCACCTTCGAGGTAGAACTCACTCTCGTCCAGGGGAATGTAACCCTGCTGCAGCAGCTGAATTGTGCGTTTGCTGCCTGCCAGCAGATCCTGGACCCGCGCCTGACACTCCGGATCGCTGATCTGCGACAAGGCAAAGGTCAGCTCATGGGCCTTGTGGTACTGTTCCAAAAGGTCACTGCGGTTTTTTTCAATGTCCTCCCGCAGCAGGTAAGTGGCCAGAGAGAGCAGAACGCCGACGCCGAAGATGGTGTACGCAACGTCCGGTTTGTGGAGCACCAGATGAAAGAATAATGGCAAGACCTGCGCCTGCAAGGAACTCCACGAACACAGCCAAGTCATGGATCTTTGCGCTTAAGCTCATGATTAGTTCTCCTGTTTCTGTTGATAGGTCAGATCAAAGACGACCTCCGACAGCCGGAACCGGCAATAAAAAAAGCCGGGTCGCCGAACTATCGTTACACAATGATAGTTCGGCGACCCGGCTGTCTCAGTGAGACCCTGTGGGCTTTCCGTCCCATCCTCGCGGATGGTTTAGTAGTATCGCTATCTGCATCTGTCCTGCCTGAAGATGTCCTACCTATGCCACAAAAAGGATTCAGTGTCAAGGCACATGTAGTAAAAACCCTGCGTTTTATTAGTATAAAACAATTAATAACAGTTACGTATTTTTATATGAGGGGGGCAAAATTCCGTACTTCTCCATCCGGTAGATAAGGGTATGCCGGGGAATGCGCAGAAATCTCGCCGCGGCAGTCTGGTTCCAGCCATTTCGTTCAAGAGCTTCCACCACGACCTCCCGCTCCAGTTGTTCCAGCGAATATCCTTCATCCGGCAGGTTGACTACGTTGCCCGGATTCGGCATTGTGCCATTAACAGTGCCATTGGTGCGTATCTTTTCCGGCAAATCATCAAGTGATATTGTGTCACCGCCCCTCATGATCAGCAGACGCTCTACTAAATTTTCCAGTTCACGGACGTTTCCCGGCCACTGATAGGAATTGAGTGCTGCCACGGCCCTATTGTCAAAGGTCACCTTGTCAGCGCCATGCTTCCCGCAGAAATAGCGCAGCAGCAGGGAAATATCATCTCGCCGTTCCCGCAGCGACGGCAGGTGGATTGGTATAACTGCCAGGCGATAATACAGATCTTCGCGGAATGTACCTTCAGCCAGCGCTTTCTCAATATCAAGATTGGTAGCGGCCACTACCCGAACATCCGTCTTATGCAACGTGGTCCCTCCAACCGGCTCAACCACCTTCTCCTGTAATGCCCTGAGCAGCTTCGGCTGCATCTCAAGCGGCAGTTCTCCCACTTCGTCCAGAAAAAGAGTGCCGCCATTCGCCAGCAGAAACTTGCCGGACTTGTCCTTAATCGCGCCGGTAAAAGCACCTTTGACATGACCGAAAAGTTCGCTTTCCAACAGGTCACGCGGAATTGCAGCACAATTGATGGCAACGAAGGGTGCATCACGTCGGCTGCTATGGTGGTGAATTGAACGTGCCACCAGCTCCTTGCCGGTACCAGATTCTCCGGTGATCAGCACCGATGCATCAGTATCCGCCACCTTGCGGACGATCTCGAAGACTCGCTCCATACCTTTTGATGAGCCGACAATGGTGCGGTAATCCGTCTTATCCGATAATTCATCTTTCAGACGTTTATTTTCGGTCGCCAACCCTCTGAACTGGAGCGCCTTGGCCACAGTCAGACGTAGTTCGTCCCGATTGAAGGGTTTGGTGATGTAGTCATACGCTCCAGCCTTCATGGCCTCCACGGCAACGTCCACTGCGCCGAAGGCGGTAATCATTATTACCAGGGTTTCGCGAGAGCGTTCTTTTACCGCCTTCAGTACCTGCATGCCGTCCATACCGGGCATCTTCATATCAGTGATCACCAGTACCGGAGCTTCTTCTGCGAACAGGCGCAGCCCCTCATCACCGCCTGCAGCAGACAGCACCTGATACCCTGCTTCCTGAAGGTTGTATTCCACAACGCGCCGCAGTGATGCGTCATCGTCAATAACAAGAATTTTCGACATCACGGATATCCCCCCACTTGCAGCACAGGCAGTCTGATCAATACGGTTGTCCCCTTCCCAACCACGCTTTCGACCAGTAGTGTACCGCCATGACCTTCAATGATTTTCTTGGTAATGGCGAGCCCCAAACCGGTTCCGTCAGGCTTGGTGGTGTAGAACGGCTCGAAAATCTTGGCCAGAGACTCAGTATTGATCCCTTCTCCACTGTCACAAAATCTCACCTCGCACATCCCGGACGCCTCATCTGCCCGACAAACCGAGGTCGATATGGTCAGACTCCCCCCGCTCGGCATGGCCTGGAGAGAATTGAGGGCAATATTGAGAAAGGCCTGACGCAGTTTTTCACCGTCACCCTTTACAACCACATCGACAAGCGGCGGTTCCAGAATGAGAGAAACTTTCCGCTCCCTGGCATCGTTCGTCACCAGCACGACAATGGTCTCCAGCTCTGCCTGAACACGGCAACGCACCATATCGGTCGGTAAGGGTCGGGCCATGCGCAGAAAATCCTCCACCACGCGATTAAGACGTTCGGTTTCCCTGATCTGAATTTCTATGAACTCATACTTTGGGTCGCCCGGTTGGTAGTCGTCTCTGATGATCTCAGCCGTGCCACGGATCGAACCGAGAGGATTGCGAATTTCGTGAGCCAGCACGGCGGCCATCTCACCCAGCGTGGATAGTTTCTCTGCGCTACGTAGGTTTTTCTCAATAGCGATAAGCTGCTCCGACTGTTCCTGAAGTTTTTTATAGGATTGTTCAAGCCCTTCGGCGGTCTTCTGCAGCTCAACGCCGCGCTCCCGCTCACGCTGCGCTAAAATTCCGGTCACGCCACCCACAATATTGTAGAGAACGATTTCAAGGTACTTTTCAAGCTCCAACGCTATGTGACCACCCCACTGAAACAGAACGTGCGGGGCATACACGATGCTGACGGCCAGGGAGCAGACTAATCCGCCGCGCAGGCCAAACCAGATGGCGGCCAGGATGATTGGCAGGTAGTAAAGACGCTGGAAGATGTCGTGCAAATAATGAAGATGCAGCGGTGTCAGGTAATGGAGCAGACTGATGGCAATGATAAAAAGGGCCAGCAGGGGAATCCGTATAGTCATGGATGTTTTCATGGAGTTAAGGTTACAGTGCACTGTGGCCAGAATACAAGAAAAATGGTTGCAACTCGCACCAGGAAATCGTTTCAAAGCTATCATCATAGTCCAAACAACTTCTTGATTTTTTAAAGGTCGCTTGCTATATTTTAGCAGTCTCTTACATAGAGTGCTAAAGTCCGTATTAATAAGAGGTGAAGTGTCATGGTAGCTCAATTGCCAGTTGTAGCTGATAGTCTTCGGCTTTATATGAACGAAATTCGCAAGTTCCCTCTGCTAAGTGAGGAAGAGGAACATCGCTACGCGGTATCGTTTTTTGAAGACAAAGATCTGACAGCCGCCCACACCCTGATTACCTCCAATCTGAGGTTTGTAGTGAAGGTCGCGTACGAGTTTCGACACTACGGACTGAAGATGCTCGACCTCATTCAGGAGGGCAATATAGGCCTGATGATGGCGGTCAGAAAATTCAATCCATACAAGGGCGTTCGCCTGATTTCGTATGCGGTCTGGTGGATCAAGGCCTACATCCAGAATCATATTATATCATCGTGGAGCCTGCTTAAAATCGGAACGACGCAGGCACAGCGAAAGCTGTTTTTCAAACTGCGACAGACCAAAAGTGCACTTGTCGGAATGAATGATGGCGAAGAAGACGTTCATGAGCGCCGCACAGTCACTGCACGTTTCAGAGCAGGAATTTTCCGAGATGGAACAGCGCATGCAGGGCGACTGCTCACTCAATGCTGAAATACCGGGTAGCGATGGTGCAACTGCTCTGGAGTCTCTTGCTGATGACCGGCTAAATCAGGAAGAGCTTCTCGTAGATTTTCAGGAAAATCAGAACCTGCAGCAAAAAGTTGCCGAAGTTGTCAGCCGCCTGAACGAAAAAGAGCGCTATATCATCGAACGGCGAATTACAGCTGACGAGCCGATGACCCTGCAGGAGATTGCCAGCCATTTTTCAATATCTCGGGAGCGGGTTCGCCAGATTGAAGAAGGGGCGCTGAGAAAAACAAAACAGGCCCTTCTGCCCCTATTGGCGGCGCTAACACTGACACTGCTGCCACATGTCCTACAACAAGATGTGTCTCGCAAAAACGAGTACATCTTTTTATTTTTCAAATTAGTACTTGACTTCCGCAGTATATTTTCTTTAAATACACAAGTTCCGTTTTCTGTCTAGTTAGAGAAAGGCATTGGCCCCGTTAGCTCATACTGGTAGAGCAGCTGACTTGTAATCAGCAGGTGATCCGTTCGATTCGGATACGGGGCTCCATATTAGTAAGATAGGTTATACAAGTATCCGATCATCCCTGGAGGGATTCCCGAGCGGCCAAAGGGAACAGACTGTAAATCTGTCGTCAGCGACTTCGGAGGTTCGAATCCTCCTCCCTCCACCATATAATCATCGGAAAACGGTGGCACGATACGACTCCAGGAGACTCATGGTCGCTATGAACTGGTAAGTATATGGCCTGCACGGTTTCCAAATGTCTTCGTCTGGTAGCGCGGGAATAGCTCAGTTGGCTAGAGCGTCAGCCTTCCAAGCTGAGGGTCGCGGGTTCGAGTCCCGTTTCCCGCTCCAGTTAAATGTGCCCACATAGCTCAGGAGGTAGAGCACTTCCTTGGTAAGGAAGAGGTCTCCGGTTCGAGTCCGGATGTGGGCTCCATTTATCAGTTAACAGCATAACTATCAAAGCAGCATAACTAAAACGCACCTATCAGGAGGGCCTTTCTCATGGCGAAGGCAAAATTTCTACGTAATAAAACTCATGTAAACATCGGTACGATCGGTCACGTTGACCACGGCAAGACGACCTTGACCGCTGCCATCACCAAGGTTCTGGCCGGCAAAGGTCAGGCCGAGTACAAGGCATTCGACCAGATTGACAACGCCCCTGAAGAGCGTGAGCGTGGTATCACCATCGCAACCGCCCATGTTGAATACGAAACAGACAAGCGTCACTATGCTCATGTTGACTGCCCCGGCCATGCCGACTACGTCAAGAACATGATCACCGGTGCTGCCCAGATGGACGGCGCAATCCTGGTTGTCTCCGCAGCTGACGGCCCTATGCCGCAGACCCGTGAGCACATCCTGCTTGCCCGTCAGGTAGGCGTACCCTACATGGTAGTATTCCTCAACAAAGCTGACATGGTAGACGACGAAGAACTGCTTGAACTTGTTGAGCTTGAAGTTCGCGAACTTCTCTCCAGCTATGACTTCCCCGGCGACGACACTCCAATCATCAAAGGTTCCGCCCTGAAAG